>NZ_BOMN01000067.1 GCF_016862215.1 Winogradskya humida
GTCGACCAGCGCCGAGACGTGCGTGCTGGCGACCACGAGCCGGCGTGCGCCGAGGTCGTCCAGGCGCTCGCCGGCGATCAGGTGCCCGGCCCGGGCTACCGCGACCACCAGAGCCGCATTGGTGAGGTGCCGCAGGTCGCCGGCGAGGACGGCGGCCACGTCGTCCTTGTCGACGGACAGGCCGGGAGCCAGACGGTGGCTGCGGATCACCTCGGCGAGGTGGCGCAGGGAGCCGGGCTGCCGGCGGCGGCGCGGCGGCGGTGATCCGGGCGGCGGGGTGTAGACCCCGACCCGGGCGGCGTGGGTGACCACTGCGTCGAGCTGGGAGACCAGCAGCTGGGCGACGTCGTGCACCTCGGCCCACCACGGAGACAACGGTTCCTGCACCCTGCTCCCCCTTTGGTCAATCCATCGACGACGATAGCTAAGAGCGTCCAACGGGCGGGGGCGAAAGTCGACAACCACAAGCCTCTGTAGTCCCGAACTGTCGTAGGTCTATGCGAAACTGCTCCGCGTTCGGGTCCGTCTGAGGCCCACAGACCATCACGGGGGAACGCGTGCGTGTCCATAAGCGAATATCTGCGCTGATACTGGCTTCGACGCTCGGGTGTGGAGCGGTGGTGGGCCTCGGCGCGCCGGCCTTCGCCGCCGCGGGCAGTCCGACCGAGCTCACCACGGCCGGTCAGGCGTGCGTCACCACGGCGCCCGGGCCTTACCTGAGCCCCTCCCGGCTCAACGACGCCCAGGCCGTCCTGCTCCGTGGCGAATACGATGCCTCGGTCTGGAGCGACGACTCCACCGCCGACTTCCAGGTGTGGGACGTGACCACGCCGGACGAGCCACAGGACTGGAGCGACCGCGGTGGGGCGACAGACGGGCACCTGCTCGTCCAGCTCGAGGATCCGTCGCGGCAGCTGGATGGTGTCACGTATGGCTGGAAGGTGCGGCTGGTGGACGGCGAGGCGTCGTCACCGTGGAGCGACACCTGCTATTACACGGTCGACCGCAGCGGCGGGGCGGCGCCGGCCGTAACGTCCGCGGAGTATCCGCCAGGCGATTGGGATAACTCGAACGGCGAGATCGGCACGGCGGGCTCGTTCACGTTCACCCCGGCTGACGACGACGCGGTCAGCTATCAGTATGACTTCTACGCCGACAACACCTCTGAGCCGAAGCAGACCATCGCGGCGCCTCGGCTCGGCGGGCCGGTGACGATCAGTTGGGCGCCGCGCGCTGCCGGTTACAACTCGCTGACGGTTTATGCGATCGACCGCGCCGGGAACTACTCGGAGCGGCAGGACTACACGTTCTACGTACGCGAGACCCGGCCCTCGGTCTTCTCCGCGGCCTACCAGGAAAGCGCTGGCTACGGCGACCTGAAGTACAACGTCGGGGTGCCCGGCGAGTTCGACTTCGACTCGAACGTCCCGGACACGACGTCGTTCGTGTGGCACATCGACCAGGATGGCCCCTCCGGCACGGCCGACGCCGATTCCGAGGGCAATGCCGCGGTGATGATCGCCCCGGTCAAGGCCAGCTATCAGACGCTCTATGTACGCAGTGTCGCCCGTGACGGTGCGCCGCACCCGGAGCGGGCCTACCGGTTCTACGTGGACAACGCGCCGCAGGTCACCGGGGACATCAACAAGAGCGTCATCATCGGCTCCTCGCTGAAGTTCCACCTCGCGCCGAGGACGGACGACGTCACGGCGTACGTCTACTGGAACGAGGACAGCAGCTCGCACGAGTCCGCGAAGGTCACGATCCCGGCCGACGGGGCCGGGGCAGCCGACCTGACCTGGTTGGCCGACAACACCACCGAGAACACGAACGGCGTCCGGGTGCAGGCCCGCAGCGCCGACGGTACGTTGTCGGAGGCGCGCTGGCTGCCGATCAGTGTCTGGGGTGCCGCGCCCACGGTGAATCGCACCGGTGGCACGGTCGTCGGCAGCACCGCGACGATCACCGTGCGCACCGAGATGACGAACGTCAAGGAGTACGAGGCGGTTCTCAACCGCGACGACGCGACCAAGCAGATCGTGCCCGCGGCGGCGGACGGTACCGCGACGTTCAAGTTCACGCCCACCAAGGCGCAGTACACCTACGTCACGGTCATCGCCCGCAACGCCGCCGGAGTGCACACCGACGAGGGCAGCACGAGCTGGTCCGTCACCGACGGGCCGGCGGTCACCTCAGCCGACTTCCCGGCGAGCGGCTCCGGCCATATGACGGCGGGCACCTTCACGTTCAAGGCGCAGCAGGCCGGGGCGACCGCATTCGTCTATTCGATCGACGGTACCGACCGGTTCCAGGTCGAGGTGCCGGTCGGCGCGGACGGCACCGCCACCACCGCGCCGTGGACGCCGGAAACCTCGGGGTCCTACTCGCTGCACGTGACGAGCAAGACCTCGAACGGCACCAGATCGTCGGAGACCTACTACAGCTTCACCGTCGCGGCCGACCCGGTGACCGTGACATCGGTATCGCCCGGCACGGTCACCCCCGGTGGGGTGCGCACGCTCACGGTCACCGGCTCCGGCTTCCAAAAGGCTAACTACACCGCGGTGCACACGTCTGACGGCAGCTACGTGAGCGGCACGATCACCGGGATCTCGGCCGACCGTAAGACGCTGACCGCCGAGTACGACCTGACCGGGGCAGCCCTCGGAGCGGCCTCGCTGGACGTGCAGGCCGACGGCTACAACTCGCCGGTCACGCTGGCGAACGCGTTCACCGTCGCCAACCAGTCGACGCCGCTCAAGGTGGTGACCGCGCCCGTGATCACCGGCACGGCGGCGGTCGGCTCGACGCTGAAGTCGTCGACCGGCACGTACACGCCGGCTGCCTCGGCCTACACGTACCAGTGGGCTGCCGGCGGCACGGCGATCAGCGGGGCGACCGCCTCGTCCTACGTGGTCAAGCCGGCCGACCTCGGCAAGATGCTCTCGGTCTCGGTCACCGCGACCAAGACCGGTTACCTTCCGGTGACGGAAAAGTCCGCCGCCACGGCTGTGATCGCCAAAGGCCCCGCCGCGGTGAACACGGCTCTACCGAAGATCACCGGTACGGCGAAGGTCGGCAGCACGCTGAATTCGTCGACCGGAACGTGGAAGCCGACGCCCACGTCGTACCGCTACGAGTGGCGGACGGGCGGCACGCTGCTCGCTACCACGGCGTCGCTGAAGCTCACGACCGCGATGCAGGGCAAGAAGATCGCCGTGACGGCGATCGCGGTCCGGGCAGGCTACGAGGACGGCAAGGCGACCAGCACCACCGTCACGGTCACGAAGTAGAAACCGGTACACCGAGGGGCCTGTCCTGCCAGTGATCGACAGGACAGGCCCCGATCACCGGGTCACAGGTTGTTGATCCGGGCCATCAGCTCTGCCTCGGTCAGGTTCTCCAGGACCGCGTCCTGCTTGCGGCCCAGGACGGCCAGCAGCTTCTCCTTCTCGAGCTAATTGGCCGCCGCTGCCTTCGCCACCTGGTCTTCCGCGAGGCGGATGGCGATGACGTGCTTGACGACCTCCAGATCGCGGCGGCGACGACGGAGAAGACCGGGTCGGACCCGGAAACCCCGGACCAGACGGTGCGGATCTGTCCGTTGTGGATCTCGACGACGTTACCGAAGTTCTTGATGAACCCGCGGCAGGTCGAGCAGTCGTACTCGGACCGCTCACGGAACCGCGGATTGGTGCCGGCGGGGAAGGAATCGAGAAACGTGAGCCAGAGTGAGTCCCGGTCGAGACCGTCACCGACAACGTACAACTCGCCCTTCGACATCGCGGACGGGCACCGGCAGACGGGCGCCGGCGGCCGGCTGCCGGTGGGAACGGCGACCGCTGCAAACTTCCTGCACATCAAAATCGTTGACACCCGGGGCGTACTCACATTTAACTTCGTCTATTGGTGTCATATTTGAAGGTGGGACGATAATGAGAAGAACAGCGCTATTGATGGGGCTCGCCGCCATCACCACGGCGGCAATCGGCGTCGCCCTTCCGATCTCCGGGGCGGACGCCGCGACCGGCACCGTCACCGGCTTCGCGACCCGCAACGGCGGCACGACCGGCGGCGCGGGCGGCGCCACCGTGCGGGCCACCACCGGCACCGCGATCCACACCGCGCTGTGCGGCCGGGCCAGCAGCAGCACCCCGATCATCATCGAGGTCAGCGGCACCATCAACCACGGCAACACCACGAAGGTATCGGGCGCCAGCTGCAACACCGCCGCCGACGTGATCGAGCTCAAGCAGATCAGCAACGTCACGATCATCGGGGTCGGCAGCGGCGCGGTCTTCGACCAGCTGGGGATCCACATCCGGGAATCCAGCAACATCATCATTCAGAACGTGACCGTACGGAACGTCAAGAAGTCGGGCTCCCCCACGTCGAACGGCGGCGACGCCATCGGCATGGAGTCCGATGTGCGCAACGTCTGGGTCGACCACGTCAACCTGGAAGCGTCGGGCGGCGAGTCGGAAGGATACGACGGCCTGTTCGACATGAAGGCCAATGTGCAGTACGTGACGTTGTCCTACAGCACTCTGCGCAATTCCGGACGCGGCGGCCTGATCGGCTCCAGTGAGAGCGACCGCACGAACGGCTACGTCACGTTCCACCACAACCTTTATCAGAACATCGATTCGCGTACGCCGTTGTTGCGCGGCGGAATCGCGCACATCTACAACAACTATTACGTGAGCCTCAACGAGTCCGGCATCAACTCCCGGGCCGGCGCGAGCGCCAAGGTGGACAACAACTACTTCGAGGACTCCAAGGACGTCCTGGGCACGTTCTACACGTCCGAGGCCGGGTTCTGGCAGGTCAGCGGCAACATCTTCGACAACGTGACGTGGTCCAGCCCCGGGACCGACAACAATCCCGCGGGGCCCAACCCGGTTTCCAACACCACGGTGAGCATTCCGTACGCGTACACGCTCGACGCCGCTAGCTGCGTACCCTCGATCGTCAGCCTGACAGCCGGCGCCAACAACGGCCTGCAGGTCTCCAACGGCAGTTGCTCGACAGCGCAGCCGACAACCTCCGCACCCACCACTCCCACCCCCACTCCGACGACCCCTGTACCCACCACCCCGCCGCCGTCGTCAGGGACAAACCTGAGTATCGGCGCCGGCTCCGACGGTTCCAGCAAGGCAACGGGTACGGGCTACGGCGACGTCCGCGACGCCAGCCTCACCACCTACTGGTCACCGGTGGGCACGACCGGAGACATCTCGATCAAGTGGGGTACGGCGACCACGGTCTCGCGGGCCGTCATCCGCGAGGCGTCCGGCTCCGCGGGCACCATCGGATCGTGGCAGGTCATCAACTACGGCAGCGGAGCCGTCCTCGCCTCCGGCACCGGAGCGGGCACCATCACGTTCCCCGCGACGTCCCTGACCAAGCTCACGTTCCGCATCCTCACCGCGAGCGCCACCCCCAAGGTCGCCGAGTACGAGACCTACGCCGGCTGAACCCAGGACCTGGAAGAATCCCCCGGATGCTGCGTGTGATCGGTCAAGTGGCCCTGGGTGCTTTCCTTCTCGTCGCGGGCACGACCCATCTGACGGTCGCCCGCGACGAGTTCCAGGCCCAGGTGCCACCGTGGCTTCCCCTCAACCCGGGTTTCGTCGTCATCGCGTCCGGAGTCGTCGAGATCGCCCTCGGCCTGGCCCTGCTGGCCGCCTGGCGGCAACCGCTCCGGGGTCTCACCGGAGCGGTGGTGGCGCTGTTCTTCCTCGCGGTCCTCCCCGGCAACATCGCCCAGCTGACCGAGCACCGCGACGCATTCGGCCTGAACACCGACACCGCCCGCGCGGTCCGCCTGCTCTTTCAGCCCCTGCTCATCCTCTGGGCCCTGACCACCACCCACGCCGTCGCTACCCTGCGCTCTCTGCGCACCCCCGTGTGACCCGGGTCAGTCGCGGCGCATCTGCTGGGCGAGCTGCTCGGCCAGCGGTGCCAGCTCCGCCTGCAGGCATTCGGCCTCCATCGGGGTGACGACAACAGCGGGATCCACGTACGGCTGGTTGCTCACCCACTGCCGCCGGCGCCCCGACGACGGATGCCGGGCCAGCAACGACGCATCCTCCCGCATGGACAGTTGACGCAGCACCGGCAGGAACTCCGCCCGGCGCGCCTGCGTGTCGGCGAGCAGTGCCCGCCACCGCTGCGCGGCCTCGCCGTGCGCAACCCGCGGGTGCAGCAGATCGGTGAGCCCCGGCATCAGCACCAACGCGTCGAGCATCTCCAGCGTGGCACGTGACCCGCCCGCCCGGACCGCCATCGAATCGGCCCGGACCTCCGCCCGGCGATCCTCCCCGGCGGCCAGCAGGAACATCCCCAGATGGGCGCTGAACAACACGAACGACACCATCCCGGCGATCACCTGCCACGCGGTGAACGCCATCAGCAACAGGCCGGAAAGATCCTTGTCGACACCGTCACCCCGGGGCGGCGCGACAATCCGCGAGAGCGCGCCGAACACCGTCCGCGCGGGCTGCTCGAGAAGCCGCCGGAACCCGTCCTGATACGCCAGATGCCCGAGCTCATGCCCGATCACCGCGACCAACTGCTGCTCGGTGAGGGCGAGAATCATCGGCAACCCCAGCGCCAGCACCTTCGTCCGCCGAAACCCGACCACAGCGGCCCAAGCGTTGAACTCGGTGTCCACCACCAGCAGATCCGGCCGGGGAGCCCCGGTCTTCTCGGCGGCCCGGTCGACGAGCCCCCGCAGCACCGGCGCACTGCCGGCATCGAGCACCCACCCACCGGCAACCGCGTCCTTGCGACTGCCGAGCCGGGGCCGCAACACCCAGGCCAACCCGAGAAGAGCAGCCCCGGCGGCGATCGGCGGCAGCAATCGCCCGGTGACAATCAGCCAGACCCCCGCCAGTGCCAGGGCGAGCACCCCGGCCCCGAGCAGCATCGAGACGCCTAGCAGAACCACCCGCCCAGCCGTAACCCGCCGCCCGACAGCCCGCTCATCGCGCCCCGCCAGCACCCGGTCACCCCGGAACCCGGCCCGCCGGTCGAGCAGCACCATCCGCCGCCCGAACCACCCGCCATCGCCACCCACGAAAGCGTCCAAATTCCACTCACAGGCACCACACCACGAGGGTCGATCGCCCACCGTAACCAGCACTCCGGAACACTGAGGACAAACCCCCGTCGATGTCAGCACCGGCGCATTAGATCATTCCCGCACCCGAAACCTTCACCACAGCCGGATTGTCCTATCACCGAGCACCGTGGACATCCAGCGGCGGGGAGGATACTCTCCGGCGTCCATTGATCCCGGGGGAGGATTTCATGTACGTGTCCCGAATTCGCAATGTTCTGTTAGGCGCAGTGATCATCGGTGCTGCGATCGCACTTCCCACCGCCGCCCATGCCGCTCCGCAGGATTTGACGCTCACCATCAAGGACGGCATCACCACCGAGGGTGGGAAGCAGTTCCCGATCCGCCTCCGGGTGCCGGACATGCAGGAGGGCTTCTTCATCGAGGATGTCCAGGTCGCGATCGACACCACGGACATCACCTCCGTGACCGCGCTGGCCACCATCGCGCCGGGCGCCACCCCGGAGTGCACCACGGCGGGCACGGTCACCACCTGCGATCTGGGTTCGATCGGCAGCGCGGACGATGACGCCCAGCCCACCATGCTGGTCACGGCGAAGCCCGGTACGGCGCCCGGCAGCACCGGCAAGCTCAAGGTCACCCTCACCGCGAAGGGGATCGAGCCCCTCGTCGCCGCCCCGGCGGTGACCGTTGCGGAGCAGGTCGACCTGGCGATCAGCGATGCCCCTGCGACGGTCGAGGCCAAGCCCGGTGAGCTGGTGCCCCTCGGCGTCCGGATCACCAATCGGGGCACCAACGCGATTCCCGGCGTTGCCCTGCGCATCGGCGGTGGGGGTCCCCTCACCCGGCGTGGCAGCTTCGACAACTGCTACCACCTGAACAACGACGTCGAGACGTTCTGCCGCTTCGAGACGACGCTCGAGCCCGGTAAGACGTACGTGGTCGACGGCACTGTCCTGGGGGTCCGCAAGGACGCCAAGCCCGGCCAGGATTCGTACGCCGCCGCGGTCTGGACTCTCGACGACATCGATGATCTCGGCATCATGAGCGACTACCCGCACGACAGCGGCGCCCCGCTCAAGCTCGTCGAGCTGCCCGCCGTGGCCGCGGCCGCGCGGGTGCCCGCCTCGGACCCGGACTTCAGCGACAACCTCGCCGAGGGCAAGGTCACCATCCTGGCCGGCCTGTCGCCGTCTCCGTCGCCGTCATTGTCCGCTCCCACCGCCACTCCCACGACCACCCCGCCCGTCGCAGGCGGCGACACCGGCGGCGAGGGCGGCGGCGGCACCCTGCCGATCACCGGCTCCCCGGTCGGCCTGATCGCCTCAATCGGCGCAGGCGCCCTGCTCATCGGCATCCTCGGCCTCGTCGCCACCCGCCGCCGTGCCCGGTTCACCGCCTGACCGAAGCAGATCTGACCGAAGCAGACCAGGGTGGTACGGCATTCAGCTGTGCCACCCTGCCCGCGTTCTAGGGTGATCAGGTGACGACTATCGCGACGCTGCGGGAAAAGCTCGATCTGCTTCGGTCGGTCGAAACCCAACGACGGTTCGGCACCGTCATCGGGCCCGGCGTCGAGCTCGCTCCCATCCCGGCGCTGCCTGCGGGCACCACCGAGGTGTTCAGCCTGTCCGACCGGCTGGAAGGGAACTATCTGCTGTTCAAGCCGCCGAGCTCCATCCGCACGCCGACCGCATGGCGGGAGCGTACCTCGGACAACTTCGCCCTGGGTGAGGCGCTGGTGGTCGGCGCCGAAATCTTCAGCAACCCCGAATTCCTGCCGGGTGAAGATGAATCCGGCGAGGATGAATCCGGCGAGGACACGATGGGGTACGGCGGCGCGCCCATCCGGATGAGCCTCGCCGACGGTCACGTCTATTACATCGACCCCGAGGACTACGTTTTCCTCTACAAGAACCCCGACGCCGATAACGTGGAGGTCGAGGTTCTCGCCCCCGATCTCATGACATTCCTCGACCGGTACGTACTCGGCGACCAGTACCCCCGACTCGTCGAAGTGGTCCTCAGCCCGGAGGTCGCGGAGCAGCGCCACCGAAAGACCGGCGACTACGTGGACAGTTGGCGGCGTCTTCTGATCGCCGCCGGGCTGGCTGCGTAGAGTTCGATGCGAGCGGCGGATCTTCCGAAGGCAACCGGTGCGGCGCTGTCGATAGCGGCAGATCTCGGTCTGGCTGCTGACGACGCGGTTGTTCTTCAGAATTCGAACAAGGCGAGTCTGCGGCTGCTGCCCTGTGACGTCTTGGCCCGCGTGGCACCCGTACAGGACGGGATCGCGCAGTTTGAAATTGACGTCGCGCAACGACTGACGGAGGCCGGGAGTCCGATTGCGGCTCTTGATCCCCGGGTTGAGCCACGGGTCTACGAGCGGACCGGGTACGCGGTCACGTTCTGGACCTTCCACGAAACCGTCACCGGTGACGAGATCGCACCAGCCGATTACGCCGATGCGCTTCACGAACTGCACAGAGCAATGCGCACGATTGAGGTACGCACACCGCACTTCACCGATCGCGTCGCGCAGGCGCAGCACCTCGTGGAAAACCGTGACCTCACGCCGGAACTCGCCGAGGCCGACCGGCAGCTCCTCGACTCCGTGCTGCGGCGGCCCGTCCGCGGAACCGATCAGCTTTTGCACGGCGAACCGCACCCGGGGAACGTACTGAAATCGAAGGGTGGGTTGCTGTTCATCGATCTTGAGACGTGTTGCCGTGGGCCTGTCGAATTTGATCTGGCCCATGCGCCCGAGGAGGTCGGCGAGCGTTATCCGGGTGTCGATCGGGGGCTTCTGAAGGAGTGCCGGGTTCTGGTGCTGGCGATGATCACGACGTGGCGCTGGGATCGGGAGGATCAGCTTCCGGATGGGCGGCGGCTGGGGATGCAGTGGCTTGCGGAGATTCGGGCGTACGAGGGCTGGCAATCCCCCGGATCGGCGGTTGGGTCCGGCTGATGGCGTCGAGATAATGGGGGTCGTCGGTCGGCGGGCGAGGCGGTGGTGGCCGTGGAGAAGGCCTGGCGCACGGTTCTCACGCTGCTTGTGCTCTTCGCGGCGCCGCTGGTTGCCGGGTGGCGGGCCCTGGTCGAGCGGAGCCCGGGGGTCGCGCTGCTCGTCGCGGCCGCGTGGCTGGGGGTGGTGGCGGCCGGCTGGTTGTTCTGGCGGATCGCGTCCCAGTCGGTCGATCAGCATCTCGGGGAGTGGGCGACGGCCTTCGACCGGCTGGTCCGGCGGCGGCTGAGCCGCTACGGCAAGGTGTACGCGCAGTGGGTCATGGACTCCCGCCGGTTCCTCGACGCCAAGGGGCTCGCCACCGTCGGCATGTTCAGTCCCGAGATGGACGAGGTGTTCGTCGACGTCGGACTCGCCGCGCGGGCGCCGCGGCAGGTGCATCCGGGTCTGGTCGGGCCCGCGCCCGCCGATGACGCCCAGCGGCGTTCCATCCGGGACTTCCTCGATCACGAGCAGCCCGTCGTCCTGGCGGTCATCGGTGCCCCGGGCAGCGGGAAGACGACCCTGCTCAACCATGTCGCCCGGGTCACGGCCCGCTCGGTCCACGAGCGTCGCCGCGGCATCCCGGTGGTGCTGCAGCTGCGCGACCACGCCGCCACCGTGGCCGCCGAACCCGGCATCTCCCTGGCGGAGCTCGTTCGCCGCGCGCTGCCGACGCTGACCGAGTCCGAGCCCGCCGGGTGGTGGGACCATCAGCTCGCCCGGGGCAGGTGCGTCGTGCTGCTGGACGGGCTGGACGAGGTGGCCAACGCCGATCAGCGCCGCGACATAGTGGCCTGGGTGAACGAGCGGATCGCGCTTCACCCGCGCAACGACTTCGTCGTGACGTCGCGGCCGCACGGCTACCGGGACGCGTACGTGGCTTCGGCGACGACCCTGCAGATCCTCTCGTTCACCCCGGATCAGGTACGCCAGTTCCTGCACACGTGGTACCGGGCGGTGGAGGAACGCGCGACCGGGACCACCGGCCGCGACGTCGAGATGCTCGCCCGGGAGGCGGCCGACGACCTGCTCGACCGGCTGGCGACGGCTCCGGCGCTCTACGACCTGACCATCAACCCGCTGCTGCTGACGATGATCGCGAACGTGCACCGGTTCCGCCGGTCGCTGCCGAACAGCCGTGCCGATCTGTACGGCGAGGTGTGCGAGGTGATGCTGTGGCGCCGGCAGGAGGCGAAGCGGATGGAGCTGGACCTGCCCGGGATCAGCAAGCAGCGCATCCTCGCCTGGCTGGCGTTCGAGATGATGCGCAAGGGCACCCGGGACGTCACGAGGCGGGTTCTGCTCGACGGCGTCCGGCCCCGGTTGCAGCGGGTGTCCGCCACGATCACTCCGGAGGAGTTCGTCAACGACATCGGGTCCAACGGGCTGCTCGTCGAGCGCGAGCGCGATCAGTACGAGTTCGCGCACCTGACTTTCCAGGAGTATCTCGCCGCCCGCTACATCCAGGAGCACGGCCTGGAACAGGTCCTGGTGACCGCGGTGGACGACCCCTGGTGGCGCGAGACGACGCTGCTCTACCTCGCCGGGGCCGACGCCGACCCGATCGTCGAGGCCGCGCTGAGGTCCGGGACGCCCACCGCGCTCTCACTCGCCTTCGAATGCGACGAGATCGGGGCGGAGCTCGCTCCCGAACTGCGCGAGCGGCTCACCGGGGTGCTGCGGGAGGCCTTCGCCCCGCAGGCGAGCCCGGAGAGCCGGCGGCTGGTGGCCGGAGTGCTGGCCAGCCGGCATCGGCGCCTGCTCGTGCCCGCCGGCCAGGACGGCACCCGGGTCTGCCCGGAAGCCGTCGGCGCCGATCTCTACTGGCTGTTCCGTCAGGACACCGGGACGCCCGCTCCGGATGCCGGGACGCCCCGGTCATCGGCGGCACCGGCGCGGGGGATGTGGAGCAGCGATGCCGTCGCCTTCGTACGCTGGATCAACCGGGTGGCCGGGGTGGGCGGCCCGGTGCCACAGGGCACCGGCGTGCTCTACCGGCTGCCCACCGCCGCCGAGCTCGACGCGCTGGCCACGGGCGGCGGGCCGGCGTCGCAGCTGTTGAGCAACACCGTCCGCAGGGCATGGCACACGGGCGGGCGCGATGAGCCACCATCGGTGTGGTGCGCCCCCGGGGTCGAGCCCGCGAACGTCGTGACCCCGGGTGTACTCCTGGCTGCTCTCGTCGCGGACCTGCGAGGTTCCGGTCTGCTCCCCCGGCTCCTGACGCTCACCGCGGTGGGGGCGGCCGGGCGCCTGGACCCGGCCGGGCGGCCGATCCGTGACGCTGCCCGGGAGATCGCGCGGGGCATGGCGTCGCTGCGGTCCGGGCAGGACGCCGCCGGCCTGGAGAATTCGCCGGCGCTGGAGGACCTGCGTGGGCATCTGGCCCGCGCCCGCCGGGAGACCACGAAGATCGATCGCGCCCTGCAGCATCTGCAGTCGATCCACGGGGACGACGCCGCGGTGGTGGGCCGGGTCCTCGGCCGCTTCCCGATCGACGAGGTCGTCCACAGCCTCACCCGGGCCGCCTCGCTGGGCCGCGACGTCGCCATCGCGCAGGATTGGAACAGGGACCTCGGGGTCGACCAGGTGCTGCCCGTCGCCATCACGATCCAGCGTCAGGTGCACCGCGCCCGCCAGCAGTACGGCGACAAGTCGCACTCCCAGCCCGGGCCACCGGCATCCCTGCTGGAACGGTGTCTCGCCGTGGACAAGGACCGGCACCCCCAAGTCACCGGCGATGCCCTGGGCAAAGTGGTCACCGACATGCTGAAACCCCGGCCCGTCGGCGACGAGAAGGACGACGCCACCCTCTTCGTGACCGCGCTGCTGCGCCTGGCGACCGGCGGCGATCCCGAGCCGGCAACCGTGGACCTGGGACGCCTGACCGGCCGGCTCCAGGTCATCCTGGATCCGGTCGGCCGGCGTTCCAGTGCACCGGAATGGGCCAACTCCGTTCTCCACGGCCTACGGGCGGCGGCCGTTCCGATGCTGGAGAGACGAGCAACCCTGACCGCGGAGACGGCGACCAGGGTGCGCCTGCCGGCTCTGGTGCTGGCCGCCGAGGCGGTGGCGGGCGGGCGCCGGGAGATGGCCGCCGACCTGCGTCACCTGGCCGCGGCCACCTGCCTGATCCAGCGCCGTACCCGCGGCACCGACGTGCTCGAAACCCTCGTGCTGGCGACGGCGTGACGGCATCAGAGCTCGGCTCGGTTGAGGCTCCGAGGATCGTCGGGGGCCTGGTACCGGGCGTACAGGCCGCCGCGGGCGACTCTGCGCCAGGGCCGGGCGTAGTTCCTGTTGGCTGTCATGGGGCCTCCGCTGTCCCGCACGTCGATCCCCCGCGCGATCAGGACGTCCGAGACGAACGAGCCAGGACAGTAACCCGAGACGAGAGTCCCTTTGCCTCCGTCGAGGACCGCGCAGCGGGGGCGGTCACAGGAGGTTCGGCGTGGGCCACGCCGGATCCGACGTTAGCAGCTCCGACGAGGAAGCGGCATCTATCGTCGGGGGATGGGAGACGTCGCTGCGGTGCCGGTGATCATCGACTGCGATCCGGGGCATGATGATGCGCTGGCGTTGCTGCTCGCTGTGGGTGATCCGCGGTTGCGGCTGCTCGGGGTCACCACCGTGGCCGGTAATCAGACGCTCGCCAAGACGACCTCGAACGCGCTGAAGATTCTCGCGCTCGCCGGTGCGATCGATGTTCCGGTGGCTGCCGGCTGTGATCGGCCGTTGGTCGGGGAGCTCACCGTGGCCGGGGACATCCACGGTGAGTCCGGGCTGGATGGGCCCGATCTCGATGTGCCGGTGGGCGAGGCCGCGGGCGTGCACGGGGTCGAGCTGATGCGGCGGCTCATTCTGGGCTACGGGGAGCCGGTCACCCTGATCGCCACCGGGCCGCTGACAAATGTTGCTCTGCTGCTGCGCAGGCACCCCGAGGTCTTACCGTACGTTCGCCGCGTCGTCTTCATGGGCGGCTCGACCGATCGGGGCAACACCACGCCCTACGGCGAGTTCAACATCGTCACCGATCCCGAGGCCGCCGACATCGTGCTGCGGTCGGGGCTGCCGGTGACGATGATCGGGCTGAACGTCACGCATCAGGCGCTGGCGACCACGCAGATCATCGAGGAGTTCCGCGGGATGGGCACCCGGCTGGGCGTCATCTGCGCGGACCTGATGACGTTCTTCGCGAGCACCTACCGCCGGGTGTTCGGGTTCGAGCATCCCCCGGTGCACGATCCGATCGCCGTCGCGTGTGTCATCGACCCGTCGATCATCGTGACCGTCGCGGTGCCGGTCGCCGTTGAGCTCGTCGGGGCGTACACCAAGGGTGCGACTGTTGTTGATCTTCATGGCCGGAGCGGGGCCGTCGCAAACGCGGACGTTGCCGTGGGGATCGAGGTGGAGGCGTTCTGGCGGTTGCTCATGGCGGCGGTGCGGAGGGTGGGGCTAGGCCCACTGAACCCTCCGTCTACACCGATTCCGCCCGTTCGCCGCGCTCCGTAGCGTCATCAGCATGGAAAACATGACGCACGCCGCCACCGCCACCGCCGCCACCGCCGCCCCCACCGCCGCGCAGGATGCACTCGGGGTGGTTGCGACCTGCTTCAAGGCGTACACCGCGCTCAGTGGGATCGCCCTGGCGGCCACCATCGCGATGGCGGGCACGGGGCACACCGTGAACACCTTCATGTGGGTTCGCAGCATTCTGCTGCCGATCATCGCCGTGGTTCTCTACCAGGTGACCCTCGCCGCTTCCCGGGGCTCCGCCAGGGCCTTCGACCGGATCCGCGCGGTGACCATGATCCTGCCGATCGCGATCATCGCCGTCGACCTGATCCCCGGGGTCTGCCCGTCCTGGTACGCCGCCATGCAGGCCGTCTGCATGATCCCGGTCATCGTGGCCGCCGTCGTCACCCGACAGGCCGCCCTGCGCGCAGCGTTCCCGAAGGCCTGACACCGAACCGGGGTCCGGCAACGAACGAAGGCCTGACAACCGGATCGGACCCGGATCACACCTCAGGAATACTCTAGGTAGCCAAATAACTACCGATTGCTAGGGTCGCCACCGCCGAAGACCCCCTGAGGAGCTCGACCCATGCGCCTGCGTCACCGTGCCGCCGTAATCACCGCCGTTGCCGGAATCGCCCTGACCGGGCTGGCCACCGCCGGCCCCGCCATGGCAGCGACCAGCACCGCCGTGAAGGCGGCGGCCAGCGCTCCGGCCAGTACCTTCAACCTCGCGGGGACCCTCGCCGCCCTGAACGCCGCGAAGGGCACCGTCACGGTCGCCGGCGTGAGTGGCAGCAACACCACCGTCACCGTGGCGCCCACCGCGAATGTTGCCGTCGACGGAGACACCGCCAAGCTGGCGAAGCTGCCGGTCGGCGCCCAGGTCAAGCTCTCCGGCAACGTCACCAACGGCACCACCGTGGCCACGAAGGTCGACGCGACCACCGCCTGGCCGTTCGCCGCCGCCGGCACCGTCGTCTCGGTCAACCCGGCCGCCGGCACCGTCTCGGTCAAGCGGGTCTCGCTGGACGGCAAGGGCGCCACCGACGTCATCCCGGTCGCCGCCAAGGCCATGATCACTCTCGACGGCAGGACGGTCGCGCTCTCCGCGCTGCCGGCCAAGGCTCCGATCCTGGTCGTCGGTACGGTCACCACCGGCACGTACTCCGCCAAGTCCCTGACCGCCCTGTCCCGCTGGGCGCTGACCCTCTCCGGCACCGTCGCCGCGGTCGACGCCGCGAACGGCACGGTCACGGTGAACACCGGCTCGCCCGCCACCGCGGTGAAGCTGAACGTCGACCCGAAGGCCAGCGTCAAGGTCAACGGCGTCAACGCCTCGCTGTCGAAGCTGCCCGTCGGCGCGACCGTCGGCCTCACCGGCACCGAGACCACCGTCGGCGCCACCGTCTCCGGCATCGACGCCAAGGTCGGCACCAAGAACCGCTGACGCCCCCGACGTTCGATCGCCCGCGCACCCCGCGCGGGCGATTCGGCGTGTGCGATCCTTTTGCGACTGTAGATCAAGTTGCGGGGGCAATTCGTGCGGCGTACGCGGGTAATAGGGCTGGTAACGGCATCGATCGTCAGTTTGGGCATTTACTTCGCCCCGGGTGTCGCCGACGCGGACGTCGTCGGCCCCTCGGTTTTCGCCGACTACGGCCGGGGCGAGACGGACCTCAAGTTCAATGTCGGCGTACCCGGCGAATTCAGGTTCTCGTCCCGGGACGACGACACGGAATCGTTTGTCTGGTCGATCGACGGCGACGGCCCGTCCGGGACGACCCCGGCCGACGCGACCGGCTGGGGAACGGCGGTCATCGCCCCGGCCCGCCCCGGATGGCAGACCCTGTCCGTGCTGGGCGTCGAGCGTGACGGCACCCGCTCCGGGACGACCGCGTACGAGTTCCGCGTCGACAACGGCCCCCTGGTCACCGGTGGCATGACCGCGGAGGACGAGCCGGTGCTGGTCGGTGCGACGCTGACCTATCACCTGGCGCCCCGGCGGCCGGGCGTCACGGCGTACGTGTTCCAGGCCGAGGGTCTGACCGAATTCACCGTCCCCGCCCGTGCCGACGGCACCGCCGACTACACCTGGATGATCCCGCACCCGGACATCCGCACCCTGTCCGTCCGGAGCCGCACCGCCGACGGCACCCTGTCCGAGCCCCGCTACCCCTACCTCTCGGTCAACGGCGCCGACCCCGTCATCACCCAGAGCGGCGGCTACGGCCTCAACATGCCGATGACGTTCCGGGCCCTGTCCCCGATGCCGGGCGTCACGGAATACACCGCGGTCCTCGACAACACCCCGTCGACCCAGCAGGTCGTGAGCGCCGGACCGGACGGCAGCGCCTCCTTGCAGTACACGGTTTCCAAGCGCGGCCAGCACAGCGTCGTCATCCACGCCGTCAACGCGAGCGGGGCACGCACCGGGAGCCGCGTCCGGACGTGGACGGCCTCGGACCGCCCGATCGTCACCTCCGCGGAATTCCCGCTGGACGGCGCCGCCCGCCTAGCCCCTGGAACGTTCACCTTCAGCCCGCGGCTCGGCGGCACCACCGCGTACGAGTACAGCTTCGGCGGCTCCCCGACCACCCTGCCTACTGATCCGGACGGTACGGGGACACTCGCCTGGACGCCGCCCGCCATGGGCTCGTACTCCCTGTCGGTCCGCAGCCTCACCGCGGACGGCACCCGCTCGGAACTCACGGCCGTTCACACCTTCACCGTGGCGCCGCGCACCGGCACCCTCACCTCGTTCAGCCCGCACGCGGTCCAGGCCGGCGCGCCCCGGACGATCACCCTGGCCGGCACGGAACTGACCGCGCAGGACAAGATCACCGTCCAGCTGCCCGGTGGTTCATCGGCACCCACGAGGATCACGTCGGTCTCCGCGGACCTGACCACGCTGACGTTCACCGCCGACCTGACCAGCGCAAAAGCCGGCCTGGCTGACATCGTCCTGCACTCGGCCGCCACGGGCGAGCTCGCCGGCCGTTACACGATCATCATCGACCCGCCGCCCGCCCTGCGCGTCACAAAAGCACCCGCGATCACCGGCAGCGCCAAGGTCGGCGCCAAACTCACCGCCACGGCCGGCACCTGGACGCCGGCGGCGACGTCGGTGAAGTATCAGTGGAAGTCCAACGGGACTGCCATCGCGGGCGCGACCGGCTCGTCGTACACGATCCCTGCTTCGCAGCTGGGCAAGCGGCTCACCGTCACGGTGACCGCTTCCCGATCCGGCAACACCACCACCAGCACGGTTTCGGCCGCGACCCCTGCCGTGGCCAAGGGCCCTGCCGCCAAGGCCACCACAAAGCCCAAGATTACGGGTACGCCCAAAGCCGCCCGAACGGTCACCGCAACGCCCGGCACATGGTCGCCGAAGCCCACGTCCTACAAATACGAATGGCGCCTCAACGGCACACTCATCAAGGGCGCTACGGGCAAAACCCTGAAACTGAAGTCCACCATGCGCGACAAGAAACTCACGGTCACCGTGATCGCCGTCCGCGCCGGCTACGTGGACGGCCGTTCCACCAGCGCCACGGTAAAGGTCCGCCGCTGACCGCACGCGTCAATGCCGGAACAGGCGAACTCCCGTACGTACCAAAGTAATGCCGGTCCGCTGACACTCGGCGAGCACCTCAGCGGACCGGATCGAGCCACCGGGCTCAGCGATATACCGGACACCGTGCCGTGCAGCTTCCTCGACGTTGTCGGCGAACGGCAGCGCGCCGTCGGATACGAATGCGACGCCGTCCAGCACGCCCGGATCGCGCCGGAGCCACCAGGTGTCGACCTTCGCACCGGCGACCTGGGTGCAGTCCACCCGTGACTGCTGGCCGGCGCCGATGCCCAGGGTCATCCCATCGCGCAGGTACGCCACGGAGTTCGACTGGGTGTGCTTGACGACGATGAGCCCGAGGAGCAGATCGTCCACGGCGCGGGCCGGGAGTCGAGGGTCGGACACCAGGTCACGGGTCAGGGCGAGGGCGTCGCGGGGCTGGGTGAGGCTCAGCCCGTACACCTCGCGGGTCTCTGTCTGTGGGGGTTGGAAGTCCGGATCGGCCTGCACGACGAGGAAGCGGCCGCCCTTCTTCTTCGACAGCGTGGCCATGACTCCCGGCTCGTAGCCCGGCGCAACGATGCCGTCCGAGACCACCCGGCGCAGCAGATCGGCGAGCTCCGCGTCGACAGGCCCGGAAACAGCGATGAAGTCGCCGTAGGAACTTTTCGGGTCAGCGTCCCGAGCCCGGACATAAGCGCTGGTCACCGCGCCGGTCGCCGCCGGATCCAGCCCGTGGGTCGCCGCCATGACGGCATCGATCGGCCCGGCCGTCGCCGCTCCGGCCGGTGAGACGTGTTTGAAGGAAGCCGCGGCGGGGCGGCCCAGGGCATTCGCGGCTTCCTTGACGAGTTGCCACGATGCTGCGGCGTCCAGCACGTTGATGTAGGACGGGTTGCCGTGCAGGAAGCGGAAGGGCTCGCGGGCCGGGTCGATCGGCGTCGCCGTTGATGGGCCCTGGTGCGGATTCAGGCCGTAACGCAGTTGCATGGTGCCTCCGATCGCAGAAACGTCTGCTCCGGAAGCGCCCAGGCGGTCGGCGCCAACACGAACAACACGGCCGGTTCCCCGGTGGTGATCCACCTACGCCAGTAGCGGCCCACCACCAGCCTAACGCGGGACTCTCCTACGATGCGCGGGTGGCGTTCGGGTGAGGTTTCGCGCGGGCGGCGTACGGTCAAAACAGGGGTATGCCTTCTTTTCCCTCCCGGGCCCGCGGTGCGGTTTCCCGTGGTGCTGACAGCACCTGGCTGGAACATCTGACCCGCGGCGGGCTCGTGGGGTACGGCGTGATCCATCTGCTTTTCGCGTGGCTGATCGTCCGGATCGCGTTCAGTGGCGCGGGCACCGACGGCGACCAGTCCGGCGCTCTGCACCGGCTCGCCGGGAAACCGTTTGGGACAGTTCTGATCGGGCTGATCGTCGTCGGGCTGATCGCCATGGTGATCTGGCAGTTGCTCGAGGTTGTGGTCGGTCAGGAACGGATCATCTCCGCCGGTCGCGCGGCCTTCTACAGCTATCTGAGCTGGTCCGGCATCAAGGTGCTGCGCGGCAAGGACAAGTCCAGCGCCGACATGCAGCAGCAGGCCAGCGAGGATCTGATGACCTCGGGTGGCGGCCGTTTCGTTGTGGCGCTGGCCGGGGTCGCGATCGCCGCCATCGGGATCGGGCTGGTCATTTTCGGAATCACGAAAAAATTCGAGAAACACCTCAAGCTGCGGGAGATGAGCGCCCACATTCGCAGGCTCACGCAGCGTCTCGGCATCATCGGGTACGCCGCCAAGGGCGGTTCCTACGCGATAGCCGGACTGCTTTTCGTGGTGGCAGCGATCCGCTACGACCCGGACAAGGCGCGCGGGCTGGACGCCGCTCTGAATGCGCTGGCCGGACAGGCGTACGGTCCGTGGCTCCTGGCACTTGTCGCGCTGGGCTTCGCGGCGTACGGATTGTTCTCGATCGTGCAGTCGCGTTACCGCAAAGTCTGACTCCCCCTGCCGTCAGGCGGCCTTGGCCAGCGCCGGAGAATACGGCTGACCGGCCCGGTGATGACGCCGGCACAGCACGACGTAGCCCACGCCCGTGTCGGTGTCCCCCACCACGACGGTGTCGCCGTCCCGGACCATCTCCCCGTCGACGACGCGGGCGTTCATCCGGGCCGGCTGCCCGCACCAGCACATCGGATAGACCTGCAACGCCTCGACGATATCGGCGAGCACCACCAGCCGCGCCGACCCGGGAAACTGAAGCCCCCGGAAGTCCGACAGCAGCCCGAACGTGAACACATCGATGTCATAGTTGTCCACCAGCGCGGCAAGCTGATCGACCTGCTCCGGCGACAGGAACTGCGCCTCGTCGACAATCACGTGGTCAACCCGCTTGCCGGGCCGATCCAGCACCAGGTCGGTAAGGTCGGTCTCAGCCCCGATCTCCAGCGCATCCGCCGCCAGCCCGATCCGCGACGACACTATCCCCGTACCCGCGCGGTCCAACCGGGTCATCAGCAGCCCGTTACGCCCGCAGGCAGCGTACGTATGCCGGTACTGCAGCACCATCGTGCTCTTGCCACTGTTCATCGCCGCGTGCCGATAGTGCAGCTGAGCCACCGTACGATGCCGCCTCTCAGTATCTGGAGCCGGACGCACGTGCCGCGGCAAACGGCATGAATACTACTCATGCAGGTGGCAGCGGCGGCCGGTCGGTCGGTCCGGCAGCCGTATCCGTTCCGCCTTGACGCCGACATCGGTCACGAGAAATCCATCTTTGTCCCGCCGAACCTCCGCGGGCTGCCAATCCGTGGCGGGCCGCGCACCGATGAAACAGAACAACCCGCGGCCGGAAGTCAGAATTTGCCGCCACCGAGCACCAGCGCCGGCATATTCGCGCAGAGACCCGCCTCCAGCTCAATCACCGAGGGATAGATCCGCGCCCCCTCAAGACGTCAGCTCCGCCCCGGCACCCTCGATCGGCGCCCGCTGCGGTCCGTCCGCCAGCCGCAACCGCCGCCGCGCAATCAGCGCTGCAACAAGCGGGTCGGGCACTTCGTGTGGCATGCCTTCAGCACTTGCCCCCTTCGCGGTCGCTATCTCGCCGCCGCCCGATTATTTGGCGTCCTTCTACAAGAAGGGCCCGACGATGGTCGTCAGGTCATGGCCAGTGGCAGCAGCCGCTGCTCCCACAAATGGACGAGCTGGCGGGCAGTCAGCCGGCGGATCTTCGGCCAGTCCTGCTCCAGCAGGTCCGGGTTGATGTGCTCGACGACATCACCGAGCTGCCCGCAGTCGAGCAGTGTGGTGTAGAGGGTGAGTCGCTGCCCGGCGTCGGTGACGTCGAAATCGGCAGGACCGGACCAGCACAACCGGTTGGGCAGATGCACAACCCCCGCCGCTGGGCCGCGCAGCTCCTGCCAGGAACTGGGTATGCGGCGATGCACCTCGGCGAATCGCGAAGGCAGTGCGGCAGCTTCCACCCAGGCATTATGCGGCGGAGTCCTCGCGCCCTTTCCAGGGCGCGAGGACCTGGGTTGGTGGGCGTCAGATGTTGGGGCGTTTGTGGAGGAGTTCGACGACGGTGAGGGTTTGGGACGGGGTGGAGGTGGAGGGGGTGTAGGTGCTGTCGCCGTTGTAGGTGGCGGTGATCTGGTAGGTGCCGACTCTGAAGAGGCTGGGTTTCGGGGAGCAGCCGACGTTGTTGGCGAGCGGGATGGTGCAGATGGCGACGGCTCCGGCCTTCACGGTGACGTTGCCGGTGGGGGTGCCGGTGGTGGCGGGGGTGATTTCGACGGTGAAGACCTCGGCGTCCTCGGCTCCGACGGCGATCGTGTCCGCTGACATGGTCAGGGTGGTGGTGGTTGGTTCCTTCGCCACGATCAGGGTCTGGGAGGTGTCGGTGGAGGTGGTGTTGGTGGCGTCACCGCTGTAGGTGGCGGTCAACGGGTAGGTTCCGGGGCGGAGCAGGTTGCCGGTTGTTGTTCTGCAGGTGCCTGTGCCGGCGGAGAGGGTGATCGTGCAGATGGTCGTCGTACCCGTCCTGATCGTGACCCTGCCGGTCGGGGTGCCGCCGGCAGCGGGCGTGACCCTGGCGGTGAAGATCTCGGTCTGCTCGGCGTCGTAGGGCACCGAGGGGGCGGACAACGTCAGGGTCGTGGTCGTGGGTTGCACGGCCAGCACGGTGATCGTCCGCTGGACGGAGGAGCTGAAGAAGTTGCTGTCGCCGTTGTAGACCGCGGTGAGCTGGCTGCTGCCGACCGGCAGGGTGGTCGCACCCAGGAAGCAGGAGCCGCCCGATCCGGTGCGGTCCAGGGTGGTGGTGCAGATGGTGAACGATCCGGAAGCTGTGGTGTCCGTGATGGTCACCGTCCCGGTCGGAGTGCCGACATGGGAGGCCCAGGCTGTGCCGGTGAACGAGTAGCCCTGTTCGTTGCCGAAGACGAGCATCGGGTCGTTCGTCACGGTTGAGCCGTTGGGGTCGAGCACCGTCAGGGACGTGCTGCTCGTTTGCTTGGCCACGGTGAGAGTCAGTAGGCCGGAAGCAGCCTGGGCGGAATTCTCGTTGCCGCCGTAGTACGCGAAGATCTGGTAGGTGCCGACGGCCAGCTGGGAGGCGGGCATCGAGCAGGTTCCCGTGTGATTCACGACCGAGCCGGTGCACAGCCAGGTCGACCCGAGACGTACGCCGAAAAAGCCGAGCCCGTCACCGCCGGCGACGTCGACCCGCATCTGGTCCTGGTCCTCGTAGCCGAGATATGCGGTGCCGCTCTGCGGGGTCAGCGCCACCGATGTCGGCTCCTGGTCCGCCCAGGCCGGACCGGCGGTGATCGTCTCTGCCGCGACCGCCGCACACATCGCCATCGCGAATCCTGTCAGGACTTTTCGCCATCTCATGGTTCGCCTTCCGTCTTCCGCACACGAATAGTCCGTCCACCGTGCATGGACGCGATGACGCGGCGCTGAAACGGCGCTGACCTCTGGCGAGTGGGCTGAGGACCGGTCCGGTTTCCCCAGGAAACCGGACCGGCACGAGATCAGGCGGCGGGGGTTTCGGCCGTGGCCACGATGGTGGCGCGGGCGAGGATGTGGCTGGCGATGGTGAAGCCGAGGAAGGCCGGGGTGCCCTCGGCGGGGACGCCGATGTTCTCGACGTCGAGGGCGTGCACGGTGATGAAGTAGCGGTGCGGGCCGTGGCCGGCGGGCGGGGCGGCGCCGATGAACTGCGGAAGGCCGGCGTCGTTCTTGAGCTGGATGGCGCCGGCCGGAAGCTCGGCTCCTGCGGGCAAGGTGGTCACGGTGGCCGGGATGTCGGCGACGGCCCAGTGCCAGAAGCCCGACATCGTGGGGGCGTCGGGGTCGTAGACCGTCACCGCGTAGCTCTTGGTGCCTTCGGGGGCGCCGGACCAGGTCAGGTCGGGGGAGATGTCCTGGCCGCCGGGGATGCCGAACGCGCCGGACATCTGGGCAAGGGGCAGCGGGTGGCCGTCGTTGGCCGCGGCGCTCTTGACCTCGAAGGCCGGGACCTGCGGGAGACGGGCAAACGGGTCGTTGGTGGCAGTAGTCATGGTCAACAGCCTGCGACCTGCGACGACGGTGAGGGAGATCCTCCGCATCCTGGTGCCCGGAGTGCCACCTTCAACGGTCGACGCACGGCGCGCCGCCGTAGCAAACTGGGACAATGCCAGCGCCCAGAGCCACGAACCGGCCCGAGCTGTCCGCGTTCCTGCGGGCGATGCGCGCCCGCGTGCACCCGGAAGACGTCGGGCTGCCGGAGATGAGCAGGCGCCGGACGCCCGGTTTACGGCGCCAGGAGGTCGCGCAGCTCGCCGCTGTCAGCATCGACTGGTACATCCGGCTGGAACAGGGCCGGGTCGGCGTACCCGGAACTGCCGTTCTGGATGCGGTGGCCCAGGCCTTGAAGCTGTCCGAGGCCGAACGACACCATCTGCACCTGATCGCCCGGGGTGAGGCCCCGCCGTCCCGGCATGTCCCGGCGCCGGCCAGCGAGTCGTTGCAGATGCTGCTGCACAGCATGCCGACCACCCCGGCCTGGATCCTGGACTTCCGATTCGACGTCCTCGCGCACAACGCAGCCGCGGTAGCGGTCCTCGGAACCGGCATCGCTGTCGGGGCCAACACGGCGGAGCCCCTCTTCCTCAACCCGGGCGCCCGCGACTTCCAGCTGGACTGGACCCGCATCGCCCGCGAGCACGTCGGCAACCTGCGCGCCAACCTGGCCCGGCACCCGGACGATCCCCGGCTCAAGGCCCTGATCAGCGACCTACGCCGGTCGAGCACCGATTTCGCCGCCTGGTGGGACGACCAGACCGTCCAGGAACGTACGAACGGCACCAAACGCGTCCTGCACCCGATCGCCGGGGTCATGACCGTGCGCTACGACGTCCTGGCCGTCCAGGACGGCTCCGACCAGCGCCTGTCCGTCATCACCCCCGCGGACTCGGCCGCCGAGAACGCCTTGCGCTCCCTCATCTTCCAGGAGCGCGGCCTCCGCGCGGTGAACTGACGGCTTCACGCTCCCGCGCGGATGAGGCCGTGGTCACGTAGTTCGACAGCCTGAGCGGGCACGGTGATATCGTGATATCACATACGTCTTGCGAGGTGCCCGATGCCCAACATCCTCATTCGCGATCTGAGCCAGGATGCCGTAGACCATATTGACGCCGCCGCCGCCAACCTTGGGTTGTCACGCAATGAATACCTGCGCCGCAAGCTGGAGGAGGGCTCCGGCCCTGCCGGTGTACGGGCGGTCACCGCCGAGGATTGGCAACGATCTGCAGACGTGTTTGCCGACCTGGCCGACCCGACGGTGATGGACTCAGCGTGGCGGTGACCAGATGGCTGATCGATAAGTCCGCGTATGTAAGGCTCCAACTCGGGCAAGCGGAAAATCGTGATCTGTGGAACACACGAATCAGCCGCGGGCTGGTCCGGCTTTCCACGATCACCCGGCTCGAGCTCGGTTACTCGGCGCGCTCCGGTGATGCCGGTCGCCGACAGTTTGCCCTCCCGCCGTTGTCCTTGATGCCGATCGAGTACCTGACTCCTGCTATCGAGGACAGGGCCTTCCAGGTGCAGATGCTCCTGGCAGACCGTGGCCAGCACCGCGCCCCGTCAATACCCGACCTGCTGATCGCGGCGATGGCGGAGAAGGCGTCGCTGACTGTTCTCGCCGTCGACAATGACTTCGACCTGATTGCCACCATCACCGGCCAGCCCGTCGAAACCATGGATGGCTGAACAGGTTCAGGCGGGGTGGTCGCCGGTGGTGGGGGTGGCGTACCGGGCTGATTCACATGACTTCTTCCGTGGGGATGCGGTCACTCATGGGAGCGGGTTCACGGGTTGCAAACGTGGATCACGCACGAAAGCGGCAGCGAGCGCGGCAACCCGGGTGCCGCCGGTGGTCACCGCGTTGTGGGCCGAGCCGGGGATCTCGCCGGTGCTGCCGGCGTGGGCCAGTGCTGCTGCCTGCTCGACCCAGGAGGCCGGGGCGATGGGGTCGTGCTGACCGCGCAGGACCAGGATCGGTGCGGAAACCAGGGGGATCCGGCGGGCCATGCGGTGAGTGACGGCATCTTTGAGGGTACGCAGGACGCGCCGCGGTCCGGCCTCGCGGAAATCGGTCAGCATCGCGGGGATCTGCTTGGGGTCCTCGCTGAGCAGGTCGCGTGACCAGCGGCGGATCTGGGCGGATGACGTGGGCGCGGCCGGGTCGACGGTCGGGCCGACGAGGACGAGGGCGGCGGTCAGGTCCGGGCGGCGGATCGCGAGTTCGACGGCGATCTGGCAGCCGTACGAGTTGGCGAGGATGTTCGCGGTGGTGATGCCGGCGGTGCCCATCCAGGCGGCGAGCACGTCGGCGTGCTGGCCGGTGGTGAGGACCCGCGGGGTCTTCTCGGAGAGCCCGAAGCCGGGCAGGTCGGGGACGAACACCGCGCCGGGCAGTGCGGCCGCGGTGGGCATCAGATAGCGGTGCGACACCGCCAGGCCGTGCAGCAGCACCCAGGCCGGTTCGGTGGTGGCCGGGACGCCGCGGCGGCGGATGTGCAGACGCAGGCCACGGGCCGTCACCGTCTCGCTGGTGAACCCTTCGGCGGGCCGGGGAGCGGCGCGCGTCAGGCGCTCTTCGGCGGGGCTCATCCGGGCCGTCCGTGACAGTCGCATGCCTGCGACTACCCCGTCACAGTCCGGATAGACGAAGGCGGCGCCGGAAGCTTCCGGCGCCGCCTTCAAAGACCGATCAGATTTGTGTACGCCGGCGCGGGCGGGCCGCCATGAACAGGCCGGCGCCCGTCACCAGGCTGGCGAGGCCGGCCAGCAGTACGGAGCTGACGTCCGAACCCGTCGTCGGCAACTCGTCACCGTCGTCGGTGTCCGGGTCGGAACCGGTGTCCGGGTCGTCGTCATCGCCGGACGAGGCTGCGGCGACCTTGATGGCCAGGTTCATCGCGCGGGGCGAGCCGTCCGGAGCCACGCCCTGGGCGACCGCCGTGTGAGCGCCGGCTTCGAGGCCCGGCGGGACGGTGACGGGCTTGCGGAAGTCGCCCTTGCCGTCGGTCACCACGGTGCCGAGGATCGTGGGTTCGGAGTAGATGCTGATCGTGACGGTGGAGTAGCGCGCGAAGCCCGTACCGATGAAGACGACGACCTGGCCGGGCTCAGCCGTACTGATCAGGCCCTTGTCGGTGGTCAGGTCGAGGTTGGTGGCCGGCGGGGCCGCCGGCGGCTGCGGGGCGGTGGGGGTCGCCTCGTTGGAGGCGCCGGACGCGTCGCCGGGACCGCTCGTGCTGATGGCCACGACCGTGATCGTGTACGCCACGCCTGCCGTTGCCCCCAGGACGCAGGTGGTCTCGCCGGTTGTCGTGCAGGTCGCCGGGCCGGGCGAGGCGGTCGCGCGGTAGCCGGTGATGCCGATGCTGTCCGCCGGCGCGTCCCAGGAGGCCGTGATCGACGAGACGCCGGCCGTTGCCGTCACCCGGCGCGGGGCAGCGGGCGGCGGGATCGTGGCGACGACCGTGAACGAGCGGGTCACGGTCGCGGCGGCGGCGTACTGGGTGTTGCCGGGCTGGGTCGCCGCGATCGTGCAGGTGCCGGCCGTGAGCAGCGTTGCCGCGGCACCGTCGGCCGTGCACACCGTGGGAGTGCTGCTCTGGAAGGCGACGGGCAGCCCCGAGGAGGCGGTCGCCTTCAGGGTCACCTTGCCGTCCGCCAGCTCCGCGGCGGCGGGCTGGGCGAAGGTGATCGTCTGCGCGGCCGTGGCGACGGTGATGTCGCGCAGGACCGGGGTCGCGGAGGCGTACGTGCCGTTGCCGTACTGATTGGCCTGGATCGTGCAGGTGCCGGCGGTGAGCAGCGTGACCGTCGTGCCGGCGACCGTGCACACCGAGGGGGTCGCGGTCTGGAAGGTGACCGTGAGGCCCGAGGTCGCGGTCGCGGAGACGGTCAGCGTGCCGGCGCTGAGCGCGACCGACGTGGGCGGCGTGAACGAGACCGTCTGGTTCTGCAGCACGGGCGGGTTGGCCGCGGTGACACCGAACGACCTCGGTACGGGGGTGGCGGCAACGTAGACGGTGCTGCCGATCTGGGCCGCGGTGACGGTGCAGGTGCCCGCGGCGACCGGGGTAACCGTGGTGCCGCTGACGGTGCACACGCCCGTCGTGCCGGACGTGAACGTGACGGGCAGCTCGGAGCTCGCCGACGCGGTCAGGGTGGCGGGGCCGCCGACCGTCAGGTCGGCCGGCTGCGCGAACGTCACGGTCTGCTCGAGCTTGTTGGCGGTCAGGGTGGGCAGGCAATCGGGTTGGTTCGCCACACCACCGACGGAGTCGAGACATCCGTTGCCGATCGTCAGGTCGACGGTGGGCAGCGGGATCACGTTCGAGCCGTCGAGCACATGGGCACCGCCGGTGGTGGCCTTGATCGAGACGCTCAGCCGGCAGCCGTCGTTGCCGGCCCCCAGCGTCGCACCGGACAACACGACGGAAGTGGCACCGGGGGCGGCCGTGGCCGTCCCGTCGCACGAGTTCGAGACCACGCTGTCCGGGCCGACCTCCAGCCCCGGCGGCAGGTTGACCGTGTAGCCGAGGCCGGGGGCCGTCGCGGTGGGATTGGCGTCGGTGCGCTCGAGGTACAGCTTCAGCGTCGAGGTGGAGAGCACATCGATCGAGGACTGCGAGAAGATCGCGAACAGCGTCGGCAACGCCGGCACGACCTTCAACGTGGCCGAACCGGCAACGTTGTGGACGTTGGTGGTCACGGTGATGTTGTCCCCGTCGAGCGGGTAGGTCCCCGACTGCGTACCGGTCACCAGCACCGAGAATTGGCACCCCGTGTTGCCCGCGATGATCGTCGCGTTGCTCAGCTCGATCGTTGAGCTACCCCGGCCGGCGCTCACCGTGCCGTCGCAGGTGAGGGTGTCGTTGTAGTCCTCGATCTCCAGGCCGGTCGGCAGGGCGAACACGAACCCCAGATCGGTCGCGGCATCCTGCGTGAAGGAGCGGTTCAGGTAGAACGTGAAAACGGTCGCCCGGTGATCCTCGATCTCGGTGTCGAAAACGGCGAACGTCAGCGCGGGTGTGTCGCCGCAGGTCGACCGGGCCACCAGGCACAGCGCGGTCGCCTTGGCGAACTTCTGCGCCCGCACCGACTTCGCAGCGGCAACCTGCTTAGCGGCGGCAACCGGCTTGGTGACAGCGGCCGGCTTGGTGACAGCGGCCGGCTTGGTGACAGCGGCCGGCTTGGCAGCGGCAGGAGCGGTTCTGCCGGATGCGGGAGTGGCGGGGGCGGCGGCGGCCGGGGTGCCCGCGCCGATGCCCACCGCCAGGACCGCGGCGGCCAGGACGCCTGACCAGGCCGGGATTCTGGTGCTCAGCGTGGAGCGCGGTCGTTTGAACCTCAGCATTCGGACATCCCCCGAGAAAGATCACGCCGTTACCGCACGGCAGGTTTGTCCAAAATATAGGACTAAAGACTGTATTTACCCCAAACGACAGATAGAGCGGCAGGAAAGCCATCACTTTCGATCCGTACCAAGCCGATGGTGAATCTGGTTCGAATCGCTTCCGATGGTGTCCGGGTGACGGATGGGGCGGTGCGGAGACGGTGGCGACCAGGAGCGAGATCGGGGTGGCGTTCGGGCCCGGGCCGATGACCGTGGCCGGGCGTTATCGGCTGATCGCGGTGGTGGGCACGGGCGGGATGGGGCGGATCTGGCGGGCGCACGACGAGTTGCTCGACCGCGTGGTGGCCGTCAAGGAGCTGTTCGCGGGCGGCGACCGGCAGGAGGCCAGGGTCCAGGTCGAGCAGGAGGCGGCGGCCGCTGCCCGGCTCGACCACCCGAACGTCGTACGCGTCTTCGACGTGGTCCGGGCGACCGGGCGGTCGTGGATCGTCATGGAGTACGTGCCGTCGCGCTCGCTGCACGAGGTCGTGACCCGCGACGGCCCGCTGTCCCATCGCGAGGCGGCCCGCGTCGGGCTGGCCGTGCTCGACGCGCTCACCGCGGCGCACGACGCCGGGCTGCTGCACCTCGACGTGAAGCCGCACAACGTGCTGATCGCCGATGACGACCGGGTGGTGCTCACCGACTTCGGCCTGGCCATGGACGCGACACAGGAGAACGGGCCGATGCTCGGCTCCCCCAACTACGTGGCCCCAGAACGCGTCCGTAACGGCAAGGCGGGGGTGAAATCGGATCTCTGGTCGCTGGGCGCGACGCTCTACGCCGCGGTGGAGGGGCGTCCGCCGTTCAGCCGGCCGAGCGTCAAGGAGGCCCTCGCGGCGCTGCTCACCGACGACCCCGACCCCACGACCCGGCCCGGCCCCCTGCACCCGATCATCGCCGGCCTGCTCACCCGCGACCCCGGGAAGCGTCCCGGCACAAAGCAGACCCGGGCGGCACTGCAGAAGCTGAGCGAGCGCGCGATCGGCATCGTCGCCGTCCCGCTCCCGCTCCCCGCGGTCGCTGTGGAAAAACGCGCCACCCCCAAGCGGACCAAGGTCGTCGTCGCGGCAGTCGGTTCGGTCCTGGCCGTCGCCGCCGCAATCACTTTTTCGGTACGCACGGAGCCCGCCGATCCCGCCCCCGACTCCACCTCCATCTCCGCCGCCGACTCCGCCCCCGACTCCAACTCCGCCGAAGCAGCGGCCGGCGCCCCGAGCGTCGCGCTCGTGAGCTGCGCGGCGATGACGGCAACCGGGAGACCCGCGTCCACCACCGGTTTCCAGGTCCCGATCCCCCAGGGCTGGACCCGCACCAGCACCCCCGACGGCACCGTCTGCTTCAGCGACCCGGACGGCACCCGCACCTTCACCGTGCGCAGCGTCCCGCCCGTGACCGGCGACCCGTTGCGGTACTGGGAGACGGCGGAAGCGGCGAGTGCGCTCACTGCGTACCAACGGATCTCTATGGGTGTGTTGCTTGTGACCGGCGGCGGAGCCGACTGGGAGTTCTCGTGGCAACCGCCGGACGGGCCTCGCCTGCACAGCCACAAAGTGCTGGCCGCGCGGAAGTTCGAACTGACCTGGACCACCCGCGACCGGGACTGGAACGCCGGCCTCAGCACCGAGCGCACCTTCCTGGACGGCTTCCGCGACCCCACCAACTCCGCGTCACCGTGGGCCGTCCCCGGCCCCGGCCCTCGCAAACAATAAGGAGAACCCCCCGTGAAACCGTTCCGGACCCTGCTCGCCGTGCCCGCAGCGATGGCCCTGCTGCTCGCCGTCCCGACCGCAGCCCACGCCGACGAGAGCGTGCACGTCCAGCTCGACCCGCTGAACAACTCCGGCGCGTCGGGCACGGCCACCCTGACCGCCACCGACCGCGGCGACCTCACAATCTCCATCCGCTCCCGGGGCCTGGTCCCGAACTCCCCGCACGCCCAGCACCTGCACGGCTCCACCGGCGGCATGGACTTCCACTGCCCCGACATGTCCGCCGACACCGACGGCAACGGCTACGTCAGCACCGAGGAGGGCATGCCCGTCTACGGCGACATCTTCGTCTCGCTGACCACCAAGGGCGACACCTCCAAGGCCAGCGGCCTCGCGGTCGACCGGATGCCGCTCGCGGACGCCAAGGGCAACCTCGCCTACAACCGCACCATCCCCGCCGCCGACCTGCCCGACGGCACCATCGCCCACCTCAAGGACCTGCACATCGTCGAGCACGGCATCGACGCGAACAACAACAGCAAGTACGACATGGACGGCCTCGGCGAGTCCACGCTCGCCAAGTCCGCCGGGCTGACCGGCATCCCCGAGGAAGCCACCGACCCCGCCACCTGCGGCATGGTCTCCGGTGCTGCTGCCGGGTCGGTCCCGGTCGGCGGGGTCGCCACCGGTGACGGCAGTACTCGCAACGATGGCAGCGGGATGTATGCGCTTGGGATTGCGCTGCTCGGGGCTGCTCTGCTCGGCGCCGCGTTCCTCACGCGCCGGCGGATCTTCGCGAACTCGGTTGTGCACAATTTTGTTGTGCACAATAAAGTTGTGCACAATTTAATTGCACACAACTCAATTGCACGCAACCGAATCAGCGACGAGCGCTGATCATGGTGCGGCGCTACCTGCTTCCCGCCCTGATCCTGATCTGCACCATCGCCGGCGTGACCGCGATCGTCCGCGGCCGGTCGGAAGCGCGCCCGGCCGAGCCACGGATCGCCGCCGCCCCCACAGCGAGCGACACGGCAGCTGCACAGCCGGGCGGCTCGGCACCTGCCGCCGCGACGACGGGCGGGGCGGCAGCGACCGGTGTGCTGACCACCGGGCCGTTGATGAGTACGTCGGCGCCGACACGGGTGTCGATTCCGGCGCTGAACGTGACGGTGCCGGTGGTCGGGCTGGGTCAGCAGGCGGACGGCAGCATGGCGGTGCCGGGGGACGCGAAGACGGTCGGGTGGTACACGAAGGCGCCGACGCCTGGCGCCCTCGGCCCCGCGGTGCTGGCCGGGCACGTCGACTTCAAGAAGCGGCCGGGTACGTTCGCCCGGTTGTCCACCCTGAAGGCCGGCGACCCGGTGACCGTGGAGCGCGAGGACGGCAGCATGGCGATGTTCGCCGTGACGAAGGTGGAGCGGTATCCGAAGGACAAGTTTCCCTCGGATGCCGTCTACGGTGCGATCAACTATGCCGGGCTACGCCTGATCACCTGCGGTGGTGACTTCGACAGCACGGCGGGCCACTACGAGGACAACATCGTGGTGTACGCGGCACTCAAGATGGCGCACCCAGCATCGTCATAGCGCGTACGAAGGAGTCGGGCTGTTCGAGATGACCGAAGTGGCCGCTGTCCTCGAGCGTCACCAGGCGCGAGCCGGGAATGCCCTCGTGCAGCATGGCTGCCCAGCGCGGCCCGCAGATGAAGTCGTGCGCGCCGACGATCACCACGGTCGGGGCGGTGATCTCGCCGAGCCGGTCCCGGACGTCGAAAGGGTCGTCCGGGCCGGCCGGCCTGGCCCACGCCCGTACGGACAGACGGAACGGCTCGAACTCCTTGCGCCGGTTCCAGAAGTCGGCGAAGTAGACCGGCAGCGCGTCCCGCAACCCCGCGCTCATCTCGTCGTCGCTGGTCGCGTTCGTTGCTCGTTGCAGGGCGGCGGGCACGTCCGCGGCCTCCGGCTCGGACGGATACCGGGCGGGGTACGCGGCCAGCCCCTGCATCGCGGCGGCCCAGAACCCCGCGCCGGTCATCGGTGACGTGTCGTAGAGGGCGAGGCCCGCGACACGCGACGGGTGGTCGAGCGCGTAGCGCTGGGCGACGAACCCGCCGTGGGAGTGGCCGAGCACGTACACGCGGGGTTCGCCGAGGTGGTCGACCACGGCGGCGAGGAATCGGGCGTACGTTTCAAGGGTGTAAGCCGGTAGCCGACCGGAACCGCCCGTGCCGACGGGTTCGAGGTAGACCATCGTGAAATGCTGTTCGAGCTCGGGTGAGCGCAGGTAGGCGTAGTCGATGCCGGGGCCGCCCGAGTGCGCGACGCAGACCGGGCCGTGACCGGCGACGTGGTAGACCTGCCGGACGCCTTCGAACTCGAAGTGGGACGTGCGCATGATGTTCCGATCGGTAGACGATGTGACCGGACCGGACGCGACTACCCCACCGGAAGTTCGACGGCGGGATGAAAAAGTTTCAACCGGCTCACCCTGCCCCCGCGCAACGTCTGCAGCCACACCGCACCCGGCGGGCAGTGCGCAGGGTCGTCCGGCGGGCTGATCAACTCGACCTCCCAGATGAGCAGATCGTCAGCGGCGGCAACGTTCAGCAGCCGCTGACCCACCCCCGCGGACAGGCCACCGGACATGCCGCGTACGGCGAAGTCGCGGTCGCCGCGCAGCCCACCCGGCGCGATCATCTCGGCGTCGGGGTGCCACAACTCGAAGCGCCCCACGCTCGATCGCCACAGCCGGGTCACCGAACTCCGCCGGTGGCAGCATCCACCCCGGATCGGCGACGGGGAGCGCATGATTGGCACGCAGCCTCGTCCGGCAGTTGTTGCGCACAACGGTCTTGAGCCAGCCACCCACCGCAGCCGGATCCCGCACCTCGCCGATGCGACGCAACGCGACCAGCATCGCGTCCTGAACGGCGTCCTGCGCGTCCGGCCCGAACCCGAGCAGGCTCAGGGCGACCGCCCGCATCCCGGCCTCGTGCCTGCCCAGCAGCACCCCGAGCGCACCCGCATCACCCGCCTGGGCAGCCCTGACCAGCTCCGCGTCATCCACCGCCCCGATGCTATCCGCGGGATCGGGGTGCAGGGGGAATCGGTGGGCTGATCGGCGTCGGGAAGTCGACAGGGCTTGACGGGGTCGGGACCTGTTGGACGATGGGCTTGATCTTCGCAGTTCGGTACTTTCCGGAGAATGGGGTATCGGCTCAGATGGCTCGCCTACCTGACGGGGGCGATGACGTTCTACTGGGTGCTGCGGTCGGTTGACTCGTTGTTGAAACAGGTGCAGGAGTCGGGCAGCGACCAGTTCGGCGGGATGGAGTCGCTCGGCGGTGGGTTGTTGCCGGGGTCGGCGATGGCGCGTACCGGGTCGTTGCTGCGGGTGTGGCATGCCGCTGAGGCGCAGGTTCGCGAGACCATTGTGACCACGGCGACGCTGTATACGCTGGTGGACGGGTTGCTGATCCTCTGTTGTCTGGCGTTGCTGGTGGATGTCTGCCGGCGGTTGCACGATCTGCCGGCGCACCCGGATGCGTCGGTCGGTGCGCGGTGGGAGTTGTTTCACCGGATCGCTGTCTCGGGGCGGGCCTGGCGGATTCCGGTTGTCGCGGCGGCTGCTGACGCGATCGAGGATGTGCTGCGCTGGATGCTCGTGCGGGAGGCCTGCGATGCCGGGGACGGCTACTCTCCGCCCGGCATGGTGGTCGGCGCTGTCTGGCTCGCCACGACGGCCAAGATCGTGTTGCTGGTGCTGTCGGTCGCGGTGATTGTGCTGCTGGCCCACGATCGCGGGGTCACGCGGGGCAGGTGGGGGTCGATCTGGTGGTCGGTGCGACGGCTGCGGGTGCCGATCGGTGCGACGCTGGCGTTTGCGGGGCTGTTGCTCGGTGATCCGACCGGGCAGGGCGCTGACCTGATCCGCAGCTGGATCGACAGTTGGGCCGATGCGGGGCGGGGGGTGTTCGCCGTCGCCGGGGCGGCGTTGCTCGGCTTCACCGGATGGCTGATCACCCGGCGGCTCGTGCTGGCCTCGCAGGACGACCAGAGCGCCCCGCGGGACGATGCGAGTGCCGGGCGCCGCCGGGAGGAGCTGCGGATGACCTGGATCTGGATCGGGGTCGGCGTGGTCGCGGCGGGCACGGCGATGGTCATCCTGCGCTGGGGTATGGACCGCGAGACGTCGCTCATTCTGGCCGCCACGGCCGCGATTCTGCTCGTGGCGATGCTGGTGCCGGGCAGCCGGTTCGCGGTGCGGTTCCCGTTGCTGGGCGGTTGGCGGGCGGTCCTGCTGATCGCGACGGTCGCGGCGTGGATCGTCTTCGCGGTGGCCGATTGGCGCGAGCTTGGTGCTCCCGCCACGGTGGCGACCGCCGTGCTGGTGCTCGAAGTGGCTGCCTGGGCCGGCCGCCGGCCACCCGCTACGGGCGCGACGCTCGCCAGGCAGCGGGATCTGGCGCAGCCGGAGCAGCCCGACTATCTCATCGCCCGGCGCATGGCCCGTTTCGTGGCGCTCGCGGCGCCGGTGGCGATGCTGATCGCGGCGGCCGGCGCGTTCGCACCCGTCCCGCTGGTGCTCCGGCTCTCCGGGCAGTCCAGCACCAGCACCTTCTGGTACGCGACCCTGCTCGCACTGTTCCTGCTCGTCGCCCCGGCAGCGACGGCGGTCGGCGGCTACCTGGGGCTGCGCGCGCTGGACGGCGAGGTGCCCCGGGCGTTGGAGCTGCGCTACCAGTGGGTCGCGCCGCTCGTGGTGTTCGGTGCCGCGCTCGGGCTGATCGGCGGCGCCGCGCACTGGGCCGTCATCGGGCCGCTGTCGATCGTCGCCGCGTTCCTGGCCACCGTGATCATCGTGCTCGGCGAGGCGCAGCTGCGCTCCGAACGGCACGAGGCACCGCCGAGCTTCCTGCTCGCGGGTTTCACCCGGGTGCCGCCGGTGACGCTGCTGGTGCTGACCGCGCTCGTGGCCGGGCTGGCGTTCAGCGACAGTTCGGGTCACGCCGTCTTCCGGTCCGGCCTACTGCCCACGGAAATGACATCCGGCCCCATGCCTGAAAGTAAGGCGTCCGGGGCGATCCGGCAGGGCATCGACCTGGATGTCGCGTTCCAGCAGTGGGCGGCGCGCAACTGTGCCGACGCAGCGCACAAGGAACCCGTACCCATGGTGCTGGTCTCCGCGCCCGGAGGCGGTCTGAGAGCGGCCTATTGGACGGCCTCGAGCCTGTCCGATCTTTTCCCCGGTCAGGCGGCGAGCTGTCCCGGGGCCGCGGCCAGTAACCGGGTCTTCGCCGTCGGCGGCGCGTCCGGCGGGAGCCTCGGCGAGCTCGCCTGGATCGGCGGCCTGGCCGGCGATCGCGACGCCACCTGGTACGACACCGAGCTGGCCCGGCCGGACTTCCTCACCGACCCGCTGGCCTGGCTGCTCACCGTGGACCTGGCCCGCAGCTATCTCGGCTATCACGGCCAGGACCGCGCGCGCCGGCTCGAGAACCGCTGGACGCACCACGTCCCGGGGCTCGGCGGGGACTTCCTCGGCGGCAGCTGGGGGCTCGGCGGCACCGACCCGGTGCCGCTGCTGACCGGTACGCAGGTGGAGACCGGGTGCCGGCTCAACGTCGGCGGGCTGCGGATCACCGACCCCGTGGTGCACCGGCAGGAGAGCAGCTGCACCACCGTCCACGAGGGAGCCGGCCAGCAGGACGCACCCGCCGTCTCGGACCTGCTCGACTACGTGTGCGGGCCGGAACGAGGCAGCCCCGGCTCGGGCATCTCCCGGGCGACGGCGGCGCTGCTCTCCGCGCGGTTCCCGTGGGTGTCGCCGTCCGGGCAGCTCTACCGCTGCGCCGATCAGGTGGCCGGCACCGGCACCGACGCCACCCGGATCGCCGTGGTCGACGGCGGCTACGCGGACAACACCGGCATGGGCCTGCTGCTGGATGTGTGGCCGCGCCTGGAGAAGTTGATCGCCGCGCACAACGCGACGGGTGGCGCGGCGCCGATCGTGCCGGTCTTCCTGGAGGTGGACAATCACTACGCCGCCGTCGCCGCGCCCGCCGCGCCCGCCCACACGGTCGAGACGCTGGTCCCGCCGCTGACCCGGGACCGGCCGGACGAGCTCGACGACCTGACCCTGCGGGCGCGCACCGAGGCGATCTTCGACGGCCCGGTGCCGGGGCTGGCCGCCGACTGCGACGTCGACCCGCCGGCCGGGCGCTACCTGCGGATCAGCCCGAAGATCTCGCCGGGGCTCCCGGCGCCGCTGGCCTGGAAGCTGTCCAAGGTTGCCACAGAGGATCTGCGCGGGCAACGGATCAAGGCACTGCGCGAGCCCGGCCCGGCCGCGCTGAAGCTGTGGGCCGAGGGCACCCCGCCGGCCCTGTGCCGGTCGCTGTCGTAAGGGGACCGGATGCCGTTCAGGGCAGATGCGGTCGCGCACCCGATCATCGGCAGGGCCCCGCACCTGCGCCGGCTGGACCGCCTCGCCACCGGACTGCGGGGCGGGCGCGGCGGCGTCACCGTGCTCACCGGCGAGCCGGGAATCGGCAAGTCGGCGCTGCTCACCCGGCTGCTCGGGCGCGCCCGGGACGTCACGATCCTGGCCACCTCGGGTCTGGAATCGGAGACGTCACTGCCGTTCGCCGCGCTCGGTGACCTGCTGCGCCCGCTGCTGCCCCGGCTCGCGAACCTGCCCGGGCCGCAGGCCGACGCGCTGGGTGCGGCACTCACGCTGACCCGCCCCGACGGGCCCGCCGCACCGTACGCCGTGTGCATGGCGACCCTCACGATGCTCACCGCCGCGGCCGACCGGCAACCGGTGCTCGTGGTCGTCGACGACGCCGGCTGGATCGACCATCCGTCGCTGGCCGCCCTGCTGTTCGCCGCCCGGCGCATCGAGAACGACGCGGTCGCGATGGTGTTCGCCGCCCGCGACCCGGTGCCGCCCGAGTTCCTCGCGGCCGGGGTCGAGGTGCTGCACCTGGACGGCCTGAGCCTGGCGGCCGGCGGCGATCTGCTGGAGGTGCTGCGCCCCGGCAGGGTCGACCCCGAGGTGCGGACCGGGCTGTGGTCGGCGACCGGTGGCAATCCGCTGGCGCTGACCCAGCTCTGCGGGGTGCTCACCGACGACCAGCTCGCCGGGGCGGTCGCCCTCCCCGATCCGCTGCCGCTCGGCGCCGGCCTGCGGGACGCTTTCGCGGCGCGGCTCGCTCCGCTGCCTCAGGAAACCAGGACCGCTCTGCTCACGGTCGCGCTTTCCGCAACACCCGATGTGGGTACGCTCACCGCGGCCCTCGACACGGTCGGCGTCGGTTCGCAGGCGCTCGCCGCCGCCACATGCGCGGAACTGCTCGCATACCGGGGCACCCGCGTCACGCTGACCCACCCGCTGCTGCGCGCGGCAGTCCGGCACGCCGCCACCCCCGTCGACCGTCGCCGGGTCTACGACGCGCTCGCCGCGACCTCGGAAGGCGAGACCCGCGCCTGGTACCGCGCGGCCGAACTCACCGGCACGGACGAGGCCGCCGCCAACGAGCTGGAGAACGCCGCCGACGGGATGCGCCGCCGCGCCGGGTTCGCCGCCGCGGCACGGGCCATGCACCGTGCGGCCGAGCTGACCGGCGACCGCGGGACCCGGGTCCGCCGGCTCGTTGTCGCGGCCAACGACGCGCAGGTCTGCGGTCACCTGCCGGAGGCGTCCAGCTGGCTCGGCGAGGCCCTGCCCGCGGCCGAGGACCCCGCGCTGCGCGCTGACGTCGCTCTCGCGTACGGCTGGGTGCTGAACCGCTGCGGCGCACCTGCCACCGCCCAGCAGGTGCTGTCCCGGGCCGCCCGTCAGGTCCTGGCCACCGACCCGCACCGCGCGGCCGCCCTGTGGTGCGCGGCGGTGAACCCCGCACTCACCGAGGGCCGGGTCCGCGAAGCCGTCAGCTACGCCGACCGGGCCGTCGCCCTGCTCACCGGCACGGGCACCATCGTGGCGACGCCCGCCCTGGCGCCGGCGCGGATTCTGCTCGCCGAGGCGCTGGTCGTGCGCGGCCGGGTCGCCGAAGGACAGCGGCTGTTCGACGAGGAGCGGGACTTCCTCGACGGGCTCGACCCGCTTGACGACGCCGAGGACCTCGCGATGGTGGGCCTCACCCGGCTCTGGCTGGACCAACCGGACCGGGCCCGCGCCACCCTGACCGCGGTCACCGAAGCCACGCGTCGCGCGGGCGCCCTCGGACCGCTGTCCCGGGCCCTGGTCTTCACCGCGATGCTGCGGCACACCACCGGGGACTGGCTCATCGGGTACGCCGAAGCCGACGAAGCCCTGCGCCTCGCCCGGGAACTCCGCGACGTCTCCACCACCGGGCTCGCCCTGGTCGTCCTCGGCCGGTACGCCGCGTCCCTGGGCCGGCTGACCGAAGCCGACATCCACCTCGCCGAAGCAGCCCGGATCGCGGGCCCCTCCGGCGTCGCGGGCCTGACCGTGTTCCACGGCTCGGCACTCGGGCTGCGCCACCTCGCCGCCGGAGATGCCGCCGACGCGGTCGCCAGCCTCGAAGCCGTACGCGAGTTCGCGGACCGTTCCGGAGCCCAGAACCCGGTCATGGCATCGTGGTCGGCCGACCTCGTCGAGGCGTACCGGCTGACCGGCGACCTCGACCGCGCCCGCGAACAGCTCGAGGCCCTGGAACGCAGCAGCACCCTGCCGAGCGTGTGCGCCGCGGTGGCAGCCCAGCGCGGAGCCCTCACCACGGATCCCGACGAGGCAGAAATCTGGTTCCGCCAGGCCCTCGACGGGTACGCCCACCAGCCCTTCGCCCGCGCCCGCGCCACCTTCGCCCACGGCGAGCTCCTCACCCGCCACGGACTGCACACCCGGGCCACCCCGCTGCTCGTCGACGCGATGTCCACGTTCCGGCGACTCGGCGCGGAACCGTTCTGTGCGCGTACGGCGGCATTGCTGTCCGCGGCGGGAGAACGTCCCAACCCGGACCCGGCGCTGGTCCTGGCCTCCCTGACACCCCGCGAACTCCAGGTCGCCCGCGCGGTCGCCGACGGCCTGAGCAACCCGGAAGCCGCAGCGGCCCTGTTCGTCTCCCGCAAAACGGTGGAGACCCACCTCTCCAGCGCATACCGGAAACTGGGCGTCCGCTCCCGCACCCAACTCGTCCGCTACCTCGCAGGAACCGGCATCTCAGGGAGTTCCCCCACAGCCGAACGGCCCGCCGAAGTGTCAGGTTTCCAGCATCCCCGGGACCTCCCCGAAGCGACCGTACGCAGGTCCCGGCGACGCTGACTCGTCGAACACGAAGACGTCGTACAAGCAGACGAGGAGCCGCACATGAAGCGGAGCGGTGAGGTAAGCCGGATCATCACCGGTCTGAGGCACGGCGGGCACGCCATCGCCGACAACGCGCCGGACGTGGATGAGCTCAAGGAAGCCGGCTGGACGCCACTGAGCGAGGTGGTTCAGGATTCGCAGGCCCGGGGCGCCGATGCGAAGGATCACTACATCGGTACCACCGACTTCGACTACCTGTTCAAGGATCTCGTCGGCAAGCCCGACAAGCATCTGCCGGCGGGCAGCGACGCCGAGGTGGCGGCAACGGTGGCCGGGCTGAACCAACTCGGTGACGCGATGATCGACCAGGAACCCCCGGCCGATGATCGCAGCTCGCCGATCCCGCCGATCTACACGTACTACGGGCAGTTCGTCGATCACGACCTGACGGCCGCCACGGACAACGACAGCAAGATCAGCATTCGCGACACCCACCTGCCACCGCTCGACCCGGCGCTGGTCAAGGACCTGCTCAAGAACGCCCGGAACCCGGCCCTGAACCTCGACTCGGTGTACGGCGACGGCCCGTTCGTGGCGCCGGGTGACGACCCCGACCGCATCGAGGTGCCCTACCAGGTCGAGGACCGGGCCAAGCTGAGTCTCGGGCAGCTGACCACGGTCAACGCGGGCGTGCTCATCCCGCCGGTCGACGACATGGCCCGCGACCTGCCCCGGCGTGCGGACAAGGTGCCGCTGGTCGGCGACGCCCGCAACGACGAGAACCTCATCGTGGCCCAGCTGCACGTGGCTTTCCTGCGCTTCCACAATGCGACGGTCGACTGGGTACGCGCGAACGAGCCCCAGCGCACCGGCCTGAGCGACGTGTTCCTGCGCGCCCGGGACCTGACCCGGTGGACGTACCAGTGGCTGACCATCCACGACTTCCTGCGTACGGTGACCGGGCCGGAGACCGTGGACTTCGTGCTGGGCAACGACGGCGACGACCTGCTGGGGCTGACCGGCGCCGCGAAACCGTACATGCCGCTGGAATTCTCGGTGGCGGCCTACCGGTTCGGCCACAGCATGGTCCGCGGGGTCTACGACTGGAACCGCAACTTCGGCCGGCCCGGCAACAACCTGCTGCCGAACGCCCCGTTCCGGTTCATGTTCATCTTCACCGGCACGGGCGACCTGGGCGGCAACGACACCCTGCCGACCAACTGGGCGGCCGAGTGGAACCGTTTCGTGGACAAGGACAGCCTGTTCGCCGACCGGTTCGCCCGCCGCATCGACACCCACCTGGCGCTCCCGCTGTCCGACATGGTGAACCAGACGGCCGGTCAGAACGACGGCCCGGACGTGCTGACCCTGCTCAAACAGCTGGCCCGGCGCAATCTGCTGCGCGGCTACCGGCTCGCGCTGCCGACCGGCCAGGCCGTCGCCGAGGAACTGGGCATCACGCCGCTGACCCCTGACGAGGTCGTCGGCCGGATCGCCGACCCCGACAAGGGCCCGACCGCCCTGCAGAAGGTCATCAAGGACAACGGCTTCGACGCGAGGACGCCGCTGTGGTTCTACGTCCTGCGCGAATCCGAGGTCAAGGCCCAGGGCAACACGCTGGGCGCGGTCGGCAGCCGCATCGTGGCCGAGACCATCATCGGCCAGGTCCGCTTCGACCGGACCTCCTACCTGAACCAGACCAGCTGGTCCCCGGTCGACGGCGTCCGATTCCCGGACGGCAGCCCGGTCAACTCGATCGCCGACTTCCTGCGGTTCGCGGGTGTCCTCTGATCCGGTAGTTCGCGGGCGGGCCGGGCGTGCCGCGGCCGGGTCTCCGGGAAGATCGGGGGATGAGGTTTCGAGGGGAACTGCAGGCGACCGGCGGGACGACCACCGGATTCCGGGTCGGCGACGATGTCGTGGCGGAGCTGGGTGGTGGGGGTCGTCCCAAGGTCGTGGTGACGGTCAACGGGTACGAGTGGCGGGGGTCGATCGCGAAGATGGGCGGCGCCTACTGGCTCGGGGTGAGTGCTGAGCGCCGGGGTGCGGCGGGGATCGCCGCCGGGGAGGTGCATGACGTGGATGTCGTGCTGGATGCCGCGCCGCGGGAGGTCGAGGTGCCGGCGGAGTTGGCGGCGGCGCTGGAGGCCGTCCCGGAGGCGAAGGCGTTCTGGGACGGCCTGTCCGCGAGCAACAAGGGCTGGCATGTGCTGCAGGTGACCGGGGCGAAGACCGCGGAGACCCGGGCCCGGCGCATCGAGAAGTCGGTCACCATGCTCAAGGCCGGGAAGGCACGCTGACTACTTCACGCGGCTGAGGGTGGAGCCGACCAGTTTCTGCCAGTCGTTGGAGAATTCCGGGTTGGCGCTGGCGCCGGACTTGCCCAGGCGGTAGATGGCGTACTGGTCGACGAGCAGGACGTTGTCGCGGGTCAGGGCGACGACGGCGATGTCCGCGGTGGCGGCGTGGGCCTTGTCGTACTGCTTGTTGCGGAGGGTGACGAAGCCGTTCCAGGCGCCCTGGCCGAGCGTGGTGGTCTTCGCCGTCTCGGTGTACGCGGGTTCGTCGCGGTCGCCGGTCTTCGCCGGTTTCTGCACGCTCGGCGGGCAGGCGTCGGCGACCGCGCGCAGGGTCGCGAGGGCCGTCGCGGACGAGATCGCGTCGTCGTAGACCAGGGCGTGCTGGGTCAGGCTCTGCACGCCGCCGGTGCCCTCGTCGGACAGTGTCGCGGAGACCGGCGACGGTTTGCCGGGCACCGCGGCCGCCGCCGTGTCGGCGCCGCAGATGCTGACCAGCTCGGCGGGTGCCGCCGACTCGCCCGGGTCTTTCCAGGTCGGGCCGATGTCCGCGGCTTTGAGGAGGGCGGCACGCATGGTGTCGACGCTGATGACGTTCTTGTCGGGCTCCGGTGTGTCGTCCGAGGAGCAGCCCGCGAAGGCGGCGACGGCAAGGACGGTGACAACACTGCGAAGCACCCGGCCAACCTGAAGCATTCGGACATGATGGCAGACGCACGACCGCCCGCCCGGATGCCGGGCGGGCGGCGGGACGCGTCCCCCTCGGCGCGCCCAGGGACAAGAGGCCTGGCCGGAGCCCGGTGATGCCTGTTGTCGGCTTCCTGACGTGCGCGCTCGCCAGGACGCATCCGATGGTTACGGCTAAGCTCCGACCTGGTTACGGCCGGCGCGCTTGGCCTCGTAGAGGTGGCGGTCCGCCAGGATCATCGCCGCCGGCAGGTCCTCCTCGGCGCGGACGATGGCCAGGCCGAGACTGATGGTCACGCTCAGACCCGGCTGCAGACCCTCCCATGGGTACGCGGCCACTTGAGCCCGCAGCAGTTCGCACCGCGCCCGGGCGTCCTCGAAGTCCACGCCGTCCAGACCGATCAGGAACTCCTCGCCGCCGAGCCGGGCCACCAGGTCGAGGTCGCGCACGTTGTCGCGCAGCACGGCGGCGATCTGGCGCAGCACCTCGTCACCGACGAAGTGGCCGAAGCGGTCGTTGACGCCCTTGAACAGGTCCACGTCGGCGATCGCCACGCAGAGCGGGCCACCCGAGGCCACCATCTCCGGCAGGCGCAGCTCGGCGAAGCGGCGGTTCGGCAGCCCGGTCAGTGAGTCCTCGGTCGCCTGGCGCTGCCAGCTCAGCGTCGCCACCTCGAGCTCGGCGCTGCGGACCCGGGCCAGCTCGGCCTCCAGCCGCGCGTTGTCCAACTCGAACTGGTGCACGGCCATCCGGGCGCGGGCTGCGGCCACGTCGTTGTGCGCGGTCCGTTCCAGCAGGTGGTACGCCTTGTAGTGGCCGAGCGCCGCCGCGAAGTTGCCGACCTGCTCGTACGCCTCGGACAGCTCCCGGTGGATCTCCATCGCCATCGGCGTCTCGCCCGCCTCCAGGGCCCGGTCCAGCGCCTCGAGCAGCCCCTCGATCGCCTTCGCGCACTCGCCGCGCATGAGGCGTACGTGAGCCTGGTGCTGCAGCGCCGCCGACTCCAGCGACCGGTACCCGTGAATGGCCGCGATCGCCCGCGAGTCCTCGATCATCCGGTCCGCGGCCTCGAAGTCGTAATCGAGCGCCCGCAGCATCCCGTAGTTGTCCAGGCAGATCGACTCCCGGAACGGGTGCCGCGCCGCGCGGGCCAGCCGCAGCGCCTCGTCGACATATCCGAGCGCGTTGCGCAGCGTCTCCCCCGCGCCCTCCGCGTCGCCGTTGGCCCGTTGCCGCGGAACCTGGTAGACCGCGTTGTCGCCGAGGTTGTTGAGGATGCAGAACCGCGCCTCGACGTCCATGCCCTCGGCCATGCTCAGGGCCCGCATCAGATAATCGGTGCTCTGCTCGCGGTTACCCATGCTGCCGTGCACGACGCCGGTGCGGTTGTGCACCCAGTAGAGCAGGTCCCGGTCACCGAGCCGCTGGGCGATCTCCCGGCCGCGCGCCAGCGCCTCGAGGGCCTCCTCGTGCATGCCGAGCCCGTTGAGCGGCATCGCCTGCACGGTGAGGACCTCGCAGATCCCGGCGTCGTCGCGCAGCGTCTCCAGCACGGCGACGGCCTCCCGGCACGCGGTGACCGCGGCCTCCTGCTCGCCGAGCCGGATCAGCTGATTGGCCATCGACCGCAGCGCGGCGGCCTCGCCGGCACCGTCACCACAGACCCCGGCGAGCTTCGCCGCCTGCCGCGCGAGCTCCGACCCGGCCCGGTAGTCACCGCGCAACCGGGCCTCCTCGGCCTGGTCGAGCAGCGCCGCGACCTGCACGGCCGCGGCCGTGACGGGGGGCTTGGCAATGCTCGTGGCGGTCACGTCGCGGACTATCGTCCGCGCCGGACCCGGCTTGAGTGAAACCCACTACCCGTTTGCAACCCTGCCGTTCGCGACCCTGCCGTCTGCGACCCTGCCGTTCGCAACCCCGCCGTTCGCAACCCGGGTCGCACAGCCGTCGCGGAAGTGTTTGGGTGAGAAGCCGACCACCCGGCGAAACGCGGTGCTGAAGGCGCTCTCGGATTCGTAGCCCGTCGCGGCTGCCAGTTCGGAGATCGATCGGGAGTTGCGGCACAGGGCGTCGCGGGCGAGCTTCATCCGCCACTCGATGAGGTATTCCAGGGGTGCGGACCCGACCTGGTCCTTGAAGGCCGCGGCGAACGCCGAACGGGACATCCGGCCGATCCCGGCGAGCTCCTTGAGGGTCCAGCGGCGCGCCACGTCCGCGTGCATGGCGCGCAGCGCCGCACCGATGCCGTTGTCGTTGAGCGCGCCGAGCCAGCCGGCGGGCCGGTCGGTCCGCTCGGCGTGGGCGCGCAGGGCATGGACGAACAGGATCTGCACGAGATGGTCCATGACCAGGGAACTGCCGGCGGCGTTGTGCTCGACCTCGGCGTTCAGCATCTCGGTGACGTACGCGAGCTGCTTGTTACGCGGATCGGCGGCAGGGACGTGCACGAGCTGCGGCAGAACGTCGATCAGCAGCGACGCGTTGGACGCGTCGAACCAGAAATAACCCCCGCACAGGTACGTGTCCTCGTCCGCCTCGGGCCCGATCCGCACCACGCCGTTCGAGGCGGTCTCCCACAACTGCTCCGCGGCCTGCGTCGGCGCGGTGAGACTGCTGGCCATGAGGTACGACGACGGGTTGGTCAGCAGGAAGATGTCACCCTCGCGCAGCAGCACGGGCTCGTGCCCGTCGATGGCCAGCCAGCATTCACCCCGCACGACGCCCCCGATCTTCACGTGCGGGAAAGCGTCGTATCGCACCGCCCACGACCCGGCGGCGTGGAGCCCGGCCTCGACCACGGTGCGCGGCCGGAGCAGGCCGATGGCCGCCGCGATCGGATCATCGTGCCCGAGCGGCGCCACACCGGCGGACGCCATGCCCCCGGCCGATGCAGCGCCGGCCGATATGCCGCTGGACGGTGCAACACCGGCCGATGCAACACCGGCCGATGCAGCGCTGGACGATGCAGCGCTGGACGATGCAGCGCTGGACGATGCAGCGCTGGACGATGCGTAAGATATTGCGGATTCCACGTTATGGATCGTACCGCTCCGGGGTACGACGATCGATTCCATGACCACTACGAAGAAGACGGCGCTCGTCACAGGCGCCAACAAGGGCATCGGATTCGAGACCGCGCGCCAGCTCGCGCAGCAGGGTTTCACCGTCTGGCTGGGAGCCCGGGACCAGGCCCGTGGCGAGGCCGCGGCGCAGAAACTGGCCGGGGAGGGAGACGTTCGATTCGTCAGCCTCGACCTGACCGACGCGGACAGCGTCAACGCCGCCGCGGCACACGTCAGCGACACGACCGGCGCCCTCGATGTGCTGGTGAACAACGCGGCCGTGGCGCTCGGGGACGAAGAGGGACCGGCCAGCACCATCAGCACCGACACGATCCGGCGCACGCTGGACGTGAACTTCTACGGGACGCTGCGGGTCACCCAGGCGTTCCTGCCGCTCGTGCAGAAGGCGCCGGCCGGGCGAATCGTGAACGTCAGCAGCACGATGGGGTCGGTCTCCACGCTGGTGTCCCCGGGTAACCCGCTGGGACAGTACGGCAGCAGCTACGCCTACTCCACGTCGAAGACCATCCTGAACGCGCTCACCGGGCAGCTCGCCGTCGAGCTCAGCGATACGCCGATCAAGGTCAACTCCGTGTGCCCCGGCTACAACGACACCGACATGAACGGCAGCACCGGCGCCGGGCAGCACCCGTCCGAGGGCGCCAAGGTCGTCGTGCGGGCCGCCACCATCCCGGCTGACGGCCCCAGCGGCACCTTCTTCGACGTCAGCGGCCCGGTCGGCTGGTGAACCGGCCGGTGAGCCGGCTCTCCCCGACTCACCGGACCGCAGGCCCGGTCAGAGCAGGCCCGGTCAGAGCAGGCCCGGTCAGAGCAGGCCCGGTCAGAGCAGGCCCGGTCAGAGCAGGGTCGTCAGAGCAGGGTCGTCAGAGCAGGGTCGTCAGAGCAGGGTCGTCAGAGCAGGGTCGTCAGAGCAGGGTGACGTGGCCGTTGTCGAGGTCGTAGCGGGCGCCGACGACGCGTACCTGGCCGGCGGCGATGTGCTCGGCGATCAGGGCGCTGCGCCGGACCAGCTCGGCGGCCTGGGCCTCGATGTTCGCGCGGACGGCGTTGTCGATGACGTCGCCCGGGTGGCTCAGGACCGGTTCGACGATCGGGCGCAGCGCGTCGACGATCGCGCCGATGTGGCCGGGGGCGGTGCCGCCGGAAGTGATCGCGTTGATGGTGGCGTTGATCGCGCCGCAGCGTTCGTGGCCGAGCACCACGATCAGCGGGCTGCCGAACTCCTCGACGGCGAACTCGATGCTGCCCAGCAGCAGGTCGTCGACGATGTTGCCGGCGACCCGGTTGTCGAAGATGTCGCCGAGCCCCTGGTCGAAGAGCACCTCCGGGGAGACCCGTGAGTCGGCGCACCCGATGGTGATGGCGAACGGGTGCTGGCCGGTGGCAAGGTCGTGCAGGTCCTGCAGACCCTGGTGCGGGTGGCGGGCGTGCCCGGCGACGAAGCGCCGGTTACCGGCCAGCAGCCGTCCGAGCGCCGCCGTCGGGGTGACCGCCGGATCCTCGGCGGCTGCGGCACCGGCAGGGGTCGCGCCGGTGAGCAGGCCTGCCGCGCCGAGGGCGGCCGCACCGCCGGAGAGCAGCAGGGAGCGCCGGGACAGATCGTTTCGAGACATGGGGAGTCTCCCATCGACGAGGGATGATCATCGATGTCTAGCAGACCGATGTGAACAGTCTCAGCAGTGCAGCAGACCGGCGCGGTCCTTGACCGTCAGGACGTGCCGCGCGGCGTCGGTCACCCGGGCGTCGAACTCGGGTGACCTGCCCGCCTCGGCGATCAGGCCCGCCGCCATGGGCTCGGCGTCCTGCGGCCGGATCGTCAGCGCCAGGTCCCCGCCGGCCGCGACGAACTTGACCGCGCGCTCGCCGACCGGCACGATCGCCGCCGCGTCCGCCGCGCCCAGATCGTCCGAGACCACCATCCCCTGGAAGCCGAGCCGCTCCCGCAGCAGGCCGGTGACGATCGGCTTCGAGTAGGCGGCGATGTTCGAGCGGTCGAGCTTCGGGTAGCGGGCCGAGGAGATCATGACCGCGGCCGAGCCCGCCTTGATCCCGGCGACGAACGGCTGCAGGTACGGGTCGGCGGCGTCCGCCTGCGCGTCGACGACGTCCTTGGACACGTCGGTGTTCGCGCGGACCCGGCCCAGCCCCGGAAAATGCTTCAACACGGTCAGTACGCCCTGGTCCTGCGACGCCGGGACCACCGTGGCGATGTCCTCGGCCACCTTCGCGGGGTCCGAGCCGTACTGCCGGCGGAACGCCCCGATCGGCGGGTTCGCCGCGCCGACGTCGTCTGGGACGGTGTCGGCCACCGGTGCCAGGTTGAGCGTGATGCCGATCGCGTCCAGGCGACGCGCGCTCTCGCGTACGGTGCCGCGCAGTTCTGTCTGTGATTTTGTGCCGAGGCGCTGCGCCGAGGGCAGGAGCGGGAAGTCCGGGCCCTTGAGCGTCTGCACGCTGCCGCCCTCCTGATCGAGCGAGACCAGCGCGGGGATGTCACCGGCCCTGGTCAGCGCGGCGATGTCGGCGCGCAGGGCGGACGCCGGCCGGGTACTGCGCCCGGCCAGGAACACGCCGCCGAGGTGCAGGGCGTCGATGTCGCGGGCGAGGGGGCGAGGCGCATCTACGGGCGTACCGATCATCAGTAACTGCCCGGCCCGCTCCTCGCGCGACAGGCCCGCCAAGGTCTTGGAGACGCAGTCTGCCCTGGTCGGAGACACACCCGGAGCCGGAGATGCGCTCGCCGCCGACGAGGACGGGGGCGAGGACGGAGGCGGGGCCGCGATCGGCGTCGCCGGAGGGCGGGTCGAGCACGCCGCCAGACCGCCGGTCAGTGCCAGAACCACGGTCGCTGCTGATGCCCGGCTGCTCCACACGGCCGCAACGCTATCCCCACCGGTCACGTTTTCCTCAACCCGCCGGTCACCGTGCCGATGAGGCGAGCCTTGTCATGATCCTGAGGAGGACCACGGATGCGCCTGACGCCCCACGCGCTGAATCGGAGCCGGCTGGTGCTGGCCGCGGCCGTTCTGACCGCCCTCCCCGCGCTGCTCCCGGCCCTGCCCGCCGAGGCTGCCACCCGCACGAGGACCTACCCGCACGCCGTCGGTGACCTGCTGCCCGGCCCCGGCCGGACGGTGGCCCGTGTCGGGCTGCGCGCCCAGGAGGTGCTGCCGGCCAGCGTGGACCTGCGCGAATACGCTCCCGCCGTCGGCGATCAGGGCCAGATCGGCGCGTGTGTCGCGTGGAGCATCGGCTACAGCATCATGGGCTACTGGTCGAACCGGACGAACGGCTCCGGTGCCCCGTACGCCCCGCTGTACATGTACATGACCAACGTCGCGAAGGGCGGCGCCCCCAAGTCCGGCCTGATCGCCGACTACGTGCTGGCCAACGCGAAGAGCACCGGCATCGACACCCAGGACGACTACTGGCAGGGCACCACGAACTGGCAGTCGGCGCCCACCCAGGCGGAGATGGACAACGCCAAGAACTACAAGGTCAGCAACTTCACCCGGCTGTTCAACGGCAACAACCAGGGTGCCGGCGCGCAGTCCGCGATCATGCAGGCGCTCGCCTCGGGCACCCCGGTCGCGATGGGCATGCCGGTCTACCAGGACTTCATGTACCTGCGTACGCACAGCCTCTACTCGACCACCACCGGCTCCAACCTCGGCGGCCACATGATCGCCGTGTACGGCTACGACGCGCAGGGCATCTATATCCGCAACTCGTGGGGCCCGTACTGGGGCAACGGCGGCGACGCCAAGATCTCCTGGGCCTTCGTGACCAAACAGGCGACCAGCGCGTTCGCGGTCGGTGGCATCACCACCCCGTCGACACCGCTCGCGCTCGCCCCGACGGTGGCGGCACTGTCGGTGAACAAGGCGGCCCGGGGCACCGCGGTCACCATCACCGGCTCCGGCCTGTCCAGCGCGACCTCGGTCAAGTTCGGTGACACGGCAGCCTCCTTCACCCCGACGGTCGTCGGCGGCGTCACCAAGCTCATCGCGACCGCCCCGGCGCACGCGGCCGGCCCGGTCGACATCACCGTCACCAACTCCACCGGCACCAGCGCGGTGTCGACCGCCAGCAAGTTCACGTACGTGCCCCCGGCTCCCGGCGTCAGCACGCTCGACCCGGCCGCGGTCACCACGATCGGCGGCCAGACGGTCACGCTGACCGGCACGGACCTGACCGGCGTCACCAGCGTCAAGATCGGCACGATGACCGCGCCCGCCAAGGTGCTCAGCCCGACGTCGCTGACGTTCACCACCCCGGTCCGCCCGGCCGGCACCTACCCGGTCACCGTCACCAACACCTACGGCACGAGCAACCCCGCAGGCCAGCTGACGTACGCGCTCCCGCCCGCCCCCGTCGTCACCGCCGTGACCCCGGCCACCGGTCTGACCTACAAGACAGCTCCGGTCGTACTCACCGGAACTGACTTCGGGGGTGCCACCAAGGTCACCGCCGACGGCAAGCAGATCTCCTTCACGAAGGTCTCCGGTACGCAGCTCAAGCTGACCCTCCCGGTCCATGCAGCCGGCCCCGTCGACATCGTGATCACCACCCCCGGCGGCGTCAGCACGGGCGGCACCTTCACCTACGCCGCCCCGCCGACCCCGGAGATCAGCACCCTCAGCCCGGACAACGGCCTGACCAACGCCCGCACCCCGATCGTCGTGACGGGAACCGGCTTCACCGACTCCACGAAGGTCACGGTCGGCGGCGTGGTCACCCCGTACACCAAGGTCTCCGACACCCAGCTCAAACTGACCCTGCCCATCCACGCCGCCGGCCCGGTGGACATCCAGGTCACGACGCCGGGCGGAATCTCCGCCGCCGGCACCGCCTTCACCTACAACGCCCCGCCACTGCCTGCCATCACCTCGCTGAGCGTCACCACCGGCTCGGCCAAGGCCGCCACCCCGGTGACCATCACAGGCACGGGCTTCGCCGGCGTCACGAAGGTCATGCTGGGCACGGCCACGCTCGGCTTCACCAAGATCTCCGACACCCAGCTCAAGGTCTCGATCCCGGCCCGCGCGGCCGGCACGTCGGCACCCCTGACGGTGACCACCCCCGGTGGCACCAGCGACGGGGTGACGTTCAGCTTCGCCTGACCTCAGGTCCGGTGGTGCTTCTTCACGAAGGTGTATCCCGGTGCGAGCGGGCTGTCGTCGAGCTGAGCGCTCTCGACAGCCCGCTCGTGCAGTTCCAGCTGCTTCTCGGAAGGCTGCGCCCCGGGCGGCAGCTTCCGCACAAACCCGTTCACCCAGTGGTCCCGCCGCTCCTGCGCATCCGGGTCCTCCGGATCGGGAACCTCCTCCAGCATCGGCGCGTAGAACAGCATCTCCGCCTCCTTCTGCCCCTCGACAGCCGGATACGACGGATAGCCGTGCGCGTCGACACTGCCCGGCACGCGAGTGAGGTAGCCCTCGCGAATCAGCTGCTCAACAGCCTGATCCCGGAAAAACGTCCCCTTCGCCCCCCGGCCCAGCGACTTCGTCTGCGCCGGCAACGTGGCCTCGTCGAGCACGGCGCTCCCATCGGGGAAAATGCGCCCCTGCCGCCGTACCGCGAACATCACCTGACCCCGGTTCGACTTCCCCGCCTCGAACTCCCGGGTGACCACCTTCGGGTCATACTCGTGAAAAAAGTCCACCCCGTCGACCCGAACCGGCTCTTCAAGGGACGTCGTCCGCGCGACGACTTCCTGCTTCTGCGCATGCCACGACACACTCACCAGCACCCCGGCCCGCACATCACCGGGCCACTCGATCTCGGTGAACTGCCACTCGATGTCCTCCCGGAGCACGGTCTCGAAAACCTTCCGGGTCTTGCCCCCACCCGGCTCCTGATGCTCCAGCACGAACGAGATCCGCTCCCGCCCCGCCAGAGCCTCCAGACTCTCCTCGGGCACAGCACAGAGCCCACCATCAAGATCAGCCTGCCAAAGCGCAAAACGACGAGTCACCCCACCATGCTTCCACCTCCCCCAGTGTCTCCATCGGCCTGGACCGGCGGCTGAAGGATGTTCCCTGGGCGCGGCTCGGGGTGATCGCGGTGGTCTTTGTTCTCGGGTGCGGTGCGTTGCTGGTCCGGCGCAGCCTCTATGACGGTGTAGAGAATCGGGTCATAGACAATCAGGTCCCCAGCGCAGGGCCGGAAGCGGTCTTTCCGAAATCCGAGCCTGACCACACAGCGCAACCCCGCGAATAGCGCAAGTCGGGCAAGTGGCATCTGTCACAAATGCTGCGGTTTGAGCGTGGGCCGCCGATCGGGCAAGTCTCTAATCGACCCTTTGGTGGAGGCCGGCGGAAGGCGGCTTCTCTTACGGTTGCACCCGATTCGCACCCCGAATCGCACCGAGACCGCAACCCCCGGAGAACTGATGCGCCTGTCCCATACCGTCCGCCTGAGGGTGGCTGTCATCGCCGCCGCGGTGGCGTTGCCGGCTGCGTTCGCAGCCATGGCAGCTGCCCCCGCGTATGCCGCGTCCGCCGCGGTGTCGTCTGCTGCGCCGGCCTACTCGCTGACTTCCAGCGTGAGCCCGGCCGCGATGACGTTCGCGGACTGTGCGGCCGATTCGACCTGTGTTGTGGCTGCCGCGCCCAAGGGCGGGGCCGCTGACGATTACACGTCGCTTTCGCAGGCGGTGGCTTCGGCTGCTTCTCGTACGCGCTCCGCGGTGGTCGCGGCTGACGGCTCGGTGACGTCGGCTCCGGTTACTGCGACGGTGTTGCTGCGGGCCGGGACGTACCGGCTGACCAAGGGTCTGGCGCTGCCGGTGAACGTGAACCTGCGCGGTGCCGGGATCACGGCCACGAGCCTGGTCATGGATCCGACGGTGAACTGGAAGAACTTCAGCTTCGGGTTCCTGGTGCGTCCCGCTGACGCGAAGGAGGCCGGCAGCACGAACCTCGTCGCCGACCTGACCGTCAACGGGAACTGCCGGACCGACGCGGGTTCGGCGACCGCCGCTGATCTGCCGGGACAGCCGGGTGTGGACTGTGACTTCCGGTCGGCGCTGGGGGCGAGCACGAACACCGGCGGCGGGATCAAGGCCGGGGACAACTGGACCGTACGCCAGGTGCGGTTCACGAACCTCGAGTACTTCAAGCTGTGGGTGTCGCAGGTCAAGAACGTCAGCATCGTCGACAACCGGTTCGACAACTGGGGTGGCGCCGAGTCGGGCGACGAGGACAACATCGGCGGCGGCCGGAACGACGGGGTCGTCATCGAGAACAACCAGTTCGACGCGACGATCCGGGGCAACAGCTTCGACTTCGTCAACTCGGTCCGGACGACGGTGCGGAACAACGTCGTGCACACCAGGCCGGCTGTCGCGGCGGCCCGGGGCGTCAACGAGTACGGCAACATGTACTTCGAGGGGCTCACGCAGGCGCAGGCGACCGGTAACACGCTGGAGGGCGCGCACATCGTGCTGACCTCCAACGCGAACTACACGCACGTCGCGCCGAACAAGGACATCACGAACCCGCGGGACAACCTGATCGCGGGCAACCGGATCCTCGACTCGTACACCGTCGGGGTGGCCATCGGTTACAGCGACTACCTCGACGCCGACGGAACCTACGGCACCCTGGGCAGCCTGAGCGATGACAGCGGGGACAGCGGGGACCACTACGTCCGGGCCGGCGGCAACAACGTCGTCCGGGACAACGTCATCGAGCGGTCCCGGCAGTCCGGCATCCTCGTGTACGGCAACCAGGACGTGAAGACCACCGCCGACTCGATCACGGGCAACCGGGTCGTCGACGCCGGCTTCGGCGGGTCGACGGAGTACAACACGGGTGCGGGCCGCGTCGACACCTCGGGGATCGCGCTGTCGGTGGGCACCGGAGACGCGATCTACGGCAACACGATCGTCGACGACCAGGCCAAGCCGACCACGTGGTACGGCGTGCACCTCGGCGCCCGCAGCAAGTCGTCCGCGCCGTCCGGCACGGTGCTGACCGGCCCTAACGGGGAGAAGAACACGACTTCCGGGATTGTCGGCGCTGCTGTGCGTACGGCAGCGCTGGCTCCGGAAGGGGCGACCGGTCTCGCAGCCGACAGCAACTCGCTGACCTGGACCGAGTCCTACGCCGGGGTCAACACCGTCGCGGGTTACAAGGTTTTCCGTGACGGCAAGCAGATCGCGGATCTTCCGGTCGGCAGCTCGGCGGTCCCCGCGAACCTGATGGACGACGACGCGGCGAGCCTGGAGTCGGTTTCCGGCGTTTCCGCCTGGACGGCCGGTTCCACCACGAAGATCGCCCGTAACACGTCGTCGGGTGCGATCGGCGGCTCTTCGCTGGCGCTGACGGCCACTTCGGCGGGCCAGATCAACGTGACGGGTCGCAAGTCGACGGTCACCGCCGGCACGACGTACACCTCGGTGGCGTCTTTCCAGGCTTCGTCGACCGGCCGGGTTGTCCGCGCGGGTCTCACCTTTACCGACGCGAATGGCAAAGTCACGCGTCTCGCGACGTCCAACAAGGCTGCCGTGGATTCCGCTTCCGGCTGGGTGACCAGCTCGTATTCGGTTGTCGCGCCGGCGGGATCGGTCTCTGTTCAGGCCTTCATCATGGTCGAGGGCGCCTCCGCGGGGGAGACCCACTTCCTGGACCGTCTCGGCCTTGTCACCGGCACCGCGACCGAACAGCTCTCGCTGTCCTCTTCTTCCGTTGTCGCGGGCTCTTCTTACTCTGTTGTGTCCTACCGTGCTGACAGCGGCGATTTTTCTGGCGTCTCGAGCGTTTCCATCTCCTGACCCCCTCCGCGTGTCCCTGTCTCTCTCACAGGACTAATACTGCAGGGCCAAGTTCAAGCGAACCTCTAGACCGGCTCCGGTGACCCGCAAGGTCCCGGAGCCGGTTTTTTCATGCTTCCAGGCGTAAATGCCGTGCGGTCTCCGGACCCGGCGGCCTACCCTTCGATCATCACCGCGAGCGAAGGGGGCAGGCCATGCGTTACCGCATCGACCTCGTCATCCCCGCGTCGCGTTTCGAGCTGATCCTCGTGTCCCGCGTGCCCGGCTCCGGGTGCGCCACCGGAGCTGGACGTTCCTGACCGTTACCCCGCACAGGGGAACGGGCGGGCGGGCGCTGTCCACCGTCGGATCAAGCTCGAAAGATCATCATCATGCGTGTCCGCAACCTCGGCATCCTCGCCCACGTCGACGCCGGCAAGACAACCCTGACCGAACGCATCCTGTACGCCACCGGCGCTACCCACAAACGTGGCGAGGTGCACGACGGGACCACCGTCACCGACTTCGACCCGCAGGAACGTGACCGCGGCATCACCATCTCCGCGGCCGCGGTCACGTTCGAGTGGGACGGCGACTGGATCAACCTGATCGACACCCCCGGGCACGTCGACTTCTCCGACGAGGTCGAGCGTTCGCTGCGGGTGCTCGACGGCGCTGTCGTCGTCTTCGACGGGGTGGCGGGCGTCGAACCGCAGAGCGAGTCCGTGTGGCAGGCCGCCGACCGGTACGGCGTACCGAGGATCGCCTTCGTCAACAAGCTCGACCGCGCCGGGGCCGACCTCGACGCGGTGCTCACCTCGATCCGGGACCGGCTCGGTGTCACCCCGCTCGCGGTGCAACTGCCGATCGGGCGCGAGGACGGCTTCGAAGGCGTCATCGATCTCGTCGCCATGCGCGAGCTGACGTGGGCGGACGGTGTCCTGCGCACCCGGCCGGCCCGGTCGGCCCAGGCACTGACAGCGCGTACAGCGCTCGAGGAAGCCGTCGCGGAACGGCACGAGGGAGCGCTGCGGGAGCTCGGGAACGTCTCCGATGGCACCCTGCGACTGGCGTTGCAGGAGTTGACGCACAGCGGCGGGATCGTGGTGGTGCTGTGCGGGTCGGCGTACCGGAACAAGGGCATCGAGCCGCTGCTGGACGCCGCGGTCGACTACCTGTCCCGCCCCGGGCCCGGTGGCGACGCGAGCGGTGATCTGGCGGCTCTGGTGTTCAAGGTGCAGGCGAGCAGGCTCGGGCGGCTGACGTACGTGCGGATCTACGACGGGACTGTGCGGAAGGGGGACGTGGTGTGGGATGCGCGCGGTGGGCGTACCGAGCGAATTGCCAGGATCCTGCGCATCCAGGCCGACCGGTACACCGCGGTGGAGCAGGCGGAAGCCGGCGACATCGTCGCCCTGACCGGGATGAAGGCCGCGACGGCCGGGACCACCCTCTGCACCCGCGAGCACCCGGTGCTGCTCGAGGAACCCCGCACGGCCGAGCCGCTCGTCTCGGTGGCGGTCGAGGCGCGCAGCAACACCGACGTGCAGCGGCTGTCCACCGTGCTGGCGTACCTCGCTGAGCAGGATCCGTCGCTGGTCGTGCGCACCGATCCGGAGACCGGGCAGATCCTGCTGTCCGGCCTCGGCGAACTGCACCTCGAGGTCGCCGTGGAGAAGGTACGCACCGACAGCGGCCTGGCTGTCACCGTCGGCCGGCCGCAGGTCTCCTACCGCGAAACCATCGTGCGTGGGGTGACCGGATTCGTTCACCGGCACGTCAAGCAGGACGGCGGCGCGGGTCAGTTCGCCCACGTCGTACTGGATGTCGCTCCCCTGCCGGAGGGTGACTTCGAGTTCGAGTCCGCGGTGACCGGCGGGCGGGTGCCACGCGAGTACGTTCGCGCGGTCGAGGCCGGCTGCCGGGAAGCGCTCGGGGCAGGTCCGGTCGGCGGGCATCGGGTGACCGGGCTGCGGGTCACCCTCACCGACGGTGCCACGCACTCCAAGGACTCGTCGGAGATGGCGTTCCGCGCGGCCGGGCGGTTCGGGCTGCGGGCGGCGCTGCAGGCCTGCGAGATGGTGGTGCTCGAGCCGGTCGCGGAGGTCACGGTGAGTGCGCCGGAGGACGCGCTCGGTGCCGTGCTCGGTGATCTTGCCGCGCGGCACGGCCAGATCATCAACTCATCGGCACGTACGGTGACCGCGCTCGTTCCGCTCGCTGAATTGTTCGGGTACGCGACTCAGCTGCGCAGCCGGACGAGTGGGCGCGGGACGTTCACCTCGCGGGCGGCGGGCCACCGCGCAGCGGCATAGCACTCGGGGGCCGGGCCTGGTCCTTTCGCTGGACCGGGCCCGGGCTTCTCGCTGTGCTTTCTTGTCGGACCCGGCCCGTAGGGTCCGGGATCATGGGCAGCACTTATCAGACGATTCTCGCTACCGGCGCGCTTGACGACGTGCGCGCCGCGGTGGCCGGGTCGGGGCAGCGGGCGGTCGTGATCCCGGTCGGCGAGCAGCGCTGGGCCGTCGTGCCGGAGGACGAGAACGGCTGGGCCCCCACCGACGATCTCGCCCGCCTGCTGAGCCGCCCGGCCGGCGCACTGGCCGCCGCCTTCAGCGTCTTCGACTCCGACGTCCTGGTGGCCGGCCTGTTCCGCGAGGGCCGCGCATTCCACGACTACCTGAACAAACAGCAACTCGTCGAGCAGGACTGGGACGACGACGACAACGAGATCCAGGTCGACCATCTCGGCCGCATCTACCCCCTCGACGCAACTCCCCCATCCGGTGCATACGGCGCCGACCCCGAGGTCTTCGCACCCTTCGCCCCGGGCGACGTCGATCTGCCCGCCGTGCGGGCCAACCTGACATCCGAGCAGTCCATGGCCAACTCCCAGCACCACGAGCTGCTCCACCTACTCGGCCTCGACCCACGCCCGTTGCAGATGCGCTATGCCGACGCGCTCAAGTCCGGCCTGGGCGTTTGACCGGTTCTGCCAGGTCGGGCGCCAGGTCTGGCCGGCGTGGGCGGTCAGGTCTGGTGGTCCAGCCAGCCGCAGTCGGAGCAGACGTCGAAGCCGCGGAACTGGGCGAGGCGGCGGCCGCCGCAGGCTGGGCAGACGACGCGGTAGTGCTCGTGGTGGGTGTTGCCGCGGCTCGGGGGGAAGACGACGGTGAAGAACATCCGGCGTTGCCAGCGGCCGTCGCCGGGGTCGACCGCGAGGACGCCGGAGCGGAGGCGGACGTCGACGCGGGCGAGGAGCCGGGTGCCGGCGGCGGCTGTGGGCGGGGTCAGGAGCAGGCCGGCCACGTCGGCGGGTTTGGCGTCCTCGATGCCGGAGATGATCGTGGATTCGCGGCGTACCCCTTCGGCGCCGACCGGGCCGATCGGGAGTTCGGTGCACCAGGCCGGGCGCGGGCCGGGGTCGGACTGGCCGAGCCGGGTGCGGAAGATCGTCCAGAGGCCGAGCTGCTCGGAGCCGACCAGGCCGATCTTCACGTCGGAGCCGCGCTCGTCGTTGAGGCCGACCAGTTCCGGCCCCCACTTGGTGGCCCGCTGCGCCGCGGCGACCGCCACTCCGACCCCCGGGTAGAGCACGTCGGCAACCACTTCGGTGAAACGCCACAGTCCACCACGGGCCACGTCGCCGGCTATCTCGTCGCAGCGGGCGGCGGCCCATTCGGAGACCCGGCGCTGCTGCGGACGGTCGGGCAACTGCGGACGGCGGCGCGGCGCGGGAATCCGGGCCCGGGGCTCGAACCAGGACTGCCGCTCCCGGGGGTCTTCTCGGTGGGTGTTGCGGGGTTCCTTTCGGTGGCCGTAACGCATAGACACATGCTGTCACCGGGTACCTACCGCGGCCACCTCAACGGGACCGGACCGGAGCCGTCAGATCGCCCGTGAGCTGCATGATCTGACGATCCGGCCGCGGCGCAGGGTCCTTCGTTCGGGTGACGGGGAGGGTCAGAACGCTCCTGTGTAGAGCAACCGGTTCGGGGTTCCGGCGCCCGGGCCGGCGACGACGCCGGGGGTCGCGGCGGACACGATCTCCGCGTGCACGTCCGCCGGGGTCGCCGCCGGGTGCTTCGCCAGGTAGAGCGCCGCCGCGCCGGCCACGTGCGGGGCGGCCATGGACGTACCGCTGATCGTCCTGGTCGCGTTGTCGTCGGTGATCCAGGCCGAGGTGATGGTGAGGCCGGGTGCGAAGACGTCGACGCAGGTGCCGCGGTTGGCCCAGCTCGGTTTCTGGTCGGTGTTGTCGACGGCGGAGACGGTGAGGGCGGCCGGAACCCGGGCCGGCGACTGGGTGCAGGCGTCCAGGGGGAGGAGGCCGAGCGGTCCGCCGTTGCCGGCCGCGATCGCGTAACTCACGCGGCCGGCGATCGAGCGGCTGACGGCGGCGTCGAGGGCCGGGTCCGGTCCGCCGCCGAGGCTCATGTTGGCGACCGCGGGCTTGACCGCATTCGCCGTCACCCAGTCGATCCCCGCGACGACCTGCGCGGTCGTGCCGCTGCCTTCACAGTTCAACACCCGGACCGCCACCAGTTGTACGCCCTTGGCGACCCCGAACGAGCTGCCCCCGACCGTACCCGCGACGTGAGTGCCGTGACCGTTGCAGTCATCGGCCGCACCGCCGTCGATCGCGTCGAACCCGCTGGTCGCACGGCCGCCGAAGTCCGCGTGCGTGGTGCGGATGCCGGTGTCGATGATGTACGCGTGCACGTTCGACGCGGATGTCGAATACGTGTACGTCGTGCTGAGCGGCCGGGTGCGCTGGTCGATGCGGTCGAGTCCGTACGACGGCGGATCGGTCTGCGTGGTGCTCGCGTGGTGCACGATGTTCGGCTGCACGGCGGTGACCGCGGGGTCGGCGGCCATCTTCGCGGCCTGCTTGGCGGTCATCGTCGCCGCGAATCCGCGTACGGCATGCGAATAGGTCTGCCGGACCTTGCCGCCGTGCTTCTTCGCGAGCGCCCTGGCCTGGGTCTTGACCGCGGTGTCGTCCTGCTTCAGAAGGATCACGTAGCTGTCGGGTACGACGTCGGTCTCCGGAGCGACGGCAACCACGGCCCGCTCGACAGGCGCCGCGCCCGCGGTCGTCGGCACAGCCACGGTGCTCAGGGCCACGGCTGCGGCAGCCGCGACCGTTATCCGTGCGGATGTCGGCATCTGCGCCTCCTCCAGTTAGATCACGGTTACTCAAAGTGAAGGTAGCAGCTTGATCGGCCACCAGAATGTGATCGCCGGGCGGGTGTGTTCGTAGAGTTGCCGCATGGAGCCCGATCTCGGCGTGCTGACGGAAGCGGAGCAGCACGCGTACCGCCTGCTCGTCCGGCTCGGCGGAGCCGGCGCCGACGACCTCGCCGCGCACGACGCGATGTCACCCGCCGAGGCAGCGGCGGTCCTGGAAGGCCTGCGCACCAAAGGGCTGGCCGGCGCCGGGCCGATCTACCACCCGCTGCCGCCGGACGTCGCACTCGGCGACGTGCTCCTGCGCCGGCAACAGACGCTCGAGAACGCGCGCCAGACCGTGGCCGCCCTCAGCGAGGACTACCGCAACCACACCCGCCGGCGCAGCTCAGAACATCTCGTCGAGATCGTGGTCGGCGCGCAGGTCCTGCGACAGCGGCTGCGCGCGATGCAGGACGCCGCCCAGGAGGAGATCCTCTGGTTCTGCCGAGCCAACCCGCTCGCGATGGCCGGACCCGAGAACGCCGAGGAGAACTCGGCGCTCGGCCGCGGCGTGAAATACCGCGCGATCTACGAACGCGAACTGCTCGAAAAACCCGGCGAGCTGCAGAGCATCCTCGAATCAATGGCCGCCGGCGAGGAGTCCCGCACGCTCCCCACCCTCCCCGTACGCCTGGCAATCGCCGACCGCTCCCTCGCGATCTGCCCGCTCGTGCCCGACGAGTCCCGCGGCTTCGGCGAACCGACCGCCGCCCTGATCCGCTCCAGCGAACTCCTCGACGCCCTGGTCGCCCTCTTCGAAAGCTACTGGGAACGCGCGACGCCTCTCGTCGGAGAGACGCCGCGCGCCGAGTTGCAACAGTCCGAGGTCCTGCTGTTGTCGCTGTTCGTCTCCGGAATGCCGGACAAGTCCATCGCCACCCACCTCGGCGTCAGCAAACGAACCGTCCAGCGCCGCCTCGACCGCCTCATGGACCTCGCCGGCGTCGACACCCGCACCGGCCTCGCCTTCCAGGCCGCCCGCCGGGGCTGGCTCTCAGCCCCGAACGCCTAGCGGTCGGCCTCGTCAGGGGTTGGCTACTGTTCTGGCATGTATCGCTGGAACGAGCGTGGTCTGACACCGACGCCCGATGCCTGGCGGGAAGCGTTCATCGACCTGCACGGGGAGAGCCGGGTCACCCTTACGGATGCCGGCCCGTGGGCGGGGCGGCTGGAGTGGCAGCGGTCACGGTCGTACGGCATCGCGCTCTGCGGCAACGTCCGCGAGGAGTTCGTGCGGGAGCGGCGGCACATCCGGACAGACCCGCGCGGCGTGTTCGAGCTGCTGGTGCCGACCGCCGGGAGCGCCCAGGTGGAGCAGGCCGCAGCCGCGGGCGAGATCCGGCCGGGCACTCTCGCGCTGTGCGACGTGGACCGCCCGGTGACCTTCACCCACGGTGAGGAATTCCAGTCAGTTGCGCTGATCTTCCCCAGTGACGCGATCCACCGCCGGAATCCCACCGCGGCCCGGAATCAGCAGGTCTTCGACGGCACCGCGGGGCTCGGCCGGCTGATCCGGCAGACGGTGCTCACCCTCCAACAGGAGCGGGAACACCTCTCCGAGGCAACCTTCGACATCGCCTGCGACCAGCTGCTCGACCTGCTCTGCCTGGTCGCCGAGGGCGCCGGCGACTCGGCGCCGGCCGCCCAGCGACAAGAGGTCGAGGCGCAGGTGAGGCAGTACGTCCGCCGTCACGCTGCCGACCCCGGCCTCTCCATCACCGGCATCGCCCGGGCGCTGGGCTGGTCGGCGCGATATCTGCAGGACGTGCTGCAGACCGCCGGCACCACCTCCCGCGACCTGATCCGCGCGGAGCGGCTGCGGCTGGCCCGGACCCGATTGGCCAGTTCAACCTGGGACAACCGCTCGATCGCGCAGGTCGCGCACGCGTCCGGGTTCGCCAGCCACGCCTCGTTCGCCACCGCCTACCGCCGCGAGTACGGTGACACGCCCCGCGAGACCCGCGGCGACCGCCGCGAGTTCGACTTCACGCGCCGCGAGACCCGCGGCGACCGCCGCGGTGAGTTCTGAAGCCAGGTCTCAGGCGAGGGCGCCGCCGTCGACACGAACGGTGCTGCCGGTGATGTACGCGGCGTCCGGCCCGGCCAGGAACGCCACCACACCGGCGACCTCGTCGGCATCGGCGTACCGGTGCATCGGGATGACCGCCTGAAGCATGAACCGGCCGCCCTCGGAATCCTTCGACATGGCCATATCGGTGTCGATGATGCCGCACTCGATCACGTTCACGTTGATCCCGCGGGCGGCGAAATCCTGGGCCCACCCCCGGGTGTACGCCGTGACCGCAGCCTTGGTCGCCGCGTAGTCGGACATGCCGGCTGCGAAGGTCTTGCTGGCAAGGCCGGACGACAGGTTCACGATCCGGCCGCCCTCGCGCATGTGCCGCACGGCCCGGTAGGTCGTGTCGGCGACACCGGTCACGTTGATCGCGACCTGCTCGTCGCGCCCGGCGTCGGTCAGCTCCCCGGGCCGGAAGACACCGGCGCTGTTGACCAGGATGTCGATCCCGCCGAACTGCTGAGCGACCGCGTCCACCATGGCCGTCACCTGGGCACGGTCGGCCTGATCGGCCTGAATGCCCTCGGCACGTACGCCCTGCGACCGCAGTTGCTCGACCACCGTCTTCGCCTTCTCCGCCTGTGCGACATAGGTGATGACCACGTCCGCGCCCAGCGAAGCCAGCCGCCGGGCCGTCGCCGCGCCGATCCCCCGGCTACCCCCGGTCACCAGCGCCACCTTGCCCGACAGAATCTTCTCGCCCACGAGCCACTCACTCCTTGTGAAATCCGCGCCTACCCCGTGCCCGATCAACACTCGCGGCCGGGGCGCGCGCGGTCTTTCGCTGCGGCGCACAGCACTTGCGCCAGGGCGCAGAGGTTGTGTGCAATTTAGTTGTGCACAACTAAATTGCACACAACCAAATTGCACACAACCTTTCTCGCTCAGCTGCGACCGTAGGCCCGGATGACGGTCTGGGTGAGAGCGTTACCGGCAGTGTCCTCAGCGGTGACCCGCAGCGAGACCGGCGTACGCCCCGGCAGGACAACCGCGGTCGTGCCGATGACGACAGCGCGACTCCAGCCGGCACCATCGTTGGTGGACACCTCGACCTTGAGCGACTTCAGCTTCGCGGAGAAGGCGAGTTTCACGCCGAGCGGCTGCGGCGTGTAGTTCACCCCGAGAAGCGGCAGGTCACCCTCGGACTTCGACGTGAAGGTCCACTCCGATTCGGTACGCGTGCCGTACACCCAGTCCTCGTTGCTGCGAGCCGTGCCGACCTTCAGCTTGTACGTCGCCTGCCCGGCCGTGGTGGTGACGTCCCCGACGCCCCCGGCCAGGTCGGCGATCTGCTTGCCGTCGCGCGACAACGTGCCCGTGGCATTGTCGCCGTACGTGGCGAACTCGTAGTGGCCATCGCTGTCGACGAACTCCGGAACCTGCAGGTGCAGCACGTCGCCGGAGCGGTACGAGCCGATGTTCGCGGGCCGCACGACCGCGCCGCCCCACTTCTCCGACTTGGTGCCTGCCTTGTAGCTCGTGGTAGCGCCCCGGAATCCGTCGAGCAGCGGGCCCTCGGTGTTCCACGGGTATTCGTGGGTGACGGCGTGCCGCCAGACCGAGTCGCCGGCCGAGACCCACTCCTCGCGGGTCGACGGTGTCCTGACCGGGCGCGACGTGTCGTTCCACGCGACGGTCTGCCAGGGGCGCCAGCCGAAGCGCTGCTCGCGTACCCAGTCGAAGCCGCCGTTGTCCGCATAGCTGGACGTGATCCGCATGCTGTTGGCCGTGGTGACCTTGTAGACGACCTTCTCCGGGATCCGGTCCTTGGAAACCTGAAGAACGTCATAGAGGTACGGGCTGGAAGTCGTCAAAGTCAGGTCAAGTGTCGAGGGCGCCTTCTTCAACAACCTCTGACCATCGTCGTACGCGACAGCCAGCGCGACGATCGGCAACCGCTCGACAATCGTCGGATTGAAAACCGTCCACGCGCTGCGGTCCGCAGGCCGCACCACCAAGGCGACTGCCGCGCCGGCCTTGGCTGCGGCGATGACCTGCTCGTTCTCGTCGGTCTCCCAGCTTCCCGGGATCAGGACGGCTTTTCCACGTACGTCCTTGGTGCCCCACTTGACCAGCGGGAACTTCTTCGTCCCGTCGAACCACGGCGACTCGCCGACGAGGTTCGCGTCGACCGGCTCGCTGACCCCGGGCACCTTCGTCTGGACCCGCGGGGCGACCAGCTGCCACCGCGACGAGAACTCGAAGCTGCCCTCGGCGACCTTCTTCGTCGGGGAGACGTTGACCTGCTGAACCGTACTGAAATGCATGACACCGTGGGAGATGCTGCGGCCCGTCCCGGTGGTCCGGTGGATGTAGTAGCTGAGCACCGTCTGCTGCTCGGCCGGCTTCGGTGTCTCGATCGTGATCGGCGTGCCCTTACGCGCGTCGACCAGCACCGTGATGTCCTTGTCGACCTTCAGCTCGGGGATCGTGACGAAGGTGACCTGCTCGTCCAGCGGCGCGCCGTCCTCGATGAGCGCGTCCAGCAGGTACGTGCCTTCCTGCAGCTCGTACGTGGCGCCGGCCGGGGTGAGCCAGCCCAGCGTGTCGAACCGGCTGTCGTCGCCGCGCAGGTCCAGCACGGGAACGGTGGTCGGCTGCCCGGACCGGTTCACGGCCTTGACGGTGACCTTGTGACTCGGCCCGTCCAGCACCGCACCGACCGCGGTGGTGACGGTGATCCCGGTGGCGGTGGCGCTGATCCAGCCGCTGATCTTGCCGGGCTTCTGCGCGGCGAAGTCGATCGTGGCGGTCACCGTCGCCGTGGCTTTCGCGGGCACTGTCACCGTGGCGGCGCTCAGCTTCACGGCCGCGGGGGCGGTGAGCTTCAGGGTGACCGGGGTCGCGGCGGTGTTGGAGTACGTGATCGTCTTCGACCCGGTGGTCGGCGCCGTCCCCTTGGTGTGCACGCCGTAGTCGGCGATCGGGGTCCCGGTCACCGCCTGGGTCGTCACGCGAGCGAGGTCGACGCGGCCGGCGCCCTGCGCGTACACATCGGGTCCGGTTGTCGTCTTTGCCGTACTGACCAGGGCTTCCTTGATCTTCGCACCGGACCAGTCCGGGTGCTGCTGAGCCACGATCGCGGCCGCCCCGGCAACATGCGGCGTCGCCATCGACGTCCCGGAGGCCGCCGTGTAGAACTCGTCCACCGGCTCACCCATGGTGGTCCCGGCCGCGCGGGCCGCCACGATGTCCACCCCGGGAGCCGTGATCTCCGGCTTCAACCCCAGGTCACCGAGCCGCGGTCCACGGCTGGAAAAACTCGCGATCTGATCGGTACGGTCGACCGCGCCGACGGTCAGCGCATCAGTCGCCGCGCCCGGCGTCCCCACACTCGAATCGGCGCCCTCGTTACCGGCAGCAACCACGAACAGCGCGCCACTGGCCTCACTGATCTCGTTGACGGCCAGACTCATCGGATCGAGCCCGTCGGTAGCTCCGCCCCCGAGGCTCATGTTGACAACCTTCGCCCCCGAGCCCACGGCCCACTGCATCCCGGCGATGATCTCGGACTCGTACCCCGTCCCGTCATCACCGAGCACCTTGCCGATCAGCAGCTCCGACCCGTACGCGACACCCTTGCGACTCCCCCCGGAAGCAGCCCCGGACCCGGCAATCGTCGACGCCACATGCGTACCGTGCCCGAACCGGTCAACCACATCCGGGCTGCTGCTGAAGTTCGCCGTCCCGGCAATCTTCCCCGCCAGGTCAGGGTGGGTGGCATCAATTCCGGTGTCCAAAATGGCCACCTTGACACCGCGCCCGTCCAGCCCCTGCTGCCACGCCGTCGGCGCACCGATCTGCGCGGTGCTCTTGTCGAGCGCCGTCTTCACCTTGCCGTCCAGGAAGATCTGGGTGGCGCTGCTCAACCGCGCCTGCCCGTTCTGGCTCTTCCAGAACTCCGCCAAGCTGCTCTTCACAGGCTTGACAGCGGTGGCACCAATGCTGGAAATATCGGGAGAGGCCCCCGAGGTACGCAGCCCCGCGGTGCCACCACCCTTGACGATCAGCGGCAGAGTCGCCGAGCTGGCATCGCCGAACCCATCAGCGATCAGGTGCTCGACGTCGAACAGCTCCGCATCAACCCGTCCATCCGAGATCAGCGGCACCGCGTCCGACGGAACAACCCGAATCCCGCCATCACCCTCAAAAGTATGGAAACTGATGCCTTCACGCCCCGCCGCAGGCGTCACCGAGGCAGCGAACTTCCCACCCTCAACCGGCGCCAACCGCACAACATCCCCGGTAATCAGGGTAATGCTCTGCGCCTGCACCGACGCTTCGTCTTTCTCCCCAACGGCTGACGCCCCCGCCGCCACCGCAGGCACAGGTATCGCCGCGGCGCCGATCAGTACGCCGGCTAGCAGTCGACCGAGCATAGGAACTCCTTAATGCGTTGTTCACTCCACGCATCATCGGATCCCTATATTCACGAAAATGTTTCCAACCCCTGCCGCACAGTCGACATGGCACCAAGTGGACACCAGCCCAGCACCGCCGCCCTGAGCCCGCCTTTTCCCGCCCCCGGCGCCGTCCCCTGCCTTATCTCCCGCCCGCCGCACCCATCCCGAACAACTTTCCCGCCCCCGACACCACCCCCCACCCTTTTGCCTCCACGCCTGGCAGAACTACCCAGCCCATACCGCGCCTACCGCTCAACCCGGCAGGCGTCCATGCCCGGCGCCACGTCACGCCCGGCGCCACCTCACGCCCGGCTCAACCTCATGCCCGGCGCCATCTCATGCCCGGCATCCCCTCACGCCCGGCATCCCCTCACGCCCGGCATCCCCTCACGCCCGGCTCAACCTCACGCCCGCCGCCACCTCACGCCCGGCATCCCCTCACGCCCGCCGCCACCTCACGCCCGGCGTTTCAACCGCGCCCCGCGTTCAACCCTCAGTGGCCGCGCAATTCCCAACTCTCGCCTACGCCCGGGCGTAACTCGCGCCTGCCTCACAGCAGGCGCCCCGGTCTCAGCGGTAATCAATTCCCGGATCTATGCGCCGGCGTCGGGATCGGCGGGTCCTTCGAGGCCGGTCTTCTCATCACGTTCGGCCCACTCGAGCAGCGGCCGCAGATCATGCGCGACATCATCGATACCCGCATGCAGATCACCGAGCTCCGCGAACCGCGCCGGCACTGTAAGCAGAGTGAAGTCGTCCGGCTCCACGGTGTCGACCTCGTCCCACCGGATCGGGGTGGACACGGTGCCCCGCCGGTTTCCGCGTACCGAGTAGGCGCTCGCGATGGTGTGGTCCCGCGCGTTCTGGTTGTAGTCGACGAACAACGCCCGAGGGTCCCGGTCCTTGCGCCACCACGTCGTCGTCACCTCATCGGGCGCCCGCCGCTCCACTTCCCGAGCAAAGGCCAGCGCCGCCCGCCGCACGTCCCCGAACCCGTAGTCAGGCTTGATCCGCACGTAGATGTGCAGCCCCCGCCCACCCGACGTCTTCGGATAACCGGCAATACCCAACTCGTCGAGCACCTCATGGGCAACATTCGCCACCCGCCGCACGGTCCCAAAGCCACACTCAGGCATAGGATCAAGATCGATCCGCCACTCATCCGGCCTCTCCACATCAGCCCGCCGCGAGTTCCACGGATGAAACTCAACGGTCGACATCTGCACAGCCCAGACAACCTCCCCAAGCCCACCCACACAAAGCTCATCAGCATGCCGGTTGTACCGCGGAAAAGTAACCCGCACAGTCTGCAACCACGGCGGAGCCCCATGAGGCACCCGCTTCTGATGAACCTTGTCCCCCGCCAACCCCTCAGGAAACCGGTGCAACATGCAAGGCCGCTCCCGCAAAGCCCGCACAATCCCGTCGCCCACACTCAGGTAATAGTTAGCAAGGTCAATCTTGGTCAGCCCGAGCTCAGGAAAATACACCCGATCCGGATTCGAGATCCGAACAGTGTGCTCCCCCGCCCCGACCTCAACAGCAGGCGACTTAGTAGCCATAAATCACAACGTAGCTGCTCAGCCCACCCCCCGCTCCCCCTCACACCTATAACCGCCCCACGCCACGCCACGCTGCCTTGCTCGGGCCCGCCCACGCCTGCCCCGCCCTGCCCCGCGCCCTCTGCCACGCGCCGCCCTGCCCGGACCGCGCCTGCCCTGCCCGGACCGCGCCGCCCTGCCCTGCCCCGCCCTGCCCCGGCCCACGCTCGCTCTGCTCTGCCCTGCGCCGCCCTGCCCCTGCCCAGCGCCGCCCTCACCGAGCACGATGCCGCCCGGACCTTTCCGCCTCGCTGTACTCAGCCCATCGATGCTCAGCATGCGGCGTCCCCCCACCCCACTGCTGCCCAGCCTGCAAGGCATTCACCCGCTGCTGCTCACTGCTCGGCGTAATCACCCGCCCCTGCCCACCGCCCGGCGCGACAACACCCTGCCGCCCACCCTCCGGCGCGACAACACCCTGCCGCCCACCGCCCGACGCAACAGCACCCCGTCGCCCACCGCCCGCCCCGCCCGCCCGCTGCTGACCAGCGTTCGCCCCACCAGCCCAATGCTGCCCAGCATTTTCCCCGCCCGACCACTGCTGCCCAGCGTTAGCTCCGGTAGGCCGCTGTTGCCCGGCGTTCGAATCGCCATCCCATCGCTGACCGGCATTCGCCCCACCAGGCCATTGCTGACCGGCATTCGCCCCACCCGACCACGGCTGACCGGCGTTCGCTCCGCCGGGCCACTGCTGACTAGCAGCTGGACCCCCAGGCCACTGCTGACCGGCAGCCGTCGCGCCGGGCAATAGCTGGCCGGTGTCGGAGCGGCTGCCCTGCTGCGGGTCAAATCTTGTCTCATCGGCCCGACTCGGCTCATTGGTCGAACCGCCTGCCCACTGCTCAGCTCGCGGGGCGCTGGACCGTCGCGGATCAGTCGACAACGGGGGCGGCGGCACGAATCTCTGCGGGTTCGTAGGCGGTGCAACAGCCCACCGCGGCGCATCCGACGTCGCCGCCGACCCCGAGACTGCACTCCACTGCGACTCGCTAGGACCACCTGCCCCGGACGGCGTCCCCCAAGGGGAGCCTTCGGACGCCAGCGGTGCGCCCCACTGCGAATCCGCCGGCAATTCCGAGCCGCCCTTTGTTTCCCAAGGAGCATCGACCACCGGCACCGTGGCCCGGCCCTGTGCGGTCGGGGACACCGCGAACCAGCGGGACTTCGACTTCGGCTCGGGCTGGTTCTCCTGGTACAGCCCCAGTTCCGGCGCTACGGGTTCGTAATTCTCCGCGACGTCTGGCATGCGCGATTCCGTCATGAGCGACAGGTGCGGCTGCGGAGCCGTAGCTGCGAACCGGTCCATCTCCGTGGGCAACTGTGGCTCCGCCGAACCGATTCCGGCCGCCCGTGGCGAGTCCGACTCCGAGAATCCGAGCGGGTCCACTCCCCGTGCCGGGTGTGACTCGGGCATCGTGGACCACGTTGGTTCTGTCAGAGCAGCTTGACGCGGGCCCACGTGCGGCTCCGGTTGAGGCACCGCGGGCAGCATCGGGGCGACGCCGCTGGTCCGGCCTCCGGTTTGGCGCTTCTCCGTGTACATGGCGTGGTCGGCCGCGCGCAGGGCCTGGTCCGGGTCGTCCGACGGGTCGGCGAGGTGGACGCCGACGCTTGCGGTGATCCGGACCTCGTGGCCCAGGACGAGGAAGGGATGCTCCACCTCGGCGCGCACCCGGTTGCTCATCGTCTCGGCGTCCGGTCCGGCCACGATGCCGGGCATCAGGACCACGAACTCGTCGCCGCCGACGCGGGCGAGAACGTCCTCTTCGCGTACGCATGCGGAGAGGCGGTCGGCCACCTGCCGCAACAATTCGTCGCCGGCTTCGTGGCCGTAGGCGTCGTTGACCGGTTTGAAGCCGTCCAGGTCGACGAAGAGCACCGCCACCGAGTCGCTCCGCAGCGACGAGTCGAGTGCGTCCTGCAGCCTGCGCCGGTTCGGCAGCCCCGTCAGCGCATCGTGTTGTGCCTCGTAGGTGAGCCGTTCCTGGAACGCCCTGTTCTCGGAGACGTCACGTGCGTTGATGACGATGCCGTTCAGGGCCGGGTTGTACATCTGGTTGGAGGCGGTGAACTCGAACCACGTCGCCGTCCCCGAGGCGTTGAGGATGCGGGTCTGCAAGCGCAGCACCCCGTCGCGCTGCTGCATGAGGCTGGCGAACGCACCCATCATGTTCTGCCGGTCGTCGGGGTGAACCAGGTCGAAGACGCTGCTGCCCTGCTTGGATCCGGCGGGAAAGTGCAGCACGGACGCGGCGCTGGGGCTCGCATACTCCACGCGGCCCTCGGCATCGAGCACGGCCACCATGTCGGGTGCGTGCTGGAAGAGTGCCTGGAACTTCTCGTCCGCGCGGCGCCGCTGGATCTGTGTGCGGTAGCCCAGGATCGAGATGCCGACCGCGCCGATGAGCAGCATGGCGAGCAGCGTGATGTTGATGGTCTGGCTGCGGCTGTGGACCGCGCCGTCGAACGATGCCATCGTCTGGGTCCGCACATAGGCCCATCCGCCGGGGAGGACGTCACCGGTCACGACGGAGGCGATCTGGTCGGCGCCGCCGGAGGAATACTCGGCGAAACTGGGCCCGTCGGGGTTCGCCTTGATCGCCGCGATGATCGACGCGTCAACTGCGGTGCCGATGGTGCCGGCTTCGCTGCTGTAGCCGACCACTCCGGCACTGTCGATGATCAAGGTGACGTGCGCAGAGCTCTTGAGCTTCGCTGTGTACGCCTGGAGCGTGGTCCGGGCCAACTCACTGAACCCGATGAGCACGGCCGTCGCAGCACCGGAAACCTTGATGGGGACGGCAACGGCCTGCACCGCGATCGGCTTGTTGTCGCTGCTCGGCACCAGCATCACGGGCGAGAATCCGGCCTGACCGGCGAGCAGCAGCTTACGCATGGCCGCATACCCGGGATCGGACGCGACGGGCAGCGCGTTGGTCGTGGTGGCGTTGAGCACCGCGCCGGTCAGCGTGGTGATCGCCGCGCCATATGAGAACAGTGACGACTTGCGGACGTACTCCTTGAGGGCGTCCCTGTCGCTCGCGACCCCGGCACCGAGATTGAACGGATAGCTGTCGGCGAACGCGGCAAGATCCTTGGCGGAAAGCAGCTGCATCTGCCCGGCAAGCGTGGCGTTGTTGACGGCGAGCGCCTGTGTGTCGGCGCGGTGCACGGTGTCGGCCGCTCGCAGCGCTGACCTGTTCACCAGCACACCGACGATGCCGACGGCCACCAGCAGCAGAACGCTGACGACCACGGCGATCCAGTTGCGCAGCCGCATCGATTGCCTCCTCACCGGTCCCATCGGGCAGGATCCGCCGGATCTGAAGAAAACGGTTCCCGTCACATCCGCCCCGCGCGTGGGCAGAGGCACCACCAGTAGCTGCACCATCAAGCAAGGTGTCAGCCCGGCGGCGTTCACGGGACTGCTCCACGAACCGTCGCTCGGCTCGCAGTCCTGGACTCGTGGAGCCGGATGACGCCGACACCTCCGGCGAGCAGGCCCGCGCAGGTCAGAAGGACGGACCCTGCAGGCACCACGTCGGCGAAAGCCCCCAACAGGTTGTTGGTGATGAGCAGCGGGACGCTCTGGGCGAAGACGAGAACCGCCTGCACACGCGCCAGATGGGTCTCAGGCGTAGCTCCCAGCACCAGCGGGGCGACGCTCGTGCCGAACATCCCCAACCCGACCCCGATCAGAGCCGCCGCAGTCAACGCCGCAGGTAGAGGCACCTGCCCTGGGCCGAACGAGGTGGACCGGTCTGCGATGCCGACCAACGCGAGGAATGCCACTCCCCCAGAGGCAACGAGAAGTCCTCGTGACGCCGTTCGCCGGGGGTTGGTCAGGGCGCCGCGAACCAGAACCACGAACGCGACCGTCCCGGACCCCAGTGCGATCGTGCCCGTCACCGCCCCCGCTGATGCGGGAGGCCACCCCAACTGGCGAGCGAGCACGGGAACCAGCAATCCCGCGGATGGAAGCAGCAGGCCTGCCGCCGCAGCCGTCATCAGCAAAAGCGGCCGTAGCACCGGGTCGGTGAACGCGACTCTCAGCCCGTCGAACGCTTGCCTACCCCACCCAGACGTCGGCAGTCGCAGGTCATCGGAGCTCGACCCCAGCACGGCTGAGGCGCCGGCATGCGTGGGTGGTTGATGGATCAGCTGGGCCGGTTTTGGGCGGAGGGCTATGAGCACTGCCGCCATGATCGCGAAGGTCGCGGCGTTCGCTACGGCGGTAACGGCCAGACCGAAGGTGGCGAGGAGCAGACCACCGATGGCAGGGCCGGTGAAGGCGGCCGCTTGGCCCGCGATCTGGCGGGCAGAGGTTGCCCGCGGCAGAGAGGCGGACGGCGCGAGCAGGCGCGGCATCGAGCCGGAGCTCGGGAGGTAGAAGGCGTCCGCTATGCCGATGGCAAGCGCCACCATGACGAGCAGAAGGAGCCTGTCAGACATTTGCCAGGTGAGGGCGGCGAGGGTGAGCGTCACCGCGGTCATTGCGGCATCCGCGGAGATCATCACCCGCCACGCGCCGACCCGATCGGCCACCGCACCACCGAACAGGAGAAGCAGAGCACGGGGCAGGTTGATCGCAGTCAGGACGAGACCCGCCCACGTCGCCCCGTGGCCGGCCGCCGTCCACGCCATGGCGAAGCCCATCGCCTGGGTCCCCAGCAGCGACAATGTGGTCGCGGCCAGCCATGTTCCGTATCTGCTCACGACATGACCGTGCCGTCTCCACTTGCTGGAGAGTCAACTGTCACCCACGCCACACTTGCATCTCCCCTAAGGGGAGACGCCATGGTGGATGCATGGACGGCGAGACGTACTACTCGATCGGAGACCTGGCCCGGCGCACGGGCCTGTCGATCAAAACCATCAGGTTCTACTCCGACAACGGCATCGTGCCGCCCACGGAGCGCAACTCACGAGGCTACCGGCGCTACAGCGTGGACGCAGTTGCACGTCTGGATCTTGTGCGCACTCTCCGTGACCTCGGCCTGGACCTTCCCACCGTTAAGAAGGTCGTGGACCGGGAAATCGCGCTGCCCGACGTAGCCAGAGCCCACGCCGACGCGCTGGCCGTCCAGATCAAGGCACTGCGGCTGCGCCGCGCAGTGTTCACCGCCGTTGCCCGACGAGGATCCACGCCAGAGGAGCTGGACGTCATGCAGAAACTGATCAAGCTTTCCGAGACCGAGCGTCAACGCATGATCAACGAATTCATCGACGCCGCGTTCGGGGACATGGAAGCCCACCCCGAGTTGGAGGGCATCGCCCGCACGATGACCCCGGCTGAGCTTCCCGACAATCCCGACGCCGACCAGGTCGAGGCATGGGTCGAGCTTGCGGAGCTGGCTCAGGACCCGGAATTTCGAGCGGGGGTGCGCCGCATGGCCGAACACCACGCCGCCGACCGCGCCGGCGGAGCACCTGGTGTTCACCGAGATCCCGTGGCCACGGTCCGCGATCTCGCCGGCCCGGCTGTGCAGGCCGGTGTCGACCCGGCGTCCCCCCATGCCGACAGCGTCATCAGGGCGGTAACGCAGCACTACTCATTCGCCTGCGGCCACCCGGACGACGCCGACCTGCGGCGACGCCTGCTCACCCGGCTGGAAACCGCGAACGACCCCCGCCGCGAGCGATACCTCCAGCACCTCTCCGTCATCAACGGCTGGGCTCCGCCGGACGACCTCGCTCCCTCCCTCAACTGGTTCATCCAGGCCCTCCGCGTCCGTGAACCCGCCGCCTAGGAGCTGAGATCAGGACACGGGGTGGGATCCGGGTAAGGGCTGAGACCGCGGCAAGGGCTGAAACTGCGGCAAGGGCTGAGATCTGTCAGCGGCGCCAGGGTGCGCGTTGGCCTTGGAGCCACCACTGCAGTGACTGGGTGACGCGGGGCAGGACGACGTACGTCATCAGAGGGGTCAGGCAGAGCGTGGAAACCAGTGTTCGGAGAACGACATTGATGTCCGCGAGGAGGTGTCCGATGGTCACAGCGGCCAGCAGGCTCAGCGGGAAGAAGCCCACCCAGATCGTCACCGCCTGCTTCCAGCGGGGCGGCGGAGTCGGGGCCGGGGTCAGGTCGTCGATCGAATGTTCCTGTGGCGGGTCGAACCAGCCTTCGATTCCTGTGCGCTTCTCGACCCGGGTGTGTTCGACCATGCCCTGGGCGGAACTGAGCCACCACTGGCGCTGGGGCGACTCCTCCCAGCCGTGCAGAGCGGCCGCGTCGGAGAACCGATACAGCATGTGCCACTCAGTGGAGCCCTGCGCCGGGCGGACCCAGCCGACCCCGAGAAATCCGGGGAAGTCCTCGGCCAGCGTCGTGCCGGCGCGAACCCACGCGAGCATCTCCGCATTTCTCGACGGATCGGCCTTGCGGGTGATCGCCACGGTGACGGCGAGCTCGTGCGGTGCGGTCTCCATTCCCACATAGTGCGACGCCAGTGTTTCGGGCGTGCGGCAACCTCCCGAAGCGAGACATCCGATACACCGATGCGAGCAGGCCGGTGCGAGCAGGCCGGTGCGAGCAGGCCGGTGCGAGCAGGAAGGTCAGTCCTTGTGAACGTTGGGGTTGGTACGGGGCAAAATCGTGCGTTCGCCCATCCTGGTCAGGGCGTTCAGCGGGGCGGTGGCGAGGCCCACGAGGCGGGCCAGAGTGGGTTGGCGTTGCCGGCGCAGCAGTGGCGGGCCGATGCCGGCCATCACGTCGGTCAGAGCGGGCAGCGGACGGCCGAAGAGAGTGATCTCCCGGATGAGCCCGTTGTCGTCCAGCCGGATCAGCTGGGCTTCCTCGATCGCTTCGTGCCTGGTGCGGCCGTGGTAGAACAGCGCCCAGGTGTCCCCGCCGCCGGTCTGCGTGTGATAGCGAATGTCATGGATGACCTCGAAAGCGCTCGCCAGGACGTCGGTCACCTGGGCGACGCCTTCGAATCGGAACGCGGCGGTCAGTGGCGAGATCAGGACGACGTCAGGGGCCAGGCACGCCGCGGCGGCCTGCGCGTCCCCGTGCTCGCCTGCCAGCCGCCAGGATTGGATCGAGTCCCTGGTGGAGGTGCCGTCCGGAGCGGTGCCGGTGTCTCCCATCCCGCGACGTTACCGTGGCTGAGGTAGGTTCCCGACCATGACGGCGCTTCGAAAGCTTTCAATGGCCGCTATTGGTCTGGTCACCCTGACCGCAACCAGCGGCTTCACCGCGACCACCCCGAAACCGTCGTGGCGGCTCTCCGATACGGGCGTCACGGCGCGCTTCCGGGGGCTTGCTCCGGTCAGCGACAAAGTGGCGTGGGTGGCGGGTTCCGGCGGGACCATTCTGCGTACGGTGGACGGCGCTCGGAACTGGCAGCGCGTGGATCCGCCGGGCACGGCCGAGCTTCAGTTCCGGGACATCGAGGCGTTCGATGCCGACCACGCCGTCGCGCTGACGATCGGCGAGGGAGACCAGTCTCGGCTGTACGCGACGGCGGACGGTGGGCGTAGCTGGAAGGAGAGCTTCCGCAACGACGACCCCGCGGCGTTCTACGACTGCGTGACGTTCACCGACCGCCGTCACGGCTTGGCGCTGTCCGACCCGGTGAACGGGAAGTTCCGCATCCTCGCCACGTCGGACGGCGGCAAGAGCTGGGCCGTGCAGCCGAGCACCGGCATGCCCGATGCGCTGACCGGCGAGTTCGCGTTCGCGGCGAGTGGCACCTGCCTGGTCACCGCCGACCATCTCGGCTCGGGGCGGGCCTGGTTCGCGACCGGCGGCGGCGGCGAGCGGGCGCGCATCTTCGCTACCACGAACGGCGGCCGCACCTGGCGGGTGACCGACAGCGGCATTCCGAGCGGGCCGAGCGCCGGGGTCTACAGCTTGGCGTTCCGCGACCCGTGGCACGGCATCGCGGTCGGCGGCGACTACGCGGTGCCGGAGAGCGCGCCGGACGCGGCTGCGACCACGCGCGATGGTGGGCGCACGTGGACCCCGGCCCGTGCAGAGCCGGGTGAATACCGTTCGGGGGTGGCATGGCGAGGTGTGACCACTGCGCTTGCAGTCGGGCCGACCGGCAGCGACATCAGCTACGACGGCGGCCGTAGCTGGAGCGAGTTCGAAGCGGGCAGCTTCGACGCGGTGCTCTGCGCCGGTGGGTCGTGCTGGGCGTCCGGCGAACAGGGTCGAGTGGCGAGGCTTCATGGGTAAAACCGCGAAAACAGTCGGTGGCATCGCCGCCGCGGTGGTGGCTATCTGCTGTGCGGCCGGCGTGCTCTCCTCGATCGGGGAGATGTTCGACCAGACGCCGTACATCTGGCCCGCGATCGGGGCGGCGGTGGTCGTCGCCCTGGGAGCGGCTCTGGCGTACCAGAAGGTCCAGACCGGGCGCGCGAAGCGTGAGCTGGATGCTTGGACGGATTGGGAGGACATCGGCACGGACGGGCCGTGGCCATGGGCGATGGTCCTGACCCGGACGTCGGTAGCCACGCCAACCGCGGCGTGGTCCGGCTGGGCCGACGGTTTCCCGGTCAAGGCCGGCGTGATCACCTGGTCGGGAATGGGCCTGCGGGACCTGACTGGCAAGTTCGACGGGACCGGGGTGTTCGCGTGTGTCCATCTGCCCCGGCCGCTGCCCCTGGCGGCAGTACACCTGCGCCCCGATGCGACGGGTAAGACGTTCGACGAGCGGTTCCAGGTCAAGGGAACGATCGGGGACGTCCAGCGCATCGTGCACGTCGACAACACGGTTCCACCATGGACGATCACCGGCGTAGAGCTCTTCGTCATCGTCCCGGTCGCCGAGCCTATCCGCCCACGCCACATCCAGGACATCGCCCTACGCGCGGCCTGGGCCGCACAGCTCGCCATCAAGGAGGTCACCACACCGGGCGGGAGTTCAGCACCCAAGCCAGGAGATGGACACGCGAGCTAGGACGCACGCGTGCGAGCCAGGTACGGGACACGCGAGCCAGGACGCACGCATGCGAACCAGGTAAGGGACACGCGAGCCAGGACGCACGCATGCGAACCAGAGCGGGCCACGCAAGCGAGCGCGAGGGCGCGAGGGGGTTAGGAGTTCAGGTAGGTGAGGACGGCGAGGACTCGGCGGTTGTCGTCGTCGGAGGGGGGCATGGCTAGTTTGGTGAAGATGTTGTTGATGTGCTTGCTGATGGCCTTTTCGGTGATGTAGAGCTTTGCGGCGATGGCGGCGTTGGAGCGGCCTTCGGCCATTTGGGCGAGGACCTCGCGTTCGCGGCCGGTGAGGATGGCGAGGGGTTCGCGGCGGGCTAGGAGTTGGGAGACGACTTCGGGGTCCATGGCGGTTCCGCCGGCTGCTACTCGGCGGACGGCGTCGACGAACTGGCCGACGTTGGAGACGCGGTCCTTGAGGAGGTAGCCGACTCCGCCGCCGGAGCCGCTGAGGAGTTCGCGGGCGTAGAGGGGCTCGACGTGCTGGGAGAGGACCAGGATCGGGAGGCCGGGGACTTCGATGCGGGCGGCGAGGGCAGCCTGCAGGCCCTCGTCGGTGAAGGTCGGGGGGAGGCGGACGTCGACGACTGCGACGTCCGGGCGGTACTTCAGCAGGGCTGGGAGCAGGGCGGGGCCGTTGTCGACCGCTTCGACGACCTCGAAGTCGAAGGCCTCCAGGAGACGGGTCAGTCCGTCGCGGAGGAGGGCGAGGTCTTCGGCGAGGACAACACGCACGGTAACTCCAGGGTGACGACGGTCGGGCCTCCCGGTGGGGAGGACAGTGTCATCGTCCCATCGAATGCTGCCAGCCTGCGTTCCATCCCTCGCAGGCCGGTTCCTTTGCCGGGGTCGGCGCCGCCGTGGCCGTCGTCCAGGACGACGACGGCGAGGGTGCCGTCGTGGTAGACGATGGTGACCGCGGCTGTCTGCGCGCCGCTGTGGCGGACCACGTTGGTCAGTGCCTCGGCGATGACGAAGTAGGCGGCCGATTCGACGGGGGTCTGGGGGCGGCCCGGGAGGTCGATGTCGACCTCGACGGGCATGGACATGCTGATCGCCAGGGCTCGCACGGCGCCGTCGAGGCCGCGTTCGGCGAGGACCGGGGGATGTATGCCGCGGACCAGGTGGCGCAGTTCGACGAGGGCGATGCCGCTGGCCTCGCGGGCCTCGGCGAGCAGTTTGCGGGCGGCGGCCGGGTCGCGGTCGAGCAGTTCCTCGGCGAGGCCGATGGTCATGCCGAGTGAGACCAGCCGGGCCTGGGCGCCGTCGTGCAGGTCGCGTTCGATGCGGCGTAGCTCGGCGGCCTGGGCGTCGACGGTGTCGGCGCGGGTGACGGTCAGGTGGGCGACCCGGAGGCGCAGTTCGGCGGCGCGGGTCGGGGCGAGGAACAGCTTCGCGAACAGCGCGTCGACCTTGCGCAGCTGCGGGGCGACGATGAGGCCGGCGGCGAGGAACAGCGCGCCCTGCGGCAACGAGAGCAGGCCCTCGCTGAAGTTCTCGATCGGCCAGTAGACGCCGTAGCCGTACCAGACATCACCGAGGTGCACCCACAGCGGGAGCAGGATGATGCCCTGCAGACCGTAGGCCGGCAGCAGCAGGATGAGTACGCCGAGAGCGGCCCCGATGATCCCGCCGGGCAGCAGCCACGCCACGTCACGCCACGTCGCCGGGTCGGTGAGGATCCACTTGAAGCGCCGCCAGCCGCCGGTCAGCGCCGGTTGTGGTTGCGGCGCGTACGGGCGGGCGATGACCACGCCGGCGCCGGTCGCCAGCCGCCGGACGAGGTCGGTGCGGGCCCGCAGGACCTTGGTCATCAGGGGCAGCGCGACCATGCCGATGCCGGCGGCGGGGGTGAGCGCGAGTGCGACCAGCCAGAAGACGAGAAGCGGCACGTTGAAGACGGACAGCACAATCTCCAGGGCACCGACGGCGACGGCTCGCAGCCCATGGCGTACCCACGATCTCGTCTCCATGTCCTTATTGTCGGCCACCGGGGCCTGCGGAAACAGGGGTGCTAGCCCTACCAGGGGTGGGGACCTCACACTCCTGTCGATGGCATCGGCGCGCGGAAGCCTGAACGGTATGACAACGACGACGGAACGGCCGCGCACGGCGGCCGGCAGCGACTTCGCCGAGCTTGGCCGGCGAATCACCCGGGCGGGCCTGCTGAACCGCAAACCCGCCTATTACGCGTTGCGCATCAGCCTCGTGGCCCTGACGCTCGCCGGCGGGTGGGCCGCGTTCTTCGCGCTCGGCTCCTCCTGGTGGACCCTGGCCGTCGCCGTCTTCCTGGGCATCGTTTTCGCCCAGGTGGCGCTGGTCACCCATGACCTCGCCCACCGCCAGGTCTTCCGCACGAGCACCCCGAGCGCCCGCGCCGGCGTCCTCGCCGCGAACCTGCTGATCGGCATGAGCTACGGCTACTGGCAGGACAAGCACACCAAACACCACGCGAACCCGAACCACGACGACCTCGACCCCGATGTGACCCCGGCCGTTCTGGTCTGGTCCCAGGATGCGGCCGCCGAGCGCAAGGGCACGTTCGCACGCTGGCTGACCCGCAACCAGGCGTGGCTCTTTTTCCCGCTGACCACCCTGCTGAGCCTGAGCCTGCGCAAGGACAGCATCCGCGCCCTGATCAACGGCCCGGTAAAACATCGCGCCCGGGAAGCGGCGCTGCTGTCCCTCCACATCATCGGCTACCTCGCCGGGCTGCTCCTCGTGCTCAGCCCGCTGCAGGCCCTCGCGTTCTTCGCCGTGCACCAGGCCGTCTTCGGCCTCTATCTGGGCATGACCTTCGCCCCCAACCACAAGGGCATGCCGCACCCCACCGGCGATGAGGACTTCCTGCGCAAGCAGGTGCTGACTTCCCGGAACGTACGCGGTGGGTGGCTCACCGACATCGCCCTCGGCGGCCTGAACTACCAGATCGAGCATCACCTGTTCCCGTCGATGCCCACCCCGAACCTGCGCAGGGCCCAGCCGATCGTCCAGGCCTACTGCCAAGAAATAGGCGTGTCGTACGAGGTCACGGGCTTGATCGACTCCTACGCCATCGCCCTGCGCCACCTGCACGACGTGGGCGCACCGCTCAGAGCGACCCCGGCTCCCCCGTCTCGATGAACCGGATCACGGCACGGCGCAGCTGGTCGAGGAAGTCCTTCAGGTCCTCGGCCACAGGCTCGAACTCGCCGTCCCGTGACGCCGTTCCCGAACGCCAGACCGTGCCGTCGGCTCGAACGGCGAAGAGAATCCCACCGCCGTCGCTGGCGAACACCCCACCGGAGAAATCGTGGTCGGCCGGGTGGATCCAGTACCCGTTACCGACATCCGGCAACGACACTTCCTCGATGACCCGGTAGAAGTCGATCAAGGAATGGGGCACCGTGGCGTCGACTTCACCGGACGTCGCGGCCACGATCCGGTTGTCACCCGGCGGATAACCGTGAATGCGCTCGAAGCCCGCGAAGAATGGCTGCAGCCTGGAATCAAGGTCGTCCCGCCACGCCGCCAGCCATTGAGGATCCACGTCGCAGGCCCCGGTGTCGAACCGGGCTTTCCGCCCTTATGAGGGGCAGCTGAGCAGCCAGCGCTCCGCCTGCGTACCCGATGATGCGTGCGCCACCGGGGAATCGAACCCCGAACACACTGATTAAGAGTCAGTTGCTCTACCTGTTGAGCTAGTGGCGCGTGATGCGGTGCAACAAAAAAACCGCCGTCCCGAACTGCGGGGGCGGCGGCGAGCGAAACGCGGTGATCAGCCGCGTCGCCGGCCCGGCCCCGGGCGCTTCATCTTCATGCAAGTCGTCATGCACATCGTCATGTGAAGCCTCCCTCCGGTCAGCGCTCCCGGCCGTTGGCCGGGAACGCTCACCACAGTAGAAGACAGCGCCGACCGCGATCAACGTATTTACGCCGGGCCGGCGTAGGCGGCGAACTGGTCGATCAGGCTCTGCGGGGCACGGTCGTCGAAGCAGAGGATCAGGTTGGCGGCGGCTTCGGAGGAGGATTTCTCGCTGCGGGGGAAGAGGGCTTTTTCGTACGCAGTGAGGGCCGCCTCGATGTCGCCGGGGTGCTCGGCGAGGGCCTGGCCGAGCATTGCGCCGTCGAGCATGGCCAGGTTGGCGCCTTCGCCGGCGAAGGGGGACATGAGGTGGGCGGCGTCGCCGAGGAGGGTGACGCCTGGGGTTCGGGGCCAGTGGTGGTCGGTGGGGAGGGTGTTGAGGGTGCGGGGGATCAGGGGGCCGTCGGCGTCCTCGATGAGGGCGCGGAGTTCGGGGGCCCAGTCGGGGAAGTGGGCGAGCAGGGCCTGTTTGGCGGCGGGCGGGTCGGTGAAGTCGACCGTGGTGATCCACTCCTGCGGGGTGTGCAGGGCGCAGTAGATGTGCAGGCTGCCGTCGGTTTCGCGGTGCGCGAGGAAGCCTTTGCCGGCGCCGAGGGCGAAGAGCATGCCCGCGCCGACGACCTGGGCGGGGCCCGGGTGGCGTACGTCTGCGTCGTGCAGGTCGATCTCTACGAAGGACATGCCGGTGTAGGTGGGGGTGGCCGGGGACAGCAGGGGGCGGATGCGGGACCAGGCTCCGTCGGCGCCGACCAGGACGTCCGCGATGACCGTGGTGCCGTCGGCGAAGATGACTTCGTGGCGGCCGCCGGGCAGGGGGCGGGCTTCGACGACCTTGGCGCCCCAGCGGACGGCGTCCGGGGGCAGGGAGTGGAGCAGGAGGTCGCGGAGCTGGCCGCGGTCGACTTCCGGGCGGTCGCCGTTGCCGTCGTCGGTCTCGTCGGCGAACACCGTGCCGTGTTTGTCGAGGATGCGCATGGCTTCGCCACCCTCGTGGATGATCTTCCGGAATTCGTCGTGCAGGTGTGCCGTACGCAGAGCGATCTGCCCGTTGTCGGCATGGATGTCGAGCATGCCGCCCTGGGTGCGGGCAGTTGCGGACGCCTCCGCCTCGTAGATGGTGGCGGCGATGCCGTTGATGTGCAGGACGCGCGCGAGGGTGAGACCACCCAGTCCGGCGCCCACGATGACGATAGAAGCCATGCGAAACCCCTTAGAAAAAACGTGTTCGTAGCGAACATGTTCGTCAACCATACAAAAAAGCGGACTACGGAACCGCCGTAGCCGAAATCCCGGCGATCAGGACGGCGAATCCCCAGCGCAACCGCTGCTCACCGGACCCGGACCAGAGCAGATCGCCGACCCGGGCAACGTGCGGATAGCGATCGGCGTCCATGGCGAAGAGCGCGGCCTCCTGCACCGACGCGTCATGCAGACCCGACTCCGAGCGGGTCCCGTGCTCCGCAGCCGTCGCCGTCGCATGCTGCAACAACAGATCAACACCCCAGGCAGCCCGGGACACGGGTACGCCCGAAGCGTCCAGCAACCCCAGCACGGCATCGATCAGCCGCAGATAGTTGGCCCCCGAAGGCCGCAACGTGAGCACGGACCGGGCCAGACTCGGATACTCGAACAGCACCCGCGTATACCGGCTGAGCAGCTCGACGAGATCGGTCACCGAGAAGTCGACGTCCGCGAGCAGCTCGTCGAGCACAGCACCGTGCAGCTCGGCCATGTTGTCGACGTAGACGTAGAGCGACGCCGGGCCGGTGTCCAGCTCGCCGGCGAGCCGGCGCATGGTGACTCGCTCGAGCCCCTCGGCCCGCATCACCCGTAGCGCGGCGGCGACCACGACGGCCCGGCTGAGCGGGTCCTTCGCGGGCCGGTCACGCCGGCTGACGGGTTCTCTGCGAGGTGCCATGAACACGATCGTAACGAACATGTTCGTCGAATGGAAGCCCCTCAGTCCCGGAACTCACCGGACGGCGTACCCGTAGAGGTCTGTTTTGCCTGCTCAGCCGCGCGCAGCTCGACCCGGCGGATCTTGCCGGAGATCGTCTTGGGCAGCTCGGCGAACTCGAGCCGGCGGATCCGCTGGTAGGGCGACAACTGCGCCCGGGAGTGCGCGAAGATCGACGCCGCGGTCTCGGCGTCGGCGGCCCACCCCTCGGCGAGCACGACGTACGCCTTGGGCACGTTGAGCCGCAGCGGATCGGGCGACGGCACGACCGCGGCCTCGACCACCGCCTCGTGCTCGATCAGGACGCTCTCCAACTCGAACGGCGAGATGCGGTAGTCGGAAGCCTTGAACACGTCATCGGTACGCCCGACGTACGTGATGTAGCCGTCCGCGTCGCGGGATCCGATGTCGCCGGTGTGGTAGTAGCCGCCGGCCATCGCCGTGGCCGTCAGCTCCTCGTCGCCGTGATAGCCGACCATGAGCCCCAGCGGCCGGGGGTCGAGCTCCAGGCAGATCTCGCCCTCGTCGGCCGGCTCGCCGGTGTTCGGGTCGATCAGCGCGACCCGGTATCCGGGCACCGGCCGTCCCATCGAACCCGGGCGCACCGGCTGGCCGGGGGTGTTGGCGATCTGCACGGTGGTCTCGGTCTGGCCGAAGCCGTCCCGGATGGTCACGCCCCAGGCCTTGCGCACCTGATCGATGACCTCGGGGTTGAGCGGTTCACCGGCGCCGACGACCACCCGCGGCGGGGTGCTCAGCGCGCTCAGATCGGACTGGATCAGCATCCGCCACACGGTCGGCGGCGCGCAGAAGCTGGTCACGCCGCAGCGCTGCATCTCGCGCAGCAGCCGGGCGGCGTCGAAGCGTGTGTAGTTGTGGATGAAGACGCAGGCCTGCGCGTTCCAGGGGGCGAAGACGTTGCTCCAGGCGTGCTTGGCCCAGCCCGGCGAGGAGATGTTGAGGTGCACGTCGCCGGGGCGCAGACCGATCCAGTACATGGTCGACAGGTGACCCACGGGGTACGAGGCGTGCGTGTGCTCGACCAGTTTGGGGCGCGCGGTGGTGCCCGACGTGAAGTAGAGCAGCAGGGTGTCCGTGGAGTGGGTGCTGCTGTCGGCGACAAAGTGCGTGCTCTGCGCGTACGCGTCGGAAAAGATCTGCCAGCCCGGAACCGCCTCCCCCACGCTGATCCGCGTGACGCTCGCGTCGACGTTCGCGAAGCGGGGAGCGGCCGACGCGAGCGCGACCACGTGCTGGGCTCCGCCGCGGGTGACCCGGTTGCGCACGTCCGCCTCGGCCAGCAGCGGGGTTGCGGGGATCAGGACGGCGCCGAGCTTCATGACGGCGAGGATGGTCTCCCAGAGCTCGACCTGGTTGCCGAGCATGAGCACGACCCGGTCGCCACGGGCCACACCCCGCTCGCGCAGCCAGTTGGCGACCTGGTTGGAGCGCCGGGACAGCTCGGCGAAGGAGAATTTCTGCTCGGAGCCGTCCTCCTCGACGATCCAGAGCGCCGGGTTGTCGTTGTCCTCGGCGATGACGTCGAACCAGTCGAGCGCCCAGTTGAAGTCGCCGAGCTCCGGCCAGCGGAACCGCTCGTACGCGTCGGCGTAGCTCTCGCGATGCTCGACCAGGAAGTCGCGGGCGGCGCGGAACGCCGTCGTACCCTCAGCCGCCATGTCTGCCTCCTCAGCCGGTCCTGCCTGCCAGCAGCCTAACTGTGAAACCGTTTGCACAATCGGCGGTCGTAGGTGGCGTTCATCTCGCGGGAGGGGCTTCGGCGTGCGCACGGGCCAGCGCGACCGGGAACGCCCGGGTCGACCTCCAGAGCCCGTAGATGAGCCGGAGCTCGAAGATCAGCAGCAGCACGCCGGCCACCACCGCGAACTGCAGGATCCAGCCGGTGAGCGGGCCGATGATGAAGACCGTCATCTCGTACTCGATGCCGCTGAACAAATGGGTGCGGATCCGACGTTCAGCGAGGAACTGCCTCACCCGCGCACGAGGCCCGCGCTGGACGGTGGCCGCCGTTAGGACAGGCCCGCCACGAGCCTCGAGGATCTGCTCGCGCATCGTGGTGCGCACCTTGGCCATCTGCTGGCCGTTCAGGTAGCGGAAGAGATCAAGGAAAATGACCCCGAGCATGACCCACAGGTACGCGACCGAGCCCGTCCTCGCGTACTGCCCACCGAACAGCGCGCACGCGCAGATGAAGACGCGCACCCGGTCGAACATGAAGTCGAGCCAGGTCCCGAACATCGACCCGGTCCCGTTCAACCGGGCGATCTTGCCGTCCATGCAGTCCACGATGAAGCTGACGTGGAACAGCAGCGCGCCGGCCACGACCCACCAGCGGTCCTGCAGCAGGAAGCACGCCGCGGACCCGAGCCCGAGCAGCGTGGCCCCGGCGGTGAGCACGTTCGGCGTGATCCACCGGTAGGGGGCGACGAGCCACACGAGCCGCGCGGCCACCGGGTCCACGAGCAGGACCGTCCACCAGGCGTCCCGGACCTTGTAGGTCTGCTCACGGATCTCCCGCAGCGATGATCGTCGCACCATAACCCTCTCAACGCGCGTTATGCACCTTTTGTCAGGCTACCGGCAGTCCTAAATTTGTCAGGTCACAACAGGCATCGGCCATAGTAGGGTCCGTTGATGGACGTCGGTCGATCTCTTGACCCGGACCCGGCATCAGTCCATTACGACGACGAAGAGCTGCCCTCGCGTACGCTCGCGGGCCCGATCGGTCTGGGTGTGGCGATCGTTGCCTTCGCCGTCGCCCTGCTGGTGCTGTTCCAGGTCTTCCGGCCGCTCGCCCAGGGGAGCCAGTTCTACCTGATCATCTTCCTGGCGGGCACCCTCCCGATGGTGTTCCTCGGCTACCGCAGCGGCCTGCGCGGCTCGGCCCGCGACCGGCCGACCGTCGCCGACTGGGGGCTGGCCGCCCTCACGCTGCTGGTCTGCCTGTACCCGGTCAATCCCTTCACCGGGGGATACGACGGGTTCCTCGACCGGCAGGGACTGCTCGACACCCCGGACGTCGTCGCCGGGGCGGTCATGCTGCTGCTGGTCGTGGAGGCCTGCCGGAGAACCACGGGACTCGCGCTCCCGATCGTCTGTCTCGTCTTCCTCGGGTACGCGTACTACGGCGGCCTGCTCCCCCAGAACTGGAGCATCGCCCACTCCGGCCTCGACTTCGCCCAGATCGTCGACGCGCTCTACAACTCGGGCAGCGGCTTCTACGGCACCCCGCTCGACGTCGCCGCCAGCTACATCGTGCTGTTCACCATCTACGGCGCGGTGCTCGACCTCTCCGGCGCGAGCCGCTTCTTCGTCGACCTGTCGGTGGCGGCGTTCCGCAGATCCCGCAGCGCGGCCGGGCGCACCGCCGTCGCCGCCGGTTTCCTGCTGGGCACGGTCTCCGGCTCGGGCACGGCAACGGCGGTCAGCGTCGGGGCGGTCACCTGGCCGTTGCTGCGCCGCGCGGGATATCCACCGGAACAGGCGGGCGGGATGCTCGCGGCGGCAGGGGTCGGCGCGATCCTCTCCCCGCCCACGCTCGGCGCGGCCGCGTTCATCGTCGCCGAATATCTGGACGTCTCCTACCTCACGGTGCTCGGCTGGGCGATGATCCCCACGCTGCTCTACTACCTGGGGATCGTGCTCGCGGTCGAGATCGATTCGCGGCGGTTCGGCGTACGCCCGGTCGAGGCCCCCGACACCAGCGCGCGGCACCTGCTGCTCCGCTCCGGCTATCACTTCTCGTCCCTGGTGCTCATCGTCGTGCTGCTCGCCGTGGGCCAGAGCGCCACCCGGGCGGTGGTGTACGCGACGCTGGCCGCCGTCGCTCTGTCCTTCCTCGACCGGCGCTCGTGGCTGACACCCCGGCGCCTGTTCACCGCGCTCTCCGCCGGCGTCCGCGGCGTGCTCGCCGTGGTGGCGGTCTGCACCGCGGCGGGCATCATCACCGCGACCACCACGAAGACCGGCCTCGGCGCGCAGCTCGCGTCGCTGCTGGTCAGCGGCGCGCGGGCGGTCACCGACAACCCGACGGCGGTGCTCGCGCTGACCGTCGTCCTGGCCGCGGTGGCGCTGGCGGTCCTCGGGCTGGCGGTCCCGGTGACCGCGAGCTTCATCATCGGCTGGGTGATCATCGGCCCGGCGCTGCTCGGGCTCGGCGTCTCCGCGCCGGCCGCCGCGATGTTCGTCTTCTACTACTCGGTGCTCTCCGAGGTGACACCGCCGACCGCGCTGGCCGCCGTCGGGGCCAGCGCGATCACCGGCGGCAGGACCGTCCCGACCATGTGGCAGGCCCTCAAGTACGCCCTTCCCGCGTTCCTCGCCCCGATCGCGTTCGTGCTGACCGGCCCGGGCGAGCACCTGCTCGGCCGCGGCTCGTTCATCGACATCCTCTGGACCACCGCGGTCGCCGCGCTCGCCGTCGGCGGGCTCGCGATCGCCACCGGCGGCTGGGTGCCCGGCATCGGAGCGGCCGGCGTGCCGAGCCGCGTCCTGGGTGGCCTCGCCGGAGTACTCCTGCTCTACCTCGCCCCGGTGACGATCGCACTCGGCGTGGTCGCGCTCGGGCTCGCTCTCATCCTCAGGAGGAAAGACCATGCGGAAAGTGCTGGCATTAACGGCGACTAGCGCACTCATACTGACCGGGTGCGGTGGGAAGCAGGACGCCGTCCGGACCGACACCGGCGACACCGTCACGTGCGAGGTCGCCGAGGAGACCCGGATCGGCATCGCCACCGGCAACGCGACCGGGGTGTACTTCGCGCTCGGGAACGCGTACGCGCAGCAGATCGGCACCACCGCCGGCGGGAAGGTCAAGGCGACGGCCTCCGAGACCGGCGCTTCCGTGCAGAACATCCAGCAGCTCGTGGCCGGGAAGTTCGACGTCGCGTTCTCCCTCGCGGACAGCGCCGCCGACGCGGTCAACGGCACAGGCAGCTTCACCGACCGCCAGCCGGTGTCGGCGCTGGCCCGCATCCACACCAACTACACCCAGGTCATCGTCCGCAAGGCGGCCGGCATCACCGACGTGAAGTCGATGACCGGTAAGCGCGTCTCCACCGGCTCCCCGAAGTCGGGCACCGAGGTCATCGCCAACCGCGTCCTCACCGCGGCGGGCCTGGACCCGGCCAAGGACATCAAGGCTCAGCGTCTCGACCTCACGAAGACGGTCGACGGGATGAAGGACGGCTCTATCGACGCGCTTTTCTGGTCGGGCGGGCTGCCCACCCCCGGCATCACCGACCTGCTGACCACGTCGGGCGATCAGGTGCAGTTCCTCGATATCACCCCGCAGCTCGCGGCCCTCAAGACGATCAACCCGGTCTACGAACAGGGCACGATCCCCGCGGCCACCTACAAGACCACGGCGGACATCAAAACCGTCGTGGTGCCCAACCTGCTGCTCGTGCGCCAGGACCTCGACGCGGACGTGGCGTGCGTACTGACAAAGGCTCTCTTCGATCGTAAGGCCGAGCTGCAGCAGGCCAACGCGGCGGCCAAGGAGATCGACCTGTCCACCGCCCGGCACACCGACCCGATCGGCCTGCACCGCGGCGCCACCAAGGCCCTCGACGACCTCGGCGCACCCGCTTAGTAGTTGATGGTCGGAGCGTGCGCCGGAGCCTTGAATTGCAGGGTGTCGCGAACATTCTTCTGCACGGCCACTGCGGCAAAAAGCGTCATGGCGAACGCGAGACCGTAGAAACCCTTCTCGCTCAGCGCCATTCCGCTGTTCCACAGACCCACCACCAGCATCAGTACGCCCAGAGCCACCACAGCCCACGACAGCCCCAGATACAACGCGGAGACCGGCAGCCCGTCCGCCCGATCGCGCACCGACTTCTGCAGCGACACCGCAGCGAACACGCCGAGCACCAGAACCGCGGCGTAGAAGCCCTTCTCGCTCTTGGTCATCGTGGCGTTCCACAGCCCCACCGCGAACGACAGGAATCCGATGAAGAGAACGGCCCAGGAGGCACCGACGAACGCGGCGGTGGGCTTGCTGGCGGAAGAAGGCTGGTTGACCACGGGACTCTCCGAACGGGGGTAGGAACTGATAGGCACAGCCTGCGCGAACCCCGTCACACAATCGTGAGTAGTGGTACTCAACGGTTGGTTGCAATGGCGCCAGTAGTGTCACTCGGCATGAAGTTGCTTGAAGACGTAGTCATGGTGCCGTCGGCCGCGGGCGAGATCCGGTCGGTGGTGATCACCCCGGTCGGGCAGGGGCCCTGGCCGGGCGTGCTGCTCTACACCGACATTTTCCAGCTCACCGAGTCGACCCTGCGGACCGCGCGGAGGCTCGCGGCGTACGGCTTCATCGTGTGCGTCCCCGAGATCTACCCGCACGGTGACCTGGCCGGCGTGGCCCTGGAGTTCGACGACGCCGGCAAGCGGGCCGGGATGGCCGGTGCCGCCGCCACCTCCATCGCCGACTTCGACGCTGACCGGGTCGCGGTCCTGGACTACCTGGAGAACCGCAGCGACACTACGACGCTGCTCGCGACGGGCTTCTGCATCGGCGGCCACCTCGCGTTCCGCGCCGCGTTCGACCCCCGGGTCGCGGCGACGGTGTGTTTCTACCCGACGGGCCTGCACAACGGCGCGCTGGGAGCCGACGCCGACGCGGGCTCACTCGCCCGGGCCGCCGACATCCGGGGACCGCTGCTCGTCGTCTTCGGCTCGCAGGACCCGCACGTCCCGGCCGACGCCCGAATCCAGATCATCTCCGAGTTGTACGCCGCCGGCCTCGACGATCTCGAATTGCACATCTATCGCGGGGGCGAGCACGCCTTCATGCGCGACATCGGCGTACGCCACGACCCGGTCCTCACCGACCTCGCCCTCACCGAAGCCGTCACCTTCTTCCAGGGCCGCTGAGGATCTTCGTGGTTACCGCGGTGACGTCCGCCGGAGTGAGGTGGATGTCGAGGATCGCGCGGGTGATGCCGTATTGGTTCGCGTAGCAGCTCTCGAAGTCGCCCCGACGGCTCCGCAGCGTCTCCTCGACCGGGGTATAACTGGCCACCCGGTCGGCGAGGGTGCGTAGCCGTCGCGCAGGCGGTCACGGGCTTCTCCGAGGGGAGCGCCGCGAGTAGTCCCACCCCGGGACGCCACGGCTGCGACGCCCAGTTGTCCAGCTCGTACGCGTTGCGCCCGGCATCGTCGATGACGCTCGACCGTCCAACCAGGCCAGATCCGCGACAACGCATCGAGCAGCGCGGCGAGGAGAGCGAAGATCCTCTCCTGCTCGAACGGGCCGAAGGCCGTGCGGAACAGCAGGCGGCGCCGGTCAGCTTGTGCCGCGTGACCACGCCGCCCTGGACGGTCACGAAGCGGACGACGCCCCCCCACCTCAGAACGCCTTGCGGGCGACGGCGCTGTAACCGGTGCGGGCCAGCTCGGGATCCATGCCGCGCGGCGGGGACAGATAGGGCCAGACGTTGACGAGACCCGGGTCCTCCAGGACGAAGTCGCCGAAGAAGGCCTCGACGCCGGCGCGGTCGCGCGGGGTGAACGGTGCGTTGACCCGCTCGTAGATGGCGGTGATGCGGGCCATGTAGTCGGGGCGGGCATCGTTGACGGCATGCGAGATCGCCAGGTAGCTGCCCGGGGCCAGGGCGAGGGTTGCCACGCCGTCCGGGGTTGCTACGTCGGCGGCGACCGTTTTTACGCGTACCGGGAAATCGGTCTTGATCGTGGTGGCCGCGGCCTGGAGGCGCGTCTCGTTGCGGGCGCACATCATCAGGTGCGCGCCCTCTTCCGCCAGGCCTCGGGCTACGGCCAGGCGGATTCCACTGTTGCTGCCAGTGACAACCGCCACACTACCTGTGAGTTGAAGATCCATGGCCCCTCCGTTCGGAGTTCCGTGCGTGGGGTAACTGCCATGGCACAGTCGCACACGCCCCCGGGGAGTCAATGTGTTCGGGAACAAGCAGACAGTCGCCGACCAGTTCGTCGAGGTGCTGGTCCAGGCGGGCGTGACACGGATCTACGGCATCGTCGGGGACAGCCTGAACGCGCTCAGTGACGCCATCCGGCGCAGCGGCGAGATCCAGTGGGTGCATGTGCACAACGAGGAGGCGGCGGCGTTCGCGGCTTCGGCGGAGGCTCAGCTGACCGGGAAGCTCGCGGTGTGTGCGGGCAGTTGCGGGCCGGGGAACACGCATCTGATCCAGGGTGTGTTCGATGCGCACCGGTCGGGGGTGCCCGTGCTGGCCATCGCCTCGCAGATCGCCTCGGGCGAGATCGGCACGGGTTTCTTTCAGGAGACCGACCCGAAGCGGCTGTTCGAGCAGGCCAGCCACTGGGCCGAGGTGCTCTCCAGCCCGGCGCAGATGCCGCGGATGCTCCGGGTGGGCATCCAGGAGGCGGTCGGTAAGCAGGGTGCCGCGGTGATCGTCGTGCCGGGTGACGTGTTGCAGGGCGAGGCCGTGAACGCGACCGGGGAGACCGCCGCCGCGGTGGGGCGTGCGCTGCCGACACCGCCGGCCGAGGTGCTGCAGGAGTTGGCCGATCGGCTCAACGGCTCGTCCAAGGTCGCGATCTTCGGGGGGATCGGCTGCGCCGGCGCACGTGAGGAGGTGCTCGCCCTGGCTGCTGCGTTGAACGCGCCCGTCGGGCACAGCCTCAGGGGCAAGGAGATTCTTCAGTACGACAACCCGTACGACGTCGGCATGTCCGGTCTGCTCGGTTATGGATCCTGCTACGAGGCGTGCAACGAAGCGGATGTGTTGCTGCTGCTGGGCACCGACTTCCCCTATCGTGCCTTCCTGCCGCAGCAGAACACGATCCAGGTCGACATCGACCCGTCCCGGCTGGGCCGGCGAACGGTGCTGGACATGGGCGTCGCGGGTGACGTCGGCGCCACGATCCGGGGGCTGCTGCCGCTGCTGAACCCGCGCGAGGACGCCGATTTCCTGCACAAGATGCTGAAGAAGCACGGCGAGAAGCTGGAGCAGACCGTCGAGGCGTACACCCACGACATCGAGCACCTGACGCCGCTGCACCCCGAGTACGTCGCCACGGTCCTCGACGAGGAGGCCGCGGACGACGCCGTCTTCACCGCCGACACCGGCATGTGCTGCACGTGGATCGCCCGTTACATCACGCCGAACGCCCGCCGCCGGCTGATGGGCTCCTGGGTCCACGGCACGATGGCCAACGCGCTGCCGCAGGCGATCGGCGCCCAGATGGTCGACCGCGGCCGGCAGGTCATCTCGATGTCCGGCGACGGCGGCCTGGCCATGCTCCTGGGCGAGCTGCTGACCGCGAAGACGCACGCCCTGCCGGTCAAGGTTGTCGTGTTCAACAACTCGAGCCTCGGCATGGTCCGCCTGGAGATGATGGTCGACGGCGAACCACCCTTCGAAACCGACCACGACGCGGTGGACTTCGCCGCGATCGCCCGGGCCGCGGGCTTCCACGCCGTACGCGTAGAAAAGCCGGACGAACTCCGCAGCGCTCTCCGCTCCGTCCTCGACCACGACGGTCCCGCCCTGCTCGACGTGGTGACCGACCCGGACGCGTTGTCGGTCCCGTCGCACATCACCGCCGAGGAGGCGAAGGGCTTCGCGCTCTCCATCGGCAAGACCGTCCTCGGTGGCGGGGTCGGCTCGATGCTCCACCTGGCCCGGACCAACCTCCGCAACATCCCGCGTTAGAGCTTGCCGCAACACATACCGGCCTGGCGGCCATAGCAGGATGTGATGACGCAGACCGGGCCGACCGACCAGGACCTCTGGACCGCGGTGGCCGCCGGGGACGAGGCCGCCTTCGGCACGCTGTTCGACCGGCATTCGCGGGCGGTCTATAACCATGCCTTCCGGCTCTGCGGCTCGTGGAGCGTCGCCGAGGACATTACCCAGGCGACGTTCCTGGCCGCGTGGCGCAAGCGCGGCACGGTGCAGCTCGCGCTCGACACAGCGCTGCCGTGGCTGCTGGTGGTGGCTGGCAACTGTGCGCGGACAGAATGGCGCTCGGCCCGGCGGTTGCGGGCCCTGCTCGGCCGGCTGCCCGCCGAGCACGACCCCGACCCCGCCGACGACGTGGCCGGCCGCCTCGACGACGAACGCTCGATGGGCCGGGTCCTAGCGGCCGTGCGGCGGCTGCCCCGTGCCGAGCGGGAAGCCGTCGCGCTGTGTCTGTGGTCGGGCGTCGGCTACCCGGAGGCCGCCGCGGCTCTGGGCATCACCGAGGTCGCGGTCCGCTCCCGCGTGAGCCGGGCCCGGGCTCGGCTCAGCACCCTGCTCGGCGCCACGCTCACGGAGGAACAGCGATGAACGACGTGCTCAAGCCCCCCGCCGACCGGGATCTGCCGCCTGCCCGCGCGGCTCGGATGCGTGCGGAGCTGATGACCGTTGCCCGGGGCCCGCGAGTTCATCGGCGGCGGCTACTGGTCGCGACGATGGCGGTGCTCGCCCTGATCGCGGGAGTCGCCGTGGTCAAGCTGGACACCGACCGTACCCAGATCCTCGCGATGAGCAGCGCCGAGCTTGACCCGTCGCTACGTCGCGCCGTCCGCGACTGCCTGGAACAGATGAAACCGCGCGACGACGGAGGCCCACCGCTGGAGTTCGTGCCCGTCTCGCCCGCGGACGTCACCATCGCGTCCCGGCGCGGCCCCTGGATCGCCGTGCTGTTCCTCACGCAGGACGGCTACATGGCCTGCGACATGTACATGAAATTCGGCAAACTCCAGTCGAGCAGCGTCGGCGGCGAGGCCTGGCCCCACCGCGACTACCTCCCCGGCCCGGTCCAGCGCCTCAGCCTCACCTCAACAGAAGCCGACGGCGGCTCGGTCTCGGTCCTCGGCCGGGTCAGCGCCCGGGTCGACCGCCTGATCCTCGAACACGGCAACGGCCGCACCACCACCGCCCGGATCAGCAACGGCGCCTTCGGCCTCATCTCCCTCACCGAAGACGTCCGCAAGAACGCCCAACTGGTCAGCTACGACGCCACAGGCACCGAGATCGACCGCCGGCCCCTCTTCACCTACTCGCAGAACTACCCGCATTGCTACACCGACCCGACCGGCACCGTCATCTACGGCACCCCCGGCCCCGCCTGCCTGCCCGCCGACCCCTGGACCCCGTGACCAGCCAGCGTCCCGAGTCCTTGATTCGTGCGCATTCAGGCGGCGAGGGCGCTTGGTCACCGCGGCCGGTCGCCGCGGCGACCGATGCGTGGGCTTCCGGGACTCTTCACAATCCCGTTCCGGCCGGAAGGCTAGATGTTGCGCTGGGCATCGGGATGCGTCAACTTTATGCGGTGAAGCTCGTCAAATCCGGGCAATCATGTCTGAACGCACATCATGTGTTTCCTGGCCAGATGTAAATGGCCCAGGCTTGACAGCTGACGCCGCAGAAGGTTGCGGCAGCGCGGGTTTCGACACAACTTCATGCCCCGCGGCCAGAGCCCGGCATGGAGAGCGGGAAGTCGGACCAGCCCACCTCCGGGAACGCGGCTCCGTCGAGCAGGTACCAGGCGCGTCCCGGAGGTGACAGCGGCAGCGGCTTCCGGTCGGGCTGGAAGTCGCGGAAGACCAGGTCGAACAATTGTTAGTTGCCCTGGCCGGCGGGGACGCGGCCGGTGTAGACGTTGAGGCCGAGGGCGCCGGTGTCGAGGCGGCCGTCGGGGTGGACGGTGAAGCGCCAGCGGCCCTGGCGGGTCTGGCCGACGACGATGACGACCCAGGCGGCGTCGGGGCGGTTGACGAGGTTCTGGACGCGTTCCATGTCGCGGGCGCCGGGGGGTGAGCCAAGGATGAGGACGCCGAGGCCGGCGCCGCTGCCGCCGTTGCGCAGGGCGTAGGCGCCCTCGGCGACGTCGCCTTCGGCGGTGGTGAGGGCGTCGCGGATGCTGCCGAGGGAGGTGAGGCGTTCCATTTCCGGCAGGTGGGGGCGGACATCGCCGGCGATGACGCGGACGTCGTCGGCCCAGGGGCTGCGGATGAGCTCCTCGACCCAGGCGCCGACGAGCTCGCGGGCGACGGAGCCGTCGCCTTCGATGCTGATCACGCCGGTGGCCTGGCCCAGGTCGACGAGCTCGCGGGTGACGCCGGTGGTGCCGAGGGTGACGAGGCGCGGGGTCGGGCTGACCACGTCGTTGCGGGCGGGCAGGGCCTGCAGGTCACGCAGGGAGGACTGCCAGACGCGGCCGCTCTCGACGGCTTCCCACGGCTCGGTGGGGTCGCCGCCGGGGACGGCGAGGCGCAGCGAGATGCGGGTGTCGTCGAGGGAGACGCCGTAGACCGGCGGGACCGGGCGGCCGGCGGCGTCGCTGCCGGTGACCAGGACGCGCAGGGCGCGGTCGACGGTCCAGGCAGCGGCGGTGTCGAACGTGCGGGCCGACATCCCGGTGGCGGCTTTGCCCTTGCGGCGCGGCTTTGTCGTCTTCGGGGGCTTGGGTGCCTTCGGGGCGGCAGGCGCGTACGGCGTGCCGGCGGTTGCGGCGGCCGGGGGCTTGTCGGCGGCGTTGCGGCGACGGCGGATCAGCAGGAACCCGATCACCAGGCCGGCGAGGATCAGGACGACGCCGACGATCAGCAGGATCACCAGCAGCGGCGATCCGTTGCTCGTCGAGTCGGCGGCGCCGGGAGCGGCGGCTGTGGGGTCGGTGTCCGGGGACTCCGAGGCTGCCCCGCTGGGTGCGCCCGAGGCGTTGGGGTCATCGGGCAGCGGCGGCAGGGGGCCGACGTTGACGCCGTCACCCTTCGCGTCGTCGGGCAGCACGAGGATCCAGCCGGGCTCGATCGCCTCGGCCGTCTCGACCCGCTTGCCGTCGAACTGGAGCCGGCCCTTGTTGAGCTCGAAGATCTCCAGGTTGCGGTTGCCGTCGCCGAGGAAGCGCTCGGCGATCTCGAACAGGAACTCGGGCTGACCCTTGTAGCTGGACTGCACTACGTACCACTTGGGGTCTGCCCTTTTTTCGGCTGCATAAGAGCCGTGCAGACCTGGGAGTGACGACGACGGTGACGCCAGAGCCGGTGTCCCGGCACCCACCGTCACGGCGAGCATCAGACCCAGCACCAGGGTGCTGGCTCGACGGAATGTTCGACGGGCCATGGCCAACTTCCTCGCATACAGATCACCGATACGCGGCCACCCTACATTTACGGGGTGCGATAGCGTTGGGCCCACTGTCCGCGCGCTGTCGCCACGCCTCGCCCCTCTCCGATGAAGGACCGCGATCGTGCGGAACACCTCGGCCCGGAGGCATGGTGCAGCTCTTACTGACAATCGTCGATCCCAGAACGGGCGACTCCGCTGACGTGGCGCTCACCGCCGCGGGACACACCACTGTGGATGCGCTCGGCTACACAGCGCAACGGCTTCTTCGCGACGCGAATCGGCGTACCGGCGGCGCGACCGGCGCGGCCACCCTCTATATCAATGGCAAACCGCTGCACCCGGCGCTTACGCTCGACGGTTCGGCCGTGCGGGACGGCTCGGTCATCGGCCTCGACGGGCCTGCCGGCTGGCCTGTTCCGGAACAGTCCGGATTGCTCGAGGTACGCACGATCGCGGGCGCCTCGACGGGTGCCGTTGCCCGGCTCGGTGCCGGCATCGGCGACCTCGGTAACGACCAGCACTGCTGGGTGCCGGTCGGCGATCCGGCGGTCCCGCCCGTCGCCGCGGTGATCAGTGTCGACGTCCAGGCCCGCTGCTTCGTGGAGCCAGAGGGCGGGGTGCCGCTGGAAATTGATGGCGAAACCGTGACCGAGCGGTTCATGTGGCTCCCCGGTCAACTACTCAAGGTCGGCGACTCGTTACTGGAACTCGCCGAGTACACCCGCCCCGACGCGGCGCTGGAGCCGTCCTCGGACGGCACCGGACTGGACTACAACCGGCCGCCGCGGATCCGGGCGCCCCGGCACCAGACCCGTTTCCGGCTGCCCGCCCCGCCGAAGGAGCCGCAGCGCAACCCGCTGCCCTGGCTGGTGGCGCTGCTGCCGCTGGTCGGCGCGCTGGCGCTGATGTTCCTGACCGGCAACAAGACGATGCTGTTCCTGGCCCTGCTCTCGCCGCTGTCCGTGATGGGCAACTACGTGATGCAGCGCCGCCAGGGCAAACGTTCCTACGCCGAGCTGCGCAAGGAATATCAGGAGCGCAAGGCACGGATCGAGAAGGACGCGCAGGACGCGCTCGAGGTCGAGAAGGTCGAGCGCCGGGCGGGCTGCCCCGACCCCGCGCTGATCTCGGTGATCGCCACCGGGCCGCGCCGGCGGTTGTGGGAGCGCCGCCGCCGCGACGAGGACCACCTGCTGCTGCGGGTCGGCAGCGGCGAGCTGCCCGCCGAGGTCGCGCTGGACGACCCCGAGCAGGACGAGCACCGGCGTACGGTGCACTGGAGCATCCCGGACGTTCCGGTCACCCTGCCGCTGAAGGACCACGGCGTCATCGGCTTCGCCGGGCCCGGTGACAGCGCCCGCGCGCTGGGCCGGTGGGCGGTGATCCAGGCCGCGGTGCTGCAGAGCCCCAACGACGTCCAGATCAGCGTGCTGACCGAACCGGCCGGCAAGGAGAGCTGGAACTGGGTTCGCTGGCTGCCGCACTCCCGGTCGAACAACCCGAACGCCCCGGCCGTGATGATCGGTGTCGACGCCGAGTCGGTGGGCCGCCGGGTGGCCGCGCTGCTCGAGATGATCGACGCGCGGCTCGCCGTGCGCCAGGAGACCGGCTCGGCCGGCTTCCGCGAGCCCGACATGATCGTGGTCCTGGACGGCTCACGGCGGCTGCGGTCGCTGCCCGGCGTCCTCCAGCTGCTGCGTGACGGCCCGTCCGTCGGCGTCTACGCCATCTGCCTCGACGCCGACGAGCGACTGCTGCCGGCCGAGTGCCAGGCGGTGGCCGTGGCCGAGGGCGGCTCCCTGCGGATCTCGCGCACCGGTGCCGACGAGCTGACCGGGATCCGCCCCGACGTCCTGTCCCCCGCGTGGTGCGCGCGGGTGGCCCGGTCGCTGGCCCCGATCCGCGACGTCAGCGATGACGAGGAGGACGCCGCGCTGCCCGGTTCGAGCCGGCTGCTGGACGTGCTGTCGCTGGAGCCGCCGCAGGCCGAGACGATCGTGTCGCGCTGGGCGGTCCGGGGTGCCACCACGACCGCGGTGGTCGGCGAGTCGTTCGACGGCCCGTTCGAGATCGACCTGCGCCGCGACGGGCCGCACGGCCTGATCGCCGGCACCACCGGCTCCGGCAAGTCCGAGCTGCTGCAGACCATCGTGGCGTCGCTCGCGGCCGCCAACCGGCCGGACGCGATGACGTTCGTGCTGGTCGACTACAAGGGCGGCAGCGCGTTCGGTGACTGTGTGCGCCTGCCGCACACCGTCGGCATGGTCACCGACCTCGACGAGCACCTCGTGCGCCGGGCCCTGGAGTCGCTCTCCGCGGAGCTCCGGCGGCGCGAGCACGTGCTGGCCGCGGCGGGCGCCAAGGACATCGAGGACTACACCCGGGTCGCCGACCGGCAGCCGGGCAGCCTCAAGCTCCCCCGGCTGCTGATCGTCATCGACGAGTTCGCGTCGATGGCCCGGGAGCTGCCCGACTTCGTCACCGGCCTGGTCAACATCGCGCAGCGGGGCCGGTCGCTCGGCATCCACCTGCTGCTCGCCACCCAGCGCCCCAGCGGCGTGGTCTCCCCCGAGATCCGGGCCAACACCAACCTGCGGATCGCGCTGCGGGTCACCGACGCGGCGGAGAGCCAGGACGTGCTCAACGCCCCCGACTCGGCACGCATCTCGAAGAGCACGCCCGGTCGTGCGTACGTGCGGCTCGGGCATGCCTCTCTCGTGCCGTTCCAGGCCGGCCGGGTCGGTGGCCGCCGCCCGGGCAGCGGCGGTGGCGAGGCCGCCCCGCCGGACCTGCGGATCCTGGACTGGGCCGACCTGGCCCGGCCGATCGAGGTCGCCAAGGTGGCCCGCACGGTCGACCAGGAGGAGATCACCGACCTGCAGGTGCTGGTCGAGGCGCTGCGCAAGGCCGCCGAGATCGCCCAGGTGCCGGCTCAGCACAGCCCGTGGCTCGCGGCGCTGCCCGACGCGGTGATCATCGATGACCTGGCCGCGACGCCGGTCGTGCCGCACAAGCTGGCCACGGTGCCGTTCGGCATCGAGGACCTCCCGGCGCAGCAGGCGCAACGCACGGCGGTGCTGGAGCTGGAGCGGTTCGGGCACCTGATCGCCGCGGGCGCGCCCCGCACCGGCCGGTCCCAGCTGCTGCGCACGATCGCCGGTTCGCTGGCCCGCACGCATTCCAGCGCCGACGTGCACCTCTACGGCCTGGACTGCGGCAACGGCGCGCTGCTGCCGCTGAACGGGCTGCCGCACTGTGGCGCGGTCGTCACCCGCACCGAGGTCGACCGGGCCGTCCGCATGATCACGAAGCTCGGCGAGGAGATCCGTCGCCGGCAGGCCGTGCTCGCCGCGGGCGGGTTCGCCGACGTCACCGAGCAGCGCACAGCAGCCGCCCCGGAGAGCAAGCTGTCGCACATCTTCCTGCTGCTGGACCGCTGGGAAGGCTTCCTGTCCACCTTGGGCGAGCTGGACGCCGGCACGCTGACCGACCAGATCTTCACGTTCCTGCGGGAGGGCGCCAGCGTCGGCGTCCACGTGATCATCACCGGTGACCGTTCGGTGCTCAGCGGCCGGGTCGCCACCCTCACCGAGGACAAGATCTCGTTCCGGCTGGCCGACCGCGGCGACATGTCGATGATCGGCCTGCACCCGCGCAACCTGCCGGAGGAGATCGCCCCCGGCCGCGCGTTCCGGGCCGAGAGCGGCATCGAGCTACAGGTCGCCTTGCTGGTGCCGGACGCGAGCGGTGCGGCGCAGGCAGCCGCGCTCGCCGAGATCGGGCGCTGGTCCGCGCAACGCGACGCCGGGGTGCCCGCGCAGCTGCGGCCGTTCCGGCTGGGAGAGCTGCCCAGCCAGATCTCGTACGACCAGGCGGCCACGCTGCCCCGTGCGGGTGTGGGCAAGGGCTGGGTGCTGGCCGGCGTGGGCGGGGACCAGCTCACCGCGTACGGTCCGGATCTGTCCGCCGGGGTGCCGTCCTTCGGCATCGGCGGCCCGGCCAAGTCGGGGCGCAGCACCATGCTGGTCGCCATGGCACGGTCCGCATTGGACAACGGCCAGCAGGTCATCGCGATGGCACCGCGGACGTCGCCGCTGCGGGACCTGGCCGGGCGCCCGGGCGTCATCACGGTCTTCACCGGCACCGACGTGACGCCGGAGGAGCTGAACGAGGCGCTGGCCCAGGTGACCGGGCGGGCGCTGATCGTGGTCGACGACGCGTCGGCGCTACGGGACGTCGCCGCGTCGAGCGAGCTGCGCGACGTCATCCGCAACGGCGAGGCCCGTCAGCTTGCCGTCATCTTCGCGGGCGAGCCGGAGGACCTCAGCGTCGGCTTCAGCGGCTGGCTGGTCGATGCCCGGCGCAGCCGGCGGGGCGCGCTGCTCTCCCCGCAGAACCGCACCGACGGCGACCTGGTCGGCCTGCGGCTGCAGCGCACGGCGGTGGGCCAGCCGGTGCGGCCGGGCCGCGCCATGCTGCACCTCGGCGACGGCGAACCGCTGACCGTGCAGGTCCCCGAGTAGTCGGACATAAAAAAGGGCGACCCCACGGGGTCGCCCTTTTTTGTGAAGCCCTACTTGTTGAGAGCCTTGGCGAGCTCCTCGTCGGCCTGCTGGAACGTGTCCGCGGCAGCCGTCAGGTACTTGCCCATGCCCTCGAGGCCCTCGGCCATCTTGCTGGCACCGTCGTTGAACTCACGGTACGACTCGTCGAACTGCTTGCTGGACGAGTCGGTGACGTAGCCACCGTTGACCAGGTTGCTGACCATGCTCTGCAGCTCGTGGAGCTTGCTGAGGATGTCTTCCTTGCCACGCGTGAGGCGGTTGGCCGCGTCACGCATCTCCTGGTACGTCACATTGACGTTAGCCATGTCTTGCCTCCCTGGTTACTGCCGGCTTGGAATCGAAGCACGGCACGGTGTTGAGAAGTCGGCCGGTCAGCCGATGAATCGGAACGTGCCGGTGATGGCGTCGAAGACGTCGAAGAATTCCGACTCCAGCGCCAGCAACGGAGAACTACCGGTGATCAGGGCCACCCGCGTGGGGTTGGGCCCGGGGAAAGGCACAAAGGTCTGCATGATCAGCGACCGGATCCAACCGGCGCCGTCAGGCAGCGTGACGTCGTCGATGCCCCGGGTGCGCGGCACGCGGCCGGCCTCCGGGATCTCCACCGACTCGACCTGACGCCAGATGGAGTCGGCGCCTCGTTTCGGCACCGTGGTGAGGAAGGACGCGATCGCGTCGGCCGCACCCTCCTCATTGGGCGCGTCGACTATGGTCACGGTCACTGTGGCGGTCATCACGGCCCCGCCGAGACCGGCGACCAGGGTCCCGCAGAAACGGGCCCCGCTGTCGTACGCCCGCCGCGCCGTCTCCCGCAGCACCCGGGCAAGGTCGGCCCGGTGCTCGTAGAGCTCCGGAACCTCCTTGAGCCGCTCGGAGACCAGGGTGTTGATGGCGGCGTTGCGGGCGTCGGGGTGCAGCTCGATCTCGAACCAGGAATCCGGGACGGTGATCGAGAATCCGGTGGCGGTGGTCGGTGCGGTCATCGGATCAGGCCTCGGCGCTCTCACGTAGCTGCTTGGTGAGGTCGTCGTCGGCCTTGCGCAGACTCTCGACCGCTTGCTTCGCCATCTTGATCAGGGCGTCGCAGTTCTTGTCGACCTGTCCACGACCGTCGCGCCAATGTGACTCAAAGTGACTGATCGCACCGTCGACATCGGGTCCGCCCAGGTCACCGGAGAACTCGTTCATCCAGGACCTGGCGGAGTCCATACCGCTACGAATGGTCTCCAACTGCGTGGCGAAGTCCGCCAAGCCGTCCAAATTCACCGTTAACCGGTCGGAAGCCATTCATACCCGCCTCTGCCTACGCCCACCGTCGATTGGAGAGTACTACGACGGATCAAAACCCTCTGTAACTACCTGCGTAGACTCCGTCGGGCACATGCATAGACAGGAGTGGTGATGGCTCGGCCGACTGACTGGGACGTCCTCGACATGGACGGCGACCCCACTCCTGGTGACCCTTCCCGGGTCCGGCAACTCGCGTCGCGGTTCCACGACTTCGCCGAGACCGCCCACCGGGCCAAGGTCGCCGTGGACTCCTTGCAGGGCGATGGCGCGGTCCTGACCTGGGTCGGGCTC
>NZ_BOMN01000068.1 GCF_016862215.1 Winogradskya humida
GGCCGTCGCTGACCATGAGCGTGACCGCAGGCGTGCCGCCGGTGACCTGTTCGACTGGGCCCGGTTCACCAACCGCTGGCGTGTGAAATACGCCGCCACCTACTAATAGGACTTTGTTAGGTGGGGACGGGTTGGTGGCAGTGTGGGCAGAACCCGAGCCAGGTGCCGAGTTGGTATTGCAGGTGACGTAGGACGGCGTAGAGGCTCAGGGCTGCCCGGGGGCATTTGGGTCGGCCTGCCGTAGTTGGGTGAGGAACAGTTGGGCGGTGGTGGTGAGGGTGACGTGGCGGTGCCAGCCGATCCAGGATCGGCCTTCGAAGTGGTCGAGGCCGAGGCCGGTTTTGAGTTCGCGGTAGTCGTGTTCGATGCGCCAGCGGCTTTTCGCCAGCAGGACCAGTTCGGCCAGGGGTGTGTCGGTGGGTAGGTCGGACAGCCAGTAGTCGGTGGGTTCGTCCTGGCCGGGTGGCCATTGCACCAGAAGCCAGCAGTCGGGCAGGACACCGTCGCCGTTGTGTGGCAGACCTTCTCGGACGCTCCTGCCGGCGGGGCGGATCCGCAGGGCGAAGAAGTGTCCGGACAGAGTGCCTGCGGCCTGGTCGCTGCCGCTGGTTGGCGGCTGGCAGCCGGTCACGCCAGTGCACGAGTGTGGCCTGTCCGGCGCCGACCTCGAGGGCGAGGTCTTTGATAGTGAGGGCTGGATGCTGATATTTCGGGGTGGGGTACTTCCCGACTCCGGCATAGCTCACCGCGACCGGCTCGGCATGACCGGGCTGGGCTGTGGTCGTCGAGGTGGTCGCCACGATATAGGAGATGCCGCGGTCGGTCAGGCCTTGCCGGAACTCGGCGACCTGACCGTAACCGGCGTCAGCGGTCAGCAACGGCGGATACAGGTTCCAGCCGGCGAGTTCGTCGATCATCTCCAAGGCCATCAGCCATTTCGCTCGGTAACGTTCGCTGTCCGGGATCTTCGACGCTGCCCTGCGGCGCAGGATCTGGGCGATCTGTTCCTCCCGCGGCACCTCTTTGCGCACGTGGGGTTTCTTCTTCCCGGCCTGATCCAGGGTGACCGGCTGCCGGCGCAGACGTTTGGCGTGCTCGTTGGCGACGGTGCCGGCGCTGTCGGGCACACAGGTCTCGTCCCAGGACTCCGGGACGAACAACCGCCAGTCCAGCACCGCCGACGCCGTATCGCACGCGGCGTGGACGCTGACCGCGACCTGGCAGTTCCCGACCTTGCCAAGGGTTCCGGAGTACTGCCGGGCGACACATGCTGATGCCAGGCCGTCCTTGGCGAACCCGGTGTCGTCGACGACCCACACCCTCGGCGCGACCACCTGCACCGCGGCCTGCGCGACCCGCCGCCGCACACCAGTCACGTCCCACGTCGACGAGGTCAGGAACTGCTGCAACTGCTGATGATCAACCCCGAGCCGGGCCGCCATCGGCTGCATCGACTTACGCTGCCCGTCCAGCATCAGGCCACGCAGATACCGCACCCCGGTCTCCCGCTAATCCACCCGCCGCAACCCCGCGAACATCTCCGCCGCGAACTCCTGCAGCTGTTCCCGAACCCGCGCCAGAACACCCTCATCCACGCCCGGCAGCCAACCACCTTCAACAAGTGGCTACAAGCGACACGCCACAACCACCTAACAAAGTCCTACTAACCCACGAACACCGAACTCTCCATCACACCCGGGGCCTGACACGACAATTAACACGCGCACGCGAAAGCACTCAACCAAAGGCGGCGGCCAGCTCCGAGCGTTGCCGGCCGGTGCTGCGATAGGTCAGTCCACGACCGGTGGCGAGTCCGGCGGGAATGGACACGACATGGGCGACGTGGTGGCTCTACGCGGACGAGCCGGACCCACGCAGGCATTCCTGCGTAACAGAGGAAACCCTGTGCGCCTTCTTCACGAGGCCCACCCATGCCGTACTTCGCTCGGCAATGGCAGCAACCCTGCCGCGATCGCGCAACAAACCAATCTTCGACCACTATTCCGGCGGCACGCTCTCACAGTCCGTGACCGCCGCCGGGCGGCCAGTGACTACTTGTGGCGTTCGGGCCGGAATGATGCTGTCCATGAGCAGCGAACGTGTCAGCTTCTTTGTCGTGGCCGTCCAGGCGGTTCGTGCTGGCTGGCGGCTGGACGGCGAGGCCGGTTATGACAGCCGGCATTGGGCGCGGCCCGGTGACGTCTTCGACCGCGTACTTCCCGAAGATGGCTCCGACGAGCGTGAAGTGAACCTTGTCGTAGACGAGCTGTCCGGGCTGCATGCGGTCGTCGCTGGCGTGGGAGGCGATCAGCTTCAACCGGGTGACCTTTTGTCCGGCGAGCGTTGATCAGTCGCGCAGACAGTGACAGCGTCCATCGATCGGTATCCGCTTCTGCCGCGATCCGCGTGCCTGGCGAGCCGGCGTTGGCCGGTCGACGAGGGTGCTGTGGCCGCATCGCTGAGCTCGGCTTCGAAGCTGGTCAGCTGGAGTGTTAGGACGACTGCCAGAAGCAGGAGCGCAAGGGCGCAGGCATTGCATGGAGTTGCGGGGCTCGGACGAGGGTTCTGAACTCCCGGGACCGACGGCCGCGACGACCGCGACGGCCACGACCGGGATATCGGGACATTCCACCGGCATGCCGACTCCGGAAGACACCAGCCGCCGTCGACCTGGGGGCGATCGCCTCGGCGACGCCCGGCATGGTCGGCGCCGACGTCGCTCCTAGTGGGAGGGCAGGGCGAGTTCGGTGCCGGTCAGGCGGAGCATGGCTGTGCCGTGGGCGGGGACGGTGACCGTGTACGAGCCCGTGGCGGTGGCTTCGTCGGAGCGGGTCCAGAGGTTGCGGATGTGGACCGGGCCGGCGAGGGCGATGTCGGTGAACGTGACCGTGATCGGGTGGGCGGTGTCGGTGCGGTTGAGGAAAGCGACGGCGCGGGTGCCCGTACCTGTGAGGGGTTTGGACCAGACCTCGGAGGTGCCGACCTGCTTGCCTTGGCGGGCGAGGGGGTCCTGGTCGACGGCGAGGATTTCCGGGTTGGTGAGGGCTGCGGTCATCGCGGGGGTCAGGGTGCGGGGGTCGGAGCCGATGATGAGCGGGGCGGCCATGAGGGCCCACATGGCTAGCTGGGTGCGGGATTCCTCGAAGGTGAGTTCGGTGCCGCCGGTCGGCAGGGGGCGCATCGGGAGGAGGTAGTCGGGGTCGTTGTAGTGGCCGGGGCCCGCGGCGGAAGGGTGGGCGGCGTTGGCGTCCAGGTTGCGCAGCATTGCCGGCCATTCGGTGTCCGGTTGCGGGTCGATCATGCCGACGTCGGTGTAGGTGCGCCAGGATTCGGCGACCTGCGGGGCGTACGTCCAGGTCCAGGTCGACAACGACGAAAGTGGATAGGGGCCGCCGCCCCAGTCGCTGGTGACCGGGTTGCAGATGTTGAGGATCATCGGCCGGGGTGACGCCTGGACCTGCGCGGCGAGGCGGCGGAACGACGTTTCCGGGTCGAGGCCGGCGGCGCGGCCGCAGAGCCAGTCGGCTTTGAGGGCGTCGAAGCCCCACGCGGCGAACTGGCGGACGTCGTCGCGGTAGTGGCCGTCGCTGCCGAGGCCGCACTGGCCTTCGAGGTACGGGCCGGCGTCGGTGTAGATGCCTGCCTGGAAGCCGCGTTCGTGCAGGTAGCGGGTCAGCGCCGGCATCCCGGACGGGAACCGGGCCGGGTCGGCGATGAGTTCGCCGTCCTTGCCGCGCGGCGTGGGCGCCGCCCAGTTGCCGTCGACCCAGATGATCCGGTAACCGGCGTCGCGCAGACCGTGGGTGGCCATGTAGTCGGCGACGGACCGCACCTCGGCCTCGGTGGGGTCGCCACCGAGGGTGAAATACGTGTTCCAGCCCAGGTACGGCGTGGGCGACAGGTGCCGGGCCGGCGCGTCCGGGGCGGGGACGACAACGGTCGCGAGGACCAGCAAGACCGACAGGGCTACGCGTACGACGTGCACGTGCCTCCTCGCGGACAGTGGGCCGTTCGTCAGGTTCCTCCAGGACCCGGTCTACCCCGGGTTCCTAGGAATTGCCTGTCACAGGCCCCGCGGGTCAGGCCCCCGGCAGAGCGTCACCCTGACGGACCAGGCCGTTCTGGTACGCCAGGACGACCAGCTGAGCCCGGTCGCGCACGCTGAGTTTCGTCATCGCCCGGTTCACGTGCGTCTTGGCGGTCAGCGGCGACAGGAACAGCCGCTCCGCGATGTCGTCGTTGGACAGCCCGTGTGCCACCAGCACCAGCACCTCCCGCTCCCGGTCGGTGAGCAGGGCGAGCCCCGGCACGACCCCGGACGGCTGCGGCCGCAGACTCGTGAGGAACCGGCTCACCAGCCCCCGCGTGGCCTTCGGCGACAGCAGTGCCTCGCCGCTCGCCACCACCCGGATCGCGTGCAACAGATCCTCGGGCGGCACACTCTTGCCGAGAAACCCGCTCGCCCCTGCCTGCAACGCCAGCACGACGTTGTCATCGTTCTCGAACGTCGTCAGCACCAGCACCCGCACCCCGGCCAGATTGTCATCCGCCCCGATCCGCCGCGTCGCCTCGATCCCATCCATCCGGGGCATCCGGATATCCATCAACACCACATCGGCCCGAGCGGTCCTGGCCAGCTCCACGGCCTCCTTGCCGTCGCCAGCCTCCCCCACCACGGCGAACCCCGGCTCAGAATCGATGATCATCTTGAACCCGGCCCGGATCAACGCCTGATCGTCAACCAGCAGCACCCGGATAGTCACGCCGACTCCTCCCGGCTCTCGGCCATGTCGGAACGCTGCTGCGAACCCTCGCCGCGCTGCAGCCCCGAGCTCTCCGGCAACCCCGGTCCCGGCTGGAACTCCAGGCCCTGCCGGGACTCCAGGCCCTGCCGAGTCACTACGCCCTGCCGAGCCTCCAGGTCCTGCGGGTCCCGCGGGGTCCCCGGGTCATGCGGGTCCCGCGGGGTCCCCGGGAACTCCGAGTCCCGCTGAGTCTCTGGGCCTATTTGGGTCTCTGGGCTCTGCTGAGCCTCCGGGT
>NZ_BOMN01000069.1 GCF_016862215.1 Winogradskya humida
TGGGGCTTCGGCTTCTGGGGGTGGTCGGCGCGCTCTTGTGGCCGGGCACCTGACGTGGCTCTGGTCCCGCCGAGGGTTCCGACGCCGGCCAGCAAGCCCGCCCCGCCGAACGCGTTCAGCGCGTCGAAGCCGCTCAGTGCTCTGACGGCGCCGCGCACGTCCACCATGTCGGGCATTCCCAGCGCCGCCCTCGTCGCGGTCCGCGCGTCCAGGAGATCGGGAATGCCGAGGACGGTTCGGGCTGCGGTCCGGGTGTCGAGGAGGTGGGGTACGCCGAGTGCTGCTCTTGCTGCGTTCCGGACGTGCAGTGCGTCGGGCACACCGATCGCGCCCAGCACACCGGCGACGCTTGGCTTCCCTACACAGTCACGGACCGTCCCGTTATCGCCTGCGCCTGATTTGTCGCTCATTTCGGGTTGCGGGGCGGCGGCGGGCGCGGGGGCGTGGTGTTCGGTGGGGAGGACGGCGTGGACGCGGAAACGGCCGTCGCCGAGGGGGCCCGCTGAGACCTGGCCGCCCGCCGCGGCCGCCCGCTCGCGCATCCCGAGCAGCCCATAGCCGGATCCGGCCTCCACCGACCCTCCCGAGCCCGAACCGCCCATGACCGAGCCGCCCGCACCCAATCCAGCCGCACCCAACCCGGTCACACCCGACCCACCCAAATTGGGCGCACCCGACCCGGCCGCACCCAGCTTGGCTCCACCCGACCCCGCTGCACCCGACCCAGCCGCACCCAA
>NZ_BOMN01000070.1 GCF_016862215.1 Winogradskya humida
CTTGGCTTCACCCGACCCAGCCGCACCCAACCTGGCCGCACCCAACCTGGCCGCACTCAGCCCAGCCGCAACCGAGCCGGCCGCGCTCAGCCCAGCCGCAACCGAGCCGGCCGCGCTCAGCCCAGCCCTGCCCGAACCGGCCGTAGCTCCTGAAGCCGTGGTGGGGCGGGTGGCGGCGGGCGAACCCGGGCGGATCTCGTTGGTTACCTCGAGGATGACGCCGCTGGGGGCGTATTCGATGAGGAGGCGGACGGGGCCGATGCCGTGTTTGTGGGCGTTGGTGAGGGCTTCCTGGACGATGCGGTACGCGGCGAGGTCGACCAGGGCGGGCAGCTCGCGGGCCAGGCCTCGCTGCTGGGGGCGTACCGAGAAGTGGGCGCTTTCGAGGGCGGTCAGGAGCTCGGGGAGGCGGGCGAGGCCGGGGGCGGGCTCGGTGCTGGTGGCTTCGTCCTCGTTGCGGAGGACGCCGACCACGGACTGGATCTCTCTCAGGACGGTGTCGGAGGCTTCGCGGATGTGGGCGAGGGCGGGGCCGACCTGGTCGGGGCGGCGTTCGAGGATGTGGGCCGCGGCGCCGGCCTGGACGCTGATGACGGCGATGTGGTGGGCGACGACGTCGTGGAGCTCGCGGGCGATGCGGACGCGTTCGTCCATGACGCGGCGGCGGGCCTCGTCCTCGCGGGTCTGTTCGGCGTGGCGGGCGCGTTCCTCGACCTCGTGGATGTAGGCCTTGTGGGTGCGGACCGCGTCGCCGACCGCCGCGGCCATGAAGATCCAGGCGAAGACGGCGAGGCTCTCGAATCGCCACCAGTCGCCGGGGGCGACGATCAGGCCGGTGACGTAGATGAGGGCCGACCCCAGCAGGGCGCAGGCGAGGCCCTTGCGGCGGCTGGTGTGGGCGGCGATCGAGTAGGTGATGACGCCGAGCGCGGCGATCAGGCCGGGGTTGCTCACGCCGTGCAGGATCGCGCCGACGGTGGAGGCGACCGCGATGCCCAGCGCGACGCGGGGGCGGACCCGGCGCAGCAGCACGGCGACGAAGGCCACGAACGCGACGATGACGTCACCCATGGCCACGTGGTCGTCGGCGGCGGCCTTGCGCAGCACCGCCCACGAGAGCACGCCGGCGAACAGGATGTCGAGCAGGAGCGGCTTCTCGGCCGCGTGCTTGAACGCCTTGATCCGCTTGAGGTCCCAGGTATCCATCACCAAGCACCGTACGCGCGATCGGCCGGTGCCTCGTCATCCCGATGTAGTAAGCAGGCCCCCGGCCGGCTACCACGATCATGGTAGGGAGCTGACTGCGCTGGGAGGACGATTTCCGGGGCCGGGAACGGGACCGTTCTGGGGTGGCTACCTACCTGTACCGGCTCGGCAAGTTCAGCTTCCGTAAGCGGAAGCTGATCCTCGCGTTGTGGCTCGCGATGATCGCGGCCCTGGGCGTCGGCGCGTTCACCCTGAACGGCCCGACCGCCGAAAGCTTCTCCATCCCGGGCACCGAGGCCCAGGAGGCACAGGACCTGCTCGCGCAGCGGTTCCCGCAGGCCGGCGCGGGTGGCGCCCAGGCCAGGGTCGTCTTCGCGGCACCGGCGGGCGCGAAGCTCACCGACAAGGCGAACAAGTCGGCGATCGAGGACACCGTCGCCGAGCTGAAGAAGGGCGCGCAGGTCGCGAACGTCTCCGACCCGCTGCAGGCCACGATCAACCAGGCGGGCACGGTCGCGTACGCCACGGTGTCGTACAAAGTGCAGGCCATTGATCTGACCGGCACCGACCGGGACGCGCTGAAGGAGGCCATGACCACCGGCCGGGACGCGGGCCTGACCGTCGAGGCGGGCGGGGACGCGATCCAGGAACCGGGTGAGCAGGGTGCCGGGGAGGCGATCGGGTTCCTCGTCGCCGCGGTCGTGCTGGTGATCACGTTCGGCTCGCTGGTCGCGGCGGGGCTGCCGCTGCTCACCGCGATCCTCGGGGTGGCCGCCGCGATGGCCGGTATCCAGATCGCCACCGGGTTCGTCGGCCTCAGCAGCACCACGCCCACGCTCGCGCTGATGCTCGGGCTCGCCGTGGCCATCGACTACGCGCTGTTCATCGTCTCCCGCTACCGCCACGAGCTCACCGAGGGACGCACAGGCATAGAAGCAGCAGGACGTGCGACGGGTACGGCCGGTTCCGCGGTCACCTTCGCCGGCCTGACCGTCGTGATCGCGCTCGCCGCGCTGACCGTCGCGAACGTCCCGTTCCTCACCCAGATGGGCCTGGCCGCCGCCGGCGCGGTCGTCATCGCCGTCCTGATCGCGCTCACCCTGCTCCCGGCCATGCTCGGTTTCGCCGGCAAGCGCGTGAACTCCTCCCCCAAGCGCCGCGTCCGCACCAAGGAACCCGCAGGCCGCCGCTGGGCGAAGATCGTCACCCGCCGCCCCGTGCTCACCCTGGTCGGCGCCGTCGTCGGCCTCCTGATCATCGCGATCCCCGCCCTCGACCTGCGGCTCGGCCTGCCCGGCGACGGCACGGCCGCCGAGGAGACCACCCAGCGCAAGGCGTACGACCTGCTGAGCGCGGGCTTCGGCGCCGGCTTCAACGGTCCGCTGATCGTGGTCGTCGACGCCGCGGGCAGCACCGACCCGAAGGGCGCGGCGGACGCCACGGCTCAGACGATCAAGGGTCTCGCGGACGTCGTCGCGGTCAGCCCCGCCACCCTCAACCCGGCCGGCAACACCGCCATCATCCAGGTCATCCCGTCCAGTGCCCCGGACAGTCAGGAGACGACCGACCTGGTGCACGCGATCCGTGACCTGCCCGAGTCCGGCGGGGCCACCCTTGCGGTGACCGGCGCCACGGCGGTCAGCATCGACATCTCCGCGAAGATGGGTGCGGCGCTGCTGCCGTACCTGGCAACGATCGTGGTCCTGGCCTTCCTGCTCCTGACCCTGCTCTTCCGCTCGATCCTGGTGCCGCTCAAGGCGATCGGCGGCTTCCTGCTCAGCGTCGCCGCGACGTTCGGCGCGGTGGTCGCGGTCTTCCAGTGGGGCTGGGGCGCCGACCTGCTCGGCGTCTCCGAGACCGGCCCGATCGTCAGCCTGATCCCGGTCCTGCTGATCGGCATCGTCTTCGGCCTGGCCATGGACTACGAGGTGTTCCTGGTCAGCCGGATGCGCGAGGAACACGTGCACGGCGCCGCCCCGACCGACGCGGTGGTCAACGGTTTCAGCCACGGCGCCCGGGTCGTCACGGCCGCGGCGATCATCATGGTCAGCGTCTTCTCGGGCTTCATCCTCTCCCCCGAGTCCATCATCAAGTCCATCGGCTTCGCGCTGGCCGCCGCGATCCTGCTGGACGCGTTCGTGGTCCGGATGACCATCGTGCCGGCGGTGATGACGCTGCTCGGGCGGCGGGCGTGGGCGCTGCCCCGCTGGCTGGACCGCGTTCTGCCGGACGTGGACGTGGAGGGCGACAAGCTGCGTACCACCCCGGATGCGGAGGAACCGGACCGGGAACTCGTCGGCGCCGCCCGGTAGCCCCGGTCAGCCCGCAGGCCGGCCGTCCCAGGAATGGGGCGGCCGGTCTTTTCATTGATCTTCCTCGATCTTAGGATGCGTGAAAGTGCTGAGGTAAGCGCATTCCTGAGGAGAGCCGATGAGCATTGCACGATGGATCACGGCCGCGGCCACGGTAGCGGTCACGGCACTGGCGAGCAGCCCGGCGGCCGCGGCAGTCGGTCCCGCGGCGAGCGGTCCGGCTGCGAGCGGTCCGGCTGCGAGCGGTCCGAGACAGACGACCGGGCTCACCGCACCGGGAACGGTGACGCGGCCGGTGCTGTCGCGCGCGGAGGCCGCTCCGTTCGTACCAGCAAATTATTTAGGATTTTCCGGGCTTTATGCCGCTCCGGTGGCGGATCCGTGGCGGCCTGCGCCGATCAGGAAGGCGCCGCCTGACTTCGTGGTCGGGGGACACGGATTCGCGACGGTGCAGGAGGCGGTGAACGCGGCTTTCCGCAAGGGCGGGACCAAGCGGTTGTATCTCGCGATCCGGCCGGGGACATACACCGGGACCGTGTTCATTCCGGCGGGCACTCCCCCGCTGACCATTTACGGGATCGGCAACCCGCGCCTCGAATTCACCGTCGACGCGATCATCACACCGGCCGCCTGGGCGGAATTGGTGAACCCCGGCGGATCGCGGTACGCGCAGGGCGACCCGGCCTGGGACATGTTCCAGTCGTGTGCGACGAGGACCAGCACCAATGCGGGCCTCTGCGCGACCGTGGTCTGGGGGCAGAGCACGGACCTGCAGCTCAAGGGGCTGACGATCACCAACACCCTGCTGGACACCGTGGACCGTGGGACGCATCAGGCACTTGCGTTGCGTACGGACGCCGATCGCACCCAGCTGGAGGAAATGCACCTGATCAGCCGGCAGGACACCTTCATGGCGAACGCGAACGACGTCGAGCGGATCGCGCGCGTCTCCGTCCGGAACAGCTACATCGAGGGCGACACCGATTTCGTCTTCGGCCGCGCCGCCGCCGTTTTCGACCACACCCGATTCCACCTCGTCTCGACCCGCAAGCCCTCCGGCGGCGTCATCTTCGCCCCGAACACCGCACCCCTTTATCCGTACGGTTTCCTGGTCACCCATTCCCTCATGACAGCCGACGCGGGGTACGCAGCCGCGCCCACCGGTTTCCTCGGCCGCGCCTGGGACCAGGGAGCGAGCGCAACCGGTTACCTCCCCGGCGTCACCCCGAACGGCCAGCTCGTCATCCGCAACAGCGTGATCGGCGCAGGCTTCACCACGGCCACCCCCTGGGCACCGGCGGCGACCACCGCGCGCCCGTTCACGGCCCCGATCGAGCCGGGCCGCGACCTGAACGACGTCAACCACAACCGCCTCTGGGAGTACGCGACCCTGATGCAACCCGTTGCCGTCCCGGGTGCGACAAGTCAGGGAGACCTCAGGACGGACTGAGCGGGAGGAGCGGGATGCGGCCCGAATTGGAGCGGCAGTACGTCGAGTATGTGCAGGGGCGGCTGCCGCGGCTGCACCGGACGGCGTATCTGCTCTGCGCCGACGCGTTCCAGGCGGATGACATCGTGCAGGCGACGCTGACATCGCTCTACACGAATTGGAGGAAGGCGTCGGCGGCCGACAACCTCGACGGGTACGTGCACCGGATCATGGTGCGGCGGTTCCTGGACGAGAAGCGGCGCAAGTGGTCGCAGGTGCTGCTCGGGGACCGGTTGCCGGATGACGGCAGGGCCGCGGCGCCGGATGTCGAGCAGCGGGACGAGGTGCTGACGGCGCTGCGGGCGTTGCCCAAGCGGCAGCGGGCCGTCGTCGTCCTGCGGTATTTCCATGACCTGTCGGTCGACGCGACCGCCGAGGCGCTCGGCTGCACGGCGGGCACCGTCAAGAGTCAATGTTCGCGCGGCCTCGCCACGCTCCGGGAAGTTCTGCCGATGGCCACCGCGGAAGGAACACGATGACCGAGAACCAGTTGCACGAGCGGCTCGCAGCGGTGCCGGTGCCGCCGAGCCGGGTCGACGTGGCCGGGCTGCTGCTGGCCGGGCGGCGGCGTACGCGCAGGCGGCGGGCCCTGCAGGCGGCGGGCAGCATCGCCCTGGTCACCGGGGTGCTGATCGGCGTGCCCCTGCTGACCCCGAAGCCCGCCCCGAAAGCGGCCCCTGTCGCCGTCGTGCCCTCGCCGGCGCCGTCGCCGGTGACAACAGGGAAGTCGTCGTGCGTGATGACGAAGCTGGCCGTGCCGAAGGGGGTCAAGGACGTCATCGCCGAGGCCGTCGACCCGACCGGGAAGTACATCGCCGGCAACGGCACGGTCGGCCAGGACTTCCGGGGCGTGCTGTGGACCGGCGGGCGCGCGGAGGCGTTGCCGGTGGACGGCGACTCGGTGCAGGCCTCCGCGGTCAACGAGCACGGCGTGGTGGTCGGGCTGCTCACGGAGAACAACCGGGACTCCGTCTTCCGCTTCGAGAACCACAAGCTGACCATTTTGCGTACGCCGCCAGGGAGCTGGACGATCTACCCGGAGCCGGCGATCAACGCGGCCGGCGACATCGTCATCAACCTGGAGCCGCTCGGCAATTCGGGCGGTAAGGACAGCTTCGCGGTGATCTGGAAGGACGGCGCCACCACCGCGACGAGGCTGCCGCTGCCCGAGGGTGCGAACGTGCACGCCATCCTCGACGACGGCACGCTGATCGGCTCGATCTACGTGGACGGCAGCGCGGTGGCCGGCTACACGTGGGACCAGCAGGGCCGGGGCACCAAGCTCAAGGTGCCGGCCGGGCAGGTCGCCGCCGCGTACGCGGGCCGCGGCGACTGGGCGACGGGCGGTCTCTGGCCGGCGCAGGAGGTCGCGCTCTGGAACCTGCGCACCGGCGAGCTGACCAGGCCCGGCAAGGAGGGACCCGCCGACACCGTGAACAGCGAAGGCTGGGTGGTCGCCGGCGGCAGCGTCTGGCACGGCGAGGACGAGATCCGGCTCGCCACCCCGGCGGGGCAGGGCGGCACCGCGATGGCCGTCTCGGACAGCAGCCTGGTCGTCGGCAGCGCCGTCTCCCTGAAGGACGGCAAGGAACCGGTCGGACCGCGCTCCTGGCAGTGCTGACGACGTGAGGGCTGACCCCGTCGGGCAGACTTGCGGGGTGACTTCGGTGAGAGAGACGGCTGCGGCCGTCGTCGGTGGGCGGATCGGGTACGAGGACGGGCTCGATCTGCTCACCGTCTCCCCCGCCGGTGAGGTCGACCCGGTGCTGACCGGGATGCTGTTCGACGCCGTCGGCCGCCTCCTGCGCGCCGGATGGCAGCCCGCGGAGCTGCACAGGGTCACGGCCCGGCGCGGCAACCCGGCCTGCGGGCACCTGATCGTCGACGCCGTGGCCGCGTACCAGAAGGATTTCAAGGCCAGGACGATCGATCCGCGCTGGCGCGCCCAGGCCGAGGATCTCGGTGCCACGGTCTGGTGGGGTTCCGACGACGGCTACGTGACCCAGGTCGTCCAGCACCGGCGTGCCGACCGCGTCACGCTCATCGACGCCGTGCTGCAGGCGCTGAAGGTGCTGACCACGCTGCCGCCGATCGAGATCCTGATCCCGCCGCCGGGGCAGGTCGCCCGTCCGGCGCGGTCCCCGGGCTCCGAGGCCCTGCTCAGCCGGGTGCGGGCGCTGCTGGCCAAGGCCGAGTCGACCACGTTCCCTGCCGAGGCGGAGGCCTACAGCGCCAAGGCCCAGGAGCTGATCTCCCGGCACAGCCTGGACGAGGCGTTGCTGGAGGCGTCGGGTGACGCCCAGGTCGTTCCGTACGCCCGCCGCATCGGCATCGACCACCCGTACGAGAGCGAGAAGGCGTCCCTGCTCGACGCCGTCGCCGGTGCGAACAGATGTCACGTGGTGTGGTCGCCCGAGTTCGGGTTCGCCACCGTTTTCGGCTTCGACGCCGACCTGGACGCCGTCGACCTGCTGCACGCCTCGCTGCTGGTGCAGGCGCACCGGGCGATGTCGCGCGCCGAGCCGCCGGGCGGCAAGGCCGGCCGGGCCCGGCTCAAGACGTTCCGGCAGTCTTTCCTGATCGGGTACGCCGTCCGCATCGGTGAACGCCTCGCCGAAGCCGACCGGGCAGCGCTGGAGGAGAGCCGGGACGCCGCCGCGCTTCTGCCCGTGCTGCGCTCACGCGACGTGCAGGTTCAACAGGCTCGGGACAAGGCCTTTCCGCGTACGGTGCGGGGCCGGGGTTTCCGGGTGGACAGCGAGGAAGGCTGGGAGTCCGGGCGCATCGCGGCCGACGCGGCGACGCTGCGCTGAACTCCCAGCCCTTCGTGTTACCGGTGCTGGTGTGCCGCGCGGATCTTGGCCAGTGACGCCGGGGCCTTGACCGGGGTTTTGGCGGCTTTTGCGGCTTTTGCCCCGGCGGCGCTGTCCAGGGCGGGCTTGGCCGGCGTGTAGAGCCAGGTCTGGAACAGGTCGTCGAGCTGCAGCCCGGAGATCTGCTCCGACAGCGCGATGAACTGCGCGGTGGTCGCGTGGTCGTAGCGGTGCTGGGCGACCCACGTCCGGAGGATCGCGAAGAAGTCGTCGTCGCCGACGGCCTTGCGCAGCTGGTGCAGGGTCATCGCGCCGCGGTCGTACACCGCGCCGTCGAAGACGTTCGCCGGTCCCGGGTCACCCGGTTCGACGGTCCAGAAATCGTCGGACTCGGTGGCGTACAGATAATCGAAGATCTCGTCCGCCGTGCCCTCGCCCTCCTTCTCCGACCAGAGCCACTCGGCGTAACTCGCGAACCCCTCGTTGAGCCAGATCTCCTTCCACTGCGCCACCGAGACCGCGTCACCGAACCACTGGTGACCGTTCTCGTGCACCACGACGTACGGGTTGGCACCGCTGCGGAAGAACGCGGCCGAATAGTTCGGGCGCGACTGGTTCTCCAGCGCGAACCCGAGCGACCCCGGCGGCGCGACAACCCCGCCGCGCGCGGTGAACGGCCACGGCCCGAAGATCGTCGACTCCCAGTCGGTGATCTCGGCGGTCCGCTCCACGCTCGCCCGCGCCGCGGCCGCATAATCCTCGGGCAACAGCTGCGAGTACGCGTTGATCACGGGCGTCCCGTCCGCGGTCACGTCCCGGGTGATGTCGTACTGCCCGATCGCGATGAACGCCAGATAGGTGGCCTGCGGCTTCGCCGAGCGCCAGTACCAGCGGCTCCACCCGAGCAGCTCCCGGGACGGGTTGCGCGGCTGCACGCCGTTGCTGATCACCTCGACGCCGTCGGGCACCGCGACGGACACGTCGAACGTCGCCTTGTCACTCGGGTGATCGTTGCTCGGGAACCACCACCAGGCCTCCTCCGGCTCCCCGACCGCGAGGGCGCCGTCGGGCGTCCGGATCCACGCCGTGTATCCCGCGGCGACCTTGTTGGACGGCACCCCCGAATAGGTGACCACAACCGTCAGCGCCTGCCCCTTGGCAACCGCCCGCGCGGGCGTGACGACCAGCTCGTGATCGCCCTGCCGCTGGAAGGTCGCGGCACGGTTGTTCACCCGGATCGAGGACACGTCGAGAATGAAGTCGAGGTTGAAGGAGCTGAGATCCTGCTCGGCGCTCGCCAGGATCGTCGTCGTCCCGGTCAGCCGATCCTGATCCGGGTAGTACCGCAGCCGGATGTCGTAGTGGGACACGTCGTAGCCGCCGTTGCCATAATCGGGAAAATACTCATCCCCGAGGCCCGCCCCACCGGGCGCGGGCGCGGCAGCGGCGGGGGCGGCCGTCCCGGCGAGAGCCAGCACCGTGGCGGTAACCGCCACCAGTAGTCGTCGCACGGTCGAGCTTCCTTCCGTCGAAGAACCAGTCAGCCCGAACATATCGAAGACAATCGCTCCCCGGGCCCCCGCACCACCCGCGATCTCAACAAATTACGGTAAACGCATGGCCTCAATCACCGCCGAGACCGACATCGAAGCACCGCTCGCCACCGTCTGGGCCGGAGTGGACCGGGCCATCATCGAGATGAGGGCAGTCCTGGAAAGCTGACCGCTTCCGCGAACCGGCGCATCTCCTCCCCCGGTTCCAGCCCGAACTCCACCCGCGCCGACCACCCTGTGTCGCCCCGGGGGTCCGCAGCTCGCAACGTCACGCCCAACGTCACCAGGGCGCGACCGTCGTGGCGGGCGTCCAGAGCCGCCGCGCCGTCCAGCGCCCGCCACCGGCGAACCCCGTGCCAGCCCTGCCAGTCGGCCGCGAGCTGCTCCACAAAGGCGGGCAGCAGCATCGCGATGTCGCCGCTCACCCCGTCGACCTGGGCCACTGTCGTGGCGGTCAGGCCCTCGTCGTGCAGCTCCATGGCAGCGGAGAAGATGTAGTCGTCTCCGTAGGAGTCGTGTGGCGGATGAACGACCCACCGCATGGCATCCGGCCTGCCCAGAACAAACCACTCACTCATGATCGGGCATTATCCCGCCGGGGTTGGCGGGCTCCGTTTCTGGCGCTGAGCCCCTACGATCGCGGGGTGACTGACGTGGCGGCGGCGGAGACCGGGACTGCAGCGGAGGTGGCCGCGCCGACCGCTGCCGGGGTGCGGGGCGTGCCGGAGGTTGTCCGGCGGCGGTTGGCGTCGTTGGAGAACTGGCTGGATCCGTATTCGTGGGTGGTTACCGCTGTGGTGGTGGCGATCGCGGCGGTGTTGCGGTTGAACGGGATCACCGGGGCGAAGGGGTATGTCTTCGACGAGGTGTATTACCCGACCGATGCGTGGGACATGCTGACGCACGGGGTGGAGTGGGATCCGGAGAAGACGAACGGGCCGGCGTACGTGGTGCATCCGCCTTTGGGGAAATGGCTGATCGCGCTCGGTGAGAAAGCGTTCGGGAACAATGAGCTGGGGTGGCGTTTTCCGGCGGCTGTCGCCGGGACGCTGATGATTCTCATTTTGATCCGGGTCGCCTACCGGATGTTCCACTCGATCGTGCTGGCCGGGACGGCCGGGCTGCTGATGACGCTGGACGGCTTTCAGCTGGTGCTGTCGCGCACGTCGCTGCTGGACATTTTCCTGGGCCTTTTCGTGCTGGCCTCGTTCGCCGCGATCGTGCTCGACCGCGACCATTATCGGCGCCGGTTACTGCACGCGCTGGAGGATTCCTACGACAGTGACAGCATGCCGGGAATGCCGCGGATCGTGCCGTGGTGGCTGCTCGTCGCGGGGGTGCTGCTCGGGCTGGCCTGCGGCGTGAAGTGGAGTGCTCTGTTCTTCCTGCCGTTCTTCGGTGCCCTGGTCGTGGTGTGGCGCGTGCAGGCGCGGCGCTCGGCGGGCATCGAGGGGTCGTGGCTCGCCGGGCTGGTCCGCGACCTGAGCTGGGGCGTGCTCAGCGTCGTGCTGACCCTCGTGACCTACCTGGCCACGTGGACCGGCTGGTTCGTCACGGACGACGGGTGGTTCCGGCACTTCCGGGAGGCGAACGGGCTCAGCGAACCGCCCGTGCTCGGCGCGCTGCTCAACCTGTGGCACTACCACCAGGAGGCGTACGGGTTCCACAGCGGCCTGACGTCGCACCACCCGTACCAATCGTGGCCGTGGCAGTGGCTGTTGCTGGGGCGTCCGGTCAACTTCTTCTTCCCGCTCAACGTGACGGGCTGCGGCGAAGCCAGATGCGCCCGGGAGATCCTGCTGCTCGGCACGCCGATCCTGTGGTGGTCGTTCCTGCCGGCGCTGGCCGCGCTGATCTGGTTCGGCATCGCCCGCCGCGACTGGCGCGCCTACGCCATCCTCACCGGCGCGGCGGCCGGCCTGCTCCCGTGGTTCTACTACGCGATCAAGGACGGCCGGACGATGTTCTCGTTCTACGCCCTGCCCGCCCTGCCGTTCCTGATCCTCGCCGTGGTCTACGCCCTGGGCGCCATCATGACCCCGCCCGAGGGGATGGCCACCGGCTCCGGCCGCACCGACCGGCAGCTGATCGGCGTCGTGGTCGCGGGCGTCTACGTCACCCTGGTCGCCCTCTGCTTCGCCTACTTCTACCCGCTCTTCGTCGGCCAGATCATCCCGTACGACAGCTGGCTCTCCCGATTGTGGCTGGGCAACCGCTGGTTCTGAGCGTCAGCCCTGGTAGCCGAGGGCGGGTGAGCCTGTGCTGATGCGGACCGGGTAGCCCCATCGGGTGAGGGCCTGGACCACCTTGGCCGCGCCGGGAGGGTTGGCGGAGTGGACGAAGACGGCGCCCACGTCGAGCGGCGTCCCCTCGAAGGCGGCCCTTTCCAGGACCTCGACCACCGGCCAGATCGTGTCGTCGCCGCCGAGGTCGTGGTCGAGCCAGAGCTCGTCGATCCGCGACCCGCGCAGCGCCGTGAGCAGCGTGACCCCTTCGGCGCTGGTGCGGGCGACCGTGGCGGGGCGACCGTCGGTGAAGTCCCGGAGGTCGTCCACGAGCACGGTTGTCACGGCACCAGGATAGGGCTGTGGGGTGTCACCCGGGCGGGGAGTTCCCCGGGTCGGGCGGGACGGGTTGGATAGAGCGTTGAGGGGGACCGGCCGGCGGGGGGCGGATGTCGACGAACGCGCCGATCGGACGGCTGACGAACTACGATCCGCGGCGGGCCGGGCGGTACCGGCTGGTCGGGCGGCTGGGCCGGGGTGGGCAGGGCACCGTCTATCTGGGTGAGGACGAGGACGGCGGGTTCGCTGCCGTGAAGGTTCTCAATGTCGACGTGCGGCTGGACGCGCGTGCGCGGGAACGGTTTCTGCGGGAGATCGCGGCGGCGCGGCAGGTGGCGTCGTTCTGCACGGCGCAGATTCTCGATGTCGACGTGGACGGCGATCCGCCCTACGTGGCGAGTGAGTTCATCGAGGGGCGCAATCTCGGTGACGAGGTCACGCTGCACGGGCCGCTGCACGGGAGCCGGTTGGAGCGGATGGCCATCAGTACGATCACCGCGCTGGCCGCGATCCACCAGGCCGGGGTGGTGCACTGCGATTTCAAGCCGGGCAACGTGGTCTGCGGCCCGGACGGCGCGCGGGTGATCGATTTCGGGATCGCGCGGGCGGCCGGGGACGCGGGGCATTCGACGGTGGTGGGGTCGCCGTCGTACATGTCGCCGGAGCGGTACGCCAATGCCGGTGTGGGCCCGCCCGCCGACGTCTTCGCGTGGGCCGCGACGGTCGCGTTCGCCGCGAGCGGGGAGCCCCCGTTCGGCACCGGCTCCATGCCCGCGATCATGAACAGGGTGCTGAACGAGCCGCCGCGGTTGCCGGGGCTCGGTTCCGCGATGGACGAGCTGCTCCGCGACTGCCTGCGCAAAGATCCGGGGGCCCGCCCGCAGGCCCGCGAGGCGTTGCTGCGACTGGTCGAGGGCCGCGGGCCGGTGCAGGACGCCCGGCTGGCCGAGTCCGTACAGCTGGTCACGCAGGTCGTCCCCCGCGAGCACCCGCGACCCCACCGCGATGTGGCGGGCATCGTGCTCGCCGTTGTCATGGGCGCGGCCGGCGCTCTCGCCGGCTACCAGGTCACGCACGAGGTCCCGCCCGCGGCGATCCTCGGTGGCGCCGCGCTCGCCGCCACCTATCTCGTCCGGACGATGTTCGCCGGCAGAGAGTCCGCCCGTGTCCCGTAACTGGAAGTCGTATCTGAGCGCGCTGCTCACCGGTGTCCTGGTGATCGGCGGTGGTACCACGTATCTGCGGTGGGGGCGTGCTCACTGCGTACCCGTGGCGGTCACGTCCTCGACCGAGAAGGCCGGCCTGATCACGCAGCTCGCCGCCCGCTTCGAGAAGGTTTCCCGGTCCGGGGGTTGTGTGTCGGTCACGGTCGACGGCGTCAACTCCGGACAGGCGGCGACGGCTCTCGCGCAGGGCTGGACCGGCGAGGCCGCGGCCGGGCATCCGCGCCGGCCCGACGTCTGGCTGCCCAGCTCGTCGATGTGGGTGACCAAGCTACGGGCCATTCCCGCGTACGCCGGGCTGCCGGCCGCTCCGCAGTCGGTGGCCCACAGCCCGCTGGTGATCGTCATGCGCCGGGAGATGGCCACGGCGCTCGGCTGGCCCGGACGCCCGCTCACCTGGAGTGACGTGCTGAGCCTGGACAAGGACGCCTGGTCCCGGCGGGGCCACGACGAGTGGGGCCGGTTCACGTACGCGAAGGACGACCCGACGCAGTCCACCTCCGGACTCGCCGCGACCGTCGCCACGTTCTACGCCGCAGCGGGCAAGACCACCGGTGGTTTCACCGAGGCGGACACGCGCTCGCCCGAAGTCCAGCACGCGGTACGCAGGGTCGAGGCCAACGTCGTCGCCCACCCGCCGGACATCGTGGACTACATCGGGCAGCTCCAGGGCTCGCCCGCCGACATCAGCGCCGTCGTGCTGCAGGAGCAGGTGGCCTACCTGCACAACACGAGCGTCACGGCGCCCGGGCGGCGGTTCGTCGCGATCCACCCGAGCGACGGCACGCTGGTGATGGATCATCCGTTCGTGACCATGCCCGGGACGAGCGGGCCGGTGCGGGACGCCGCCGCAGACTTCCTCGCGTACCTGCGGGAGCAGCACGCCGCCTTCGCCGCCGCGGGTTTCCGCGACACGGTCGACCAGGCGCCGGCCCCGGTCGCGGACTCGCTCGGTTTCGCCGCCGACCAGCGGTCGAGCACCATGCCGTTGCCGTCCGCGGCGGTGATGGACGCCGTCCTCGCGCAGTGGAAGACACTGAGCAAACGGGCGAACATCCTGCTCGTGGTCGACAAGTCCGGGTCGATGGCGGCGGCCAGCGGGATCCCGGGCGGCGGCACCCGGATGGACGCCGCGAAGCAGGCCCTGCGCGACAACCTGCGCCTGCTGAACCCGGACGACCAGGTGGGGCTCTGGTCGTTCGCGTCCGACCCGGCCGGCCTGCACCCGCAGCTGCGCATGCCGGCGCCGCTGGGCCCGACCACCGACCTGGACGCGGTGATCGGGTCGGACGCGCTGAACCCCGCGAGATATCCGTACAACGACACGGCGTTGTGCGTGACGATCCGGGACGCGCAACGGGCCGTGCTCGACCGGCTGCCACCGGAGGACCCCGCCAACCTGACGGTCAACGCGGTGGTGGTGCTGACCGACGGGCGTGACGACTACGACACCGGGCAGTGCCGCATGTCGCGCTCGGACCGGGGCAGGGGCGCGTACCTGGGTGACACCCTGCGCAAGGCCGATCCGGACCAGCGGGTCCAGGTCTTCGGCATCGCTTTCGGCGAGGCCGACCAGGCCGCCCTCAAGACGATCGCCAACGGTACGGGCGGAGTCTCCCTCGACGCCACCCGGCACCCCGAGAAGATCCGCACCGCCTTCGCCGACATCTTCACCACCCTGTCGACGCCTTCCTAACCAAGAATTGTGTACAGCGCGGTGATCCGTCCGTCCTCCACGATGGACACATCCGTGCCGCTCGCGACCGGCGGCTGACCCTCGGGGCCGAAGTTCCAGGCGAGCAACGCGAGGTTGCCGGCGACGCGCACTTCGCCGGCGGCGCTGAACACGAACCCGGGGGCGCTGTCGAGCAGCCGCTGCGCCTTCTCGTTGAGCGCCGCCCGGCCGACGACGGCCTCCTCGGGGTCGGTGAAGGTCACGTTCTCCGCGAACACCTCGTTGATCGCGGCGGCCCGCGCTTCGGGGTCACGCTCGCCGAAGACGTCGAGCAGGTTGCGGCGGGCGAGTTCGGTGAGGTCCATCGGGGCATCCTTCGAAGTAGTTGCGCTGGCAAGCAGATGGTACTTGCTCTGGCAAGGACTGTGCGAGGATGCCGGCATGGGTGTCCCTCCGGCTCCACCGCCGTCCGCTACGCCGTCCGCTACGCCTTCCGCTCCGCTTTCGGCCGGAGAAGAGCGGCTCTGGCGCGCCGTCATGCGACTGCTCTTCGTGCTGCCCCGGGCCCTTGACCAGGACCTGCAGGACCGGACCGGCCTGAACAGCTCGCGCTACGGGGTGCTGTTCAATCTCTCCGAGGCCCCGGAGCGGACCCTGCGGATGAACGAGCTCGCCGGGCTGACCGCCCTGTCCGCGAGCCGGATGACCCGGGTCGTCGACTCGCTGGAGGCCGCGGGATACGTACGCCGCTCCCCCGCCGAGCAGGACGGCCGCGGCTTCCTGGTCACCCTGACCCCCGACGGTCTTCAGCGTCTGCAAGAAGCCTGGCCGGAACACCTGCGAAGCGCCCGCGACCGCGTCATGTCCCACGTGTCAGGGAGCGCGATCGACGTCGCCGCCCTGACCGAGCTCATGGAACAGATCGTGCAGCACTCCGAGCGGCCGTCAGCCACCAAGTGATGCCACCGCAATCGCGGTGACCGTGACGAGGGCCGCCTGATTGCTTTTCAGGGTCGTGCCATGGGCGGTGCTGACGACCATCATCATGGCGCCGTGAGTGACGAAGGAATGGCAGTTGATGAAGGGATCCGCATCCCTCTTGTCAATCTCCCGGCAATATCCGAACGCACCGCCCGCGAGCGCGACCGTCCCCTTCACCGTGGATTTCGTGTCGAGGTCATCCGTCCAGGACTTGCAGGTTTCGTACGCCTTTCGCACCGCCTCAACCGGTGTCGGCGCGCTGCCGTTCCAGACGTGCACCACCTCGTTGACCCACCACCCGTTGCCCTTCCAGGTCCGGGAATCGTCGTAATGCACACTCCGGAAGTCCTCCGGGTTCATGATTTCGCTACGACAGACGTCCGAGACGACGTACTGCGCGTCGTCGTCCTCCCCGTCGGGCTTCTTGATGCCCAGCGACGCGAGACCGCCGGCGGGGATCAGCGCGTCCTTCACCGACCTCTTCAGCCCCGCGCGGTCCAGGGCCGGCGTCGTCACGACCGGCGGAGACTCGACTGTGGCCGGTGGCGTCGCGGCATCGCAGCCCGCCAGCAGAGTCAGCAGAACGGCGGCGGCTGTGCGCTTCATGCGTACCTCAGTCGGTCTCCAGGCAGAGGCAGAAAGGGTGACCTGCCGGGTCGAAGAGTACGCGGACGTTCTCCTGCGGCTGGTCCGGGGCGACGACCGCACCCAGCGCCACCGCCTCGGCGACCGCGTCGGCCAGATCGCCGACCTGGAAGTCCAGATGGGTCATCGGGCGTTGCGCTCCGGGCTCCGGTGGCCAGACCGGGGGCTGGTAGCCGTCAGCCTGCTGGAAGACCAGGAAGCTGCCGCCGGGCGTGCCGACGACCGCCGTTCCCGGTTCCTCGTGGACGAGCGGCCATTCGAGCAGGTCCGAGTAGAAGCGGGCCAGTGCGGGCGGGTCCGGGGCTTCGACGGCGGCGCCCCACCACATGCCGGGCTTTCGGGATCGCATAAACGGCAGCATGGTGGGGCTCGGCGGGGCTGTCCAGGAGAACACGCCGTGATAACTTCTTCGGTACGCCGTCGAGCTGGGAGGAGGTCAGAACAATGTCCGATGTTCTGCGCCCCGCCCGCGTTCCGGCGTCCTCGCGGGCCTGATCCTTCACGGCGCACGCGCTTTCCCGGAGGAACCATGACTTCTGTGGTCATCCGCCCGCTTGTCACGGGCGAGGAAAACCTGTTCGAATCCATGCCCGCCCCACTTCCCCAGATCCGCAAGATGTCGTACGCGGCCGGCCTCGAAATGGGCGGCTTCCGCCCGTCGCACACCTGGGTCGCCATCCGTGACGGTGTCGTGCTGGCCCGCGCCGCCTGGGTTCAGCCTCCGGGCGCCGTCGGCGAGCCCTGGCTGGAACGCTTCGACCTCGCCGCCGAGCCTGCGCTGGGCGCCGATCTGTTGCACGCCGCTCACGAGGCGCTCGGCGGGCCGAAGATTTACTACGCGGCGCTGCCCCCGTACTGGCGACGGGTCCCGGAGGCCCGCGCCGTGGTCGAGCCACCGATGGAGGCGGCCCGGCTGGCCGGGCTTGTCGAGGGTGGCGAACGGCATCGCTGCACCTGGGCGGGCACTCCCCTGCCGGAGCCCTCGGGGCGCTACACGTTCCGCCCGGCCGCCGGCGCCGACGAGATCAACGACCTGGTCGGCAAGGTCGCGGAGCCGACGCTGCTGACCGGCTCGGAGACGGCGCTCGCGGTCGCCGGGATCCCGCTGGCCACCGATCCGCTGCCCTGGATGGGCAACGGACCTTCGGGCTGGCGGATCGTTCTGCGTCATGGCGAACCGGCCGGGCTGGCCGGCACCAGCGGCGACGCATGCTTTCCGCAGATCACCTATCTCGGGCTGTTCGACGAGGGTGCGCTCGGGGACACGCTGATCGACTCGGTCCACGCGCTGATCCCGGGTGGGGCCCGCGAGGTCGTCGCCGATGTGGACAGCCACCGGGTGGCCGCGACCGCGGAGCTCGAACGCACCGGCTTCCGGCGGCTGCGCGCCCGGATCGCCTTCACCCCGGCCTCAGCCGGCTGACCCGACTGGCCGCCCACTCCGGACCGCCTGCCTCGGCCGCCTCTCTCGGCCGCCGGGGCGGGCCGCCGGGGCGGGCCGCCGGGGCGGGCCGCCCGCTTCGGCTAGCCGGCCGGGCGAGCTGCGGCGATTGCGGAGTTGACCATCTTCAGGACCTCGTCCGCGTCGGGCGGGGTCCCGTCGCGGCCGGCGAAGAGGAGATGGCCGCTGCCGATCAGGGTGAGCGCGACCATCTCGACGTCGGCGCCGGGTGCGATCCTGCCGAGGTCGCGCTCGGCGCCGAGATAGCCGGCCAGCATCGCGGTCGCCTCGGCCAGCAGCGTGATGCCCTTCGGGTAGCTCACCGGCGGGACCCCGGCCCGGGGCTGCCGCGCGGCCCGCCACAGCCGGGCCCGCAGCTCGTCCCGGGCGATGATCAACGCGACGAGGGCCACCGCCACCGAGGTGAACAGCTCGGTCAGCACGTCGGCGAGGTTGCCGGCGACCGTGCCCGTCCCGGCGGCCGCGCGCAGGGTCACGTCGCGTGCCTGGACGCGGGTGGTGCGGTCCAGCACGAGCTCGACCAGGAACTCGTCGAAGTCGGCGAAGTGCTTGTGCAGCACGCCCTTGGCGCAGCCCGCCTCGGCGGTGACGGCCCGGCTGGTGAGGGCGCCCACCCCGGCACGGACGAGCACGCGTTCGGCGGCGTCGAAGAGCTGCGTGCGTACGTCACGCATGGCTACTCCGGTCGGCACCCCACGAGCCTATCGCTTGCCTGAGTGGGCACTTGCCCATTAGTGTGGGCACATGCCCACTTACCGGGAAACAGCGGAATCCTTCGGTACGGACGCCGAGCGCTACGACCGCACCCGCCCCCGCTACCCCGACGCCATGATCAGCCGGATCGCCGCGGCCGCCCCCGGGCGGACCATGCTGGATGTCGGGTGCGGCACCGGCATCGCCGCCCGGCAGTTCCAGGCGGCGGGCTGCACGGTGCTCGGCGTGGATCCCGACCCGCGGATGGCGGCGCTGGCCCGCGGCTTCGGCCTCGACGTGGAGGTCGCCCGGTTCGAGGACTGGGACCCGGCCGGCCGCACGTTCGACCTGGTGACCGCCGCCCAGTCCTGGCACTGGATCGACCCCGTCGCGGGCGCGGCGAAGGCAGCCCGGGCATTGCGCCCCGGCGGCCGTTTCGCGGCCTTCTGGAACGCCGCCGACCCCGCACCCGACCTGGCCGGCGCATTCGCCGAGGTCTACACCCGCGTCGTGCCCGGCCTGCCCACGATCCCGGCGGGAATGTCAGCCGCCGACGGGTACGCCCTCATGCTCGACAAAGCAGCAACCGGCCTCACCACCGCGTTCACCGAACCGGACCGCTGGCGCTTCACCTGGGAACGCACCTACACCCGCGACGAATACCTCGACCTGATCCCCACCCAGGGCACCGCGACCCTCCTCCCCGCGGCCACCCTCAAGGACCTGCTGGACGGCCTCGGCGCGGCGATCGACAAGGCCGGCGGCGCCTTCACGGTCACCTACACGGCCCTCGTGATCACCAGCACCCTGGCCTGAGCCACCGCCGTCAGCCCGGCAACCCGGCGAGCCAGGTGGCCCATTCGGGGATGCGCCGCAGCGATCCGGCGGCGCCGCGGAGCTGGGCCAGGCATTCCGTCGCGGCCTGCGTCTGCGCCGCGGGGTCGTCGTCCCGGTGGCCGAGGGCGCGCCAGAGCAGCCTTTCGGCGGTCTGCAGTTGAGCGTCGACGATGCCCGGCGCTGTCCCAGTCGAGCAGGACCGGGCCGGCCGCGGTGAGCAGGACGTTGTCGGGCTTGATGTCACGATGGGAGGCCACCGGAGTCAGCGGAGGGCCGGGGCGGCTGAGGTATTCCAGGGCCGCCTCGCCGGGCCCGGTGGGATGGCGACCGTCGCACCAGCGATGCAGCTGCCAGTACTGCTACTTGCCGTCCTGGGTGAGAGCCACGACTTCGGGTGCCAGCCGGTCGGGCATGCGCACACCGGCGGCGTACGCGCAATGCTCGATCTCCGTCGACGCGGGCCAGCGGGGCGGTTGCGCGTCCCACGGCGAACGCCGCGGGAACCCGTCCGGCCTCATCCCGGCCGGAACTAGGCTGCTGCGCGTGTACATACCCGCTCACTTCGCGCCCGACGCTTCGGCTGTCCAGGATCTGCTGACCCGGGCGGACACGGCCGACCTGGTCACCGCCACGGCGAACGGGCTCATCGCCACGTACCTGCCGATACTTTACGACGCCGGGTCCGGGCCGCACGGCTCCGTGCTGGCGCATGTGGCCCGCAACAACGATCAGTGGTGTACGCCGGTGCTCGGCGAGGCGATGGCGATCGTGCACGGGCCGGACGCGTACGTTTCGCCGTCCTGGTATGCCTCCAAGGCGGAACACGGCCGCGTCGTCCCGACCTGGAACTACGTGACCGCCCACCTCTACGGCGAGCTGGTGGTGCACGACGACCCGCAGTGGCTCGTGGGGTTGGTGCGCCGGCTGACCGATCGGCACGAGGCCGGTCGCGAGCATCCGTGGTCGGTGGACGATGCCCCGGAGCGGTATGTGGCCGGGCAGCTCCGGGCGATCGTCGGTGTCGAGCTGCGGATCACCCGGGTCGAGGCCAAGTTCAAGCTGAGCCAGAACCGGCCGGCTGCCGACATCGACGGCGTGATCGCGGGCCAGACCGCGGCGGGCGCCACCGCTGCAGCCGACGCCGCCCGGGCCGCCCGCCCCTGACGGTCAGGCTGTGATGCGGTCGAGGTCGGCGAGGGCGTCGGCGGGGAGTTCGAGGGTGGCGGCGGCGATGTTCTCGCGCAGGTGGGCGACGGACGACGTACCCGGGATGAGCAGGACGTTCGGGGCCTGGTGGAGCAGCCAGGCGAGCGCGACCGCCTTCGGGCTGGTTCCGAGGCGCTTGGCGACCGTGTCGAGGATGCCGGACTGCAGCGGGTTGAAGCCGCCCAGTGGCCAGAACGGCACGTAGGAGATGCCCTGCGCGGCGAGGGACTCGATCAGCTGCTCGTCACCGCGGTGGGCGACGTTGTACCAGTTCTGGACGGTGACGACCGGGGCGATCGACTGGGCCTCCGCGACCTGGGCGGCGTCGACGACACTCACACCCAGATGCTTGATCAGGCCTTCCTTGCGCATCTCGGCCAGCGCCCCGAACGGCTCCGCGAGCGAACCGGCGACCACGGAATGCCCGTCGGCGCCGCCGCCCACGCGCAGGTTCACCACGTCGAGCGCCTCCACGCCGAGGTTCGTCAGGTTCTCGTGCACCTGGGACCGCAGCTGCTCCGGGGACCGTGCGTGCGGCCAGCCGCCGTTCTCGTCGCGGACGGAGCCGACCTTGGTGACGACGGTCAGCTCATCGGCGTACGGTGCCAAGGCCTCTTTGATGATCTGGTTGGTGACGTGCGGGCCGTAGAAGTCCGCGGTGTCGATGTGATCCACACCGAGCTCCACGGCGGTCCGCAGCACCGCGACCGCCTCGGCCCGGTCCTTCGGCGGCCCCCACACCCGCGGCCCGGCCAGCTGCATGGCGCCGTACCCCATCCGCGCGACCGTGATCCCGCCGGTCATCGTGTACGTCCCGCCCAGGTTGTTCGCTGCCATGTGGGGCTCCTCGTTCGCATCGGTGGTAACCCCACTGTCCGGCGATCAGGACGAATCAGGCAGTACCCCGCCGTTCATGGGAGTGTCAGGACCAGCCACCACGGGGTACGGTGACCGTCGCGCGGTGATCGCGCGTAAGGCGAGTTGATCTTCCAGTCCGACCTGTCTGGCAGCTCGCGGTGATGAGCCGCTGGAGTCCGCGTTGAGCACAGGTCGTTCTTTCTTTTCCGCTGCCGTCCGCCGGTATGTGCTGGTGCTCAGCGTCCCGGGCGCCGCGAGATTCTTCGTCCCGGCGGCGGTCGCACGGCTCGGTGTCGCGATCAGCGGGCTGGCGGTGCTGTGGGCGGTCCACGGAGCCACCGGCTCGTTCGGCCGGGCCGGAGCGGCAACGGGCGCCTTCGCCGTCGCCGACGCGGCCGCCGGGCCGCAGATCGCCCGCCTGATCGACCGCTGGGGACAGCGGCGGATCGTGCCGGTCACCGCTTCCGTCTTCGTCGCGGCCGGGATCGGACTGGTGCTGGCCTGCTGTTCGCCCGCGCCCGCTTGGGTTATGGCCGGGTTGGCCGCCGTCGCCGGGGCCACCGCTCCCCCGGTCGGCGCACTCTCCGCCGCCCGCTGGCGCGAGACGCTGACCGGGGGCGAGACACTGACCGGGCGTGACGTGTTTACCGGGCGCGACGCGGCGGGCAGGCGCGGGGACGTTGGCGAGGGTGGAGGCTTGGGGTCGGCGGGGCAGCTTCCCGCGGCGATGGCGCTCGAGGGCGTACTGAACGATGTGACTTTTCTGGTCGGGCCGCTGGTGGTGACCGCTCTGAGCGCGACTGTCGCGCCGTGGTCCGGGCTTGTTCTTGTCGTGGTGCTGGTGGCGGGTGGCATGGCAGGCCTGCTGAGCGCCGGGGCGACGACGCCGGCGCCGGGCCGATCGGCGGGCGGCACGGTCGTGGATCACCGGCTCGTGAACCGGCCCTTTCTCGTGCTGTTCGCGGCGAACCTGGCGATGGGGTTCTTCTTCGGCGGGATCGGGGTCGCGATCACCGCGTTCGCCCTCGCGCAGGGGGCGGGGGCCTGGGGAGGGGTGATCACCGCGGCCGGCGGGGTTGTCAGCCTGGGGGCCGGATTGGCGTACGGGGCCCGCGCGAAGGGGCAGCCGACCCGGGTGATGATCGCGGCGAGTACCGCGATCGCCCTCGGGTGTGCGCTGCTCGCGGCGACGCCGAGCGTGCCGGTCATGGTTCTCGGGTACGCGTTCGTCGGGGGATGCGTGGCCCTGGTGCTGATCCCCGCGTCGGTCGTGCTGCAGCGTGTGATCGAGGGCGAGGTCTTCACCCAGGCCATGGTGTGGATCAACTCGGCGAGCGCGATCGGGATCGCCACCGCCGCACCGCTGGTCGGCCATCTCATCCAGCACCACGGCTGGCCCGCCGGCTTTCTCGCCCTCGCCACCCTGACCACGGGCGTGCCGCTGACCTTGCTGATCGGATACCCGGCCCTGAACGCCGCCCAGCACCGCCCGCATTGACGGACCGGTCCAGCCGATCGATTGGGGTCGGCCCAATCGCCCAACTGGTCAGCCAGGTCGGGCCGGGTTCAGCCGATCCAGCCGATCCAGCCGATCCAGCCGATCCAGCCGATCCAGGCCGGTCCAGCCCGGTCCAGCCCGGTCCAATCCGGTCGGCCTGATGGCCCGGCAGATCCGGCAGGCCCGGCGGTCGGCAGATCCGGCAGGTCCGACAGGTCCGGCAGGCCCCGCGGCCGGCAGATTTGGCGGTCGGCAGATTTGGCCGGGACGGCGGGATGGCGGCGTTCGCAGAGGCGGGTAGGGGGTGGAGATACTTTCCGGTGTGGAGATTGTGTCGTTCGATGCTGGGGCGGGGCGGGCGGTGGAGGCCTTCGGCAGTGCCGGGGTGAGCGCTCAGGCGTTGTTTCGCGGGGAGACGGTGGCGGTCACCGTGCTGCGGGTGGCGGCCGGTGGGGAGATCGGGCGACATCCGGCGCCGGTGGATCAGCTGTTGGTGGTTGTTGAAGGTCATGGGTTCGTGCGGGGCGGCGACGGCGAGGCGGAAGCGGTGCGGGCCGGGCAGGCGGTGGTGTGGCGGGCCGGGGAGGAGCACGTCACCAGGGCGGTTGAGGACATCACGGCTGTGGCGATCGAGATGGCGTGATGTGCGCGCTACGGCTCGTCGGTGGTGGGCGGGGGGTCGGTTTGCGTCGCCAGTACGGCGAGGATCGCGACCGCGCGCCAGACTCCGAACATGATGGCGGCGGCGAGGGCGCAGAGCAGGCCGGTGCCGAATCCGTCGGCCACGACTCCTGCGGCGCCGAGCGCGAGGATGGCGAGGGCTTCGGGCACGGTGGCGCTCGTGGAGATGCTTGTGGGGCTCGGCGACATGGTTCGGCTCCTTCACCGGGGCATCGATGACCTTGAGCCGATACCTTACGGCCAATCCCCACGAGTCCGGCCCGCACGGAACCCGGCCCCAGCGGCCCGCCGCGCCGGGGCATGGCGGGCTGCCGGGTGCACGTACCTGGCTCGTGTCCTGAGTCTTTGATCCGTTTGCAGTAGGTGGTGAGGGCAGCAGGATGTGGCCACGGGACACGAAGTTGCGCCGAAACCCGCTATGCCGCAACCTTCTGCGGCGTCAGCTGGCAAGCGTGCGCCAATCACGTCTGGCCAGGAAACATGTGTTCTTCTGTCAGACGTGATTGGCCGGATTTGAGGAGCAACACCGCAGAAAGTTCACGCATCCCGGTGTCCAGCGCAACATTCAGCCACGCGGCAGGGACTGCGACAACTCAGGACTGGAGGAGGGCTTTCTGTTCTTTGTTGCGGTCTTTCTGGAAGCTGAAAAAGGCCGCGTAGAGCAACGCTGACACCACGAATCCGACCTCGAAGGTGATGTCACCGAAGGCTGCCACGTGGTCCGGGACGATGCCTACATATTGTTCCTGGTTGGAGAAGAGCCAGACCGAGACGACGATGCCGGCGGCCATGGCGACCGCGCCTCCCCACGGGTTGTGGGATTTGTCGTAGAGGTAGCCGTCGACCTGTCTGCCGCGCCGCAGGAACCAGTCGGTGAGGTAGACGGCCAGCCAGGGGCCGATCCAGTACGAGATGACCAGCAGGAACGATTCGTATTTGTGGCCTGCGTCGTCCAGGCCGGACAGGGCCAGCAGGAAGCCGAGAACGCCGAAGACGCCGGCGACGATGGCGCGGCGCAGGCCCAGGGGGAGGTTGATTCCCAGGGCCAGGAATGACATCGAGCCGGAGTAGATGTTGATGGCGTTCGCGCTGATGGCGCCGAGGCAGATTGCCAGGAGCGTCAGGTCTGCGACCAGGGACGGCAGGTGGCTGGTGAATGCTTCGGTCGGGTTGGTGATTCCCGGGGCCGCGATGGTTGCCGAGGCCGCGCCGACGATTTCCAGGAAGGTGCAGGAGACGAAGACGCCGAGGCCCGCCCAGACGCCGGTGAGTCGTTTGCTGACGGTGGCCGGGAGGTAGCGGGTGTAGTCCGTGGCGTAGGGGTTCCAGCCCGCGGCGTAGCCGAAGGTCGCGCCGACGGTCAGCAGGAAACCGCCGATGCTGCCGGTGCCGACCACCACGTCGGACGACGGTGTCGCCTTGGTGAGGGTGATGATGCTCGTGATCAGGAAGATGATCGCGAGCAGGGGGAACGCGTAACGCTCGAACGCCTGCACCAGGTTGTGGCCGAAGAACGCGATCGACACCTGCAGGATCACGACGACGACCAGGCACAACGCGTTCGGCAGGCCGGTCAGGGTCGCCAGCGCGAGGGCGCCGCTGACGCTGTTCACCGCGAACCAGCCGACGCCCGCGACCACCGCGTTGAGGCCCGCCGGGAGGATGTTGCCGCGATATCCGAAGCCGATCCGGGACAGGACCATCTGCGGTACGCCCATGGCCGGTCCGCGAGCCGACAGTACGCCGTGCGTCGCCGAGCCCAGCGCCGTGCCGAGCACGATGGCCGCCACCGCCTGGCCGAAGGTCTGATGGAAGAACAGGATCGCAATGACGCCGACGTAGACGGTCGCGAACTCGAGGTTCGGCGACATCCACGTCCAGAACAGGCTGAGCGGCCGGCCGTGCCGCTCGTCGAGGGGGATGAAACCGGCGCCACCCGGCTCCACGGCGGTCACCTTGGCGCCGTACCGGCCCTCACGGACCTCCGCCGAGACCTCCGCGGGCGTTTCCACCGCTGTCATAACTGGCTCCCTACCTGTGTATTGACCACACAGGTCGCAGTTAACGCCCAGCCCGTTCCGGCAATGTTGCGCGGCTGTTGCGCACTCGATGGCCATTGACGGTTCAGGCATCCACGTGCAGTGTCTACCCGGTGACTGAAGGTGACTGGGACTTCCCCTCCGACCCGCCACCCGCGTACACGAGCCTGTACCTGCCGGGCCCGCTGACCCGGATACCGTGCCCACCCGGCACAACCGCCTGGCTGGCCACCACCCCCGAAGCCGCCGGCGAGATGATCAGCCGCTTCCCCGCCGGCCCGCTCTTCAGAACCCATGCCCCAGGCCCGCTCTCCGACGCCCACGGCTCAGGCCTGCTCTCCGACGCCCACGGCTCAGGCCCGGTCTTGGGCGTCCGTGCAACGGGCAGCAGCCGGCCCCGTGGCAGCTTCGTCCGGACGGCCCGGCCTTACCGCCTGGCCGACCTCGACCAGGCGATCCGGCGCATCACCGCCCATGCGATCACCGCTCCCCTCCCTGCCGGTCTGCACCAGTCCCTCTCGCGCCGGATAACCGCGGAAGTGACCGCCGAACTGCTCGGCGGCGGCACGCTGCAGGACCGTCTCACCGACATGGTCCGGGCGCGGGCGACCCCCACCGGCGACGACGTCCTGAGTCGCCTCCTGCTGCCCGGCCCACCGGGAAACAACCTCGTAGCGGCCAACATCGCCCTGCTCACCACCCACATCGAAGCCGGCGCGGCCCTCCTCACCGACGCGATCCACACCCTCCAGCAGACCCCGCACCACTGGGAACGCCTCCGCGACGATCCCGCCCTGGCTCCCGCCGCGGCTGAGGCCCTGATGCGCCACCTCGGCGTCGGGATCGGCATCGTCCGGCGGGCACCGGCCGCCACGATCCTGCAGGGCCAGTGCGTCTCCCCCGGCGATTACCTGGTCGCCGCGGTGCAGACCGCGGATCGGGTGCCGACGGCGAGGCTCGGTTCTGTCGCAGGGCTCGGGTCCGGCTCCGGGATTCGGACGTGGGCCCAGCGCCAGGTCGCGTACCTGCAGCTCACCGCTTTGTTGCAAGGATTGACGGCGAGGGTGGCGTCGCTCGGTCCCGCGCTCAGCGCCGCGATCAATACATAGGTAAGGCGTTGAGCCGTTATGGGCTGCAGCACCTGGCCCGGTGGACGGGACAAGACTTGCGGCGACCGCGGGGCCACGGACAGGCGGAGCTTGCCGCGGGGCCACGGACAGGCAGAGCTTGCCGCGGGCGGACGGACAGACGGACAGACGGACAGACGGACGGACGGACAGAGCTTGCCGCGGGGACGCGGACAGGCAGAGCTTGCCGCGGACGGACGGACGGACGGACGGGCGGGCGGGCGGGCGGGCGGGCGGAGCTTGCCGCGGGGCCGCGGACGGGCGGAGCTTGCCGCGGGGCCGCGGACGGGTTGAGTTTGCGGCGGGCTGCGGGGTGGGGGCTCGTGGGTGTGTCGTTGGGGTCTGGTGGGGTGGCGAGCGCTTTCTTCGGTGGTGATTATGCGCAGATCAGGTCGTCCAGCAGGGTCAACTCGCGCTGCATGAGGGCTGGGGCGCGGGTGGGGTTGGCTAGTTGGGTGGTTATGGAGAGGACTGCTGAGTGGTGGCCGTCGGGGGTGACGGCGTTGAGGGTGGTTACGCCGGGCATGTCGCCGAAGTGGGCCCAGTAGCCGCCGCAGCGGGTGGGGATCCACATGATGCCGAGGCCATAGGCGATGCCGGGGCGGAGGTCCTGGATCGACTCGGCGAGCACGGTGTGGTGCAGGTCTGCCATCTGTGCCGGTGGCAGGAGGCGGCCGCGGGTCAGGGCTTGCCAGAAGCGGGCCAGGTCGGCGGTGGTGGTGATCAGGCCGCCGGCTGAGGCTGCCACGGTCGGGTTGATGATCGTCGTGTCGACCAGGGGGCCGTCCGGCGCGAACTGCTGGTAGGCCTCGGCGTGCGGGCGGGGCAGCGTCGGGCGGTCGCCGGGGTAGGACGTGTGGGTCAGGTGGAGGGGTGTCAGGATCCGGGAGCGCATCTCGGTGGACCAGGGGTTGCCGGTGAGGTGTTCGATGAGCATGCCGGCCACGAGGTAGTTGGTGTTCGAGTAGCTCCAGTGCGAGCCGGGGGCGAACAGGGGCGGGTGCTGCAGCGCTGTCGCCACCAGTTGCGCCTCGGTGTGGTGGTCGAAGCGGTGCGCCTGGAACGCTTCGGGTGACTGCAGGCCGGGGAGGTCGCCGGTGGCGTCGTAGAGGCCGCTGGTGTGCTGCAGGATCTGGCGCACGGTGATGCGGCGGCCGTCATTGCCGGTGCCGGTGACCAAGCCGGGGAGGTGGCGCTCGATCGGGTCCTCCAGGTCGATCCGGCCCTCGGCCGCCAGCTGGAGCAGCACTACCGAGACGAACGTCTTTGTGGTGCTGCCCATTCGGAAATAGCCGCCGATCGGGATCGGGGCGCCGGTGCGCAGGTCGGCCACGCCGCTGCGGGCCACCGTCACCCGGTCGCCGTCGCGGACCAGGCCCTGCGTCCCGGACACACCGAGGTCGCGCAGATCGTCGAGGCCGCGCTGCAGGAGTGCGGCTGTGCTCGGGAACCGGCGATCCACGCCCGGCGGCGCTGCCGCGTCCGGGGAATGGAGACGCGGGTGTAATGGTGCCGCCGCGTCCGGGAAATGGAGACGCGGGGGTAATAGTGCCGCCGCGTCCGGGGAATGGAGAGGCGGGGGTAGTGGTGCGGCGCGGGCGGGTCCACTGCCGACTGTCAGGGCCAGTAGGGCGCCGGTCATTGCGGCTGCTGCGATTCTGCGGAATCTCGTGGGGCCGGGCACTGCGGGATGTGTGTTCACGTCGGGGCTCCTGCCGGGAAAGCTGATGTGCTTTGACCGTACGGAGAGCCAGGACGCGGGGGCAGCCGGAAAACCCGAGTGCCGGCGTGGGGGTTATTACCCAGGTGTGCCCGTCGGGGGAAGGCCGGGACGGCAGGTCAGCCCGGCGGTCGCGGCAGATCCACTTGTTGCAGATTGTCGCGTGGTGGACTCGGTGCGGGAGGGTGGCGTACTTATAGAGGTTGGAAGTTGATCTCTTGTTCCTCGCCGTGCCAGCGGATGAAGCTGCGGGCGGGGCGGGAGCCGGCAACCACCCGGCCCGCCCGCAGCACCAGGAACCGGGGTCGCTGCAGGCGCAGCGCCTCGGCCTCGGACGTCGCGTCGAAGACCACCAGGTCGGCGGGGCCGTTGTCGCGAAGTCCGTAGTCGGCCACGCCGAGGGCGGCGGCGGGGGCGACCGTGATCATGTCCATGAGGGTGCGGAGTTCGGTGTCGCCGCTCATGTGGCCGAGGTGGGCCAGCACGAACGCTGCTTGCAGGGGATCTGCTGTGCCTAGCGGGTACCACGGGTCCATCACCGAGTCGTGGCCGATGGCGACGTTGACGCCGGCTTCGAGGAGCTGTTTGACGCGGGTGTGGCCGCGGCGGATGGGGCCCTGGTCAAATCTGCCCTGCAGGACGGCGTTGTCCAAGGGGTTTGTCACCATGTGCAGACCGGCGCGGGCGATGTTGGTGATCAGGCGGGACGCGTAGGCCGCGTTGTACGAGTGCATCGCCGTCGTGTGGCTGGCGGTGACCAGGCCGCTCATGCCGCGGCGGATCGTCTCGGCGGCCATCGTCTCGACGAAGCGGGAGTGCTCGTCGTCGGTCTCGTCGCAGTGGATGTCGACGCGCAGGCCGTGTTCCTGGGCCAGGGCCATGGCGAACTTCACGGACTCGACGCAGTCCTCGCGGGTCAGCTCGTAGTGCGGGATCGCGCCGATCACGTCCGCGCCGAGTTCCACGGCCTTGCGCATCAGGTCGGGGCCGTTGTCGAAGCTGAGGATGCCCTGCTGCGGGAACGCCACGAGCTGCAGGTCGATCAGGCCGCGGGCTTCCTCGCGCAGTTCGACCAGGGCGCGCAGGGCGAGCAGGTCCGGGTCGCAGACGTCCACATGGGAGCGGACGTACTGCACGCCGTGGGCGAGTTGCCAGCGCAGCACCTGGCGTACCCGGTTCTTCACGTCTTCGACGGTCAGGTCGCGGACGCGGTCGGCCCAGATCGCGATGCCTTCGAAGAGGGAGCCGGAGATGTTGGGGCGGGGCTGGCCTACGGTGAGTACGGCGTCGAGGTGGATGTGCGGCTCTACCAGGGGCGGGGTGACCAGGCGGCCGCCCAGATCGATCTCCTCGCGGGGTATTTGTCCGGAATATTGGACAAATCGTCCCGCCGTCACGGCCAGATCCCCGCGCGACGAATTCCGCAACAGCAAGTCGATCATGGCGTGAACCCAACAAAAGCCGCAAGCGCCCGCCGCAGCGTCACACCCAGCAGATCTGCGCGGACATGCAGCTCATCACGCAACCGGAGGGGCAGACCAGGGAGTCGCATGGCTTGCTGCAACGCAAGATCCTCGGCGAGCACAGCCTCTTCGAAGGCAACCTCCCGCCGCACCACCTCGGCCGACGGATCCGGAACCCCGCCGATGCCGTGCAACAGCATCTTCGTGTAGATCCGGGTGCTGGTCAGCGTCTCGGGCTGAGCGAAGAACAGGATCGTCTTCACGGCACCGGCATCCAGCTCCTCGAGCCGGAGCAGCAGCTGGAACGGGGCCCGGTAGACGTACGTGGCGCGCCTGCGTTGCTTCAGCGGTCGCAGGCCGGCGGCGACGCCCGGGTCCTCGGGGTTGTCGAACCACTGGTCCTGGATGCTGCGGCAGCCGTCGGGCTCGACGCTGACGTCGTAGCGCGGCACCAGTTTCTCCTCGGCCGCGCCGAACGTCTTGGCGTGCACGAACGGGAAGTGGGCGACGTCGAGGAAGTTGTCGGCGACCACCCCGGCGGACGCGGGCGTGCGGACCGGTGGCAGCCAGGCCCCCACGTACGCCGCGTCGTCGCCGTCCGCGTCGGGGAACAGCTCGGTCAGCGGCTCCTCCGGGGCGACCCAGATCAGCCCCCACCGCTCGGTCACGGCGAACGGCTCCGGGGTGACGTGCAGGATGCCGTCGTCACCGGTGTGCACGTCGTACCCGTCACCGAGCAGCGTCACCCGGCACGGCAGCTCCGAGCCGAGGGCGACCGGGTGCCACGCGCGCCGCAGCCCCGGGTGCTCGTTGGTGAGCAGGTCGGCCGGGTCGGCCGCCGTGGCCGCGAGGTCGTCGGCGGAGATGTAGATGGTGCCGTCGCTGACGCGTACCCGTGGGCCGAGGGGTAGATCCGCCCGGGGCGGCACGTGGCCGTCCTGCGACGGCAGCGCCACGCAGGCACCGGACCCGTCGAACTCCCAGCCGTGGTACGCGCACCGCAGCCGCCCGTCCACGCCGCTAGCGGCGGACAACGGCACGAGCCGGTGCGGGCAGCGGTCGGCGAAGACCACGGGCGGCCCGTCCGCGACCGGGCGGAGCACCACCAGCGGCGTCCCGCCCGCGTCCACGGCGACCGGGCGCGGCCCGACCTCGGCATCGCGGGCGACAGGTATCCACTGCATGGGTAGCAGTGTCATCCCGGCGTGTTACGACTCCGCTAACGTGCCCCCATGACGTTCTCGATCGTGGCGCGCTCCGCCGACGGAAGCGCGCTGGGCGTGGCTCTCGCCAGCAAATTCCTCGGGGCCGGCGCGGCGGTGCCGGCCGCCCTCGCCGACGTGGGCGCGGTGGCGACCCAGTCGTACGCGAACCTCGCCTACCGCCCCCAGGCGTTGTCCCTGCTCAGCACGGGAATGTCGGCCACCCACGCGGTCGCGGCACTGATCGCGGGCGACGACGGCCCGGTGGACCAGCGCCAGGTCGGCGTGGTCGGCCCCGACGGCCCGGGCGCCACCTACACCGGCGACAACTGCCACGACTGGGCGGGCGGCGCAGCCGGTGACGGCTACGCGATCCAGGGCAACATGCTGACCGGCCCGCAGGTCGTCTCCGCGATGCGCGACACCTGGCTCGCGGAATCCGGCCGCCGGCGCCTCGCATATCGCCTGCTGGCAGCCCTGAAAGCCGGTGACGAGGCCGGCGGCGACCGACGCGGCCGGCAGAGCGCGGCGGTCCTCGTCGTCGCCAAGGGCATGGGCTACGGCGGCACCAGCGACGTCGTGGTCGACCTCCGCGTCGACGACCACCCCCAACCGGTCACCGAACTCGCCCGTCTCCTCGACATGCACACCATGTACTTCGAACGCCCCGACCCCGCATCCCTCCTGGTCCTGGAGGGCTCCCTGGGCGCCGAGGTCCGCGGCCGCCTCGTCGCCGCCGGCCACCACGCCACCGACCTCGACGAGGCCCTGACGACGTGGGCCGGCATCGAGAACCTCGAGGAGCGCATCGTCCCCGGACACATCGATCCGCTGGTTCTCGCCCATCTGCGCGGGGGATCCTGATATATCCGTTTAATGACAAATGTTACAAGACGGACAGCGCTGACGGCCGCGGGCGCGGTCAGCCTCGGCGTCGTCGGCATCACCTCGATCGTCTCCACCGCGTTCGGCACCTCCTCCGGCGACGCTTTCCTGGAGACGGCCCGCGCAGGGGCGTGCACGCTGACCCCGGAGGTCACCGAGGGTCCGTACTACCTCCCGCTCGAGATCGTCCGGAAGAACATCACCGAGGGCCGCCCCGGCCTGCCGCTGACCTTGCGGGTCAAGGTGATCGACTACGCCACCTGCAAGGTCATCCAGGGCGCCGTCCTGGACATCTGGCACTGCAGCGCACTCGGCGTCTACTCCGGCTACGACGCGACGACTCTTCCCGGCGGCCCCGGAGGCGGCTCCCCCGACCCGAGCGGTGGTCCCGGCGGCGGTCCCGGCGGTCCTGGCGGCCCCGGCCCTGGGATGCCGCCGTCCGGTTTTCCCGGCGGCCCTCCTGGCGGCCCATCTGGCGGCCCTCCTGGCGGCCCTTCTGGCGGACCGGAAGGCGGGGCCGGCGGTCACGCCACCCCGACCACCAGCGAAACATTCCTCCGCGGCGTCCAGATGACCGACCACACCGGCCGCGCGGAATTCACAACGATCTTCCCCGGCTGGTACCAGGGCCGCACGGTCCACCTCCACGCCAAGGTCCACGTAGGCAGCTACCTCACCGGCGGCACCGCCAAGAGCGGCCACGTCTCCCACACCGGCCAGTTCTTCTTCCCCGAACGACTCACCAGCCGCGTGGCCACGCTCAAGCCCTACCGCACGAACACCACCGAACGCACCACCAACGACATCGACATACACTTCAACGCGGGCGGATCAGCCGGCCTCCTGAAAGTCCTCCAGCAGCACAAAGACTTCAGCAAAGGCCTCATCGCCTCGGTCACGGTCGCCGTCGACCCCGAAGCCACCCCCGCCACCATCTGAGAGACCATGTGCCGTGGCTCCCGGCCGCGGGTGTCACGGCCACCCCTTCAAGTACGCCAGCCCCCCGCACCGAGTCCACCACGCGACCACCTGCCACCAAGCATCTGCCGCGACCCCCGGGCTGACCTGCCGTCCCGGCCTCACCCCACCCAGCCCTGGCCCGCCCCGCCCCGGGCCGCCCCGGCCTGGCCTGGCCTCGGCCGCACCAGCCTGGGCCGCCCGTGAGGCCCCGATCTCACCGCGAAGCCTGCTCTCACCCGAAATGGACGAGCGCACCCTGCAGACCCGTGTCACGATGCGCGGCATGTCGGATCGCGCGCTGAGCTTCGGAGCGTCGGCGGAGGCCTACGAACGGTTCCGCCCCGGCTACCCGCCGGAACTGATCGGCCTCGTGACGGCCTACGCGGGCAGCCCGATCCGGACCGCCCTCGAAATCGGTGCCGGGACGGGCAAAGCGACCCGCCTCTTCGCCGCCCATGGGATCGCCGTCACCGCAACCGATCCGGACGCAGCCATGCTCGCCGAACTGCGCAGACACGTCCCGGCCGGCGTCACCACCCACCGCGCGGCCTTCGAGGATCTACGCCTCCGCGGCAAGTACCAGCTGGTCTTCGCTGCCGCGGCGCTCCACTGGACCGACCCGGTTCGCCGCTGGCCCCGCATGGCCGGCCTGCTGGAACCGGGCGGCGTCTTCACCGCATTCGGCGCCCCGCTCCACCTCGCCGACCCGGCATTGGAAAACGCCGTCCGCGACGCCCGCACCCCGTTCCTCCCCAGCGACGACATCCCGACGCCCTCAGGCCCCGCCCCAGCGCCCGCCCCGTCACCCTCACACCCCGCCCCAGCGCCCTCAGGCCCCGCCCCGTCACCCTCAGGCCCCGCCGCACCGTCACCCCCGGATCGGGCCATGCAGTGGCCGGGGCCGGAACTCGAGCATTCCCCATGGTTCACCGACGTTCGCCAGTCCGTGATCACGCGCCGTCTGACCTTGACCGCCTCCGACTACATCGGCCACCTGTCGACGATCTCCGCCTACCTCACCCTCCCACCCCCGCTACGCGAAGAGGCGTTCCGAAGCATCAGCGCAGTACTCCCCGAAGCAATCGAGATCAACGCCGACGTCACCGTCCACCACCTCGCCCGCCGCCGAAGCAACCAACGCCAAAGCGACCAGAACCAGAACAACCAGGACCAAGGCGACCAGGACCAGAACAACCAGCGCAGGAGCGACCGATGACGACTTTCGCGTTCGTGGGCTTCGGATTCCGCGCGGCGACGTTCCACCGGGTGGCGCAGGCGCTGCCCCACCTTCGTTGTGTCGGTGCTGTGGTGCGGAAACCGTTGAGCGTGCTCCCTTCGTACGGTGGGATGTCTGATTGTCTAAGGGAAGCGCGACCGGATTTCCTGGTCATCGCCGTCCCGCGGGAGGCGAACCCGGGTCTGATCGCCGAGGCTGTCGGGCTGGGCGTGCCCGTGCTGGCCGAGACGCCGCCAGCGCCCGACCTGGCCGGACTGCGCGCGTTGTGGGAGGTGGCCGGGCGGTCCGGTCTCGTGCAGGTCGCCGAGCAGTATCTGCTGATGCCCACCCACGCGGCCCGGCTCGCCGCCGTCCGGTCCGGGATCATCGGCACGCCGACGCAGGTGCAGGTTTCCTCCACGCAGCAGTACCACGCGGTTTCCCTGATCCGCGGCATGCTCGGCGTGGGCCATGACCCGGCCGCCGTCCGCGCGACGCGAACCGTGGCCCCGCTGCTCGACCCGCTCGACCGCGCGGGCTGGACGGGTGATCCGGAGCCGAAACCGGCGACCACGACCATTGCCACAGTGGACTTCGGCCGGGGCCGTTCCGGTGTCTACGACTTCACGACCGGTCAGACCCGCAACCTGCTGCGCTTCCGTCGCCTGCTGGTCCGCGGCACGCACGGCGAACTGCGGGACGACGAGATCGTGCACATGCCGGCCGCCGAAACGATCAGCAGGGTGCCGCTGCTGCGCCGGCAGAGCGGCCACGACCTGGACCTCAACGGCTTCGACACCGACACGATCACGCTCGGCGGCACCGAGGTGCTCTACCGCAACCCCTACCCCGGCACCCGTTTCAACGACGACGAGATCGCCACCGCCACCCTGCTCGACGCGATGGCCTCCTGGGTCCGCGGCGAGGGCCCGCCGCCGTACCCACTGGCCGAAAGCATGCAGGACCAGCTCCTCGCCCTCGCCATCGAGGACGCCGCGACCACCACTCACGAGATCACGACCGGCCCTGAGCCGTGGTCCCGGCTCTGAGATTCCAGCAGGATGCCGAGGTCACGCTCGGCGAAGAGCCGGTGCTCCCACTCCTCGTTCAGGATGATGCGCAGGCACAACCGCACCGGCGTGCCGACCGGCTCGGGCCAGCCCGGCGTCAGCCCGGTCGCCCGGTCGAGCTCCGCATCGGTGAGCCCCGTCAGCACCCGCCGCACGACCGTCATCCGATCCGCCCGCAGCGCCAGCACCTGGTCCAGCGAAGGCCGCGCGGCCCGATCCCAGGGCACCCCGTCGTCAGCGCCGCTCATCTCGTCGAACGGCAGATCCAGCGGATCCCACGGCGCCGGGTCCCCGAGGATCACCCGCAGCACCCACGCATCCGTCGCGAACAGCAGATGCCGCAACGTCTCGATGAACGACCACTCGTCGTCGACCCGCTCGTGCAGCCGCTCCTCCGGCAGCAACCGCGCCCGCGCCACGGTCTGCGCCCAGAGCCCCTCGACGATCTCCCAGGCGGCCCGGAACCCATCGGCATCAACCGGCCGCATCCGCACCCGATCCGGATAACGACGGTCCAGCTCGGCCTCCACCAACGGCATCACCTCGACCCCGTTGACGACCAGCGACTCGAATTCCCCGCTCAGATCCAGGGTCTTCGCGTAGACCCCTCGACCCACCACACCGGACAGATTCGCCCCTCGCAGACGTGCCCCGCGAAGACTCTCCCCCATGCGCCCGGCCCCCTGCCGCCTCGATCAATTGCCGCCTCGATCAATCGTTCGAACATCAGTATCAACCTCGGGTACGACATTTTCCGGGCCCCACCCTCAGCGGCGAAGATATTCCGGTGGCATGACGTCGCCCGATCCGAGCGGCGGCCCGAGCACCGTCTGCCCGGTGGCCTCGGCCGCCCGGGCGAGCGCCTCGACATCGAGCACCCAGTCCTCGGGCAGCGGCGCGGACAGGTCCCACCCGGCCGCCCGTACGAACTCCTCGAAGCCGGCCGGATTGCAGATCGTCAGCAGCTCCACGTCCTGTGAGGTGAGCACATAGGTGTGCGGCACCCCACGGGGCAGGAAGACGGTGTCGCCGGACGTCAGATCCCACCGCTGGTCGCCGGCCCAGAACGTCCCGCTGCCCGCGAGCAGGAAGATCGTCTCGTCCTCCCGGGCATGCACATGAACCGGTGACGCGGCACCTCCGTGCATGGACTGACGAATGGCGGTCAACCGCCCGCCGCTGGCCTCCGCGTCCACGACGATGCGTTGAACGCCACCCCCGATCCACGCGAACTGCTGCTCCGAACCAGAACGCGACATGTACGGCAGCGTCATCGCGCGCCCCCGTAGTAGCGATCGTCCCGCAGGTCGTCGAGCAGGCCGGGCCCGGCGGGCGCCAGCTCGGCGCTGGGCGTGATCGGCGACAACCGTACGACCGCCGCGCGCACCCACCTCCCCGCGAGCCCGATCTCGTAGTTCCCGGCGTCGACCGACGGCCCGGAGTCGCCGGTGTCGTCCTCCTTGATCGCGCGTCCCAGCCCGGCGAACGGCAGCATCACCGACAAAGCCGACCGCGCCAGGGCGACAACCTCATGACCCGCGGCGACCAGCTCAGAAACGAGCGCCGTCCCGATATGACCCGTCGCACCGGTAACAAGAATCCGCATGTTGCCCACCTCCATGACGAGACGACGTCGCATCATCGTAAGCCGTGATGCAACGACGTCGCATCACCCGTGTAGGGTTGATCACATGCCACGGTGGGAGCCCAACGCGCGCGAACGGCTGGAACGCGCCGCGATCGAACTCTTCGCAGCTCAGGGTTATGAGGCCACCACCATCGAGCAGATCGCCGCCGCCGCCGGCCTGAACCGCAGCACGTTCTTCCGCCACTTCGGCGACAAGCGCGAAACCCTCTTCGGCGGCCAGCAGGGCCTCCCGGCCCACCTCGCCGACACCATCACCAAGGCCCCCGCCGACCTCACGCCCCTGGAAGCAGTCACCGCGGCCTTCGACGCCGCCGCCACGGTCTGGTTCGCCCCCGACCGCCGCGACCTGGCCCCCCGGAGACTCGCCGTCGTCGCCTCGAGCCCCGAGTTCCGGGAACGCGAACTCCTCAAACGCCTCGACATCACCACCGCGGTCGCCGCCGCCCTCCGCTCCCGCGGCCTCAGCGACCCCTCCGCCACCGTCGCCGCCGAGCTCGCCACTCTCACGTTCACCCGGACGATCACCATCTGGGCTGACCCGGCCAACACCGAGGAGTTCTCCCCCATTGCGCGCCGGGTCCTGCGCGAACTCCACACCGCCGCGACGCAACTCGACTGACCGAAATGGGGTGCGCGGAGAGTGGCGTACCTGTTGGATCTCGGCATGAGACATGAGCTTGTCCTGCCTCGCAAGGCGCGGCCCGGGGACCGGATCGCCGTGCTGTCGCCGTCGTTCGCCGCGGCGGGTGCCTTTCCCGCGATCCACGAGCAGGCCATGCGGCGGCTTGCTGAGGTGACCGGGCTCGTTCCGGTCGAGTATCCGACCACGCGCGAGGTCGGGGCGAGCGCGGCGGCCCGGGCTGCGGACATCAACGCTGCCTTCGCGGATCCTCAGGTGCGGGGCATTCTCGCTGTTGTCGGGGGTGAGGATCAGATCACGGTCATTCCGCATCTGGACGCGGGGCTTGCGCTCGCCGATCCGAAGCCGTTCCTGGGCACCAGTGACAACACCAACCTGCACCACTGGCTCCGGGGTCTCGGCGTCGCCAGCTTCTACGGTGGATCGTCGCAGGTGCACCTCGGTCCCGGGCCTGCGGTGGACGACATCCACGCGCGGTCGCTGAGGGCGGCGTTACTCACGGGGGAACGGCTGGAGATCACCGATCCCGGGGAGTCCGAGGATATCGGGGTCGACTGGGCCGATCCGCGGGCGCTGGAGTCCTTCGGGGAGCGCGAGCCGACGGAGCCGTGGAGCTGGCACGGGCCGCGCCGCGCGGTCACCGGTGCCTCCTGGGGTGGCTGCCTGGAGGTCATCCAGTGGATCCTGGCAGCGGGACGGTTCCCGTTTCCTCCGGAGGCGCTGGAGGACGGGGTGCTGATCATCGAGACTTCCGAGGAGTTGCTCCCCGCCCGCGAGGTCAGCTGGATCGTTCGCGCGCTGGGCGAACGCGGGCTCCTCAGCGCTGTCGACGCCGTGCTGGTCGCCCGTCCGCCGGTCTCCGACCACACCCGCCGGCCGGCCGCTGCGGATCGGGCACTGCTTCGCCGGCAGCAGCGCGACACGGTCGTCGACGTGGTGGACCGCTACAACCCGGAGGCGGTTGTCTGCGTCGGCGTCCCGTTCGGCCATACCCGGCCGCAGTGGATCCTTCCCCATGGCGGTCCGATCACCATCGACGGTGTGGAACGCCGGATCTTCGCCGACTACAGATAGGGCCCTAACCCGCTCGGAGGTAGGCGAGGACGGCGCGGACGCGGCGGTGGTCGTCGGCGTCGGGTGGGAGGTCGAGTTTGGCGAGGAGGCTGCCGATGTGTTTGGCGACGGCGGCTTCGGAGACGGTGAGGGTGCGGGCGATGGCGGCGTTGGAGCGGCCCTCGGCCATCAGGCCCAGGACCTCGCGTTCCCGGGTGGTCAGGCGCTGGAGGGGGTCGCGGCGGCGGCCGAGGAGCTGGCGGACAACTTCCGGGTCGACGACGGTGCGGCCGGAGGCGACCTGGACCAGGGCGTCGACGAATTCTTCGACGTCGCCGATGCGGTCCTTGAGCAGGTAGCCGACGCCTGCTGCGGGTGCCGAGTCGAGGAGTTCCGCCGCGTAGGTCTGTTCGACGTACTGGCTGAGCACCAGGACCGGCAGGGACGGGTCGGCCGCGCGCAGGGCGATCGCCGCCTGCAGGCCCTCGTCGCTGAAGCCCGGAGGCATGCGCACGTCGGTGACCACGACGTCGGGTTTGTGCTCGGTGACCGCTGCCATCAGGGCGGGGGCATCGCCGACCGCCGCGACCACCTCGTGCCCGAAGCGCCGCAGCATCCCCGCGATCCCCTCCCGCACGATCAGCCCGTCCTCCGCGATCACGACCCGCACGGAAGCCCCCTGAGGAACAGAGCAATCACGACCCGCACGGAAGCCCCCCGAGGAACAGAGCAATCACGACCCGCACGGAATCTCCACGTGGACCAGGGTAGGGCCACCGGGTGGGCTGGACAGTGCGACCGTGCCGTCGACGGCGGCAACGCGATCGGCCAAGCCGATGAGGCCGGTCCCGCGGCTGGGGTCGGCCCCGCCGCGGCCGTTGTCGCGAACGTCGACGTGCAGCCGGTCGCCATGCACAGCCGCGGCCACCGAGGCCCGGGTGGCGGCGCTGTGTTTGGCGAGGTTGGCCAGGGCTTCGACCACCACGAAATAGGCCGCCACCTCGATGGTGGCGGGAAGGCGGGCGTCCAGCCGCAGATCCAGGTCGACCGGGACGGGAGCATGCCCGGCCGCGTCGGTCACCGCCGCGGCCAGGCCACGGTCGGTGAGGACCTTGGGGTGTACGCCGCGGATCAGCTCACGCAGCTCAGCGAGCGCCTCCCGGGCGAGCGCCTGCGCGCCGGTCAGCGCAGTATCGGCCGGTGACCCGCGCGGAACCTCGAGCCGGGCCATCCCGAGCTGCATGCTCAGCGCGACCAGCCGCTGCTGCGCGCCGTCATGGAGGTCCCGCTCGATCCGCCGGCGTTCGACCTCGAAGGCGTCGACGAGGCGGGCGCGCGAGCGGGTGACCTCGACCAGTTTGGCGTCGGTGTCGTTGCTGCGGGGGGCCAGGATCGCCCGGGCCATCGCCGCACGGGCGCCGGCCCACGCGGTGACCGGATAGGCCGCGATGACGAAGGCGAGCGGCGCCACCAGCGTCATCGGCAGGGTCACGCTGAGCGGCCGCTCGTCGATGTAGAGCGGGGCGAACAGGAACGCCGTCGGCACGAAGATCGTCACGGTGACGACGGCGGCGTCCATCCAGCACAGCGCGGCCGCGGACACGATCGTGTAGCCGAGCTCGCGCCAGGTGGACTGCTCGCGCAGCCGGAACAGCAGCCAGGCCCGCAGGCCCGGCCGGGGTGGGCGGCGGTGCGGGTCGGGCAGGACGTCGCGGTCGATCAGCCGCATCCGCCAGCGTTCGAGCCGGCCGACGACGACCCCGGCGAGCAGCGTCGCGAGGTAGGCGGCGAGCCCGATCAGCACGATCGACAGGGCGGCACCGGTGACGAGCAGCCCCGCGACGACGAAGATCGTGGCGAAGCCGAACAGCGCTCCCCCGGTCAGGTACGCCAGGGAGCGCCACGGCCACGACGACACCAGAAATCTCGTGGGGCGCATGGTGAGCGCCTCGAGCGCGTTGCGGGCCGCCATGGCAGGAACGCTAGCGCCGCGACCAGGGCGGGCACAGTAGCCCTAGGTATACGTCCCGGACTATTCCCTGCGCCAATGTGCTCGGGCGTACGGTCCGAAAGTCTTGGTGCCATGACCATCACGACCCTCAAGGCCGCGGTTGAGCTGCGGAAAGTATCGAGACAGTACGGCGCGGTGACGGCCCTGGACGCAGTGGACCTGACGATCGCCCCGGCCGCCTTCACCGCGATCATGGGCCCGTCCGGCTCGGGCAAGTCCACCCTGCTGCACTGCGCGGCCGGCCTCGACCGGGCGACCGGCGGCGACGTGATCATCGACGGTGTCCCGCTCGGCGGGCTCTCCGAGCGCGATCTCACGAAGCTGCGCCGTGAGCGGGTCGGTTTCGTCTTCCAGTCCTTCAACCTGATCCCCGCCCTGAGCGCGGAGCAGAACGTCGCCCTGCCGATGCGGCTGGCGGGACGCAGGCCCGATCCAGGGCAGGTGAAAGCCATGCTCGCCGAGGTGGGCCTGGCGGATCGCGCAAAGCACCGGCCCAGCGAGCTCTCGGGCGGTCAGCAGCAGCGGGTGGCGATCGCCCGCGCGCTGGTGTCACGCCCGGCGGTGCTGTTCGCGGACGAGCCGACCGGCGCGCTCGACACGAAGGCGTCCCGCGACGTGCTGCGCCTGCTGAGGCTGGCCGTGGACCGCCACGTCCAGACGGTGGTGATGGTGACCCACGACCCGTACGCGGCCGCCCACGCCGACCGGGTCGTCTTCCTCGCCGACGGCCGTATCGCCGACCAGACAGAGGGTTCGGTCGACGCCGCGGAGATCGCCGTGCGCATGACCAGGCTGGAGCAGCGATGAGTCTGGCGTTCACCATGGTCCGCCACCGGTTCGCGGCGTTCGCGGGCACGTTCGTGGCGATCGCGCTCGGGGTCGCCCTGGTCGCCGGCGCGTGCACGCTGTGGGCGTCGTCGCGCCCGCAGGTCCCGGAACGCTACAACAGCGCCCCCGTGCTCGTGCACTCCCCGACCATCGGCAAGGGCACCGACGGTTATCCCGACTACCGCTCCTGGACGCCGGCCGAGGCGCGGGACAAGGCCGATCAGCTCAGCACCGTTCCGGGCGTGACCGCAGCCATCCCGGACCCCACCTTCTACGTGCAAGAACTGATCAAGAACAAGGCGACAGGCGACCCCGAGGCTTCGCGTACGGCCGGACACGCCTACTCATCAGCAGAGCTGGGCGGCTACCACCTGACCGCGGGCACCCCGCCGTCGAAACCGGGCGAGGTGGTGTTGCGAGGTTCCACACCGGGCGGGACGATCGACGTCCTGACCGCCGCCGGCCCCGAGCACTGGACGGTCACGGGCACTGTCGACGGTCCGGGCTTCTACCTGTCCGACGCGGCGGCGATGGAGCAGGCGGGCGGCGTACGCGTCATCGGTTTGACGGGTGACCCGCAGACCTCGGCCATCACCGGCCTGTTCTTCACCGGCGGCGACCGCGACAAGCTCGAGGACGAGTCCGTGACCCGGATCCGCTGGCTGGGCGCGCAGCTGATCATCGCGATGGTGACGCTGGGGGTGTTCGTCGCGGTGTTCGTGGTCGCGTCGACCTGCGCGCTGAGCGCGGCCCAGCGGCGCCGGGAGATCGGCCTGCTGCGAGCGGTGGGGGCGACCCCGGGGCAGGTCGTGCGTCTGATGTACGCGGAGACCCTGGTCGTGGCGGTGCTGGGCGGCGCGGTGGGCGTACCCGTAGGGGCCCTTGCCGCTCCCCTGCTCGCGTCACCCCTGGTGAATGCCGGTCTCGAGCCCGCGGGTTTTGCAGTGACCCTGCAACCCGCCGTCCTGGCCGGGGCGTTCCTGCTGGGCGTCGTGGTGGCGCTCGCGGGTGTCTGGTCGTCGGCGCGCAGGTCGAGCCGGGTCCCGGCGCTGGACGCGTTGCGCGATGCCGCGGTGGAGCGCCGGGCGATGACCGTGCCGCGCTGGATCTTCGGCCTGCTGACGGCGGCCGGCGGTGCGGCGCTGACCGTGGCCCTGCCCTCGCTGCCGCCGACGACCCAGACCACGGCGGCCCTGTTCGCGGCGATGTTGCTGCTGGTCGCGGCGGCCCTGCTCGCCCCCGTCGTCATCGTGCCGCTGGTCCGCCTGGTCACCTGGCCGTGGCGGGGCGGTGCCACCGGCATGCTGGTCCGGGAGGGCACCCTCACGGGGGTACGCCGGGTCGCGTCGACAGCCGCCCCGGTGCTGCTCACCGTGGGTTTCGCGACGTTGCTGACCGGCACGATCGCCACCATCGAGCAGGCCACCCGGATCGACGAGACCGCCAAGCTGCCCGCCATCGAGGTCGCCGCGCCGGACAACACTCCCGGGCTGTCCGAGGCCGCCGTCGCGGGACAACCGGGCGACGCGCCGCTGAGGAGCGAGATGCTCATGACGATCGGCGGCACCACCAGCGCGTACCAGGTCACCGGCAAGGGTGACGCGAAAGGCGTGATCCTGTCCCGGGACCTCACCGACCGGCCGAAGCGGGTCGACGTCGTGTTCCGCGACGGTACGACGGCCACGTTGCCGGTGACGGGAACGCACGACGGACCCGCGGAACTGGCCGACGTCCCCCGCACACTGCTGCGTGAGCATGACCCGCAGGCCCTCGCGGACGCGGTGATGCTGAACGGCCCCGCGCACGTGGAACCGGGGATGAAGGTCCTGACCGCCCGCCAGTACGTCACCGGGCTCGTCGACGAGGAGGGCCAGATCATCGACCTGTTCCTGCTGGTGCTGATCTCGCTCACCGTGGGCTACACCGGGCTCGCCGTGGCGAACACGCTGCTGATGGCCACGGCGGGACGGCGTACGGAGTTCCGCGCGCTGCGGCTGGCCGGTGGCGGCACCGGGCACGTGCTGCGGGTGACCACCGGCGAGGCCCTGCTCGCCGTGGCGGCCGGGACGCTACTGGGTGGCGGGGTCGCGGCCGCCGCGCTGCTGGGGATGAGACGCGCGACGCAGGAGGAGCTGCGGCAGAGCGTGGACCTGGTCATCCCGTGGGGGCAGGCGGTGCCGGTGGTGCTGATCTGCGCACTCGTGGCGGTGGTGGCCGCCGGGGCGCCGGTGTTCACCAGGAAACAAAGTCGAAACGGTGGGTTCTGAAGCGGGCACGGGGCATGTTGGGATGAGACCGTCGTCACAGCGCACCGTCGGAGGACTCTCGCATGCTCAATCTCTCCATCTTCCTGGAGGACAGCGCCCGCAATCATCCCGACCGCGCCGCGGTGGTGCTCGGGCCGCAGCGGCTGACCTACGCGCAGGTGAACGCCGCCGCGAACCAGGTGGCGAACCTGCTGGTCGCGCGGGGGATCCAGCCCGGTGACAAGGTGGCGCTCTCCTGCCCCAACCTGCCGTACTTCCCGGTCGTCTACTACGGCATCCTCAAGGCCGGCGCGGTGGTCGTACCGTTGAACGTGCTGCTCAAGGGGCGGGAGATCGCCTACCACCTGGCCGACTCGCAGGCGAAGGCGTACCTCTGCTTCCAGGGCACGCCCGAGCTCCCGATGGGCACCGAGGGGTACGCCGGGTTCAGCGAGACGCCGGGCTGCGAGCACTTCTTCATGATCACGGCGGACCCCGCGGCGCCGTCGCCGGTGGAAGGCACCGAGACGCTGGGGCAGGGGATGGCCGGGCGGTCGCCGGTCTTCGAGACCGTGCTGGCCGCCGAGAACGATCCGGCGGTCATCCTCTACACCAGCGGCACGACCGGGCAGGCCAAGGGCGCGGAGCTGAGCCACTCCAACCTGGTGATGAACGCGCTCACCTGCAACCGGTTGTTCCAGTCCGCACCGGCGCAGGACACCCACCTGCTGGTCCTGCCGCTGTTCCACTCGTTCGGCTCGACGGTCAACATGAACGCCGGCTTCTCGAACGCCGCCACCCTCGTGCTCATGCCGCGGTTCGAGGCCGCCGGGGCGGTCAAGCTGCTCGAGAGCGAGAACGTCACGTTCTTCGCGGGCGTGCCGACGATGTACTGGGCGCTGCTCAACGCGCTCACCGAGGGCGTGGACGTGCAGCGCATCGCGGCGAACATGCGGGTCGCGGTCGCCGGCGGCTCGTCGCTGCCGGTCGAGATCATCACCCAGGTACGCGAACGGCTCGGGCTCACCATCCTCGAGGGGTACGGGCTGTCCGAGACCTCGCCCGTCGCGACGTTCAGCCCGCTGTCGGCCGAGCCGCGCCCCGGGTCGATCGGCATCCCGATCTGGGGCGTCGAGGTGAAGCTCATCGACGAATCGTGGACCACGATCGAGGGAACCGACGAGATCGGCGAGATCGCGATCCGCGGCCACAACATCATGCGGGGTTACTACAACCGGCCCGACGCGACCGCCGAGGTGATGAAGGACGGCTGGTTCCGCTCGGGTGACCTGGGCCGGCGCGACAAGGACGGCTGGTACTACATCGTCGACCGGGCCAAGGACATGATCATCCGGGGCGGCTTCAACGTGTACCCGCGCGAGATCGAGGAGGTCCTGATGACGCACGAGGCCGTGTCGCTGGCGGCTGTCATCGGGGTGCCCCACCCGCGCCACGGCGAGGAGGTCAAGGCGTACGTCATCCTGAACGAGGGCGCCACGATCACCGAGGAGGAGCTCGTCGCGTGGGGCCGGGAGCAGATGGCGAGCTACAAATATCCCCGGATCGTGACCTTTGCCGACACACTGCCCATGACCGCGACCGGGAAGCTGCTGAAGCGCGCCCTCGACTAGAAACCGTCATGAAAAAAGAGGCCACCTGGGACAAGATCGTTTGCGTGGATACGGCACAGTGTCGGGTGTGACCGCACCAGCACGCACGGCACCGGCGCGCCCCGCCGGCCCGGCACCCGCGCCCGCGACGGTGGTCGTTGCGCCCACGCCCGCAGCCGTCAAGCGCCCGGGCCCGTTCCGGCGGCTGGCCGCCCTGCGCCGGACCACGCCCGGGCGGCTGCGGCTGCGGCTGATCGCGCTGGTCACCGTCGCCCTGCTCACCGGGCTGGTCGCGGGCATCACCGCGGCCTCCGCCGGCTCCGGCACCGACGACCTCGGCGAGCGTGCCCAGCCGCTGCTGGTCGAGGCCGAGACCGTCTGGACCGCCCTCGCCGACGCCGACACGACCGCCACACAGGCGTTCCTCGCAGGTGGCCTCGAGCCCGCCGACCTCACCCGGCGCTACGAGGCCGACCTGGACCGCGCGGCGCAGGCCGTCGCGTCGGCGTCGCGGCTCTCCCCGGAGACCAGCGAGGCCGGCCAGGCCGTCCGCGAGCTCTCCATCGGCCTCCCGCAATACACCGCGCTGATCGCGAGCGCCCGCGCGAACAACCGCCAGGGCCTGCCGCTCGGCGCGTCCTACCTGTCGTCCGCCTCCGAGCTCAACCGTGTCACCCTGCAGCCCCAGGCGGAGGCCCTGCTGCACGCCGCACAGGTCGAGGTCGACGGCTCCTACTCCAGCGCCCGCAGCTCGCTCTGGTCGGCGCTGCTCTCCGTGCTGCTGATCGTGCTGCTCGCGATGCTGCTCATCACCCAGGTGCAGCTGAGCGCCCGCACCCGGCGCACGTTCAACGTCCCGCTGCTCGCGGCCACCGTCGTCACCGCGCTGCTCGGCCTCACCACGCTCACCGTCCTGACCATCCAGCGCGACCACCTGCACAACGCCGACGAGGGCGGTTCCCAGCCGGTCGCCCTGCTCGCCCAGGCCCGCATCCTCGTTCTCAACGAGCGCAGCTACGAGGCGCTGACCCTGGTCGGCCGGGCCGGTGACGACGACAACGAGACGCAGTTCAAGGACACGGTGCAGAAGCTCGCGGGGGTGCTCGACGAGACCGAGCGCTCCGTGCAGGGCACCCGCGCCGAGGAGTCCCTGGAGTCCGCGCAGGAGTACCACCAGCAGTACCTGGCCGCCCACAAAGAGGTACGCGCGCTGGACGACCAGGCCGACTACGCCGGTGCGGTGAAGCTCGCGATCGGCACGGAGACGACCCGGACGTTCCAGCGCCTCTCGGACAGCCTCAGCAAGGCCCTCGAGGACCGCAAGGACGTCTTCACCCACGAGAGCAGCGTCGCCGGTCGCGGCCTGGGCCTGCTCACCGTTCTCGGGCCGGCCCTGGCACTCGCGGTCGCCGCCCTGTCCGTCGCCGGCCTCCGTGCCCGCCTGGAGGAATACCGGTGACGCGCCCGACTGGAGGAATGCCGGTGACGCGCCCGACTGGAGGAATACCGCTGATGCGAAGCCGTCTGCCCGCCGTCATCGTGGCCCTCACCCTGCTCGCCGTCGCGGGGTGCTCGGGCGACTCCGACAACAGCGCCACCCGGGTCCGCGCGTCCACGGCCCCTTCCGCCGGCGCTGATGGTGGCGGCGCGAAGAAGCCCGCGGACACGTCCTGCAACCCGCGGGCCAGCCTGCGGCCCCAGGGCGCGCTGCCGGCGCCGGGGAACATGCCCGCCGGCACGTTCATGAAGACCATCCAGGACCGGGGCTACCTGACACTGGGCACCAGCCAGGACACGCTGCTGTTCAGCTCGCGCAACCCGTTCAGCGGCACGATCGAGGGCTTCGACGTCGACCAGGGCCGGCAGATCGCACAGGCCATCTTCGGCAACCCCGACAAGATCAAGATTCAGGTCATCCCGTACGAGGGCCGCTCCGACCTCGTCTCCGCCAAGGACAGCAAGATCGATCTCGTCGCGGACACCATGACCGCCACGTGCGAGCGCTGGGTCGACACCGACTTCTCGACCGTCTACTACGACGCCGGGCAGCGGGTCCTCGTCTCCTCGACCTCCACCGTCAAGGGCATCGCCGACCTGGGCGGCAAGAAGGTCTGCGCGGCCTCCGGCTCCACCTCGCTGGACAACATCAAGCTCGCCACGTCCCACCCGGTCGCGGTCGGCAAGCCGACGTTCGGCGACTGTCTCGTCGCGTTCCAGCGCAACCAGGTCGACGCGATCTCCACGGACGACACCATCCTCGCCGGCCTGGCCGCCCAGGACCCGTATGCCAAGGTCGTCGGCGCACCGATGTCCAAGGAGCCGTACGCCATGGCGATCTCCCAGGACCACAAGGAATTCACCAGGTTCGTCAACGCCGTCCTGGAGAAGAACCGCGCCAACGGCACCTGGAAGAAGACGTACGAGCACTGGCTCGGGGACTTCGGCGACGCGCCGAAGCCGCCCGCCGCGGTGTACAAGGACTGACGGCGGCGATGACCGGACCGTTCCCGGCGCTGCTGACCCGCGCGGACAATGAGCTCTCCCGCCTCGAGGCCGCCGCCGCCACCATCGCGGCCAACCTGGTCGACCTCGACGACAACCGCGCCCGCAAGGACCTCGACCGCGGCCCGCTCACCGGGCGCACGGCGACCCAGTGGCAGGACGCCACCGCCGCGCTGACCCAGCTGTGGGACGGCTACGGGATGCTGACCGCCCTGATCACCGAGGCGCGCACGACCCGGGCGCAGCGGCGCTTCGGTGACGCGGAACGCTCGGTCTACGTCGACCAGGTGCTCGGCCGCTCGATCACGCTGTCCACGACGACCGTGCCCCTCGCACGCCGGGGACTGCTCGGCGCCGGCCAGATCAGCACCACCTGTTCCCCCGCCGAGCTGCTGTCCGCGATGGAGGCCGCGTTCCGCACCGCCGTCTCGGTGGCGACGTGGGCCGGAGAACGGTGGAGCAAGCTGCTGCCGGAGACCGCGGACCTGACGGCCCGGCTGACCCATCTGCGTACGCTCACCAGCTCCGCGACGCTCGACGAGGCCGACACCCGCCTCGGTGACTTCACCGCCACCCTCGCCACCGACCCGATCGGCTGCGACGACAACATCCTCGACCGGGTCCGCGCCCTGCTGGACCGCGCCGACGCCGAGCGCACCTCCGCCGGTGAGCTGCGCGAGACGCTGACCCAGCGGCTCGCCGACGCGCACGGCCTGGCCACCCGGCTCGCCGCGGCCGCGCACACCGCCGCGGCCGCCGAGGATGCCGTGACCGGCCGGTTCGCCGACGGCGACATCGCCCGCGTCGGCGGCCCCGACCTGCGACCCGACCTGGCCGCCGTCGACGCGCTCGCGGCGGCGGGGCACTGGGCGCTGATCAGTCCGCGGCTCGCCGCGTGGACCAGGCAGGCCAAGGAACGCCTCGCCGCCCTGGGCGACGCCACGACGCGCAACTCGGCCATGCTGTCGGGGCGCAACGAGCTGCGGGGCCGGTTCGACGCCTACCGGGCCAAGGCGGGCAGCCGGGGCCTCGCCGAGCACGGCACACTGGTGCCGCTCGCCGAGCGGGCCCGGGCGGCGCTCACCGAGGCGCCGGTCAACCTCGACTCGGCACGGGCCGCCGTCGCGGCGTATCAGGACGCGGTCGCCGCGTTGACCAGGGAGGTCCCGAGATGACATGCCGCCGGAACTGCCCGGGGACGATCGAGGACGGCTACTGCGACACGTGCGGGATGGCGCCGCTGAAGGGCCCGGCTCCGGCCGCGGCACCCCGGCAGGCGGTCCCCGCCGAGGTCACCGGGGTCACCGCCGGGTCGCGCCCACGGCGCCCGCCGCTGAGCGGCAGCGCCGACCCGGTCATCGCGCGGACGGCGACAGCGCCTTCCGTGCGGACGGCCGCGCTCAGTACGCGTACCGGAGGATCCGCCCGCACCGGCAGCTCCCGCAGCATGAGCAGACGGCGGTTCGGGGGTGGCCTGGTCGACGTCGCGCCACTGGAGCCACGCGACCCCGCGTCGGCGATCATGGCCGTCGCGGAGGTCCCCGAGGACAAGCGGTACTGCGCCAAGTGCGGCAACGCCGTCGGCCGGTCCCGCGGCGACCGCCCCGGGCGTACGTCGGGCTTCTGCCCGTCCTGCGGTGAGGCCTTCGACGTCACCCCGAAACTCGCCAAGGGTGACCTGGTGGCCGGGCAGTACGAGGTCGTCGGCGCCCTCGCCCACGGCGGGCTCGGCTGGATCCACCTGGCGGTCGACAAGAACGTCTCGGACCGCTGGGTGGTGCTCAAGGGCCTGCTCAACTCCGGTGACGAGGACGCCCTGGCCGCGGCGGTGGCCGAGCGCCGGTTCCTGGCCGAGGTCGAGCACCCCGGCATCGTCAAGATCTACAACTTCGTGGAGCACGACGGCGCCGGCTACATCGTCATGGAGTACGTCGGCGGGGAGTCGCTCAAGGACATCCTCAAGACCCGCCGCACCCAGGCCGGGCACGCCGATCCGCTGCCGGTCGACCAGGCCCTCGCGTACGCCCTCGAGGTCATGCCCGCGTTCGGCTACCTGCACGACCGCGGGCTGATCTTCTGCGACTTCAAGCCGGACAACGTGATCCAGACCGGCGACCAGGTCAAACTCATCGACCTCGGCGGCGTCGTGCACATCGACGACCACGACGCCGCCCTCTACGGCACGCTGGGCTACCAGGCACCCGAGATGGCCACCGCCGGGCCGTCGATCCAGAGCGATCTTTTCACCATCGGGCGTACGCTCGCCGTGCTCACCACCGACTTCCGCGGCTACCAGAGCACGTTCAAGGACAGCCTCCCCGAACGCCGGGACTTCGAGGTGTACGAGCGGCACGAGTCGTTCTACCGGCTGCTGCTGCGTGCCACGAGCATCGACCCGGCGGAGCGTTTCGTCGACGCCGCCGAGATGACCGAGCAGATGCTGGGCGTGCTGCGCGAGGTGCTCGCCGCCGACGGCACCCCGCGACCGGCGACGTCGCGGCTGTTCACCGGCGAGATGCGCACGGAAGCGGGCCGCGACGAGCCGCAGTGGCGTTACCTGCCGTCGCCGATGGTGGACCTGACCGACCCGGCGGCCGCGTTCCTGGCCTCGGTGACGGTCACCGACCCGCGCGAGGTGCTCGCGCTGCTGGGCAAGGCACCCGAGCACACCATCGAGGTGCAGTTGCGGGCGCTGCGGGCGTATGTGGACATCGGTGCCGACGCGCACGCTCATGCCACCAAGCTGCTCAACACGATCGTCACCGCGTACGGGCAGGACTGGCGGGTCGGCTGGTACGACGGCCTGCTCGCGCTGGCGTCCGGCGATCACGGCCGGGCCCGCGAGCGGTTCGACGCGGTCTACTCGGTGCTGCCGGGCGAGCTCGCCCCGAAACTCGCGCTGGGGCTGAGCCTGGAACTGGCGGGGAAGCACGCCCTGGCCGCCGGGTACTACGACGTGGTCAGCAGGACCGACCCGGCGTACACGACGGCCGCTGCGGGGCTGGCCCGGTGCCGGCTCGAGGTGGGAGACCGCGACGGCGCGGTCGAGGCCTACAACCGTGTTCCGGGTACGTCCTCCGCGTACCGCAGCTCCCAGGTCGGCGCCGTGCGTGCGCTGGTCCGGGCCGAGTCCCGCGACCCGTCCGACGTGGCGGCGCTGGCCACCGCCGCGGCGCTGATCGAGAAGCTCGAGATGGAGGCCGCCCAGATCGCCGCGCTGCGGGCGGAGCTGCTCGAACGAGCGCTCACCGCGATAGCCAAGGGGCTGCAGGTGCCGCAGGCGGTGCTGGGCACGGGTGACGGCAACGCCCGCGAGCGCGAGGTCCGGTTCGCGCTGGAGGGCGCCTACCGTGAGATGGCCCGCGCGGTGAGCGGGTCCGAGAAGATCAGCCTGGTCGACAAGGCCAACTCCGTACGCCCGAGGACCCGCACATGAGCGACTCCTGTCCCGTCTGCGCCGACGAGCGCGCCGCCGGCGCCGCGTTCTGCGAGAGCTGCGGGCGCCCACTGGCAACCGGTGCCACCAAGGCTGTGGGCACGGACTGCGCGTCCTGCGGCTCCACCGGCACGGTCGGCGCCGACGGCTACTGCGAGAATTGCGGGATGCTCGCCGGGCGCCCCCGCGACCACGTCGAGGCCGACGCCGGGACCGTCGCGGCCGCGGTGACCGACCGGGGCATCCGGCACCACCGCAACGAGGACGCCATGTGGCTCGCCGTGCGGGGCACCGAGGCCGACATCGTGGTCTGCGACGGTGTCTCCTCCTCCGCCGACCCGGATGTCGCCTCGGAGGTCGCCGCCGAGGCCGCGGGCAAGGCCCTCGCCCTGGACGCCACCGTGGAAGCCGCCATCTCGGAGGCCGCCCGCGCCGTCGCCGACCTGATCTCCGCCGGGGATCCCCGCCGGGCCGTCTCCAACCCGGCCTGCACGATCGTCGCCGCCCGGGTCCGCGACGGCGAGGTCACCTACGGCTGGGTCGGCGACAGCCGCGCCTACTGGATCGCCCTGGACGGTTCCCACGTCGAGCAGCTCACCGAGGACGACTCGTGGGCCACCCACGCGATCGCGATGGGCGCCGACCCCCAGGCCGCGTGGAACGACCCGAAGGCGCACGCGATCACCGCCTGGCTCGGAGCCGACGCCGGCATCGTCCGGCCCCGCGGCGCCACCCTCCCGGTCACGACGCCCGGGCTGCTCGTCCTCTGCTCCGACGGGCTGTGGAACTACCTCACCGAGCCCGCCGCCTTCGCGAACGCGGTGCTGGCCGCCGTACACACCAATCCTGATCTTGTCTCTGCAGCCCGCGCCCTGGCCACCCTGGCCGTGGAAGCGGGCGGCGCGGACAACATCACTGTCGCACTCACTCCGATAACCCCCTAGGAGAGTCATGGGATACACCGCGGAGACCTTCCAGAACGAGTTTCTGGCCCTGGGCGCGACCGAGGTCAACGCCATCGTCACCGTCACGTCGTCCGGCGCGGAGGGCGGGCTGCGCACGGCCGGGGCCAGCGAGATCATCATCGTGGACTGCTCCGGCTCGATGCAGGCCGAGGGGCGCATGCAGGCCGCCCGGCAGGCCGCCAAGGCCGCGGTGGGCTGCATCGACGACGGCGTCCACTTCGCCATCATCGCCGGGGTCAGCACCGCGCAGCAGCTCTACCCCGCGCCCGGGCAGCTCGCCGTGTCGGCACCGGAGACCCGCGCGCAGGCCGTCACCGCGATCGACCGGCTGCAGGCCAACGGCGGCACCGCGATCGGGGCGTGGCTCAAGCTCGCCGGGCAGCTCCTCGCGCAGCGCCCCGGGGACATCCAGCACGCGATCCTGCTCACCGACGGCGAGAACGGTGAGTACAAGGGGTACCTGGAGAGCGTACTGACGGAGATCGGTGGCTCGTTCACCTGTGACTGCCGCGGCGTCGGCACCAACTGGACGGTCTCCGAGCTGCGCAAGGTCGCGAACGCCATGCTGGGCACGGTCGACATCGTGGCCCGCCCCGAGGACCTCAGCGCCTCCTTCACCCAGATGATGACCTCCGCGATGGGCAAGACCAGCGCCGACGTGCAGCTCAAGGTCTGGACCCCGGTCAACGCCACGGTCCGCTTCGTCAAGCAGGTCGAGCCGCAGGTCGCCGATCTGAGCGGCAAGCGGGTCCAGGACGGGCCGCGCGCCGGTCGTTACCCGCTCGGCTCGTGGGGTGCCGAGGCCCGCGACTACCACGTCTGCGTGGACGTGCCCCCGGGCGCGGCCGGCGACGAGATGCTTGCGGCCCGGGTGTCCGTCGTGGAAGGTGAGAACGTGTTGTCGCAGGCGCTGGTCCGCGCGGTCTGGACCGAGGATTCCGCCCTGTCCACCCGGATCAACCGTCAGGTAGCCCACTACACCGGGCAGGCCGAGCTCGCCGACGCCATCCAGGCCGGCATCGAGGCCCGCAAGAACGGCGACGACCACACCGCCACGATGAAGTTCGGCCGCGCCGCGCAGCTCGCCCACGAGAGCGGCAACAAGGCCACCGAGGAGCTGCTCGCCACCGTCGTCGACATCGAGGACGCCGTGACCGGCACGGTGCGGTTGCGGCGCAAGGTCGAGGCCGCCGACGAGATGGCCCTCGACACCCGCTCCACCAAGACGGTCCGGGTGGGCCGGGCACAGTGACGACGTACGCCTGCCCGAAGGGCCACGCGTCGTCCACCGACGACTTCTGCGACGAGTGCGGCGCGAAGATCAGCGCGTCTTCTCCTCCGGCTCCCCTTGCCGCACCCGCTGTCCCTGCGACGGCGGCCAACCCCTGTCCGCACTGCGGGGCGCCGCGGGCCGGGTCGGGGCGGTTCTGCGAGGACTGCGGGTTCGATCATCAGACGGGCAAGATCCCGGTTCTGACGGCGCCTGTCGCCACGCCGGCCCCGGCCACGTGGACGGCGAGCATCGAGCCCGACCGCGAATACTTCGAGGCCAACGCGATCGAGGGCGTGAGCTTCCCGGCCGCGGTCTCCCCGCGTACGGTCGCCGTGGTGCCGCCGCAGATCCGCATCGGCCGCGGCAGCTCGTCGAAGGGCACCGCCCCGGAGATCGACCTCAAGGACGACGACCCGGGCGTCTCGCACAACCACGCGCTGCTGACGCTCAGCGTCGACGGCGTGTGGCTGCTCTCCGACCTCGGCTCGACCAACGGCACCTACCTCAACGACGAGCAGAAACCGCTCACCGCCGGGCAGAGCCGGGCGCTGGCCGAGGGCGACCGGGTGCACGTCGGCGCCTGGACCACGATCACGCTGCATCGAACCAGTCCCATATAGCCGCGCCCTTTTGTCCCGATGCGATAGGTTCGGCCCGCTATGAGGGACGAACGCATCGGGACGGTGCACCGCACCCAGGTGATCGACCTGCTCAACCAGGCGCTCGCCGAGGGCACCCTGCCCGAGCCCGAGTACGACAACCGCGTGGTGGCCGTCAGCTCGGCCACCTACGCCTCCGACCTGCTCGGCCAGGTCCAGGACCTGCCACCCCGCCTGCAGTGGGACCCGCGCAACGCCGCCCCGCCGACCCCGCCGGACAAGAACGCCGGCCGCAGCGCCCTGGTCCTCGGCATCCTCGCGATCCCGTTCTCGTTCTGCCTGCTCGGCGGTCTGCTCGGCATCGCCGCCATCGTGCTCAGCGCCCGCACCGGCGGCACCCACGGCGTCGGCCCGGCCCTGATCGGCCGCGTCCTCGGCATCGTCAGCATCGTCCTGACGATCGGCGCGGCGGCCGCCCTGCTCAGCCTCAGGTGAGTGCTGCGGCTGCGGTCGCGACCTGTGCCCGTACTTCCTCGGGCAGGGGCACATACCCGGCGCCCGCGGCATCCCGCTGCCCGTCCGCGCTCGCGGTGTAGCCGAGAAAACCCTTCAGAACCCCGAGCCGGTCCGGCTGGTGACCACTGCCGCAGATGATCTCGTACGTCACCAGCACGATCGGATACGCCCCGGCGCTCGCGGTCGCGTAGTCGATCCCGAGCCGCAGATCATCGTTCCCCGCACCCGCCACCGTGGTAGCCACGGCGTCATCGGTCAGCGCCACGAACTCCCCCGAGCTGTTACCCACCCGCGCCGCCCCGAGATGGTGGAACGTCGCATAGGACCGCTCCACGTACCCGATCGCGCCGTCCGCCCGCGCGATCGCCGTCGCCACCCGGTTGCTGCCCCTGGCCGCCGTCCCGCCCGGCGCGAGCCATTTACCGCCGCGGCCGTACCGCCAGTCCTTGCCCGCCGCCGCGGCCAGGAACGCGGTGAAGTTGTCCGTCGTCCCCGAACTGTCCGCCCGATGAACGGTCTGAATCCTCGTCGCCGGCAGGGTGCTGCCCGGGTTCTCCGCGACGATCACCGGGTCGTTCCACACCGTGATCGTCCCCGCGAAGATCCGCGCGATGGTCGCGGGCCGCAACCGCAGCTCCGACACCCCGGCGACGTTGTACGCCAGCGCGACCGGCCCCACCACCATCGGCAGATGCACGGCCGGCACACCGTGGCACCGCTCGGTGGCACGCTGCTGCTCCGCCGCGCTCAGGGGCGAATCCGAGCCCGCGAAGTCGGCCTTCCCGGCGAGGAAGGCCGCCACCCCCGCGCCGGAGCCCACACTGTCGTACCCGACGGTCGCCTCCCCGCACGCCGCCTGATAGACCTTGATCCAGGTGTTGACCACGCTGGCCTGCGCCGACGACCCGCTCCCGGCCACCGCCCCCGCGCCACACTCAATCTGCACCCGCGACTCGTCCGCCGCGCCCTCGCCAACTACAGCCCCGCCCACCGCCGCACATCCGCCCAGCGCGAGCACTACAGCGACCCCCGTGGCCGCCACCTTCATCG
>NZ_BOMN01000071.1 GCF_016862215.1 Winogradskya humida
TTATCCCGCCGCCCTCATCGGAATTCCGCGAGGCGGCGGCGCACGCCGAGCGGCACCAGCGCGATGACCAGCCCCAGCGCGGCGATCGGCACGACGACCCACCCGGCCAGCAACCGGTCGCTGTCCCGCAACGCGACCGCGAACTCCTCCTGCCGCCGCTCGGCGACAACCCCGACCGCACTGTCGAAATAGAAGAAGTCGAACGCCGCGTCGCCCCGCCTGATCCCGGTCAGCGCACCGATCGCCTCCGCGCGCTTCCCGCTGTCGGCGAGAGCGACGATCCGCTCATGGTCGGCGCGGTACCCGAGCCAGCGCTTCCCCACCTCGTCACTACCGGACAGCGCCGCGAGCCCCGCATCCCCATCGCTGAGCGCCCCGGCCTTGCGGTCGAAATCCTGCTGGTAATTGGCGTTCAACAGATAACGCCCCGTATCGGCGGCCGCGTCGTAACTGACCGCCCGCGCCTGCGACAACGCGAGATAGGGCAGCAAACTGTCCCGCCGCGCGTCCGCGAGCACTTTCGCCTGCAGGACGAGAACCGTCCCGAGAGCGACGATCAGCACCGCGGCGACACCCGTAGCGGCGATCAGCGAGGGATTCATCAGCCGCCGGAACCGGCGCGCCAGAAACACCTGCGTGCCGATCAGCAGAACGAGCACGGTCCCGCCCAGAACAACCGCGACGGCGATTCCGGCCGTTTCGGTCCGGCGTTTCTCCGCGTACGCGTCGGCAAGCTGATCCTGGCTGGCATCGCGCAATTCCGTCGCGGCGGGCAGCAGCTCGAGATGCAGCGTATTGGTCGCCTGGGTGTAATACCCGAGGGACTCCCCGCTCAGCGCCTGCCACGCCTGGCGCCGGTAGACCGCGAGCCCGTCCGCCAGCCGCAGCGCAGCCGCATCCGTCCCCGCGCGCTGCAGGTCGGCGTCGATCTCGTCGCTGCGGCGCAGGTAGGCGCTCAGCGCGTCGGCCTGCGCGGCGGCGAACCGGTCGTCGTCGCGGATCAGCATCATCCGCGCGACCTGCGCGTCGAGGTCGCTGAGCCCGAAGTACAGGTCGGAGGCGGTGGCCGCTCGCGGCGCGGCCTCCTCGCCGATGACCCGGACCTGTTCCTTGACGGCGGCCATCACCGCGCTCAGCACGATCAGGAGAAGCCCGGCGGCGACCATGGCCGCGAGCGACCACAACCGCAGCCGCGCGGGAGTCTCGGAGGAAAGCGCCACGCCCCTCACCGTAGGGCCGCCCGGCATCGGCAAACCGGCATCAACCCGGCATGCGGCAGGTCCCGCCACGTGCCGTTAATCCAATGTTCCGCTTTCCCGGAGCCGCCCCAGCGCGAAAGTCACCAGGTCACGCACCCGCGGCACCGGATCGGCGGCGAGAGCCTCAAGATGCGGTACGGCGCCGGCCCGCCCGGTCGCCCCGAGCGCACTCACCGCGGCCATCCGGACCCCCTCATCGGCATCGCGCAGCGCGCCCACGATCAGCTGGAACGCCCGCTCGTCCCCCGCCGGATCGTTGACCGAGCCCACCGCGAGCGCCCGCACCTCGGCGTCACCATCCGCCGCCGCGGCCTCGAACATCGCGATGTCCCCCGGCTCCGCCACATAACCGAGCGCCCACACCCCGGCCCGCCGCACCTCCACGGGCCGCCGCACCTCCACGGGCCCCACACCGGCACCACCCGCCCCGGCTCCGGCTCCGGCTCCGGCTCCGGCTCCGGCTCCGGCTCCGGCTCCGGCGAACTCTAGGACTGCGGCCCGAGCGGCCACCCGGTCGGCTTCGAGCAGCCCGACGATCTCGTCCTGCAGCCCGTCCTGATCGTCCCCGAGGTCCCGGGTGGACGCCCCGAGCAGCACGGGCAGCGCCGCCACCCCCTGGATCCCCGCCAGCACCCCGGCGATCAGGTCCCGCCCGTAGGCGTTCCCGTCGTCGAGAAAAGCGGCGAGCACCTCATGCAGCCGGGGCACCAGCGCGACGTCCCCGGACTCCACGAGCCTCAGGAACGTCGGCTCGATGACCTCGAACTCGTCCTCGAACTCCACGACATGCGCAACCACGGCCTCGAGCGCGGCATCGGTATCGATCACCGTCCCACCATGCCAGACCCGTACCCGGACCGGTTCCCCCGCGGGGCGCCGGTTTATCCCCAGAGGGCGTCGTGCGCCGCCTGCCACAGCCCGGGGCTACGGGCGAACAGCGACGTGCCCTCCCGGGGCCCCCGCACACCGTCAGCACCGCCGTAGACCCCACCGGCCTCGGTCACGATCAGCGAGGTGACCGCGAAGTCCCAGATCTGCCCCCGCGTCTGCACCGCCAGATCCAGCTCCCCGCTCGCCACGAGCAGCGCGGCATGCACATCCCACTCGGACTCCGCGGCCCGCGCGGCCAGCGGCGCCGCGATGACCCGGTCGGAGTCAAGATAATTCGGCGCACACGGGATCACCCCGAGCCGGCTGCCGTCGAGCAGATCCGTCCCGCCCGGCGCCACCGACACCCGCCGTTCCCGCGACCCATCGAGCGCCGACCAGTAGGCACCGCCACCGCGTTGCGCCCACCAGATCGCGTCCTGCGCCGGCGTGACGGCCACCCCGGCCTGGATCTCGCCGTCCTCCTCCAGCGCGACCAGCACCAGCCACCGATCGTCCCCGGCCACGTACTGCGCCGTCCCATCGATCGGATCGATGATCCACCGCCGCCGCCCAGCCCCCGCGGCACCGCCTTCCTCCCCTAGCAACGCATCGCCCGGCCGTTCCCGCCGCAGCACGGCCCGGATCGCCTCCTCGGACTCCCGATCGGCCGCGGTGACGGTGCTGCCGTCAGCCTTCAACTCCCGCGGCAACTCGGCCAGCGCGGCAAAATGACGCATCGCAACGGCCGCCCCGGCAAGTGCAGCCCGGCGCGCCAAATCAAGATCAAGGGACACAAACCCCATCCTGCCGCAACCCGGCAACCCCCCTCACCCCCGCCCCGATCACCGCCACCCCGATCACCGCGCCCCGGTCAGGGCGGCCCTGATCAGGGCCGCCCGGTCACCGCCGCTCGATCAGTGCCGCCCGGTCAATCCCGCACGGTCAATCCCGCACGGTCACTGCCGCACTGTCACTGCCGCACGGTCACTGCCGCACGGTCACTGCCATCGCGGGCTGGGCCGGCGAGCGGCGCAGCCGGCGGGCCACGACCAGGATGAGAACCAGGGCGGCACCGGCAAACACGGCCCGGCTGAGTGGTGTGAGGACCGGCCCACCCCCGGCGAGCGCCTCCATGAAAAAGCTGTTCCATCCGTACGTAACGAGCGCACCCGCAGCCGCAGCAAGCCGGTGCCGCCCGTCCCACCCCGCCCGCCGCGACCAGGTCGCAAGAGTGACCCCCGCGAGAACGAACGCGGTCAGCATCGCCGGAACACCGGCAGCATCAGGCAACCACTTCGTCCCCATGAACAACGCCCCCGCCACCACAACCACGCCGAACACCACCCACGCGCCCGGCGCAACGCCACGACCGTCCCGGGCCACCATGCCCCCGGCGGGAATCCGGAACGCCACCGTCACCAGCAGCGCGACGATCACGACCACGGCGGCCAGCTGCGGCCACGGCGCGATGAAATGGTCACTCGAATACGAGAACATCGTGGTCCCGAAAGCCCCCAGCGCGAGCAGCACCAACACCACGACCAGCCCAGGAGTACGCAACCACGGCACCGTACGCCGAACGCTCGCCTCCTCGACAAGCGCGATCGGCACACCGATGCTCCACACGGTGTGCAACGTCAGCACGAACAGCGTCCACGGAACCGCGATCCCCAGCGCCGGCACGAACCCGTCATCGAGCAGATGCGCCCCGGCATACCCCGGATCGAACAGCGACTGGGTGATCACTCCCTCTTCGAGCACCCCATAGGCAAGACCGAGCACAATCATGGAAGGCCAGCCCCTGTTGGTACGCCGCACAAGCTCGCGAACAACCACCGCCGCCCCACCGTAAAGGGGCGCGAGAATCAGCAACATCGGCAGCATGACAAACGTGAAGTCGCCGAGCAGAAACTCCGCAACCAACGGCGACAGGAAGAACAGGGCAACAGCAGGACCAATTCGACGCATGCGTTCATCGTCGCGGCGCCCGCCGGCCCCCACCGCCGTCGTCTGTCATCGATGTCCCCTGACAGATGTCACGTAGCGCTCAGCGGCAGCATGCCAGCTCCGCCGGGACGGAACAGCCACCGGCCGGATCCGGCCGGCACAGGAATCGCGAGCAGCCACCAGACCCCGTGCCGCGCCGCGAGCCGCAGGGCGAACAGGCAAGAGAAGCTGACGAAAGCGGTGACCGGCGCGCACCCCGGAACCTATCGGGTCAGGTTCCGCTCGGCCCATTCCGTCGCCGCCGCGATCACCGGCATCAGGCTCGATCCTCGCGGGGTCAGGGCGTATTCCACGCGGGGTGGCACGCCTTCGTGGACGGTCCGGGAGATCAGGTCGTCGCGTTCCAGGGTGCGCAGCGTTTCGGTGAGCATTTTCGGGGTTGCTCCGGCGATGACGCGGCCGAGTTCGCCGCGGTGCAACGGCCCCGCGGCGAGTTCTTTCAGGACCAGGCACACCCATCGGCCGCCGAGGCGTTGCAGCAGGCGGTGGGTCGGGCATTCGGCCATCGATGCCAGATATTTCGTACGCCCCATGGAGCCCCCCGAGCACGTTGAAGTGCCTACTGTCGCGGCAGACGATTCCGACCCTACCGTCGGCGCATGAGCGTGATCGGGATCCTCGGCGCCGGCAACGTGGCGCGGGCATTGCAGCCGAAACTGGCCGCGGCGGGCCACGAAGTGCGGATGGGGCGGCTCACCGTCGCCGAGCTGGCCGGCGCCGACGTCGTGGTGAACGCGTTACCCGGGGCGGTGGCGGTCGAGGTGCTCGGGCCGCTGAAAGATGTTCTTGCCGGGAAGGTGCTCGTCGATGTCGCCAATGCGGTGGTGCAGGGGGCGGACGGGTTCGCCGAGCGGCTGCTCTATCGCAACCTCGCGGCGGAGCTCCAGCGGATACTGCCTGATACGCGGGTCGTGAAGGCGTTGAACACCGTGGGACCGGCGGCACTCATGGGAGATCCGGGCGCCCTGGGCGTACCCGTGTCGGTATTCCTGTGTGGGGACGACCCGGCGGCGAAAGGCGTGGTTGTGGGGTTGCTGGCGGAGCTCGGGTGGCCGCGGGAATGGGTGCTCGATCTCGGCGGGGTGGAGCGGGCGTGGTGGCCGGAATCGTTTGTGCTCATGGTCCGCCCGCTGATCGCGCAGCTCGGACCGGTGCCCTTTGCCCTGTCGATCGCGCGAGGATAGCCGCATGCACAAGAGTCGTCTTTACGGGCTTTTCATCGACACCCCGGATGCGGATGCCGCGGCTGGTTTCTGGTCGGCGGCGCTCGGGGTGCCGGCCGTTCCGGAGCCGGAGGAGCCGCAGTTCATCGCACTGGCCGGGGCTTTTCCCAAGCTCGAGCTGGACGTTCAGCGGATCGGTTCGGAGCCGCGCTATCACGTCGACATCGAGACCGACGACGTGGACGCGGAGACCGCCCGGCTGCTCGCGCTCGGTGCCGTCGAGGTGGATCGGTGGCTCGACTGTCACGTCCTGCGGGCGCCGGGCGGTCATCTGCTCTGCGTGGTCCCGGTCCACAGCGACCCCGCCCTCTTCGAGAGCGAGGCACGCGTGTGGCATTCACAGACCTGAGTGGTACGCCAGCACCCCCCGGTTGACCGCGGTGATCGCCTTGCGGGCCGCGTCGCGGATGCCGGGGGTGGCGGCGCGGCCGTCGCGGATCTGGGCGAGCAGGTCGAGGACCTGGCGGGCCCAGCGCACGAAGTCGCCCGCGGGCATGTCCGTCTCGTAGTTGTTTCCGCTGGCCAGGACGCGGGCGAGGGGTTCGCCCTTGGCCCAGCGGTACATCGGCCAGACGAAGCCGGGGTCGGGCTCGCGGGTGAGGGAGAGCTCGTGCTCGGCCTCCTGGGCCTCGATCTCCGCCCACAGCTTCTGGCAGGCCTCGACCGCGGTCTGGGTGGCTCCCTTGGGGACCGAAGCACGGTCGTCACCCTCGCGGCGGGACTCGTAGAGGACCATGGAGACGGCCGCGGCCAGCTCCTCCGGGGCGAGGCCTTCCCAGACGCCGCTGCGCAGGCATTCGGCGACGAGCAGGTCGGCCTCGGTCCAGATGCGGCCGAGCATCCGGCCCGCGTCGGTGACCTCGCCGTCGGCGGACAGATACCCGCGGGCGGTGAGTACCGCGACGACCTGGTCGAACGTGCGGGCCAGCGAGCCGGTGCGACCGGCCACCTTGTCGCGCAGCGCGCTGGTGTCCCGCTCGAGGCGGTGACGGCGCTCGGCGAAGCGGGCGTGCTCCTCGCGGTCGGGGCAGGCGTGACAGGGGTGCTGCCGCATCTGCATCTTGAGCAGGGCGATCTCGGCGTCCTCCCCGGGGACCCCGCCCTTGTTGCGCCCGCGCCGGCCGCCGGGGCGGTCGTGACGGTCGTGACCGGTGGCGCTGACCGCCGCGGCGAGGTCCCGGCGGGCGCCGGGTGAGCGGTGGTTGAAGTGCTTGGGGATCCGCAGCCGGTCGAGCACCTCCACCGGGCCGCTGGGGAAGTCGCCGGGGCCGATCCGCCCGGCCCAGCGGTCCTGGGTGAGCACGAGCGGCCGGGGCTCACCGAACCCGCCGGCCGGCGGCTCGAGGACCACGGCGAGCCCGGCGCGGCGCCCGTGCGGCACGCGGATCACGTCACCGATGCGCAGCTTCTCCAACGACGACACCGCGGCGGCCTTACGCTGCTGGGTGCCCTGGCGGGCGATGGACCGCTCACGGTCGGCAATTGCGATGCGCAACCCGAAATACTCGTCGAAGTCGCCGTGGTGGCAGGCGCCGTCGGAGCCGTACTCCTGCATGGTGTCGACGTTGCGCTGGACCTGGCGGGCCAGGCCGACCACCGAGCGGTCCGCCTGGAACTGGGCGAACGACGACTCGAGCAGGTCGCGGGACTTGTCGGCGCCGACCGTGCCGACCAGGTTGACCGCCATGTTGTAGGACGGGCGGAAGCTGGAGCGCAGCGGGTAGGTGCGGGTCGAGGCGAGCCCGGCCACGTGCCGCGGGTCGACCTCGGGGCTCCACAGCACCACGGCATGGCCCTCGACGTCGATGCCGCGGCGCCCGGCCCGCCCGGTGAGCTGCGTGTACTCCCCCGGGGTCAGGTCGACGTGGGCCTCGCCGTTGAACTTGACGAGGCGTTCGAGCACGACGCAGCGGGCCGGCATGTTGATGCCGAGCGCCAGGGTCTCGGTGGCGAAGACCGCCTTGACGAGCCCGCGCACGAAGCACTCCTCGACGGCCTCCTTGAACGCGGGCAGCATGCCGGCGTGGTGCGCGGCGACCCCGCGCTCCAGGCCGTCGAGCCACTCCCAGTAGCCCAGCACCGACAGGTCCTCGGCGGGGATGCTGGCGACCTTCGCCTCGGCGATGCGGCGGATCTCGGTGCGCTCCTCGGGGTCGGTGAGGCGCAGGCCGCCGTCGAGGCACTGACGCACGGCGGCGTCGCACCCGGCACGGCTGAAGATGAACAGGATCGCGGGAAGCAGCCCGGCCCGGTCGAGCCGGTCGACCACCTCGGCGCGCGGCGGCGGCTGCCAGCGCTTGGGGCGCCCGCCACGGTTGTTCCACCCGCCGCCGGTGGTGCGCTCGCTGAACTCGAGCCGGCGCAGCATCTCGCGGGAGTAGCGCAGCAGCTCGGGATGCACGTCGTGCTTGCGGGCCGCATCGGCGTCGTGGAAAAGGTCGAACATCCGCTTGCTGACGAGCATGTGCTGCCACAACGGCACGGGCCGGTGCTCGCTGACGACGACCTCGGTCTCGCCGCGCACCGTCACGAGCCAGTCGGCGAACTCCTCGTAGTTACTGACCGTCGCGGACAGTGAGACCAAGGTCACCGAAGCGGGCAGGTGAATGATCACTTCTTCCCAGACCGCGCCCCGGAACCGGTCGGCGAGATAGTGCACCTCGTCCATCACCACATAGGCCAGCCCCTGCAGGCTCGTCGAGCCCGAGTAGAGCATGTTGCGCAGCACCTCGGTGGTCATCACGATCACGGGTGCGTCGCCGTTGATGACGTTGTCACCGGTCAGCAGGCCGACCTGATCGGCGCCGTAGCGCGCGACGAGGTCGTGATACTTCTGGTTGGACAGCGCCTTGATCGGGGTGGTGTAGAAACACTTGCGGCGCTGGCCGGAGCCGTCGGAACGCAGCGCGAGGTGCACCGCGAACTCACCGACCACCGTCTTGCCCGCGCCGGTGGGAGCGCAGACCAGCACACCGCTGCCGCGCTCCAGGGCCTCGCAGGCCTGCCGTTGGAAGTCGTCCAGGTCGAAGCCGACATCCAGCATGAAATCCTCGAGCGCGGGAAACTCGGCCGAGCGGGCCGCCCGCCTCTTGGAATCCGCATAGCGTTCGGCGGGGCTCGTCATGAACACAAGGCTAATGCGTGGGTGTGACACAACGAAGGTCGTGGCTCACCGGGCGGTTGCCGACAGTTGCGTCCGAGCCGCTGGGTATGGTGCACGGCGTGCCGGATGCCGCCGAATCGACCACCAGAAGATCGCCCCGCCGGGTGCAAGCCGTCCTCTTCGACTTCCACGGCACCCTCGCCCAGGTCGAGGAACCGGTCACCTGGGTCACCGCGGCAGCGGCCGCCTGCGGTGCCGACCTGGACCGCGCCAAGGCCACCATCCTCGCGGATCGCCTGGTCACCGCGGGCCGCGCGGGTGGCCCGCTCCCCCGCCGCGTGCCCATCCACCTCGCCGAGCACTGGGCCGACCGGGACCTCTACGAGCACAGTCACCGCGCGGCCTACACGGGTCTTGCCGAGACGGTGATGACGGACGTGCAAGGCCTCGCCGACGCGCTCTACGACCGGGGCATGGGCCCGGCGGGCTGGCTCCCCTACGCCGACACCGAGCCGACGCTGCGCACTCTGCACGAAGCGGGCATCAAGGTGGCGGTGGTGAGCAACATCGGCTTCGACATCCGCCCGCACTTCGCCGAGTGGGGCCTCGACGGGCTCATCGACGCCTTCGCCCTGTCGTACGAGATCGGCCGCACCAAACCGGATCCGGCCATCTTCCTGCGCGCCTGCGGCATGCTCGGCGTCGACCCGGAGCACACCCTCATGGTCGGTGACACCCCCGCGGACGCGGGCGCCGTCCAGGCGGGCTGCGCGGCGCTGGTCCTACCCGCCGCCGAACCGGGCCGCAGCAACGGCCTCAGCGCCTCACTCGCCCTCGCCGGCTGTTCTCGCTGAGGGCCTCAAGAGGGACTCGTTGAGAACTCAGAGGTACGTGTCGACCAGCGTGCCCTGAGTGGTGGAAACGCTGCGGATGGGCGCCTGCTCGTCCACGGCGGCGACGTGGTCGGAGACCGTCGGCGTGGCCGTGGTGGCCGCCGGGCCGGCGTCGGCGGCGGAGGTGTCCGGCGCGAGGTACTTCGAGATCAGGCTGGCGCTGGAAGAACCGATCTGCATGTTGCCTCCCGGGGTCGACGTCGGTGTCATCTGTGGGTTCGGCCCGGAGCGCGGGCGGCTGACAGCGGATTCAGATCAGCAACCGGACGGCTCCCTTCTCGCAGCTGACGGTCAGCGGCAGCGCGGCGACCCGCTCGCCGTCCGCGTACCCGACGATGCCCTCGGCCCCGACCCGCACCTCCCGCGCGCGAAATGCCGTGACCTCCGGATCGCCGACGTGGGTGCCGCGCCGGAGCCGGGGTTTGAGCCGGGTCAGCGCGGCCCGCCCGAGATCACCGCCGATCACCACGTCGAGCATCCCGTCCCGCGGATCGGCGGCCGGGCAGATCCGCATCCCGCCGCCGTAGCTGTGACCGTTTCCGATTGCCACCAGCACCCCGTCGAAGCTGTGCTCCACGCCGTCGAGCACCAGGTCGTAACGACGGGTCCGCAGCCGCGCCAGCTCCAGCGCGATCGCCAGGTCGTAGCGCCGCGGCCCGCGCGGCCACCGCATCGCATTGGCCCGCTCGTTCACGATCGCGTCGAACCCGGCGGCCAGCACAGCCCCGAACCACCGCACCGTCCCGTCGCACGTGACCACCTTCGCCAGATCAACGCGCCCGTCCCGCCCGTCCCGCAGGGCACGGGAGATCGCCTCCGCAGCCGCCAGACCCTCTCCTGGTACGCCGACCGCGCTCGCAAAGTCGTTACCCGTCCCGGCCGGCACCACCCCGAGGGGCACCTCGCTCCCCGCCACCGCCTGCAGGGCCCGGTGCACCGTGCCGTCCCCGCCCACGGACACGATCGCCCCCACACCCTCGGCAACGGCCTGGCGACAGGCATCCTCCGCCCCTGCGCCGTCGTCCGCGGTCAATACCCGCACGGGCCGTCCCGAGCGGCCCAGAGCCTCCAGGACGCCGGGAAGCAGCCCGCGATGCCGTCCCCGCCCGGCCCGCGGATTCACCAGAACCGCTATCCCGCCTTCACCCATGCCCGCAGCCTAGGACTCCCGGTGTGTGTCAGCCCTTGCCGGGCGTGACGAATTCGGGCTGGTCGAGCAGCCGCAGCCAGCTCCCATCGCTCTGGCGCCGCACGACCTGCGCGCGAGCGCCGGCCCCGTCCTTGGGCGGCGTGGACGTGAGCGCGATGTCGCCGCTGATCAACGTCGGCAGCGGCGGCTCCTGCTCGAACCGCGGCGCCGAGGTGAGCACCTTCTCCCAGAACTCCCGGATGGCGGCCCGGCCGACGGTCTGCTGCCCCGGCGGGTACGCCATGACGGCGTCCTCCTCGTACAACGCCGCGATGCCGGCCGCGTCCCCGGCGTTGGCCCGCTCGACGAACAGCCGGGTCAGGTCCTCGGGCTTGAGTGCCTTCTCGTGATCTGCCATATGTCCACCCTGACGCAGCCCGCATCAGAAGTCCAAGATGTTCCTTTCATGGAAACTAGAATCTGTGGTTATGGAACTGAGGCAGCTCGAATACCTGGTCGCCGTGGCCGAGGAGGCGAACTTCACCCGCGCGGCCGAGCGGGTCCGGATCAGCCAGTCCGGGGTCAGCGCGCAGATCCGCCAGCTCGAGCACGAGCTCGGTGCCGCCCTCATCGACCGGTCCGGCCGGCGTGCCACCGTGACCGCGGCCGGCGAGGTCGCCCTCCGCCATGCCCGGGCAGCCCTGATGGCGGTGCAGGAGCTGCGCCGCGGCGTGGACGACGTCAACGGCCTGGTCCGGGGGCGGCTGGCGGTCGGGATGGTGACGGGGTGCACGATCACGCCGTTCTTCGACGCGCTCGCCCGCTTCCACGCCGCGCACCCCGGGATCGACCTCGTCCTGCGTGAGGACAATTCCGATGAGCTCCTCAACGGCGTCCGTGCCGGCGCGATCGACCTGGCCCTCGTGGGCACGGCGACGGCTACGCCGGAGGGGGTCCAGGCGATGCCCATCATCAGCGAGGGTCTCGTGGCGCTGGTCCCCGGCGGTCATCCGCTGGCGGCGCGGCAGCACAGCACCCTTGCGGAGATCGCGGCGTACCCGGTGATCTGCCTTCCTCGGGGCACGGGCATCCGGACCGTCTTCGACCAGGCGTGCGCGGCGGGCGGGGTCACGCCGGACATCGCGCTGCAGGCGAGTGCCCCCGCAGCGATCATGGACCTCGCCCGGCGCGGGATGGGTGTCGCGGTGCTCAGCGCCTCCATGGCCACGGGATCCGACCTGCGCGCACTGCCGATCGGCGACGCCACCGAGCCGGCCGTGCTGGCCCTGACCTGGCCGCGCACCGTGAGCCCGGCCCTGCGGGAACTGCTCCACCACTGCCGGGAAGCGTTCAACGACTGAGGGCCCCCGCTCGCGCGAGGGCCCTGAAGTCAATGCACAGACCGTCAGGTCATGTCGTCGTAGCGGCTCTCGATCGGGAGCGGCTTGGCGACAGGTACGGGGGCTTCGACCGGTGACACTCCGTCGACACGGTCCGAGACGCCGACGGGGACGCGTTCTTCCTCGAGCGGCGAGACCTCGTCGTCGTCGAGGTCCGCGTAGATCTCCTTGCCGCGGCCCTTGCGCTTGTCGTTGATCGCCGAGACGCCGACCGCGATGAAATACAGCAGGATCATGCAGGCGGCCAGCAGGGTCATGCCGAACGGGCCGGGGTCGGGGGTGGCGATCGCGGCGAACGCGAACGACAGGAAGATCACGACCCGCCACCAGCTCATCAGCCGCTTCGCGGTGACCACGCCGGTGAAGTTGAGCATGAGCAGGATCAGCGGGAACTCGAACGCGGCGCCGAACAGCAGCAGCATGTTCATCACGAAGCCGACGTACGAGGTGACCTCGAGCTTGGTCGGGGCGCCCAGCACACCGGCGTCCATGATGAACACCAGGCTGTGGCCGATGATCACGTAGGCGAGGGTCACGCCCGCGGCGAACAGCGGGGCCGCGATGCCGACGAAGACGTACGCCCATTTGCGCTCGTGGCGGTGCAGGCCCGGCGCGACGAACGCCCACAGCTGGAACAGCCAGACCGGGGCACCGAGGACCAAGCCGACCCAGAGGGCGATCTTGAGGCGCAGGATCAGCTGGTCGGCGACGCCGAGCGTGATGAATTCGCAGTTTCCGTTGACGCCGATCGAGCTGGGCAGGTCGCAGTAGGGGGCCTTGAGGACGTCGAAGACCCAGTGCGAGACGAAGAAACCGACGATCAGGCCGGCAACGATGCCGATGGCGGCCCAGAAGAGCCGGTTACGCAGCTCCCGCACGTGCTCCATGAGCGTCATGGAACCGTCGGAGGCCTGCTCGAACTTGCTCGGCCCCTGATTGCGGCGCAGGGAGACGGCCACGGTGGGTCAGCGGTCGTTGGTGCGCTGCACCGGGTCCACGTACGGCTGGGCCGGCGGCTGCTGCGGCTGACCCTGCGGGTAGCCGTTCGGCGCGGGCTGCTGGTAGCCGTTGGGCGCGGGCTGCTGCTGGTAACCGGGCTGCGGCGCGTAACCGGGCTGGGCGTAGCCGGGCTGTGCGTAACCAGGCTGCGCGTACCCCTGCTGGGCGGGGTTGGTGACCTCACCCTGCACCGGCTGGCGCGAATACTGCGGCTCGGCCTTCTCGGCGACGTTGTCGTCACCGTCGACGAGACCCTTGGTCTCGGCCTTGATGATCCGCAGCGACCGGCCGAGCGACCGGGCGGCGTCAGGCAGACGCTTCGCGCCGAAGAGCAGCACGAGCACGACGACAATGACGGCGATGTGCCATGGCTTGAGGGCGCCCATGGGAAACTCCAGTCGGTTCGGAACGAGCGTGGATCGAAACGGTGCGGGGTCCATCGTACGTGCGGTTGCTGGGAGTGAGTCCTGCCGGACCGCATTGATTGCCGGCCGAGCCGAGGAATTTTCGGACAACGGCACGGGACCGGCACGCTACCACGCAGCGGGAGCGCTCTGTAAAGAGTGCTTTCCGTTATCGGCGCCGCGACCGGCCTTGATCACCGCGACCTGCTCCTGGGCCACCTCGGCCCGCTTCTGCAGCCCCTCGATCTTCTGCTGGAGCTCCTCGGCGCCCTGCTGGAGCCGCGTCGCCTGTTCCTGACGCAGCAGCAGGCGCCGCAACGCGCGGTCCAGGCCGGACAACCGGCCCATCACGGACAGCACCGACGCGCCCAGGATGATCAGGGCGAGAACCACCACGGCGATAACGATCCACAACACCATGGCGGGAATCCTACGGTGCCGGGGTGGCGTACTGGTCGAGCGCCGCCTCGGCCTGGCCGCGGATCTGCGCGACCAGCTCGGGCGGCCCGAGCACGGTGACGTCGGAGCCGAGCCCGAGCAGCAGCCGCTGCGCCCAGCCGAGATCCGTGACGCGCATGGTCACCAGCCACTCGTCGCCGTCGCGCCGCACCTCTTCGCAGGGGTAGTACTCGGTGATCCACCGGCTGCCCCGCCCGACCCGGACGGTGACCAGGGGCAGATCGGCCGACGGCTGGAACACCCCGTCGCTCATGTCGTGCGGCACGGCCCGCTCCGGCGGTGCGGCGGGCTCGTCGAGCTCTTCGTACGCGTCGATGCGGTCGACCCGGAACAGCCGCGTCGCCTCGGCCCGCCGGCACCACGCCTCGAGGTATCCGCGGTTGCCGACCATCAGCACGCGCATCGGGTCGACGATCCGCGAGCTGGTCTCGTCCCGCGCGGCCGTGTAGTAGGTGATCCGCATCGCGTGGTGGCGCTCGACGATGTCCCGGATCGCGTCGAGGCGCTCGGTGCCGGCCGGCAGCCGCACCGCGACGGGCGCGTCACCGAGGTCCCCCGTGGCGTTCTCGATCTTCGCCAGTGCCCGTTCGATCGCGTCGCGGGAGCCGATGCCGGGCGTCTCGGCGAGCATCCGCAGCGCCACGACCAGGGCCAGCGCCTCGTCCGGGTTGAGCCGCAGCGGGCGGTCGATGCCGGCGTCGTAGGTGATCGTCACCCGGTCGCCGTCCAGCGCCATGTCGATCAGGTCGCCGGGGCCGTACCCGGGCAGGCCGCAGACCCACAGCAGCTCGAGGTCCTCGCGCAGCTGCTGGACGCTGACGTGGAAGTCCGCGGCGGCCTCGGCCACCTCGATCCCCGGGCGGGCGAGGAGGTACGGCACCAGGTTGAGCAGCCGCCCGAGCCGGTCACCGCCCGTCGGGCGCGACACGGGCGTGCGCTGCTGCGGCGGCGTCACGAGAGCACCCCCGCAGCCGCGGGCTGGTATCGCGTGACGACCTCTTTGAGCTGCTGGATGACCAGGTCACGCAGCTCGGGCGGGCTGTCGGCGCGGACGTCGGCGCCATAGCCGACCAGCCGGGAGGCGAGCCACTCCGAGTCGGAGTACGGGATGGTGAGCCGGTCGCCGCCGGGGCCCGGCACGGTCTCGATCGCCCAGCGGCGCAGGCCCGCGGCCCGGCCCGGGCGCACGACGACGGTGGCGCGCTGGTCCTTCGCGACCGGCCCGGAGAAGTGCGCGACCTGGCCGATCAGGTCGACGTCCTGCGGCGGGGTGAACGCGGCGGACTGGCCCACGGCGCGGACCGTCCCGACGATCCGGGACAGCCGGAAGCAGCGGGTCGCGTCGCGGTCGCGGTCGTGCCCGACGACGTACCACTTGCCCTGCCAGCAGACCACGCCCCACGGTTGCAGGCGGCGGACCGTCGGCTCGTCGACCTCCGGCACACGGTAGGAGAACGTCACCGCCCGGCGGGCCCGCGCCGCGGCGGTGAGCGGCCCGAACGCCGGATCGACGGTGACGACCGGCTCGACGCCCAGGGTGGCCTGCGGGTCGACCTCGATGCCGGCGGCGCGCAGCTTGGCCAGCCCGGAGGACGCGGCGGCGGCCAGCCCGGCGTGCTGCCAGAGCCGCGCGGCGATGCCGACGGCGGCCGCCTCGTCCGGTTCCAGGGGGATGTCGGGCAGGGCGTACTCGCGGTGGGCGATGCGGTAGCCGTGCTCGGTGTCGAACGCGCTGGCCAGGCCGGTCTCCAGCGGCACGCCCAGCTCACGCAGCTCGGCCTTGTCCCGCTCGAACTTGCGCTGGAACGCGTCGTGGTCGCGCGGGTCCTCCGGGTCGTGCTCGTAACCGGGCACGGTCGCGGCGATCTGCGCGGCGGTCAGGAACCGTCGTGTGGAGAGAAGGCAGATGACCAGGTTCACCAGGCGCTCGGTACGGGTGCGCGACACGACCGAAACGCTAGCAGCCCGGCGGCGATGTGGCGTTACGCGCAGTCCGTACGCGGTTATCTGTAACCACCAAGGGGAAGGATGACCTCGTGCCCGAGACCTCACCGCCCACCGGAACCGCCCCCACCTCGCCGAACGACCAGGCGCCGCCCAAGGTCGGGCTGGCCGGTGCGGAAGCACTCGCGGTCGGTGACACCCCGCAGGGCGGCGGGGAGAACGAGAGCATCGGCACGGTCATCGTCGCGGGCGGCGCCAACCTGGTGATCGCCGCCGCGAAGCTGGTCGCGGGCATGCTGTCGGGGTCGGCCGCGATGCTGTCGGAGGCCGCGCACTCGCTGGCCGACACGATCACCGAGGTCTTCCTCTACGTGGCGCTGCGCCGCGGTTCCAAGGAGGCCGACGAACGTCACCCGTTCGGGTACGGCAAGGAGAGCTTCGTCTGGGCGTTCATCGCCGCGCTGTTCACCTTCGTCGGCGGCGCCGGCTTCTCCATCTACCACGGCGTCACCACGATCCTGGCCGGCGAGCACAGCGGCGACTTCCTGCTGTCGTACGTCGTCCTCGCGGTCTCGTTCGTCGCCGAGGGCACCTCGTTCCTGCGGGCGAAGAAGCAGGTCGCGGGCGAGTCGAAGCGCTGGGGCATCACGCCGTTCCGGTTCCTGCGGCTGACCCCGGACACCACCGTCAAGGCGGTCTACTTCGAGGACTCCGCGGCCCTGATCGGCCTGATCCTTGCCGCGCTGGGCGTGCTCGGCGTGCAGCTGACCGGTGACGAGCTGTGGGACGGCCTGGCCTCGATCGCGATCGGCCTGCTGCTGCTGGTGGTCGCGTTCATCCTGGCCCGCAGCAACGTGTCGCTGCTGGTCGGCCGCGCGGTGCCGCGCCGCATGCACAACCAGATCGCCGAGGACCTGGCCGCCATCCCGGTCGTCACCGCGGTCCCGACGCTGCTCACGATGCAGCTCGGCCCCGGCGACATCCTGGTCGCCGCGAAGGTCGACTTCGACGACACGGTCACCGGCGCGGAGATCGAGGAGGCCTCCGACGAGGCCGAACGCCGCCTGCGCAGCCGCTACCCCGGCATCCGCTACGTCTTCCTCGACCCCACCCGCGGCACGGCCGGACGCAACCACAAGGACGGCGGGGACGACATATAGGGTCGCGGCCATGATGCGGTGGCGGTCAGGGATGGTTTCATCGGTACGCCGTGAGTGGCGCGGCGCGATCGAACTGGTCGTCGGCACGCCGGACGGCATGGTGAAGGCGCTCGCCTACCCGGAGCTCGTCGGCACCCCCGTACCCGGCGACCGTGTCCTGCTGAATGTCGGCGCCCTGGTCATGGGTCTGGGCACCGGAGGGTACGCGCTGGTCGTGGCCCTGCCCGACCGCCTGCCCCCGGACCCCGCCCAGGACGGCACGACCCGCGACTCCGGCCACCTGGTGAAGGCCCGCTACACGCCCCTGCAGCCGATCCTGCTCGGCGTCGACGAGGAAGCCTCCCCGCACCACGCGGTCATGGCCGCCGCCGACACCCTCGACGACATGCCGGTGGTCCTGGCCGACCTGCACTCGGCGCTCCCCGCGATCCTCGCCGGCATCCACGCCGACCGCCCCGACGCCCGCGTCGCCTACGTCATGACCGACGGCGGCGCCCTCCCGGCCTGGTTCTCCCGCACCCTCGCCGGCCTCGCCGGCCACCTCGCCGGCACGATCACCACCGGCCAGGCCTTCGGCGGCGACCTCGAAGCCAGCACCGTGCACACCGGCCTGCTCGCCACCCGCCACGTCCTGAACGCCGACATCACGATCGTCGCCCAGGGCCCCGGCAACCTCGGCACCGGCTCCACCTGGGGCTTCTCCGGCGTAGCCCTCGGCGAAGCCCTCAACGCCACGGTCACCCTCGGCGGCCGCCCGATCGGCTCCCTGCGCATCTCCGACGGCGACGCCCGCCCCCGCCACCGCGGCATCTCCCACCACAGCCTGACCGCCTACGGCAAGGTCGCCCTGGTCCCCGCCGACCTGCCCGTCCCCGCCGACCTCCCGGCCGACCTGGCCAAGGAGGTCACCGAGGCCCTCGCCCCGCTGACCACCCTGCACCGCATCGTGGAGGTCCCGACCGACGGCCTGGACGCCGCCCTGCAGGCCAGCCCGGTGCCGCTCTCGACGATGGGCCGCGGCCTCCTCGAAGACCACGCTTACTTCATCTCCGCAGCCGTCGCCGGCCGCCACGCCGCCAGCCTGCTCCCCACGTCCTCCGGACCAGCCTCATCCTGACCACCGGCCGATTGCCCGCTGACCGCTGACCGCTGACCGCTGACCGGTGGGCCGGCGGGGCGGTGGGCCGGCTGGGCGGTGTGGGGCGGTGAGCCGGCGGCAGCGGGCCGGTGACGGTGGGCCAGCGGGGCGGCGGGCCAGCGGGGCGGTGGGCCAGCGGGGCGGTGGGCCAGCGGGGCGGTGGGCCAGCGGGGCGGCGGGCCGGCGGCAGCGGGCCGGCGGCGGTGATATTTCTTGCGGGTCAGGGTGATGCGGGCGGCCCGATGAGGGCGGCGTTATTTTTTGCGGGCCAGGGTGACGCGGGCGGCGCGGGATGAGGGCGGCGTTACTTCTTGCGGGCCAGGGTGACGCCGTCGCGGACGGGGAGCATGACGGATTCGACGCGGGGGTCGGCGGTGACGAGGTCGTTGAGGGCGCGCATCGCGGGGACGTTCGGCCTGGTCGACGACGGGTTGACGATGTCGCCGCCCTGGAGCACGTTGTCGAGGACGATCAGGCCGCCCGGGCGGAGGCGGCGGACCAGTTCCTCGTAGTAACCGGGATAACCTGGTTTGTCGGCGTCGATGAACGCGAAGTCCAGCACCGGCTCGCCGGGGAGCGACCTGAGCGTCTCGAGGGCCGGGGCGATCCGCAGCTCGATCCGCTCGGCGAGGCCGGCGCGTTTCCAGGCGTCGCGGGCCAGCCCGGTGAACTCCTCCGAGACGTCGCAGCAGAGCAGCCGCCCGCCCTCGGCGAGACCCCGCGCGATACAGATGGCCGAGTACCCGGTGAACGTCCCGACCTCGACCGCCTGGCGCGCCCCGGTCAGCCGGACCAGCAGGGTGAGCAGCGCACCCTCATCCTGCGATACCTGCATCCCCGACGGCCCCGGGAACCGCGCCCGCGTCTCCGCCGCCAACTCCCGCAGCACGTCGTCAGCGGGCGTGGAGTGAGCAACCAGATAATCCGCGATCACGGGATCAACGATGTCAGCCATACCTCCAGCCTTCTCCCTCCGCCATCCCCCGGCAATCGCAACAACCTGGGAGATTTCGCAAAGCCCGCCAGCCAGCTTCCGAGGTTGGGGTCGCGGTCTGGGGTCGGGAGCTCGGTCTGAGGGTCGGGAGCTCGGCTTGGGGGTCGGGGGCTCGGGTTGGGGGTCGGGGGCTCGGGTTGGAGGTCGGGAGCTCGGCTTGGGCGTTGGGGGCTCGGGTTGCGGTTGGAGGCTCGGGTTGGGGGTTCGGGTTGGGATTTCGGGGTTGGCTCAGCCGCTCACGCAGCTGGCAGGGGGCGGGTGGCCGTTCGGGCGCCGCCAGGCGCCTGGCCGCCCGGGCCCGGTCTCTCGCGGGAGGAGCGGCCGGGACCACGACGGACCCGAGTCAGGATCCTGAACTTGATCTTGCGGTGGATCCCGCCGGGAATGGCGCTCGGCGTGAGAGAGCCGCTCAGCCGAAAGACCTCAGCCGAAAAATCAGCCGAAGAAGATGATGTAGAGCCATCCGAGGAGGAGCAGTCCCAGGATCGCGGCGAGCAACCACGTCGGGATCTTGTGGCCGCCTCGGCGGGCGGCGGAGACCTGGGCGTGGACGCGGTCGCGGCGGCGGTCGACCCGGGCTCGCATGACGTCCTCGAAAGTCCGCTCGGGGACTTCGGGCAGCGGCGGGGGGCCGGACGCGTGGGAGCCGGACGCGTGGTGATCGGACGCGTGGTGATCGGGCTCGTGTGGCGATGAGGTCATGGCCCGATCAGCGTAGCGGGCGCGTTGCGGGTGGCGCCGGTCAGGCAGTCGGCCCGACCGGCGACTCCCGTCACATGCTGGCGATCAGGCGTTCGACGCGTTCGTCGTAGGCTCGGAACGGGTCCTTGCAGAGGACGGTGCGCTGGGCCTGGTCGTTGAGCTTGAGGTGGACCCAGTCGACCGTGAAGTCGCGGCGTTTCTCCTGGGCGTGGCGGATGAACTCGCCGCGGAGGCGGGCGCGGGTGGTCTGGGGCGGGGTTTCCTTGGCTTCGAAGATCTCGAGGTCGTTGGAGATGCGGTCGACCTGCTTGCGCTTCTCCATCAGGGCGTAGAGGCCACGGCCACGGCGTACGTCGTGGTACGCGAGGTCGAGCTGGGCGACCCTCGGGTGGCTCATGGGGATCTCGTGCTTGGCGGAGTAGCGGTCGATCAGCTTGAGTTTTGACACCCAGTCGATCTCGCGGGCGATCGGGTCCAGGTTTTCGGTCTCGATCGCGTTGAGGACGCGGCCCCAGAGCTCGACGACGCGCTTGGCGGTCTGGTCGCCGCCGCGGCGCTCGACGAACTCGGTGGCCTTCGCCAGGTATTCCTGCTGGATCTCGAGCGCGCTGACCTCTTTGTTGTTGGCCAGGCGGATCTTGCGGCGGCCGGTGGTGTCGTGGCTGACCTCGCGGATGGCCCGGATCGGGTTCTCCAGGGTGAGGTCGCGCATGACGACGCCGGCTTCGATCATCCGCAGGACGAGGTCGGCGCTGCCGACCTTGAGCAGCGTGGTGACCTCGTTCATGTTGGAGTCGCCGACGATGACGTGCAGGCGCCGGTAGCGCTCGGCGTCGGCGTGCGGCTCGTCGCGGGTGTTGATGATCGGGCGGGAGCGGGTCGTGGCGCTGGAGACGCCCTCCCAGATGTGCTCGGCGCGCTGCGAGAGGCAGAACACGGCGCCGCGTGGGGTCTGGAGCACCTTGCCGGCGCCGCAGATCAGCTGGCGGGTCACCAGGAACGGGATCAGGACGTCGGCGAGCCGGCCGAACTCGCCGTGGCGGGACACGAGGTAGTTCTCGTGGCAGCCGTAGGAGTTGCCGGCGGAGTCGGTGTTGTTCTTGAAGAGGTAGATCTCGCCCGCGATGCCCTCGTCGTGCAGCCGCTTCTCCGCGTCGACGAGCAGGCCCTCGAGGATGCGCTCGCCGGCGCGGTCGTGCGCGACGAGATCGGTCACGGAGTCGCACTCGGGCGTTGCATATTCGGGGTGCGAACCGACGTCCAGGTAGAGACGGGCGCCGTTACGGAGAAAGACGTTGCTGCTGCGTCCCCAGGACACCACTCGGCGGAACAGGTAGCGGGCCACCTCGTCCGGGGACAGCCGCCGCTGACCCCGATAGGTGCACGTGACGCCGTACTCGGTTTCTAGGCCGAAAATTCGCCGTTCCATGACGAAACACTAGCCTCAGAAACCCTCCGAACGGCAGTGACAACCCGCGCTTTCACTGAGGCTCTGCGTCACGGGAGCTACTGAATGGCCTTCGACCTGCGGATACACTGCCTCCTTGATGAATCTATTGATCACTGGCGGGGCGGGCTTCATCGGCTCCTGGTTCGTCCGCGAAGCGCTGCGGGACCGTCTGCCGGGCCTCGAAGGTGCCCAGGTCACGGTCCTCGACAAACTCACGTACGCGGGCAGCTTCGCCAACCTCGGCCCGGTGTCCGAGAGCGATCGCCTCGACTTCGTGCCCGGCGACATCGCGGACGCGGCCCTCGTCGACACCGTGATGCGCAAGCACGACCACGTCATCCACTTCGCCGCGGAATCCCACGTCGACCGCAGCATCACGGCCGCCGCCGAGTTCGCCCAGACGAACGTCGTCGGCACCCAGGTCCTCCTGGACGCCGCCCTGCGCCACGGCGTCGAACGCTTCGTACACGTCTCCACCGACGAGGTGTACGGCTCGATCCCCGCCGGTTCCTGGCGCGAGGACGCCCCGATCGCCCCGAACTCCCCGTACGCGGCGACGAAGGCCGGCGCCGACCTGCTGGCCCTCGCGTACCACCGCACCCACGGCCTGCCCGTCACGGTCACCCGCTGCGCCAACAACTACGGCCCCTACCAGCACCCCGAGAAACTCATCCCCCGCTTCGTCACGAACCTGCTGGCGGGCCGCACGGTCCCCCTCTACGGCGACGGCGCCCAGGTCCGCGACTGGGTCCACGTCAGCGACCACTGCCGCGGCACGGCTCTCGCGCTCCAGGCCGGCCGCCCGGGCGAGGTCTACCACATCGGCGGCAACAAAGAACTGACGAACAAGGGCCTCACCGCATTGTTGCTGCGCGCCTGCGGCGCCGATTGGGACCGGGTCGTCCACGTCGAGGACCGCAAAGGCCATGACCGCAGGTACGCCCTCGACGACACCAAGATCCGCAAAGAATTGGGGTACGAGCCCCAGGTCGACTTTGCCGCCGGACTGGCCGACACCGTCCAGTGGTACCGCGACAACGAGGACTGGTGGCGCCCCCTCGTCGTCGACTGATGGTAATTTGAGGGCGTTGTGGACGTTTTGGAGCACGGTGGATCGCCCCGGCCTCGCCGCGTTCTCCTGGGCGCACCGATCGTGGGCGCACCGATCGTGGGTGCGCTGATCGTGGCTGCGCTCGCTGCGGCCTTGATCGGGCTGCGTTACGCCCGCCGCGACGGTGACCCCGCCGCGTCACCCTCGCCGTCACCATCCACTGCTTCCGCCGCCCAGCTGATGGCGGCGGGTGAAGGTGTCTACACGGTGACGAGCAACCCGCAGACCAAAGATTTCGTCGTGCAGGCCGTGCTGAAGAACCCGGGCAGCGCGGCTCTGCAGATAAGCGCCGGCCGGTTGGACGAACCGCCGGGCATCAGCCGCTGGACGATGGCGGTCCTGCCGGACGGCCTCAGCCAGGACGAACTCACCTACGAGGCGGTCACCAAGGCCGCGTCGACCCACACGATCCTGGAGAGCGGCCAGAGCGTGCAGCTCACCATCGCGGGAACGATCACCTGCGGCGCCCCGATGATCAGCCACGCCGAGGTCCCCATCCTCGTGGACCACAACGATGTCAGCGTCACCATGCCGCACGCCGCCGACGCGCCCGACTGGCTCACCGAAGTGAGCACCACCCTCTGCTGAACCCCAGCCTCTGAGCCCCAGCCTCTGAGCCCCAGCCTCTGGGCTGCGGGGCCGGCGCTGCAGGGCCGGCGCTGCAGAGCCGGCGCTGCAGGGCTCGGCCAGGGCGTGGCCGAGCCCGGGCAGCCGGTTACTTCTTGTCTTCCTCGTGGCCTTCCTTGTCGACCGAGGCGGCCGAGATGGTCGGCTTGTCGTCGGCCGGGGCGGGGGCGGTGGCGTCGCCGCGCTCCGGTTCGGGCTGGTCCTTGCCGCCCTTGAGCAGCGACTCCAGCGCAGCGCCCGAGACCCGGCGGAACGTGCGGCCGCGACGCCGGCGGTCCAGGACCGCGACCTCCAGCTGCGCCGCCCCCAGCTCGCGGGTGCTGCCGTTCTCGCCGCCGACGCTGCCCAGACCCTTGATCGCCACGGCCAGCGCCGTTGCCAGGTCCGCGGTGACGTCGTGGCGTTCCTTCAGCACGGTGGAGATGGCCTCGGCAGAGCCGCCCATCGCCATGAAGCCCGGCTCGTCCATGACCGATCCGTCGTACGTGATGCGGTAGAGCTCGTCCGCCGCCGGGTCGGCGCCGACCTGCGCGACGCAGATCTCCACCTCGTACGGCTTCTGCGTCTCGGAGAAGATCGCACCCAGGGTCTGGGTGTACGCGTTGGCGAGCGCGCGGCCGGTGACATCGCGCCGGTCGTACGCGAGGCCGTTCAGGTCGGCCATCCGCACACCGGCCCGGCGCAGGCTCTCGAACTCGTTGTAGCGGCCGACAGCGGCGAAACCGATCCTGTCGTACAACTCGCTGATCTTGCGCAGCGAGGTGAGGTTCTCGGCGACCAGCAGGATGCCGCCCTCATACGTGAGGACGACGGCGGAGCGGCCGCGGGCGATGCCCTTGCGGGCGTATTCCGAGCGGTCGCGCTGGACCTGCTCGGGCGAGGCGTAGAACTGCATGGCCACGGGTGGCTACTCCTAACGATGACCGGAATCGGGGACGAAAACGAGGACCGGGCGATCAGCCGCCCGGGTTCTCCATCCGGCCGGCGACCACAGCCTCGGCCACGACGGTGACCTCCGCCTCGGTCAGCCGGTGGGTGCCCTCAGCCGTCGCCGTCATCACCACCGGGTAGATCTTGCGGGTCACGTCCGGCCCACCGGTCGCGGTGTCGTCGTCGGCGGCGTCGTACAACGCCTCGACAGCGAGCCGGATCGCGTCCTCGGTGCTCACCCCGGCGCGGTACTTCTTCTTGAGCGCCGACTTGGCGAACAACGACCCGGAACCGATCGCGTCGTAGCCGGTCTCCTCGTAGAGCCCGCCCGCGACGTCGAAACTGAAGATGCGCCCCGGCCGGGACTCATCGGTCGGCGACAGGTCGAACCCCGCGAACAGCGGAACCACGGCGAGACCCTGCATGGCCGCACCGAGGTTGCCGCGCACCATCGCGGCCAGCCGGTTCGCCTTACCGTCGAGCGAGAGCATCGCGCCCTCGATCTTCTCGTAGTGCTCCAGCTCCACCTGGAAGATCCGCATCAGCTCGATGCCGATCCCGGCGGTCCCGGCGATACCGATCACGGAATAGGCGTCGGCGGGGTGCACCTTCTCGATGTCCCGGCTCGCGATCAGGTTTCCCATGGTCGCCCGCCGGTCCCCGGCCATGACAACGCCGTCAGCCGTCGCGATGGCCACGATCGTCGTGCCGTGCGGCGCGAGATCACCGGCCGACAGCCCCGGCGGAAGCGGCCGGCGCCCCGGCAACAGCTCCGGGGCGGCCTGGCTCAGGAACTGCGTGAAGGACGACGTCCCCGCATTGGTGAACACATCTGGAAGACGCCCGGATGGATCAAAAGCCGCTGCCACGTGGTTCCTTTCAGATATGCGATCGCGCCGGCGAGGAACACCGGGTCGTCCCGGAACTGCCCCAGCCCGCCATTGCAGTTGAAGCACAATATCCCGCGCACCCACCCGGTGCGATGGTCGTGATCGAGGTGTTGAGGATCTTCTACGCCACAAATCGCGCAGACGCCACCCTGCTCCGCCAGAAGCTCATCGAACACTGCCTGATCGATGCCGTAGCGGCGGCGGAGGTGATACTCCCGAGAACCGCCGTACAGCCGTTCCTTGGACTCCTTGCCACGGGCGTTGTGGCACGGCAGACAGTACGAGTGGTAGCCGCTGCTGTGGGCACGAGTCCGGGCGAAATCCGCGAGCGGCTTTACCGTGCCGCAGTCAGGACACCACTTACTGCCAGACGGCACCGGCTCCGTGGAGCGCCGTTGCGCGTTGATGCCTCGCTTCCGGCAGCTCGCCTCCGATCTCTCGGAGGCGCACCGCTTGCAATAGAAAGCTAAGCCGTCACTACGCCGCTTGTTGGAGTGAAACTCCGTCGAAGGCAGAACTTGTGCACACTGAGGACAGCGCTTCATACCCGAATCCCCCGAATCGGACATAAGCCTCATTGGCCTCCTTTTTGCACGTACCCTCTCACGAACTCCTCGGCATTTTCTTCGAGGACGGAGTCGATTTCGTCCAGGAGGTCGTCGACGTCCTCGGTGATCTCCGCGTGCCGCTCGGCGACCTCGGGATTGGCCTCGGTGGTGACGTCCTCGATCTCCTCGTCGCGCTTGCCCTTGCCGGACTGCGACTGGCCGCCGGTGTCTCGAGTTGCCATCGGTGTCCCCCTTCAAGACCCAACCGCTTCGGGTTGGGAAAAACCTACCTCGCGGATACGACGAAAACCGGTGCGGCGCCGCGTGTTTCTCTGCGGGCGAACCCGCGGAGCAGCACTACCGGCTGGTGATCACCTCGAGCAGATCCTTCGCGGTGTCGCACTTGTCGAACAGGGCGCCCACGTGCTTCTTGGTGCCGCGTTCGGGTTCCATCATCGGGACCCGGACGAGGGATTCACGGCCGACGTCGAAGATGACCGAGTCCCAGCTGGCAGCGACCACTTCGGACGCGTACCGCGCGAGGCACTGGCCGCGGAAGTACGCCCGGGTGTCCTCGGGCGGCTCCACCATGGCGCGGCGGGTCTCCTCGTCGTCGAGGAGGGTTTTCATCGAGCCCCGGGCCACCAGGCGGTGGTAGAGGCCCTTCTCGGGGCGCACGTCGGAGTACTGCAGGTCGACGAGGCCGAGCTTGGGTGACGACCAGGTGAGGTTCTCGCGGTCGCGGTAGCCCTCGAGCAGGCGCAGTTTGGCGACCCAGTCGAGTTCCTCGGAGCATTTCATGGGGTCGTCGCCGAGGCGGGTGAGGACGCTCTCCCAGCGGTCGAGCACGTCGACGGTCTGCTCGTCGGCGTCGGCGCCGTAGCGCTCGTCCACGAAGGCCTTGGCGCGCTCGTAGTAGGCCCATTGGAGGTCGAGGGCGGTGAGCCGGCGGCCGTCGCGCAGGCGCATGAGGTGTTTGAGCGACGGGTCGTGGCTGACGGCCTTGAGCTCGCTGACGGGGTCGGCGATGCCGAGCTCGCCGGTGAAGACCTTCGCCTCGATCATGGCGAGGATCAGGGCGCTGGTGCCGACCTTGAGGTAGGTGGAGATCTCGGAGAGGTTCGCGTCGCCGATGATCACGTGCAGGCGGCGGTACTTGTCGGCGTCCGAGTGGGGTTCGTCGCGGGTGTTGATGATCGGGCGCTTGAGGGTGGTTTCGAGGCCCACCTCGACCTCGAAGAAGTCGGCGCGCGAGGAGATCTGGAAGCCGGCTCCGGAGCCGTCCTGCCCGATGCCGACGCGGCCGGCGCCGCAGAAGATCTGCCGGGTGACGAAGAACGGGGTGAGGTGCGCGACGATGTCCGCGAACGGTGTCTGGCGGCTCATGGAGTAGTTCTCGTGCGAGCCGTACGACGCGCCCTTGTTGTCGGTGTTGTTCTTGTAGAGCTGGATGCGGTGGGTGCCGGGGATGGTCGCGGCGCGGCGGGCGGCTTCGGCCATGACGCGTTCGCCGGCCTTGTCCCAGCGGACGATGTCCAGCGGGTTGGTGCATTCGGGGGTGCTGTATTCGGGGTGTGCGTGGTCGACGTAGAGGCGGGCACCGTTGGTCAGTATCACGTTGGCCAGGCCGAGGTCCTCGTCGGCGAGTGCGTCCGCCGGGTCGTAGGCCGCGCCGGAGTAGGTGAAGCCGCGGGCGTCGCGCAGGGGTGATTCTTCCTCGTAGTCCCATCGGGCGCGGCCGCCGCGGTTGTTCAGCTCCGGCCGGGCTCCGTACGCGTTGACGACCTGGGATGAGGTGACCATCGGGTTGGCGCCGGGCTGTCCGGGCACGGAGATTCCGTACTCGACCTCGGTGCCCATGATTCGCCGAACGCTCATGCGATTACTCCGCCCGCCACTGTGCTGCCGTTGCCCATGTATCGAGCCTAGACGCTTCCGTAGCAGTTCTCGCCCCGGGCCGTACCCGGAACGCCACGCTTAGTAAAGAAAACGCGGGCGAGGGACAAGCCCTCGCCCGCGTCTCTGCGTCTTCCAAAAAAGAACTACAGGTACTGACCGGTGTTGCTGGCCGTCTCGATGGAGCGGCCGGCCTCGGCGCCCTTGCCGCCGGAGACGAGCGTGCGGATGTAGACGATCCGCTCGCCCTTCTTGCCGGAGATGCGGGCCCAGTCGTCCGGGTTGGTGGTGTTGGGCAGGTCCTCGTTCTCGCGGAACTCGTCGACGCAGCTGTCGAGCAGGTGCTGCAGGCGCAGCCCCTTCTTGCCGGAGGTGAGGAACTCCTTGATGGCCATCTTCTTGCCGCGGTCGACGATGTTCTGGATCATCGCACCGGAGTTGAAGTCCTTGAAGTACAGGACCTCCTTGTCACCGTTGGCATAGGTGACCTCCAGGAAGCGGTTCTCCTCGGACTCCGTGTACATCCTCAGGACGACTGCCTCGATCATGGCGGCGACGGTGACGTCCCGGTCGTTGCCGTGCTCGGTGAGGTCGTCCGTGCTCAGCGGCAGGCCGCTGAGGATGTACTTGGCGAAGATGTCCTTCGCGGCTTCCGCGTCGGGGCGCTCGATCTTGATCTTCACGTCGAGCCGGCCGGGTCGCAGGATGGCCGGGTCGATCATGTCCTCGCGGTTGGAGGCGCCGATGACGATGACGTTCTCGAGGCCCTCGACACCGTCGATCTCGCTGAGCAGCTGCGGGACGATGGTGTTCTCGACGTCGGAGGAGACGCCGGAGCCACGGGTGCGGAAGATCGAGTCCATCTCGTCGAAGAACACGATGACCGGCGTACCTTCGCCGGCTTTCTCCCGGGCCCGCTGGAAGACCAGGCGGATGTGCCGCTCGGTCTCACCCACGTACTTGTTGAGCAGCTCGGGACCCTTGATGTTGAGGAAGTAGCTGGTGTGCTTCTCCTCACCGCGGCGCTCGGCGATCTTCTTCGCGAGCGAGTTGGCGACCGCCTTGGCGATCAGGGTCTTACCGCAGCCGGGCGGGCCGTAGAGCAGGATGCCCTTCGGCGGGCGCAGCTGGTGCTCCCGGAACAGGTCGGCGTGCAGGAAGGGCAGCTCCACCGCGTCGCGGATCTGCTCGATCTGCGAGTGCAGACCACCGATGTCGGTGTAGTCGACGTCCGGCACCTCTTCGAGGACGAGCTCCTCGACCTCGCTCTTCGGGATGCGCTCGTACGCGTACGCCGAGCGCGGCTCGATCATGAGTGAGTCGCCGGCCCGCAGCTTGGAGACGATCAGGCTGTCGGCGAGGTGGACGATGCGCTCCTCGTCGGAGTGCGAGACGACCAGGGCCCGGTCTCCGGGACCGCCGTCGGGGTTGTCCAGCACCTCTTTGAGGAGGACAACCTCACCGACCCGCTCGTAGCCGAACGCGTCGACCACGTTGAGCGCGTCGTTGAGCAGGACTTCCTGCCCGCGTTTGAGCTCCTCGACCTCGAGGGACGGGGAGACTGCCACGCGGAGCTTGCGGCCGCCGGTGAAGACATCGACGGTGCCGTCCTCGTGCGCGGCCAGGAAGACGCCGTAGCCGCTGGGCGGCTGGGCGAGCCGGTCAATCTCTTCTTTGAGAGTGACGATCTGAGCCCGGGCTTCCTTGAGGGTCGCCACGAGCCTGTCGTTGTTCTCTGTCACTCGGGAGAGCTGCGCCTGCGTTGCCGCGAGCCGTTCCTCGAGTTGACGGACGTGTCGGGGGCTTTCGGTCAACTTCCGCCGAACCAGAGCGAGTTCCTCCTGCAGGAACGCAACCTGGCTGGAGAGATCGTTGGCCTCTTTCTCCCAACGTGCGGCGCGTGAATCCGCCTCGTCGCTACGTGCCACGTCCCACCTCCCCGGGGGCTCGAACGTTCTACCCACAACACTAACCGCTGAACGGCGGATTTCGACCCATGCAACACCCTCGTCACTGAAGCTTGATCGATTGGGGCAGGTGGGCACGCCGAGTGGTCAGGGGGTTCGGGTACCGTCGGTCAGAGCTATCGAGGGGGGTGTCCGGTGTCCGTGCAGACCGGTACAGACGAGCTTGAGGTCTGGGTGGACCAGGACCTGTGCACCGGCGACGGGCTGTGTGTGCAGTACGCGCCCGAGGTCTTCGAGTTCGACATCGACGGGCTCGCATACGTCAAGGACAGCGCCGGTGAGCTGCTGCAGAGCCCCGGGGTGCGCACGGGGGTCCCGGCGCACCTGGTGCTGGAAGTGATCGATTCGGCGAAGGAGTGCCCGGGCGACTGCATCCACGTCGTGCGCGCGTCCGACGACGTGGAGGTCGCCGGACCGGAGGCCGAAGACTAGACCGGAATCCCCGAGGAAAATGTCACAGTGTCGGGCGTCCGACCAAAGATGCGACAACTCGGGAAAATTCCTCCAACCGGGCAATCTGCCCGGGACCGCCGTCGTCGAGGGTCTTGCCGAACCGCAGCGCGTCGTGGCGCAGCGCGGCCCGGCCCTCCTCCTCGGCCATCCCGGGCGGGGGCACCGCGTCGTCGACCGAGCTCAGCAGCAGGTAGACGTCAATGCTGTCGACCCGCGCCTGCCCGCTCGAGGTGCGGGTGAGCCGCCGGCGGCAGCCCACCTCGGTCACCGTCGACAGCGGCACCACCCGCAGCGACGAGGTCATCGACCCCACCGGCCCGTCGCCGGGCGCCACGTCCTCGCCGTGCCACAGCACGAGGCGGCTGCCGTCACAGATGACGACCTCCTGCCACACGCCGTTGACCTCGTTGACGAAGCGCTCGAGGGTGAAGCAGAGCACCGACGCGCCGCGCAGCACGCCGAAGAGGGCGTCGAGGGCCACCTCCGGATCACGCAGGTAGGCACGCGCGGCCGAGTCCAGGTCCTCGTACGGCGACCAGTCGGGGAACACAGCCGGCATCTCGTTGCTGCCCCCGAACGGCGGAGAACTCATCGCGCCCACCCGTTCCCTCCCAAGCCCGAACAAACCGCGACGGAAACTACCGGACGTGCGCCACGCCGTCACGCCACCGGATCGACGTCCTCGACTACGGACTCCTCCGCGGCCACGGCTGCCTCGTTCGCCACTGCGGCGGCGAGCGCGGCCTGGGCGGCGCGGCGTAGTGCGTACGCTTCGGCGCCCTTGCTCGGCTTGCGCCGCCGCGGGGGTGCCGTGACGCCGGGGGCGAGTTTGCGGGCCGAGACCAGGAACGCGGTGTGCGCGACCATCCTGTGGTCCGGACGGACAGCGAGCCCCTCGGCGTGCCAGTCGCGCACGAGCGACTCCCACGCGCGTGGCTCGGTCCAGCCGCCACGCTCGCGCAGCGCCTCCACCAGCTCCGACAACTGCGGGGTCGTGGCGACGTACCCGATGAAGACACCACCGGGGATGAGCGCCTTCTCGACCATGTCTAGGGTCTCCCACGGGGTCAGCATGTCGAGGATGATCCGGTCGAAACCGGTCTCCGTGTTGCCGGCCACGTCACCGTGGTGCAGGTTCCACGCCGGGTGCGGCCCGCCGAAGAAGGCCTCGACGTTCTTACGGGCGATGGCAAGAAAATCTTCCCGCATCTCGTACGAGTGCAGCTCACCGCCGCCGCCGACCGCACGCAGCAGCGAGCAGCTCAGCGCACCCGACCCGGCACCGGCCTCGAGAACCTTCGCACCCGGGAAGATGTCACCCATCGCGACGATCTGCGCGGCGTCCTTGGGATAGATGACCTGCGCGCCCCGCGGCATCGACAGCACGTAATCGGACAGCAGCGGGCGCAGCGCCAGGTAGGCGGTGCCGCCGGCGGAGACGACGACGCTGCCGTCGGGCAGGCCGATCAGCGCGTCGTGCGCGAGGGCGCCGCGGTGGGTGTGGAACTCCTTACCGGGCTCCAGGACGATGGTGTGCATGCGGTTCTTGGGATCCGTGAGCTGCACGCGGTCGCCCGGACGGAACGGCCCGCGGTGGGCGGGCACGACTTCTTCGGCGACGGTGTTGTCCTGAACGGTCACTGATCCCTCTCTCGATGTTTCACGCGGTCCTGCGGCGCGTGGTCCGGCGCGGCTCCAGCAACTCCGCCAGGTCCGCGACGCGCAACACGCCGACGACATCCTCGCCTGCCGTCACCGCGTACTGTGCACCCGGGTGGGCCTGAACGGCCCGGACCACCTGCTCGCCGGTGAGATCGGCGGCCAGGACCGGCACCCGCGCGAGGTCCCTGGCCACCGTGTCGATGCTCACCCAGGGCCGTCGCTCGGCCGGCACAGCGGCCATCGCGGCCTCATCGACCAGCGCCACCACCCTGCCTTCGGCATCGGCCACGGCCAGGCTCTGGTGCGATTCGGCGCGGCGCTGTGCCTCCGCGAGAGGCATCCCCGACGGTACGCGGTAGAGCGGCCGGGCGAGCGCCGCAAGCTCGACGAGCGGGAAGCGACGCGTCATCCGCGCCAGCCGGATCGACTGACCGGCGCCCTGCCACAGCGTGAATGTGACCAGAAGAATGAAGATCACCCCGAACAGGGTGAGCACCTCGAGCCGGTACAGCATGATCACGGCGAAAGCGGTCAGCAGCGCGATCCCCCGCCCGGCCCACGCCGCGACCTCGGTGGCCCTGTTCCGATCCTTGATCACCGCCCACACCACGGCCCGCAACGCCCGCCCGCCGTCCAGCGGCAGCCCCGGCAGCACATTGAAGATCGCCACGATGACATTGCTCGCGGCCAGCTGGAACGCGATCTCCCCGGCCACGGTCCGCTCCGGCAGGGCGAACGCCGCCCCGGTCGCGATCGCCCCGAGCACGAACGACACAGCCGGCCCCGCCAGCGAGATCAGCGCCTCCACCCGCGGGCTCGGCGCGTCCCGATCCATCTCGGTCCAACCCCCGAGCAGCTCCAGCGTGATCCCCCGCACACCGATGCCGTAGTGCCGCGCCGTCAGCGCATGCCCCAGCTCGTGCAACAGAACCGAACCCATCAGACAAACCACAAACCCGAGGCCGATGGCGTACGCGTAAACGGGCCCCAACCCCAGCTCGCTCTCCGCGTACCCCCCGTAAACCACCGTGACCAGGATCGCGAGCAGAATCATCGACGGGCTGGCGAACACCGCGAACCCCAGCACCCGCCCCAGCGGCCGCCTGCCACGCCGAGCCACCGGTGTCCGCTGAACGTCATCCTCCACGGGAAGGATGCTACGGACCGACCCTGAGAGCCGGTTTTGTCGTACCTCTCCCCTAGCCTTGGGGGTATGACGGCAGAAGCGGTTACGTCCCCCTCGTCCCCTGCGCCGCCCCCGGCCGATCTGCCTCCGGTTTCGGCTGATCTGTCCCCGGCTCCGGCTGATGTGCCGCTGGTTTCGGCTGATCTGCCGCTGGTTTCGGCTGATCTGCCGCTGGTTTCGGCTGATCTGCCGCTGGTTTCGGCTGATCTG
>NZ_BOMN01000072.1 GCF_016862215.1 Winogradskya humida
CTGATCTGCCGCTGGTTTCGGCTGATCTGCCGCTGGTTTCGGCTGATCTGCCGCTGGTTTCGGCTGATCTGCCGCTGGTTTCGGCTGATCTGCCTCCGGAGAGTGCGGGCTCCCCGCTGCCCGGTGTGGCCGGGCCGTCGCTGTCCCCGTCACGCGCCGCCGACTTCAAGACCTGCCCGCTGCTGTTCCGTTACCGCACGATCGACCGCCTCCCCGAGCAGCCCTCCCGCGACCAGGCCCGCGGCACTCTCATCCACGCCGTCCTGGAACGCCTCTTCGACCTCCCCGCCGCCGACCGCACCCCCACCGCAGCCGCCGCCCTGGTCGAGCCCGAATGGCACCGCCTCGTGGAACGCGAGCCCGCCATGTCCGCCCTCTTCGCCACTCCCCCAGCCAGGGACGCAGCATCTCCGGCAGCGACCGGAGATGCTGCTACTGCCGTTGATGCCGGCGCGGCCGTTGATGCTGGCGCGGCCGCAGATGCCGGCGCGGCCGCAGATGCCGGCGCTGCCGCAGATGGTGGCGCTGCCGGGGATTCGGGTTTGCTACCGGGGATGCCGGAGCCCGTGGCGGAGGACGAGGTCGCGCAGCTGGAGGCGTTCCTGGCGGGGGCGGGCCAGCTGCTGGACGGCTACTTCGCGGTCGAGGACCCGCAACGCCTCGAGCCGGCCGAGCGCGAAAGCCTGATCTCCACCCTGATCAACGACGACCTGCTGATCCGCGGCTACATCGACCGCCTCGACGTCTCCCCCGCCGGCGACCTGCGCGTGGTCGACTACAAAACCGGCGGCGCCCCCCGCGAGGCCTTCGAAGGCCGGGCCCTGTTCCAGCTCAAGTTCTACGCCCTGGTCCTCTGGCGCACCCGCGGCGTAGTCCCCCGCGTCCTGCGCCTGCTCTACCTCAAGGACGCCGAAGTCCTCGACTTCAGCCCCGACCCGGACGAGCTCGAACGCTTCGAACGCACCCTCGTAGCCCTCTCCCAAGCCATCGAACGGGCCAAACAGGACAAAGACTTCCGCCCCAAACCAAGCCGCCTCTGCGGCTGGTGCAACCACAAGGCCCACTGCCCCGAATTCGGCGGCACCCTCCTCCCCTACCCCACCCCCACCACCATCCCCGCCCAACCCACCCCCGCCGACGACATCACCGCAGCCCACAACGAGCCCTGACCCCCTCGCCCCCGACCCTGCCTGCCCGCTCGGCTGCTCAGCCGCTCAGCTGCCCGGCTGCTCAGCTTCCCGGCTGCTCAGCTGCCCGACTGCCCGGCTCAGTCAGCTGTGCCTGAGCGGGCAGGCGGTGCCGATGCGGGCGGCCAGGTCGGATCGCAGCGCCTCGAGGGCAGCCATCCGCTCGTCGACCGTGCGCGCTTTCTCAGCCAGCAGCGCGGAAAGCGCCAGGTCCTCATCCGGTGCGCCACGCAGCTGCTCAACGACCTGGGCGATCTCCGCAAGCGAGAACCCCAGCCGCTGCGCGGTGCGAACATGCCGCAACCAGGCCGCAGCCTCCGGCGGATAGTCGCGGTACCCGTTCGCCAGCCGCGTCGCCGTAATAAGCCCAAGCTTCTCGTAGAACCGAATCGTGTCCCTGGTAGCGCCCACCTGCGCGGCCAGCTCACCGATACGCATGACGTTCTCCCCCACGGTCCGGCTTGACCTTGGACCGTACTCCACCCCTTACCGTTCGGGCTCCCCCGTCGTCCCGCCCCAGGCAGGAGCCCAGCAATGAACCATCTCTCCCCACGCTACCGTCAGCTCGTCCGAGCAAGCGCCTGGTACGACCTCATCGTCACCGCAGGCTTCGCCACACCATGGACCTACCTCCTGCTGCACGGCCTGCTGTCCTCAGCCGGTGAAACGTTCGGCGTCCCGCCCCTCCCCACCGCCGCCCCGATGGAGATCCTCTTCGCGAACCTCATGGGATCCGTCGTGGTCATCTGGGCCGCCCTGCGCCTCACCCGCCCACTGCCCACCCACGGCCTCCTCGACGGAATCGCCCGAGCCCTGTTCGCCCTCTGGCAGGGATACGCCCTCACCCAGGGCGTCACACCCCTGCTGTGGCTCTTCCTCACCGCAGAAATCTCATTCGCCATCGCACAACTCGCCCCCTGGCTCCGCACCCGCCCGTCCCTCACCCCCCGACCCACCCCGAACTAACCGCCCCATTCGACCCAGCCCAGCCCGTCCAGCCCGTCCCGTCCAGCCAGCCCAGCCCGTCCAGCCCAGCCCAGCCCAGGTGGGTGGAGCTCTGTCGGATCATGGTCTGTCCCATGCGGAGCTCAGGGTGGGTACAGGGAGGACGTGCGAGGGTCGTGGGGACGGGCTGCGATGAGGTTCGATCGCTTAGGGTGAGCGCCGGGGTGCGGTTCCGGGGGAGGTCGGGCTTGACTGCGAGCGACGGGATTCAGGGCAATGCGGGGGTGGCTGGCCGCCCGAGCAACCCCACCAGCGGCCGAGCCGGAGCCCAACCCGGCAGCCCAGCCGGAGCCCAACCCGGCAGCCCAGCCGGAGCCCAACCCGGCAGCCCAGCCGGCGCTCCAGCCACCGCCCCGACCGGCAACCCAACCACCGCCCCAACCGACGCTCCAACCACCGCCCCAACCGGCAACCCAGCGAGCAGCCCAGCCACCACCTCGAATGGCGGCCCAGCCCGCACCCCAACCGGCGGGCGGGCTGTGCGGGTGTTGCTGGCTCATGATCAGCCGATGTTGCGGGCGGGGCTGCGGGTGGCGCTTGCGGGGGCTGAGGGGCTTGCGGTGGTCGGGGAGGCCGGGGATGGGGTGGAGGCTGTTGATCTGGCTCGGCGGTTGCTGCCTGATGTGGTGGTGATGGAGCTTCGGTTGCCTCGGCTGGATGGGCTGGGGGCTACCCGGGGGATCGTGTTGTCGGGGTTGCCGGTGCGGGTGCTGATCATGGCTGCGGGGTCGCCCGGGAGCGAGGGGCCCGGTGGGCAGCGGGAGGCGGATGAGCAGGCGCTGGGGGCGGTGGCCGCCGGGGCCGCGGGGTATCTCGGTAAGGATGTGCCGGCCGGGGAGCTGGTGGCGGCGATCAGGACCGTGGCTGCCGGTGGGGCGGTGGTGGCTCCGCTGATTCTGGGCAGGTTGCTGAGCCGGTTCGCCGAGTTGTTGCCGGTGGCCGGGGACACGTTGCCGGGCAAGGCGCTCGCGGGGCTGACCGAGCGGGAGCGGGAGGTTCTCGTGCACGTCGCGCGGGGGCATTCGAATGCGGAGATCGCGGTTGCGCTGACCGTCAGTGAGACGACGGTGAAGACGCACGTGGGGCACGTACTGACGAAGTTACGGTTGCGGGATCGGGTGCAGGCTGTAGTCCTCGCGTACGAGACAGGGTTGATCCGGCCCGGCGGTGGAGCCGGACCGGATCGCTGAGGGCCCGATCGCTGAGGGTGGGTGTCACGCAGCTGCCGGGAGGTCTCCCATCGCGCGGTGGACGTCGATGTCGCCACTCGCCGTGCGGATCTTGAGCTCCAGGGTGGCGGCGTTGTCCGGTACGTCCGAGGACATGGCGAGGTCGCTGGAGGTCCTGCCGGAGGCGGTGTCCAGGTCGAGCCAGACGCCCGTGCCGGGGGTCACGCCGACGGTGACGTCGCCTGATGCCGTCTTGAGGACGGCCTTGCCGCGGACGAGCGACCCGACTTCGATGTCGCCCGAGGCAGACTCTGCCTTGAGGGACGCGCCGGCCCGGCGGATCGTAATGTCACCGCTCGCTGTGGTCGCATTGACGTCACTCGTGACGTCACCCACGACGAGCTCGCCCGACGAGGTGTGGATGCGCAGGGAGCCACCCACGCGGTCGGCTGTCAGGTCACCGCTGGCCGATTTGATGTGCGCGTCGCCCGTGACGTGGTCGAGGTGGAGACCGGCCGAGGCTGCGTTGACGTTCGCGGTCGTGTAGCGGCCGGCCAGGCGCAGGTCGGCCGCGGCGGACCTGACGGCGAGGGAGCTGTCGAGCGGCACGCGTACCTTCACGTCGGCTTTTTCTCCGCGACGCCAGCTGAAGCCGCCGCCTTCCGGGCTGTGCACGATCAGGGTGTCGCCGTCCAGGGCGACCGTGAAACGGCCGTCATCGGGAGTGATGTCGACGGTGACGGTGTCGCGCTCCTCGGCGACGACCTCGGCCGTGCCGCGCTGGACCTGCAGGGAGACGGTGACGGGCGTGGAGTGCTGGAACTCGGTCATGACATTTCTTCCCTTCGAAGGGGTCAGGCCTGCGCGAATCCGGTGATCCGGCGGCCTCGGGAGCGGGAATCCGGCTGACGGGCCGGCGGGTTCTGCTGGGTTGCGGCGGCGACCGCACGGACCAGCCAGGAGTTGACGGAGATGCCCTCGGCGGCAGCGGCCTGCTCGGCGTGGGTCTTGAGGGATTCCGGCAGCCGCAGCGTGATGCGGGCGAGGTCGCCGGTGTCGGCGGCGACCGGTTGCGGGGCGAGGGTTGTGGCCGGGGCTTCGGCGGGGGTCTCGCTGACCACGAGGTCGGCCTCGCGGCCGCGGAGCCGGACGTCGACCACCGGGCCCTGGAGCCGGGTGGTGATCTCCGCCGCCGCGTCGGACAGGGCTTCGAGCAGGACGAGCCGCACCGACGATTCGAGGGCCGAGCCCAGCAGTTCCGCGGCCCGGGTGGTGTCCGGGCCGCCCGGGGCGGCGGCTGCCGCGAGGTCGTCCCGCAGCGATTCGAGGTACGGCGTCAGGTCCATGACACCACTATGACGTCGTAGTAACGCCTGTCAACGTCACCGTGATGTCAGAGTGCGATCTCCGGGGTAACCCTGAGCCGGACTGGGTGGGCACCCCCAGCGAATCTCCGCGTACCGCTCCGCCCCTGGACGGACGAATGCAGCAGCTGGCGCCGAAAGACTGAGCTGGTTATCCACAGAGAGACATTGGGGGACGGACAGTGACACCGACGACGACCGGCGAAGCCATTGCGGCACGGGCCGACGAGGTCTGGAAGGTGTACGGCTCGGGTGAGGCGCGGGTCGTCGCGCTACGCGGGGTGAGCGCCAGTTTCGGGCAGGGGCGCTTCACCGCGATCATGGGCCCGTCCGGCAGCGGGAAGTCGACACTCATGCACTGCCTGGCGGGCCTGGACACCGTCGACCGCGGATCTGTGCACATCGGGGGTACACAGGTCAGCGGGCTCGGCGACAAGGCGCTCACCCGCTTGCGCCGCGACCGGGTCGGGTTCATCTTCCAGCAGTTCAACCTGCTGCCGACGCTGAGCGCCGCGGAGAACATCAAGCTGCCGCTCGACATCGCCGGCCGCAAGCCCGATCCGCAGTGGTGGGACGTCGTCATCGACACCGTGGGGCTGCGCGACCGGCTCTCGCACCGGCCCAGCCAGCTCTCCGGCGGCCAGCAGCAGCGGGTGGCGTGCGCCCGGGCGCTGGTGGCGCGGCCCGACGTCATCTTCGCCGACGAGCCCACCGGCAACCTCGACTCGCGCTCCGGCGCCGAGGTGCTCTCGTTCCTGCGCGCCAGCGTGCGCGAACACCGCCAGACCATCGTGATGGTGACCCACGACCCGGTCGCCGCGAGCTACGCGGACCGGGTCGTCTTCCTGGCCGACGGCGAGTTCGTCGACGAACTGCACGACCCGACCGCCGAGACCGTGCTCGACACGATGAAGCGGCTGGACACGTACGGCGAGCCGGTGATGATCTGATGCTGCGCGCCACGCTCAAGAGCCTGCTGGCCAGAAAACTGCGGCTCATCCTGTCGGGGCTGGCCGTCGTGCTGGGCGTCATGTTCGTCGCCGGCGCGTTCGTGGTCACCGACACGCTGGGCCGCTCCTTCGACGGGCTGTTCGCCGACGCCTACTCCACGACGGACGTCGGCGTCACCGCTGTCCCCAAGGTCGCCGTCGACGAGGTCGACGGCGAGGAGGTGCCCACTCCCCTGCCTGCGGTCACGCTTGACACGATCAAGAGCATTCCCGGCGTACGTGTGGCAACCGGTCTGTCCGAAGCGGACGGCGCCCGTGTCATCGGCAGCGACGGGAAGGTCCTCACCTCCGTCGGACCGCCGCGCATGGGCACGGCGTGGACCGGCGAGGACGGCCTGCTCGAACTGCGCCAGGGGCGGGGACCCACCGCGGACGACGAGATCGCGGTCAACGCCGCGGTCGCGAAGGCGGCCGGCATCAAGCTCGGCGACCGTGTCGGGGTGCTGACCCTCGAACCGAAGAAGGAATTCACGCTGGTCGGCGTGTGGGGGTACAGCGGCGACCGCGACAGCCTCGGCGGCGTCCAGGAGGTGGCGTTCACCGGGCCGGTCGCGCAGAAGCTGATGCTCGGGCGTACGGGCATCTTCAGCTCGATCCGCGTCGAGGCCGCCGCCGGAGTGACGCCTGAGCAGTTGCGTGACGACGTCGCGGCGGCGCTCGGCAGCGGCTACAAGGTCCGCACCGGCGAGCAGATGGCGCAGGACAACGCCGCCGGCCTGAAGGAGGGCCTCAGCTTCGTCAACCAGATCCTGCTCGGGTTCGCGGGCGTCGCGCTGTTCGTCGGCGTCTTCCTGATCCTCAACACCTTCTCGATCATCGTGGCGCAGCGCACCCGCGAACTCGCCCTGATGCGCGCTCTCGGCGCCGGTCGCCGCCAGGTGATCACCTCGGTCATGGTGGAGGCCGTCGTCATCGGCCTGCTCGCCTCGATCCTCGGTCTCGCCGCCGGCGTGGGCGTCGGCGCCCTGCTGACCAAGCTGTTCGACGCGTTCGGGGGCGGCGGGCTGCAACTGGCCCCCGTCGGCGTACCGCTCGCGGCCGTGATCAGCTCCTTCACGGTGGGCCTCGTCGTCACCGTGGTCGCGGCGGTCCTCCCGGCGCTGCGCGCGTCGCGCATCGCCCCGATCGCAGCCATGCAGGACGTGGCCACCCCGGATCGCCCGCTGACCGCCATCAGCATCGCCGGTGGAGCCGTCACGGCCGCCGGCGCCGCGGCCCTGGGCACCGGCCTGTTCGCCGACGCCGGCAGCGCGGACCTGTGGCTCATCCTCGGCGGCGTCCTGGTCACCTTCATCGGCGTCGCCCTGCTCACCCCGCTGATCAGCCGCCCGGTCATCAGCGTGCTCGGCCGCCTCTTCTCCTGGTCCCTGCCGGGCCGCCTCGGCCGGCTCAACTCGGCCCGCAACCCGCGCCGCACCGCGATCACCGCAGCCGCCCTCATGGTCGGCATCGCCCTGGTCACCGGAGTCACCGTCGTCATGGACTCCGCCAAGAGCAGCCTGCGCGCCGAAGCCGCCCGCGTCCTCAAAGCCGAGATCATCATCAGCGGCGACCAGAACGGCCCCCGCCCGCCGACCTACGACCCGGCCGTCGTCACCTCCGCCGCCGCCATCCCCGGGGTACGCGCGGCAGCGGCCCTCTGGAACGACCAGGTCTCCATCAACGGCGCCAAGACCTGGGTGGACGCAGCCGACGACCTGTCCCAGCTCGCGACGGCGTTCGGCGCCGGCCCGACCGCCGCACTCGCGGCGGACCAGATCGCGGTCAGCCAGCCGAAGGCCACCGAGGAGGGCTGGAAAACCGGTTCCCAGGTCACCATCCAGGCCTCCCGCGGCGACCCCCGCACCTACACGGTCGTGGCCGTCTACGCGGAGGACTCCCTGCCCGGCAGCATCATGATGCCGGCCGCGGCCACCAAGGACTTCGGCATCACCCAGCCGATACTCGGCTTCGTCCGCCTCGACCCGGGCACCACCGTCGACGCCGTGCTCCCGCAGATCAAAACGCTCCTCGCGGACAGCCCGGAGGTATCAGCCACCGACGCCAACGCCTTCGTCGAGCAACAGGTCTCCACCTTCGACACCATCATCACCATGATCCAGGTCCTCCTGGCCCTGGCCATCCTGATCGCCGTCCTCGGCGTCATCAACACCCTCGCCCTGTCCGTCCTCGAACGAACCCGCGAACTCGGCCTCCTCCGAGCCGTCGGCCTCGGCCGGGCCCAGACCATGCGCATGATCACCGTCGAAGCCGTCGTCATCTCGGTCTTCGGCGCCCTCCTGGGCGTCGTCGTCGGAGCCGGCCTCGGCACCGCGGTCACCCGGGCCCTGGAGAACGACGGAATCACCGAACTGGTCCTGCCCTGGTCCCGAATGGCAACATATCTGCTGCTGGCAGCCCTGGTCGGAGTAATCGCAGCAGTCATCCCAGCCATCCGCGCCGCCCGCCTGAACATCCTGGGCGCCATCGCCCACGACTGACCGCCCCCACGACTGACGACCCACGACTGACCGCCCAGCCCAGCCACGACCCCGAACCGGCCGCCCAGCCTCGAACGCAAGCTGGTCGCCCAGTCATCGAGCTGGTCGCCCAGTCGCGCAGACAAGCTGGTCGCGCAGACAAGCTGGTCGCCGCGTCATGTAGACAGGCTGGTCGCCGCGTCATGTAACCAAGCTGGTCGCCCAGTCGTGTACCCGAGCTGAATCGCCCGGTTCTGTGCTTGCAGCGAAGTACAGGGCCGGGCTGCACGCGGGTACGCGCTATTGGCGTTGGTGGTAGAGGTTTCGCTGGGGTTGTCGGGTGGGGTCGATGTGGGGTGGTGGGATGAACTCGGGTCGTTGGTCGGGTCCGAGTTGGATGTGCCAGCCTGCGGTCGCGTCGTGGATGAGTTGGTGGTGCTGGCGGCAGAGCAGGGCGAGGTTGTCGAGGTTGGTGGGGCCGCCGTCTGCCCAGTGCCACAGGTGGTGGCCGTCGGTCCATCGGGGCGGGCGATCGCACCCTGGGAACGTGCAGCCGCGATCGCGGATGTGGAGGGCGCGGCGGATGGCGCCGGTCGCGTTACGTCGGCGTCGGCCTGCGTTGAGGATTTGGCCTTGTCCGCCGAGGATGACGGGCAGGATCCGGGCGTCGCAGGCGAGCCGCCGGGTCGTTTCGGCCGACAAGCGCTGGCCGCTGTCGGTGGTGCCGCCGCCCAGGGTTTGGGTGAGCGGGTCGTAGGCGACGGTGACCGACAGTTGGGGTGGTTCGCCGCCGTCGACGGGGAGTTCGGTGGTGCGTAGCGCCAACCGGCAGATGTCGATCAGGGCGTCGACGCGCTGTTGTGGCGGGGTTCGTGTGTCTTTCGGGTCGGGCTGGCACAGGGGGTGCAGGGCGGCGTGGACGATGGCGGCGTCTTCGATGCCGAGGGTGCCGGAGATGCGGACTGTGCCGTTGAGGGGCATCGAGAGGGTGAGGCCGCGGCGTTTGCGGGCGCGGGCTTCCTGGCGGGCCAGAGCAGTCTGGTCGGCGCGGTCGGCGAGTTCGGGGGCGATGTGGTCGAGGATGCGTTCTCCGACGCGGCGGAGTTGGTAGGCGGGTAGCTGCCCGGCCAGGTCGATCATCGCGGTTTCGGCGTCCTGCATGATCTGGGCGCTGTCGATGGGGCCGTCGAGGGTGGCGAGGTCGTCGGGGATGGTGTCAAGGGTGGTGGCGATGACGGCGGCCTGGCGCACGTCGGCATGACCGTTGAGGACCACCTGCCGGATGTTTGGATGCTGCAGTGCGGTGGCTTGGGCCGTGAGGTCCCGGGCCGGTTGCGGGTCGAGCAGCAGCAGGGAGCGTAGCCAGCCGGCGGTGGAGCGATGTCCCTGCGCCACGGGGATGCCACGGTTGACGGCCTCGTGGACCAGGCGTGCCTGAAGGACGAGTATTGCCTGTTCGGCGCGTCGCGCCGAGTGCAGCGCGTCGGTCAGGTCGGCGTCGGTCAGTTGCCACAGCGGAGCCGCGGCGAGCACCGCCGCGTCATCTCCGAGTTGCTGCACCTGCGCCAACATGAGCACGATTATCGAACACACGTACGACATTTTCCGCCACCCGACGGCGGCTTGAAGATCGACATTCATTATCTGAAACCGGCGCGAGGGTGTGCCGCCTCGCCTCCCTGGTCGCAGCAGCCCCAGACCCACGGCAAGGGCACAGGTGTCGGAAGCCCCTGGCCCCGAGCCTGCGGCCGCGGCCGATCCGGGAGCCGGTCGGAGCGGACGTACAGGGAAGCCGTACTGCTGCGCTCGCCTACTTTCCCGCCCGCCCAGGTCGTATCCCGCCGAGCATGCCGGCCCGGAGACAGCACTACCGCTCAGAGGCCGGCGAGGACAGACCAGCGGCAAGAGGCAGTGGGAAGGCCGACGGGAAGAGGCCAGCAGGGAGAGGCAGTGGGAAGGCCGGCGGGAAGAGGCCAGGTGGGAAAGGCAGTGGGGTCAGGCTGGGATTTCGGTGAAGAGGGTGCCCAGGAAGGCCGGGTCGACGCCGACGAGGGTGTCGCGGAGGTGGACGCCGTCAGTGGCGGGAAGCTCCAGCTCTGCGGGGACGGCCAGGACGGCTGCGCCGGAGGCGAGGGCGCTGGTCATGCCGGTGAGGGAGTCCTCGATGGCGACGCATTCGGCGATCTTCACGCCGAGGAGGTCGGCGGCCGTACGGTAGGGGGCGGGGTCGGGTTTGGGGGCGGAGACCTCGTCGCCGCAGACGATGACGTCGAAGTTCTCGCGGCCGAGGGTGTTGAGGGCTACTTCGACGAGGCGGCGGCCGGTGGAGGTCACCAGGGCGGTGGGCAGGCCTGCGGCGCGGACGGCGAGGAGGAGCTCCAGGGCTCCCGGGCGCCAGATCAGGCCATCGGCGAAGAGCTGCTCGACGCGGTGTTCGAGCCAGGCGACGTCGGCGGGTTCGTCGCGGTCGGGCTGGCCCAGGTCGTCGCGGAGGATGCGCATGGTGGTGGCCATGGCGCTGCCGATCATCGCGAGGCGGGCGGACTCGGAGAGCGTGCCACCGGCGTGGGCGGCCAGCTCGTACAGGGCTATGTCCCAGACCTTCTCGCTGTCGACGAGCGTGCCGTCCATGTCGAAGAGGACCGCGGCGGGTTGTCGTGATGTCAGGGCGAGCCTCCTGAGCGCGTACCGGAAAGAGCGTGCACCGAAAGCCATTCTCCCCTGCCGGGACCACCCGCGAGGCCCGGTGTGACCCGCCTCCCCTGTGAAATTGCTCAGCCGAGTTCGCAGGGCGTGAGGGAATCCTCGTAGCCGCCCTTGAACGCCTTCGTGCGCTGGCGGGCGGTGCCGTGGGCGCCCTCGGCGAACCAGGGCTGACCGGGGTCGTCGCCGACCGCTTCCAGACCGGCGGCGAGTTCGTCCAGGTCGCCGTCCTCGAGGCGCAGGCGGCCCGCTTTCTCCTCGTCACCGATATAGGCGCCGGCCATGCAGTCGGCCTGCAGTTCCTGCTCGATCGTGAACTCTTTCTGAATGTTGAGGCGGCGCTGGATGGCATGCGCGTACTCGTGGCCCAGGAGGTAGAAGATAAAGGCGTCGCCGATCTGGCGGAAGGCGGCGAAGGACCAGTTCACGTCGTACGCGATGAAGTCGCCGGCGGAGCAGTAGGCGGCGTTGTTGAGTCCCAGTGCCTGACTGCCACAATCAACTTCACCTTCTTTGTCGTACGGAATCAGCTCGGCGATCGGCTGAAAGTCGATTCCTGACTTGTCGAACTGCGCCTTCCAGTACTCCTCCGCGATCGAGCGCGCGTCCCCGATGTCGGACTGGAATTCCTCCACGGTGTCCGTACCGTCGACGTCCGGGTCCAGGGGTTCCGGTTTGGTCGTCGTCGTCGCGGCCCGGGGGCGCTGCCCGGCCGGTTCGTCGGCCTGCGGCACGGAGACGCAGCCGAGGGCGATGAGGGCCGCGCCGGCCAGGGCCGGGATCATGAGACGGTTGCGGTGCGGCACCGGCATGCGGTTCCTCCGAGGGGCTGGCGTGACCGGGGTGACATCCACGATACGGAAACGGGCCCACCCGCGGATGAGGGTGTGTGGCGCTGGCCACTGCGGACGCCCGGGCGAGTCGTGACGGCCGGGCGTACCTTTCGAAGCGGTTCCTCCCCGGGCAGGCCCACGAAGGAGACGCTCCATGAAGCAGGTGTCGCTGGCAGGTCTCGACGTGTCCCGCATCGGGCTGGGCTGCATGGGCATGTCCGCCTTCTACACAGGTAAGAACACCGATGAGGCCGAGTCGATCCGCACGATCCATCGGGCCGTCGAGCTCGGTGTGACACTCTTTGACACGGCTGAACGCTACGGACCGTTCACCAACGAGGAGCTGGTCGGGCGCGCGCTCGCCGGGCACCGCGACGACGTCGTGATCGCTTCGAAATTCGGACTGATGTCTCACCGTACGGGTGACAGCGGCCGCAGCATCGACGGTCACCCGGACAACCTGCGCACCGCGCTGGACGGCTCCCTCAAGCGTCTCGGCGTCGACCACATCGACCTGTATTACCAGCACCGCATGGACCCGGCCGTCCCGATCGAGGACACCGTCGGCGCCCTCGCCGACCTCGTGCAGGACGGCAAGATCCGCCACATCGGCCTGTCGGAAGCCGCGCCGGAGACCATCCGCCGCGCCCACGCCGTCCACCCGATCACCGCGGTCCAATCCGAATATTCACTGTGGACCCGCGACCCGGAGGCCGAGGTCCTGCCGACCCTGCGCGCCCTGGGCATCGGCTTCGTGCCCTACTCCCCGCTCGGCCGCGGCTTCCTGACCGGCGCGATCACCACGCCGGCAGACTTCGACGACAACGACTCCCGCAAGGGCCAGCCCCGTTTCCAGGGCGACAACTTCACGGCCAACCTGCGCATCGTCGACGAGGTGAGATCGGTCGCCACCGAGGCGGGCGTCACCCCCGCCCAGGTGGCGCTGGCGTGGGTGCTGACCAGAGGCGACGACATAGCCCCGATCCCGGGCACCAAACGGGTGGGTCGCCTCGAGGAGAACCTCGCCGCCGACACGCTGACCCTGACCGAGACCCAGCTGGCCCGTCTGACCGCGATCGAGCCCCCAACCGGTGCCCGCTACGCGGACATGTCCGTCATCGGTCGCTGAGAGGCCCATGATGGGCGGTGTGCGGATCGAAGATGTGACCCCGGAGACAGTCCGGCCGGTGCGGCGGTCATGGCTGGTACAGAGTTGGCGCGACCTGGCTTTCCTGCACTGGGCTGTGCCGCCGGCCCTCGTCGCGCCGTTGCTGCCACGCGGCACCGAGCCGGACACGTTCGACGGGATGACGTATGTGGGGCTGATCGGCTTCCGGATGGAGGGGCTCGGTCCGCTGCGCGGTCCCGGCCTGCCCTACCTGGGCACGTTCTGCGAGACGAACGTGCGCCTCTACAGCGTCGACGACCAGGGTCGCCGCGCGGTCGTGTTCCGGTCACTGGACGCCGAGCGGCTCATCCCGGTGCTGACGGCGCAGGCAACGCTGCGGCTCCCGTACAAATGGTCCCGCATGCGGCTGGAGAAGGACGGCGACCTGGTGCGCTACACGAGCCGCCGGCGCCCATCCGGCCCGTCATCGTCCTTTTCAGTACGCGTAGGAGCGCCGCACCCCACCCCCACACCCCTCGAGCACTTCCTGACCGCCCGCTGGGGCCTGCACACCCGCGCCTGGGGCCGCACGATCCACCTCCCCAACGAGCACCCCCAGTGGCCCCTGCACCACGCCGACCTGGTCGACCTCAACGACGGCCTGATCGAAGCAGCCGGCCTGCCCCACCAGACCCGCCCACCGGACAGCGTCCTCTACTCCCCCGGCGTCCCCGTCACCTTCGGCGGCCCAGCAGTCGCCGCCCCCTGACCCCCCGAGGCACCACCCCGAGCGCCGACCGGGACACCGGCTGGGACACCGGCCTGGCTGCCGGCTGGGGCACCGGCCTGGCCACTGCCTGAGACATCGGCCCGGCCGTCGGCTGGAGCACCGGCCTGGCCGTCGGCTGGAGCACCGGCCTGGCTGCTGGCTGGGACATCGGCCCGGCCTCTGCCTGGGACATCGGCCTGGCTGCCGGCTTGGGCACCGGCCTGGCCACTGCCTGGGGCACCGGCCTGGCCACTGCCTGGGACACCGGCCTGGCCGTTGGCTCGGGCGGCGGCTGGGTAGGCCTCCCAGGCGGCGGCGATCATGGTGAAGACCTCGTCGACGGCGGCTTGCGGGTCGGGGGCCTCACGGGCGACGGCGAAAGCGTCGATCGTGAACCGGGCGATCGCGCGGCAGGCTGTGCTGGCCGGCGGCAGGCCGAGGTCGGCGGCGATGGCGGTGGCCAGGGATTCCGCGTGGCGCAGGCGCATCGACTCCTCATAGTCCCGCAGGGCCGGCGAGTCGTCGATCATGCGCCAGGTCGGGGCGGTGCTGTCCGCCGTGCAATGACGCACCAGGGCGTGGATCTCGTGGCGTAGCGCGGGAATCAACGGCTCGTGCGGCGCCCGGCCCGTGACCGCGAGGATGAGCCGTTGCTCGAAGTCCTCGTCCAGCTCGAACACCAGGGCCTCTTTCGAGGCGAAGTGGGTGAAGACCGTGGCGACGGCCACGTCGGCCTCCGCGGCGACGTCCCGGATGCCGACCGCGTCGTAGCCGCGCGCGAGGAAGAGCCGCATCGCGGTGTCGGCGATCCGCTGGCGGGTGGCGGCCTTCTTGCGCTCGCGGCGTCCGGTCGGCGCAGTCATCCCGCGATGCTAGTCGCTGCGGTCATCTCCCGATCCTAGCTATCTAACACCACCACCTCCAAAGTTAGAGCTGTTGTATAAATAGAACTGTTCTGGTTATGGTCCTGGCATGAAGAGAATCAGCTTCGCCGAGTTCGGCGGTCCGGACGTTCTGCGGCTCGAGGACAGCGAGGACCCCCATGCGGGACCGGGCCAGATCCGCGTCGCGGTGCGGGCGGCGGGCGTGAACCCTGCCGACTGGCGGAACCGCGAGGGGCAGCTGCACGCGATCGCACTGCCCTCCGGGATCGGCCAGGACGCCTCCGGAGTGGTGGACGAGATCGGCCCGGGCGCTGCGGGAGTCGAGATCGGCGACCACGTGTTCGGCAGAGGCTCGGACACGTACGCCGAGTTCGCCGTGTTGTCCGCCTGGGCGCGGATGCCCGAGGGGCTGACGTTCGAGGAGGCGGCGGGGTACCCGTCCGTGGTGGAGACCGCGTTGCGGATCATGGGCGAGACCGGCGTGCAGCCCGGGCAGACGCTGTTGGTCAGCGGCGCGTCCGGCGGGGTCGGGTCGGCGGTGCTGCAGATCGCTCGCGAGCGGGGCGTCACGGTGATCGGGACTGCCGGGGCCGCGAACCAGAACTACCTGCGTAGCCTGGGCGCCGTCGCTACGACGTACGGCGAGGGGTGGGCCGACCGGGTGCGCGAGCTCGGCCGGGTTGATGCGGCTCTCGATCTGGCCGGCGCGGGGGTGATTCGCGAGCTTGTCGAACTGACCGGGGATCCGCGGCGGGTGATCTCCATCGCCGATCTTGGCGCGCCGGAGCTCGGTGTGCGGTTCTCCGGCGTGACCGGGGACGTGCCGGCGGCGCTCGCCGAGGCCGCCCGGCTCATCGCGCGGGGCGCGCTGCACATCCCGGTCGAGAAGGCGTACCCGCTCGCCGGGGCCGCCGCCGCGCAGATCGACAGCCACGCCGGCCACACCCGCGGCCGCCGGGTAATCATCATGTGAACCCGTCCGTCGCCCGGCGGACCAGCACCGCGTGGCGGGTGGTCAAGTCGCGGGCTGGTCCAGGGCGAAGGAGCCGGGCACGATCTCACCGGCGGGAACGTACGTGCTGAAGGTCACGCCGGTGGACATCGACTCGGTGCGCGTCAGGCGCAGGTCACCCGGAATCGTCCCCTGAGCGAACAGGCGTTTGCCCGAGCCGAGCAGCACCGGGAAGGTCCACAACCCGAACTCGTCGATCAGGCCGTGGTGCAGCAGGGTCTGGATCAGGTCGCCGCTGCCGTGCACCTGCAGGTCCGGGCCGTCACCGGCCTTGAGCTCCGCGACGGCCGCCGGCACGTCGGCGCCGAGCAGGACCGACTTGTCCCAGCTGAGGGTGGGCGTGCCGCGCGACGCCACGTACTTGGTGGCGTTGTTGAGCGGGCCCGACCCCAGCTCCTCCGAGGTGTGCGGCCAGTGGGCGGCGAAGATGTCGTACGTGCGGCGGCCGAGGAGCAGGTCGAACGGTTCCGTCATCACCGCCGACATCAGCTCGTTCATCCGGTCGTCCCAGTAGTTGACGGACCAGCCGCCGTACGCGAAGCCTGCGTCTTTGTCCTCGTCGGGGGCTCCGGGGGCCTGCATGATGCCGTCCAGGCTGAGGAAGGTGTTGATCAGCAGTTTGCGCATCAGCGGTCTCCGCCCACCAGAGCGAGCACCTTGTCGAGCTTGGTGAAGGAGCTGTTCCAGCCGGCGCCCGATTCGGTCACCCAGTCGCCCGGGTAGGGGCCGTGGGTGAGAATCATCCGGGTACGCCCGTCCGGCTCGTCGTGGAACTCGACTCGCAGGTGGAGCAGGTCGCCGGGGAAGTCGGTCATCGCGGTCATGTCCTCCTCCGCGACGATCAGCTCGTTCTCGACGAGCTCGGTGAAGTGCGCGTCGACCAGGGCGGTCTGGGCGGCGTCGGCGTCGTTGACCATCGTGAAGCGCTGGTGCCCGCCGGGCCGGTTGTCGACGTCGACGCCGTCGCGGGGCACGGACCAGCCGACCGGGCCGAACCACTGCGCGAGCTGGTCGGGGTCGGTGAACGCCCGGTAGACCAGGTGCCGGGGCGCGTCGAAGATCCGGGTGATGACAAGGTCGCGGTCGCTCATTGTTTCTTCTCCTCGGATTGAATGCGTTGCAGGTGGGCGTCGAGGCGGGTGAAGCTCTCGTCCCAGAACCGCCGGTAACGGTCCATCCACGCGGTCGCCTCGCGCAGGGGTTCGGCCCGCAGGCTGCTGGAGCGCCACTGGGCCGTGCGGCTGCGGGTGATCAGGCCGGCGTGTTCGAGCACCTTCAGGTGCCGGGAGATCGCCGGGAGACTGATGGAGAACGGCTCGGCGAGCTCGTTCACGGTCGCGTCACCCTCGGCGAGACGGGCCAGAATCGCCCGGCGGGTCGGGTCGGCCAGGGCCGCAAAAATCGTGCTGAGCCGGTCGGTCGTCACTGCGCGCTACCCGTCACTGCTTGTTGTCCGTCACTGCTTGTTGTTGATCACTGTTCGTTGCCGGTCGCTGTTTAACACCTTCGTTAATTAACGTACGCGTTAAACATAGGACGCGTCACCCCGCCGGTCAAGCCACGGGGCCAAGCGACGTAACCAGACGGCGTGGCCAGACGACAGAGCCACGCGACCGAGGGTCAGACGAACGAGGCCAGACAGGCCAGGGCCAGAGCCAGGGCCAGACGGGTCTTGGTCCGACGGGTCTTGGCCTGACGGGCCAGGCGAGCCAGGGCCAGCACCAGACGAGCCAGGGTCAGACAGGCCAGGGTCAGACGCGTGACGGGATGCGGCGGTGGAGTTCTGCGAGGAGGGTGGTGGGGCCGGGGGACATCAGGCCGACGTCGAGGAGGAAGGCGGGGCCGGATTCGCGGCGCAGGGTTCGGGGGCGGCGGCCGGGGCCGGGGAGTTCGGTGACCTGGCTCATTGCCGTTGGGGTGATGACCAGTTCGGTGAACGGGCCCCAGCGGCGCAGGCCCACCGAGGCGATCGCGGACCAGGGTAGGTGGACGCCGCGGCGGCCGGTGGCGCCGAACTCCAGGCCTTTCATGGAGCTCTTGAGCCAGCCGAAGCGGTTCCAGGCGACCAGGACGACCAGGCCGGCCGCGACCACGGGTACGACGAGCAGGCTCTCGGCAATGGTGACGATGTCGGCCGCCGTGGGGCGGATGCCGAGCGCGAGCAGGAGCAGCACGTAGAGGCCGCGGCACAGCAGCCAGACCAGGGCGATCACCCAGAGCATCGTGACGAAGACCATGCCCCGGGGCTGGAAGAAGGTGGTCGCGTCCTCGCCGACCTCCAGTGGATGATCATGCACCCCACCAGTGTGCCCGAAATGTCCCCTCGGCACCCCCAGAACGAGGCGGGCGCGAAGGCGGGCGCGACGGTGAAGGCGGGCGCGAAGCCTGTGCGGAAGGAAACGCGGAAGGAAGGGGTGGGGCGAGCGGAAAGAGCGGGAGGAAAAGAGAGCGATCGGGCGGGTGAGACAAAGCGGCCGCCCGGCGCAGGTGCACCGGGCGGCCAGAAAAGCGGGGTGGAGCGGAGAAGCGGGGTGGAGCGGAGAAGCGGGGTGGAGCGGAGAAGCGGGGTGGAGCGGAGAAGCGGGGTGGAGCGGAGAA
>NZ_BOMN01000073.1 GCF_016862215.1 Winogradskya humida
GGGGTGGAGCGGAGAAGCGGGGTGGAGCGGAGAAGCGGGGTGGAGCGGAGAAGCGGGGTGGAGCGGAGAAGCGGGGTGGAGCGGAGAAGCGGGCTGCTCAGTTGCGGGTGGCGCCGACCGTGTTGGCGTCGAGTTGTTCGAGGTCGACGACCTGTTCGACCTCTTCGTGGCCGGCGGCGACGGCGCCGGCTTCGGCCTGGGCTTCGCTGGTGACGCCGATCTTGGCCATGGTGCGGGCGTAGCTCTTGGTGGCTGTGTAGAGCTTGTAGATCAGCAGGAGCTCGAAGGCCGCGAGCAGGACCGCGGAGAGGATCGTGAAGAACATGATCTGGTTGGTCAGCGGGCCGAGGATGAAGACGAACATCTGGAATTCGATGCCGCTGAACAGGTGGGCGCGGATGCGCTGGCGGACGAGGGCGTTGCGGACCTTGACCAGCGGGCCGAGCTTGGCGCGGAAGTCGCCGTAGACGTCGACGACCGGGCGTTCCTCGCCCTTGCTGTCGACGGCGGTGGTGAGGGTGCTCGCGCCGATGGGCTGCTCCATGTCCGTCTCTTCGACGAACATCGGGGGCGCCACGCCGTCGCCCTGGGCCGCTTCGAGGCGGCGGCGCATGTCGTTCTTGACCTTGCCCATCTGCAGGGCGTTGAGGTAGCGGAACATGTCGAGGAAGATCACGACGCCGGCGAGCCACAGGTAGTGGATGTTGTCGGTCTTCGCGTACTGGCCGGCCATGAGGGCGACGGCGCAGACGACCACGCGCAGGCGGTCGAAGACGTAGTCGAGCCAGGCGCCGAAGACGGAGCCGGTGCCCTTGAGCCGGGCGATCTTACCGTCCATGCAGTCGAGCACGAAGCTCAGGTGGAACACGACCGCGCCGGCGATCAGCCACGGGTAGTCACCCTGCGCGAAGCAGTACGCGGAGACGAACCCGAGCAGGAACGCGCCCATGGTCAGCAGGTTCGGGGTGATCCACCGGACCGGGGCCACGAGCCAGACCAGGCGCGAGGCGAGCGGGTCGACCAGCCAGACGGTCCACCAGGCGTCGCGATCCTTGTATGTGCGAGTGCGGATCTCGCCGAGCGTGAACCGTTGTGCCATGCCCAACTCCACCAAGTGATGAATACATGAATAGTAAGACGCGCGGACCTTACCGGAATACGACAGGAAGCATAAAGGGCAGGGCAAGCATGTGGACAAAAGGTTAATTCTCGGACCTAACGGTCCAGATGATCATGAACGCAGGGATAACAAAACGCCTAGATCACCGTGAGTACGGCGGCCACGGCGAGCGCCACCGGCAGGCAGAACCCCACCCCGAAGGCCCGCGTCGAGGGCCAGGTGAGCGCGAGCCCCACCCCGGCCAGGACAGCAAGCGTCGCGAACCGCAGGGCGCCGGGCGTGTCGAAACCTGCGGCAAAGCCCGTCGGGGAAACACGGGCCCAGAGAAGAACCGCCGCGGCGACCAACCCGCCGGCGACCAGTCCCGCGGTGAAACGCGGCTGAAGGCGTGGCGGTGAGAGGACCTGCAGCACCGTGTCGCCGAAGTGGCCGGGGGCGGGCTCGATGCGCAGCTCGTACCCCTGGTCGTCGAGGGCCCGCAGCGCCGGCGGGCCGGTCCGCTCCTGGACCCGCAGGCCGGCACCCTGCCAGTGGTCCCGGTAGACGCCGGCCAGCTCGGGGAACGCCAGCGGCACGTCACGAAGCAGCAGGCTGCGCTCGATCCGCCCCCGTACCGGCCCCGCCGGGACCGTGCCGTGGCTGTGGAACATGGGGGTCACGGGCAGCCGGCTGGAGGTCAGCGCGACACTGAGCCGCTGCTCGACACCGGCCTCGGCGCGCCGGGCCGGGTCCGTCAGGCTCACGGCGGTGAGCACCAGGACGTTGAGCACCGCGGCGACCGGGTAGACGAGCTCCACGGGCAGGTCCGCGGACCCCGGCGCGTACCGGACCGCGAGCCCGGCCGGCAGCGTCAGCACGACCAGCGCGACATCCGCGGCGTTGCGGAGAAGCAGCGCGACGAGCGTGACCAACCCCACATAGGCGACTGCCCGCAACCTCCGGCCCGGTTTGACCACCCCCGCAGTTTGCCCTGGTCAGGACCGCGTTTCCGGGACATCAACCCGATTGGTACGAGAGCCGGGCGCCGGGGGACTCACAGGGGAGCGTGGCAAAATTTCCGGCAGGGCGTGAGGGGGAACCGGGTGGACGCTGGGCACGTGGCGGACGATCTCGCATCGGTGCTGCTGAGCGAGGAGACGATCCTCGCGCGGGTGGGCGAGCTGGCGCGCGAGATCGGCAAGGACTACGCGGGGCGCGACCTCGTGCTGATCGGCGTCCTGGGCGGTGCCGCGACCTTCACCGTCGACCTGGCCCGCGCTCTGGAGACCCCGGTCGAGATCGGCTGGATGGCGATGCGGTCGTACACGACGAGCAAACGCAGCTCCGGTTCCGTACGGTTGCTGAAGGACCTTGATCTGGACATCGAGGGCCGCGACGTGATCATCGTCGAGGCCGTCGTCGACACCGGCCTCACCGCGTCCTGGCTGATCAACAACCTGACCATCCGGCGCCCGGCGTCCCTCGCCGTCTGCGCGCTGCTGCGCAAACCGGAGGGCGCGGCGTTCGACGTCCCCGCGTACACAGGCTTCGACGTCCCCTCGGGCCTGATCGTCGGCTACGGCCTGGATTACCGCGGCCGTTACCGCAACCTGCGCTGTGCCGCCATCCTCGCCGACCACGTGGTCCACTAGAACAGCGCTCCGATGAGGATGCCATGATCGTCCATGCCTGTGACGAATCCCTGGCTCGCCGGTCCCTCGCCGTCGGAGCAGCTTCCGCGTGAACGGCTCGACGAGCGCATCCTGAACCTGCTGTCCTCGCAGAACATGTGCGTGATCGCGACGACCGGGCCGTCCGGTGCCCTCGCCACTCCGGTCCGCTTCTTCCATGTGGACTTCACGCTGGTGTTCACGGCTGCTCCGCGTACGCCCAAATTGCGCAACATAGCCGCCGACCCGCGCGTGTCCGTCGGGGTTTTCGCGCCGTTGGTGGGGCAGGCGAGCAGCCGGGGCGCGCAGGTGTTCGGCGAGGCCCGGGTGCTGGAGCCCGGGGACGACGGGTACGACCACTGGTGGCCCGCCGTACGCTGGCAGTCCGATCATGTCGAACGCTCCCGTGACCTGGGAGAACCGCCGCTCGGGCCGCTGGTGGTGATCCCCGCGGACCGGATCGTCTACACCGAGCACTGGCTGCGCCGCGACGGGTTCGCGCCGCGGCAGTTCTGGACGCGCCCCGGCAGGTCGTGACGCGCATGGGCGGGTCCGCGGTGCGGGTGAGGGGCCGCTCACGGCGCGGCCGGTCGGTGCGGTGCGGCTGCGGGACGTAGGCTCTTGGAGTATCGAGGTACGAAAGGTTGGCACCGTGACAGAGTTCGACGGCCTTCCCCTGCTGCGCTCCCCCGTGGCGATCGCCGCCTTCGAAGGGTGGAACGACGCGGCCGACGCGTCGACAGCCGCGGTGGAGCACCTCGAGCAGGTGTGGCAGGCACGCGAGATCACCACCATCGACCCGGAGGAGTTCTACGACTTCCAGGTCAGCAGGCCGACCACGACCATGGCGGACGGCGAGACGCGGCGCATCGAGTGGCCCACCACGCGGTTCAGCGTGGCGAGCCCGCCCGGGACCGACCGTGACGTCGTCCTGATCCGCGGCATCGAGCCGAGCATGAAGTGGCGCACCTTCTGCGAGCAGATCCTCGAGGTCTGCCACAGCTTGGAGGTCGACCGGATCATGCTGCTCGGCGCGCTGCTCGCGGACGTCCCCTACACGCGGCCCCTGCCGATCAGCGGGAGCGCGTCGGAGGAGGGCATGGCGGAGAAGTACAAGGTCGCCCCCACCCGTTACGAGGGGCCGACCGGCATCGTCGGGGTCCTGCAGGAGGCCGCCGGGCGCGCCGACCTGGAGGCCCTGTCGTTCTGGGTGCACGTCCCGCACTACGCGAACAACCCGCCCTGCCCGAAGGCGACGCTGGCGCTCCTCAGCCGGCTCGAGGACGTCCTCGACCTGCCGGTGCCCCTGGCCGATCTGGCCGAGGAGTCCGACGAGTGGGAGAAGCGGGTGCGCGCCGCCGCCGAGCAGGACGCGGAGCTCGGCGAGTACGTGCGGGAGCTGGAGGAGCGGGTCGGCGACGAGGGCATCAAGCCGCTGACCGGTGACGAGATCGCCAGCGAGTTCGAGAAGTACCTGCGCCGCCGGGGCGGTTCCGCGGGTCCGACAGCCGGCTCCTGGTAGTCACGCTGCGCCCCGGGTTCACGCCCGGGGCAGAGCAGGCACACGGCGCCACGCCCGGGCAGAGCAGGCCGCCGGCGTCATGCCCGGGACAGGGCGGCGTCATGCCTGGGGCAGGGCGGGCCCCCGGATCGAGCGCCTGGTCGTGCCGAGGGTCGCGGTTGCTGTCAGCAGCACGGCGATCGCCGCGATCACCGCGTACGGTGCGATCGATGCACTCGGCCAGATCTCACCCGCGCGGGCCGAGCCGAACGGCAGGATCGTGAAGAGCGAGGCGGCGGAGCCGGCGAGGATCCCGGTCACCGTGACCCGCAGCGCCTCGGCCGCGACCATCGCGGTGACCTGACCCCGGGTCGCACCGGCCAGCCGCAGCTGCGCGAATTCCCGCCGCCGGTGCACGGTCGCCGCGATGAGCGTGTTCACCAGCATGATCGCCACGAACACCGTGATCATCCCGACGACGACATAGTTGAGCGTCTGGATGTCGCGGGCGTAGTCCGGCTGGATCTGACCGGCCGCCGCGTCGTCCTCGATGCCCTGCATGTAGACCGTCCCGGTCGCGATCCCGCTGAACAGCGTCACCGGCATCACCGCGCTCGCCAGCCGCACGCTGGTCCCGGTCAGTCTCAGCAACTCCGGCGCTAGCAGCGCTAGCCCGAGCGAGCCCCAGATCCCCGCCTGGCCCGCCGTCTGCATCGCGTCGATGCCCTTGCCGTCCATCACCGTCGCCGTCAGCACCGCGCAACCCGCCGCCGCACCCAGGAACAACCCCGCGGCGATCCGCCGGGCCCGGGGCCGCTCCCTCTTCACCCCCATTCGCGAGGTACGCCGTGACGTGGCGAATCCCGCGATCACCGCCCCGATCAGCGTCACCCCGAACCCGGCGGCAAGCGCGACCGGCCCGAACGCGTAGCCCACGCCATCCGCGACCTGCCCGGTGTCCTTGAGCAACCCCAGCAGCACCCGCCCACCGGCCAGCCCGACCGGCACGGCCACCCCCGCCGCTAGCACCGCAACCGCCACGGCCTCCCCCACGATCATCCGGCGCAACTGCGGCCCGGTGGCACCCGCCCGGCGCAGCACCGCGAACTGATCACCACGCTGCCGCACGGCCAGGCTCAGCGTCGACGTCACCGCGAACACCACGATCACCAGGCACCAGCCGCCCGCCACACTCGCCGTGGTCCCGAGCGACTCCGCGCTGGCCTCGTCGGCGCCGGCCGCGGTGTCCAGCAGCGACGCGAACGCCATCAGCAGCGCCGCCCCCAGGAAAGCCGACAGGAACGTGGCGGCGAACCCGCCCGGGCGGTGCCGCAGGGTGCGCAACGCGATGGCGATCATGCCGCCACCAGCTCGGTGAGGTGCGCGGCGACGGCTTCAGCGGTGGGCGCGCTCAGCTGCCCGGCGAGGCGTCCGTCGGCGAGGAAGAGGACCGTGTCCGCGTACGCCGCGGCCATCGGATCATGCGTGACCATGATGACCGTACGCCCGAAGTCCCGCACCGTGGTCCGCAGCAGCGCCAGCACCTCCCGCGCACTGCGCAGGTCCAGGGCACCGGTCGGCTCGTCGGCGAAGATCACCGCTGGCCGGCCGACCAGCGCCCGCGCCACCGCCACCCGCTGGCGCTGCCCACCGGACAACCGCTCGGGCAACTCCCCCGCCCGCTCTGCCAGCCCCAGCGTCCCGAGCACCTCGCGAGCCCTGCCCCGATCGGCCCGCCGCCGCGCCAGCCGCAGGGGCAGCACGACGTTCTGCTCCACGGTCAGCGCCGGCAACAGGTTGTAGTCCTGGAACACGAACCCGGCCCGCTCGCGCCGGAACTTCGTCATCGCGGTGTCCCCGGTCGCGGTCAGCTCCGCACCGCCGAGGAACACCCTCCCCGCGCTCGGCCGGTCCAGCCCCGCCGCACACTGCAGCAACGTGGACTTCCCGGATCCGGACGGCCCCATCACCGCGGTGAACGTCCCCGCCTCGAAGGCCGCGCTCACCCCGTCGAGCGCGGTCACGGGAGTGCCGGTGTCGTATGTTTTGTAGAGCGATTCCACCCGTACGGCATCAGTCATTGGTACACCGTACGAGCGCACTATACGCTGGGTCGGTGGCGCTAACACCCCTCTCTTCCCAGCTCAGTGCACTAGTGCGGAGGTAGCTTGTGGACACGTCGCCGTCCGCCCGCATCGCCGACGAGATCGCCGCGCGCATCGCCACGGGAGAGCTCGCCCCGGGCGACCGCGTCCCCTCGACCCGCCAGCTCATCACCACCCACGGCATCGCCATGGCCACCGCCACCAAGGTCCTCACCACCCTGCGGGACCGCGGCCTCGTCCGAGCCCTGCCCGGCGTCGGCACCGTGGTCGCCTCCGCCCTCCCCGACCGCGCCAACCCCGACCTGTCCGAGGTGATCGCAGCCGCCATCAAGGTCGCCGATCGCGAAGGGCTCACCGCCCTGTCGATGCGCCGCCTCGCGGGCGAGGTGAGCCTCCCGACGATGTCGCTCTACCGCTACGTCGCCGACAAGGAGGAGCTGCTTCTGGTCATGATGGACACGGTCTTCGCAGCAAACCCGCCACCGTCGCTGTCCCCCGGCGTGCACGGCTGGCGCGCCTGCCTCGAAGCCGGCGCCCGCCTGCAATGGACGATGTACCAGCGCCAGCCCTGGCTCGCCCAGGCCATCTCCTTCACCCGTCCCCTGCTCGCCCCGAACGCCATGGCCCACACCGAATACTCCATGCGAGCCCTGGCCACCCTCGACCCCGACAGCCAGTTCCGCGCCGCGGTCATGCTCGCCAACCATGTACGCGGCACAGCGGTCAACATCGAGGCGGAGATCCAGGCCCGCCAGGACACCGGCATCACCGAAGAAGAATGGCTGGGCTCCCAGGAACAACGCTTCACCGAGATCCTCAGCCGGGGCACCCTACCCATGATGAGCAGCTACCTGGCCCAGCCCACCGTCGAGTTCGACCTCGGCATACTGTTCGACTTCGGCCTGCAACGCCTCCTCGACGGCCTGGCACCGCTCATGGAGAAGTAGGGCGCATCTGATGGGTCACATGCCCCCTAGTGCCAGAAAGTGGCGACGGCGGCGTTGATCAGGGTGAGGGCGATGATGCCGATGAAGTGGCCGCGGTTGACGTTCTCGCGCTTCCTACGCCACGGGATGAACACCATCACAAAGATCATGACGGCGATGACCAGCTTCACGGCGAGCTTCACCGGGCTCGGCTCGTTGTCCCCACCACCCCGCAGCGGCGCCGAGAGCGCCAGCCCCGTCAGCACCTGGATGATCGAGCCCCACAGCATCGCCGGATTGATCCGCAGCTTCCCCGACACGAACTGCACGATCGCGCCGCCCAGCAGCATCGCGAACCCGATCAGATGGACATACCGCAAGACCAACCGCAGAGCCTCCATGGCAGAGCAGCCTAACGGGACCCACCCCGCGTCCCTGGCCGCGGACCATTCGGCGTGTCAGACCCCGCAGCAGGCCCGGCGAATCGTGGGATGTCGGCGTGTCAGGGTGACGGCGGGCCCGGCTTGCCGCATCCTAGGAACCTAGGGTTAGGAGGTCGGTGCATGACGATCAACCCCGGCGCCGCGGAGTTTCCCCATCGGCAGATCGCCGCGCAGCTGAAGGAACGGATCCGGCGCGGCGACTGGCAGCCCGGCGAGCGACTTCCCTCGATTCCGGCGATGGCGGAGATGTTCGGGGTCGCCAAGCAGACCGTGCAGCGGACCGTCGACCAGCTCCGGGTCGAGGGCATCCTGATCACCAAACCGGGCTCCGGCACGTACGTCCGGGGCACGCGCCGCCGGCTGAACCGGCTCTCCCGGGGCCGTTACGGCGTGCACCGCGGCTACCACGCGGATCTCGCGGCACGCTATCGCCAGCAGTTGACCGCGGTCGGGCGGGAAGCCGCGCCCTCCGAGGTCGCGGACGCGTTCGGGGTCCGGGACGGCACGGAGATGCTGGTTCGCCGGCACATCGTCCGCACCGACGACGCGACCGTGGAGATCGGCGCCTCGTGGTTCCGCGTCACCGATGCTTCCGGCACGTCCCTGGAGCGCCGCGAATCGTACGGCCGGCCGCTCTACCAGGAGGCCGAGGAAGCCATCGGCCGCCGCTACACCTCGGCCACGGACACGATCAGCGCCCGCCAGCCGAGCCGCGACGAGGCGGAGACCCTCCAGATCCGCCCGGACACGCCGGTCCTGCATCTGCTGCACGTCGCCTTCGACGAGACCCGCAAGCCGATCGAGGTCGCCCAGGCCACCTGGCCGGGCCCGATGACCACCCTCACGGAGGAATACCGGATCCCCGCCCCCACCCCGGATCCCGACCCCGACCCGGGCCTCACCCTGGCATAGCGGGGCCACACACCAAGCACCCAGCCCAGCGAGCAGCGGCCAAGGCCCAGCGGCCAAAAGACCCAACGGCCGAAGGCCCAACGGCCAAAGGCCCTGCGAGCAGCCAACGCCCCGCGGTCAGCCGCCGAGACGGAAGACGTCGACGGTTCCGATCACCGTGAGCGCAGTGCACACCACGACCGCGATCCCGGCGAACGCCACCGTTCCCCGGCGCAGACCGGTGACGACACCAGAGCCGGGATCAGGATCCTCGGCGCGGACCTCGCTCAGCATCGCCACGATGCGCGCGACAGTCCGAACCTGGCACCGGGAGTTCAAGCGGTACCGGTCGGCGCCGCTCAGCCCCCACAGCGGAGAGTCGACGCTCAGGTCGTAAAAATCGCCGTTCGTGAGGTGGAGCCGTACCTCCAGCTGCGACCGGGTGAACTCCCCGAGCAGCCGCCGCGGCACCCGGATCCGGTAGAACGCCGTGTCGATGGTCAGATACGCCGGCGTGACGACGAACCGGGCCGCCGGTCCCGCCAGCCAGCACCCCGCCATCACAGCCAGACCGAAACCCGTGAAGGCAAGCCCCTCGAGCCGGTCACCCGGGCTCACCACCGCGGCGAGGACCATCAATACGCCGAGTACGCCCCCCGCGTACGCAATCCCGCTGGCTCGCCCGGATCCCAGCCGCCGCCGGGAACTGTGGTGGGTGTTGTGCGGTGGCTGAGCCAGCGGCCTGTCCTCGTAGCGGGACTCGCAGACAAAGGCGCACCGGCCGGTCACCGCTACGAAGAGCCCGACCCCGCCGGCCGCCAGAACCCACTGGGACGCCTCGTGCCCCGCCCACAGCAACAGGCCGCCGACGGTGAGGAGGAGCACGCTCCCGGCTGTGACCAGGAGCGTGATCGGCCGCTCCCACTTCAGCGCGCCGTTGTCGTGGAAGCCGACGGGCAGGTTCAGAGGCGCACGCCCAGGAGCGCGTCCACCGTGGTGCTCATCAGGACGGGGGCGAGGGTGTCGTCGCCCGTGCCGGAGAGGGCGGCGTCGGCCCAGGCGTCGACGACGGCGATCGCTGCCGGGGTGTCGAGGTCGTGGTGCAGGGCTTCGCGGACCGCGGCGAGCAGGCCCTCGCCCGACGGGCCGGCCGGGGCCTCAGCGGCGGAGCGCCAGCGGGCGAGGCGTTCCTGGCCGGTCTTGAGGGTGTCGTCGGTCCACTGGCGGTCGGTGCGGTAATGGCCGGTCAGCAGGGCGAGACGCACGGCCATGGGGTCGACGCCGTCGCCGCGCAGGCGGGAGACGAAGACCAGGTTGCCCTTGGACTTGGACATCTTCTCGCCGTCGAGGCCGATCATGCCCGCGTGGACGTAGTGGGCGGCGAAGGGTGCCTCGCCGGTGAGGCGTTCGGCGTGGGCGGCCGAGCACTCGTGGTGGGGGTAGAGCAGGTCGTTGCCGCCACCCTGGACGTCGATGCGGTTGCCGAGCAGGCCGAGGGCGATGGTGGCGCACTCGATGTGCCAGCCGGGACGGCCGGGGCCGAGGTCGCCGCCGTCCCAGGAGGGCTCGCCGTCGCGGACGCCGCGCCAGAGCAGGGGGTCGAGGGGGTCGCGTTTGCCGGGGCGCTCCGGGTCGCCGCCGCGCTCCGCGGAGAGTTTCAGCATCTCGTCGCGGGAGAGGTTGGACTCGTAGCCGAAATTCGGGGAGGCCGCGATCGTGTAGTAGACGTCGCCGGTGCCGTCGTCGAGGGTGTAGGCCGCGCCCGCGGCGACGAGCTCGCGCACGTGGGCGGCGATCGCGGGGATGGACTCGACCGCGCCGACGTAGTGCGCCGGCGGGATCATCCGCAGGGCTTCCATGTCCTCGCGGAACAGGGCCGTCTCGCGCATGGCCAGGACGATCCAGTCCTCGCCGTCGCGGCTGGCGCGCTCGAGGAGCGGGTCGTCGATGTCGGTGACGTTCTGCACGTAGGTCACGTCGTGGCCGGCGTCGCGCCAGAGCCGCTGCACCAGGTCGAAGGTGATCATCGTCGCGGCGTGCCCGAGGTGGGTCGCGTCGTACGGGGTGATGCCACAGACATACATGGTGGCCGTCTGCCCGGGGGACGTCGGGGCGACCTCCCGGCGAGCCGAGTCGTACAGGTCCGGCGGGGTGGAAGTCCCCGGCAGTCTCGGCACCTCGTGCCCGGTCCAAGCGTCCATGCCTGTGAGCCTATCGAGACCCCCCGGCAGAATCGCGGGGCACGTGAGTAAAGCCTCAGACGGGCGGCCAGGGCACGGCGGGCCAGTCCTGGGGCGGGCTGGGGAAGCGTCCCTTGCGCAGCAGGCGCCGCACCCGCACCCGGGTCTGCTGCACCTCGGTGATCGTCAGGTGCTCCTCGAGCTGCTCCCCGAGCGTGCCGTCGAGGGCCTCCGCGAGCTGTTTGAGCACCTCGATCGACTCGGCGGGGATCGGCTTGCCCGTCCAGCCCCAGAGCACCGTGCGGAGCTTGTTCTCGACGTGGAAGCTGATGCCGTGGTCGACGCCGTGGATGCGGCCGTCGGGGGCGTAGAGGACGTGGCCGCCCTTGCGGTCGGCGTTGTTGATCACCGCGTCGAGGACGGCAAGCCGGTTGAGGCGGGGGTCGTCGGCGTGGGCCAGCGCATAGGCGTCGCCGTCCTCGTCGCGCGCGTTAGCCACCGGGAACCAGCCCTCGGGCACGTCGTAGGCCGGAACGAAGCCGATCAGCGTCTGCGCGTCCTCCGGCTCGTCGATCCAGAGCTGGCACGCGCCGATCCCCATCGGGCCGTCGCGCAGGATCGTGGGCGGCACGATCCCCCAGCCGCTGGCCTGGGAGACGAGGAACGCCGAGACCTCGCGCCCCGCGAGCGTGCCGTCGGGGAAGTCCCACAGCGGCCGCTCACCCTGGACCGGTTTGTAGACGCAGCGCCGGGTCAGGCCGTCGAGCGTGATCTCGGCGCGCAGCGTCGTGTTGGAGGCGTCGACCAGCCGGCCCTCGAGCTCCATCGTCCCGCGGCTGAGCAGCTGCAGGGCGTCGTCCTCGGCGAGCACCGACGACTGCTCCGTGGTCACCGGTGGTAACCGTTGTGCCGGGGGCAGAGGTGACCGGCCGGGTCGAGCGGCTGGCCGCAGAGCGGGCACGGTGGCCGCCCTGCCGCGACGACGCGTTTGGCCCGGGCGATGAACGCCCTGGTCGCCTCGGGGGTGAGCCGGACCCGGAGCCGGTCGAGGTCGTCGTCGGGCTCCTCGTCCTCATCGTCGCCGATCGGGACGTCGTCGTCCTCGTCCTCGTCGCCCACGAGCTCGACCTCGGCGTCGTTCTCACCCGCCTCGATCGCCTCGATGACAACCGTGGTGGTGTCGACGTCGAAGGCGAGGCCGAGCGTGCCGACCCGGAATTCCTCGTCGACGGGGGTGTCGAGCGGCTCGTTGTCGTTGACGGCCAGCGGCGAGGTCTGCGGCAGATCGACGCCGAAACGCCGGCCTGCCTCGGTGAGCAGCTCCTCGAGCTTCTCAGCGAGCAACGACACCTGGACCTTCTCCAGCGCAACGCTGACGACCCGGCCGCCACCGCGCGCCTGGAGGAAGAATGTCCGGTCGCCCGGCTCGCCCACCGTCCCGGCGACGAACCGCTCCGGCGGCTCGAAAGCATGCACCTGGTGGGTCATGACAACGACCCTATCCGCCGCCGTGCACGAGCGCGCGGCGCACCGGGCGGGGTTCGCCGAGGGCGCAACGCGAGCTACACAGCGGTAACACAACGGTCACTGTCAGCACTCAAACGCCCGCTTGAGCGCCACCGCCCACGGCGGCGTCGGACGGGGACGCCGACGAAGCAGGCGGCGGCACCAGGGAAAGAAGGTCCGAGGTGTCGTTGAGCCGCACCAGAAACGGCCTGGTCGGCGTGTAGCGGATCACGCTCACCGAGGCCGGATCGGCGACGAGACGCTGGAACTGGTCGAGATGCAGCCCCATGGCGTCCGCGATGATGGCTTTGATCACATCCCCGTGGCTGCAGGCGAGCCAGAGCGCGTCCGGCCCGTGTTCCCGCGTCACGAACGCGTCCCAGCGCCGGATCGTGGCGACCGCCCGCGCCGACATCGCCGCCATGGCCTCGCCGTTGGGGAAGACCGCCGCGCTGGGGTGCTGCTGGACGACCGGCCAGAGCGGATCCTTGGCCAGCTCCGCGAGGGGCCGGCCCTCCCAGTCGCCGTAACCGCACTCGATCAGCCCGTCGTCGACCTGCGGCGCAACCCCCGGCAGGACCAGCTCCAGGGTCTGCCGGCAGCGGATCAGCGGGCTGGACACGACCGCGGCGAGCGGGAGCTCGCGGAGCCGTTCGCCGACCCGTTTCGCCTGGTCACGACCGGTGTCGTCGAGCTCGACGGGCAACCGCCCGGCGAGCCCGCCGCTGGCGTTGGCCGTGGTCCGCCCATGGCGGAGCAGAAGAACGGTCGCCACGTTACTCGGCCACCCCGGACTCCTCGTACGCCTCGGCGACCGCCCGCAGCGTGGCGATGCCGCTCTCCCGGTCGCCGACGTACAGCGCGATCGAGAGCGTGCCGACACCCGCGGCGGCGTACTCCCGGATGCGCTCGACGATCCGCGGCTTCGGGCCGATCAGCGACGTACGCTCGATGAACTCCTGCGGGATCGCGGCGGCCGCATCGCGTACCTTGCGGTCGAGGTAGAGGTCCTGGACCTCCTTGGCCGCATCCGCGTAGCCCATCCGGACGGCCAGCTGGTTGTAGAAGTTCTGCTCGCGGCTGCCCATGCCGCCGACGTAGAGGGCCGCGTAGGGCCGGATCAGGTCGGCGCAGGCCGCGATGTCGTCACCGATGGCCACCGGGACGGTCGGGCAGACGTCGAACCCGGCCAGGCCGTTGCCGCTCTTGGCCCGCCCGCGCTCGATGTGCTGCAGGGACTCCCCTGCGGCGTCCGGGGCGAAGAAGATCGCCAGCCAGCCGTCGGAGATCTCGCCGGCGAGCTCCAGGTTCTTGGGTCCGACAGCCGCAAGATAGATGGGTACGCTCGAACGTGGCGGATGAAAGCCCAGCCGCAGAGCCTTGCCCGCGCCGTCGGGCAGCGGCAGCTGGTAGTGCTCCCCGTCATACGCGACGGGCTTGCGGGCGATCGCCAGCTTGACGATGTCGACGTATTCCCGCGTGCGGCCCAGCGGCTTCGCGAACCGCACGCCGTGCCACCCCTCGGAGACCTGCGGCCCCGAGACGCCCAGCCCGAGCCGGAACCGGCCGCCGGACAGCGTGTCGATGGTCGCCGCCGTCATCGCCGTCATCGCCGGGCTGCGCGCCGGGATCTGCATCACCGCCGCACCCACGTCGATCCGCTCGGTCTGCCCGGCGATCCACGCGAGCATGCTGGGCGAGTCCGAACCGTACGCCTCCGCCGCCCACACCACGGAATACCCGAGCCGATCGGCCTCCTGGGCCATGGCGAGGTGGTCGGCGGGCGTGGTCCACGCTGTCTGGTATCCGAGGCTGAATCCGAGCCGCACGGGTCCTCCCGATCTGCCTGCGGAGCTCCGATGTTCCGCGATTGCCACCCTAGCCCGCCACTCTCAGTGATCTCCGGGTACTTGCGTCGCGTACCCGACGGATCTGCGGCGTGATCGAGCCGCACAGAGCGTTCCGCAGGTTGTCAAGGCTGAATAAGGTTCATGCATGCAACAGCGACCGCTCGGCCGGAGCGGGCTGGCGGTCACGCGGCTCGGTCTCGGCACCATGACGTGGGGCCGGGACACCGACCCCGACGACGCGGCCGCGCAACTCAAGCTCTTCCTCGACGCCGGCGGCACCCTGGTCGACACGGCCGACGTCTACGGTGACGGCGACGCCGAGGCGGTCATCGGGTCGCTGCTCGATCATCTGGTGCCGCGCGACGAGGTGGTCATCGCGACCAAGGCGGGGCTCGGCCACGCGGGTTACCGCCGGCGCGACAGCTCCCGGGGCCACCTTCTGCGTACGCTCGACGCCTCCCTGCGCCGCCTCGGCACCGACTATGTCGACCTGTGGCAACTGCACGGCTCCGACCCGCACACGCCGATGGAGGAGACCCTGTCCGCGCTCGACCACGCGGTGTCCAGCGGCCGGGTCCGCTACGTGGGCGTCTCCAACTTCGCCGGCTGGCAGACCGCGCAGTACGCCACCTGGCAGCGCTCCTACCCCGGCCGCGCGCCGATCGTAGCCACCCAGGTCGAGTATTCGCTGCTGGAGCGTGGCATCGAGCGCGAGGTCATGCCCGCCGCGTCAGCCCTGGGGATCGGCATCCTCCCCTGGTCACCGCTGGGCCGCGGCGTGCTCACCGGCAAGTACCGCAACGGCCGCCCGCTCGACTCCCGCGCGGCCACCGATCACCTGGCGCCGTTCGTGCAGCCCTACCTCGAACCGCGCAGCTCCAGCATCGTCGAGGCGGTCGTGACGGCCGCCGCGGGACTGGGCGTGGAACCGCTCGAGGTCGCACTCGCCTGGATCCGCGACCGCCCCGGCGTGGCCGCCCCGATCCTCGGCGCCCGCACGGCCGGGCAACTCCAGGGAGCTCTGCTCAGCGAGGACCTGACACTGCCGTCGGAGATCGCCCTCGCCCTCGACGACGTGTCCGCGGTCACCCTGGGATATCCGGAGAGAGAGGGCCTGACCGGCCCGGGGACTGGTCACTCGCCCGAGCCTGGCGCATATTAGAGGCCATGGACTACGAGTACGCCCCGCTCCGGCTGCCTTCGAACGTCGATCGCCTCACCGCCGCGGCGCAGCTGGCAATCCAGGCCGAATTCTCCGGCTGGGAACTCGCCCGCGTGCAGCTCTACCGCGACGGCAGCCGCAAGGTCATGCTCCGCCGCCGAGTCCGCGACACCCCCCAACCCGGCCTCTCCACATAACCCAAGGTGCCCCGGCCCCACCGCCCGGACCACTTTCATAAACCACTTCCACAAAGCCACACCCCAGGGGCCGGCCGCCCCCTTGGCCGCCCACCCCACACCCCGCGGGGGGTTGGCCGCACTCTTGGCCGCTCACCCCACACCCCAAAGGCTGGCCGCGCCCCTCACCGCCCACCCCACACCCCGCGGGGGGTTGGCCGCACTCTTAGCCGCTCACCCCACACCCCAGGGGCTGGCCGCGCCCCTCACCGCCCACCCCACACCCCGCGGGGGGTTGGCCGCGCCCCTCACCGCTCACCTCACACCCCGCGGGTTGGCCGCAACCAAAGTCGCATTGCGCCCGCTGCTGTCGAGGGTGCAAAAACGGACTAGGCGCCCTTTGCCGTGGTCCGTTTTTGTGCCCTCGACAGCAGCTCCTCGGGGCGCAATGCCGCCGGAGCGAAGCGAAGGCCAGAAACTCAGCAGCCCGAACCACAAAGCCCAACCACACCCCAAGAGCTTGGGCCGCCAACCCTGGTACTCATCCACACCCCACAGGTGGTCGGGCTGCGGTAGCCGCGCAAAGGTCAACCGACAGGGGGCTGAGCTGTGGTAGCTGCGTGAAGGTCAAACCACAGGGGGTCGGGCTGTAGTAGCCGCGCAAAGGCCAACCGACAGGGGG
>NZ_BOMN01000074.1 GCF_016862215.1 Winogradskya humida
CCAGCTGGGGGTTGCAGCTAAACCAGCTGGGGGTTGCAGCTAAACCAGCTGGGGGTTGCAGCTAAACCAGCTGGGGGTTGCAGCTAAACCAGCTCGCGGTTGTGGGCCGCGTGTTAGTGGTTGTGGCCGGCGTGGTCGTCTTCCTCGTCGGGGAGGAAGGGGTGTTCGTCCAGGCGGCCGACCAGGAGGTCGTCAGCGGCCGGGGCGAAGGGGCCCTCGCCGTCTTCGTCGGCGTAGGCCTCGAGGTCGAGGGGCTCTTTGACCTCGGAGACGGTCAGGAGGCCGTCCAGGGGCTCCAGCTCGGGGACGTCCAGGGAGCTGAGCGAGCCGTCGCCGGCCTGCAGCAACTCCAGGACGGCCTCGCCGACGGATTCGACCGGGCCCGGTTCCTCGTCGGCGGGGACTAGGTTCTGGCGGGCGGCGTCGGCTACTCGCAGCAGGGCTGCGACGCTGGGGACTCGGTAGTCGCGGCGCTGGCGGACTGAGATTATCTGCTCGTACGGGTCGGTGGCGGTGCCGTCGGCGCCGATGGAGGCGCCGCCGAAGCGGGCGTCGGCCTCGTCGGGGTCGATGGCCTCGACGTCCCAGGGGGTGACCTCGCCGAAGGCGTCGAGCAGTTGCTCGTCGTAGGCGAACGAGGCGTTGTTGAGGTCGACGTAGGCCTGCCACACGTCGTCGTCGTCCACCCGGCCCTGGGCGGCCTTGACCGCCGTCAGGTGCTTCCTGGCAGCCTCCACGACCCGTTCGAGGGCGGCATCGAGCTCCGCGTTCTGATCGGTCATGGTCAGATAAGTCCTCTCATCAACTTCTCCACAAAAAGGGCGCTTCAGCTCGACCTGAGGAACCGGTCGAGCACACGCGCACCGAACTGTAGTCCCTCCACGGGAACCCGCTCGTCGACGCCGTGGAACAGGGCGGAGAAGTTCAGGTCGGCCGGGAGCTTGAGCGGGGCGAAGCCGAAGCAGCGGATGCCGAGGGTGGTGAATGCCTTGGCGTCGGTGCCGCCCGAGAGCATGTACGGCACCGCGCGGGCGCCCGGGTCCTCGGCGCGCAGGGCGGCGCTCATGGCGGCGACGAGGTCGCCGTCGAAGCCGGTCTCCAGGGCGGCCTGCTGCTGCAGGTGTTCGATCTCGATGTCCGGGCCGATCACCGAGCGCAGCTCCGCGAGGAAGCTCTCGGCCTGGCCGGGCAGGGTGCGGCAGTCGATCGTGGCGGACGCCCGACCGGGGATGACGTTGTCCTTGTAGCCGGCCTCGAGGCGGGTCGGGTTGGCGGTGTTGCGCACCGTCGCGCCGATCAGGTTGGCGATCGGGCCGAGCTTGGCGATGGCGAGCTCGGGCTCGGCGGGGTCGAACTCGATGCCGATCGCGTCGCAGACCTGTTCGAGGAACGAGCGTACGGTCGGTGTGATCGTCATCGGGAACTTGTGCCGGCCGACGGCGGCGACCGCTTCGGCGAGCGCGGTGACGGCGTTGTCGTCGTGCACGAACGAGCCGTGGCCCGGGCGGCCCTTGGCGTGCAGGCGCAGCCAGTCGATGCCCTTCTCGGCGGTCTCGACGAGGTAGAGGCGCAGGTCGTCGTTGATGGTGTACGAGAAGCCGCCGACCTCGCCGATCGCCTCGGTGCAGCCCTCGAACAGGTCGGCGTGCTCGCGGACGAGGAACTGCGAGCCGTACTCCATGCCGGCTTCCTCGTCTGCCGTGAACGCCAGCACGATGTCGCGGGGCGGGACGACGCCGTTGCGCTGCCAGTCGCGGACGACGGCGAGCATCATCGCGTCGAAGTCCTTCATGTCGATCGCGCCGCGGCCCCAGAGGTAGCCGTCCTTCTCCTCGCCGGAGAACGGGTCCACGGACCATTCGCTGGCGTCGGCGGGCACGACGTCGAGGTGCCCGTGCACGAGCAGCGCGCCGCGGGAACGGTCGGCGCCGGGGATCCGGGCGACGAGGTTGGCCCGCTTCGGGGCGGACTCGTGCAGCACGGACTCGATGCCGGCGTCGCTGAGCTGCGCGGCGACGTATTCGGCCGCGACGCGCTCCCCGACGGTCGTACGCGGGTCACCGGTGTTGCTGGTGTCGATCCGCAGGAGGTCGCGGCAGATCCCGACAACCTCGCCGGCGGCGGTAAGTGGTTCCATCCGACCTTCTTACCAGTACCCCGAGCGCCGTTTGCGTTTGGCGGTGGATCAGGTACGGGTAACAGGCCCGGCGTGACTACGTCTGTTCCTCTTCCCCCGCTGCCACCCGTCGGTGGCGAGACGACCGGTCCCAACGTCGTCGATGTGATCACGCGTGAGCACCACGAGCTGCTGGAGCTGTGCGCCGAGCTGACCGCCGACGGTACGGACGCCGCGCGGCGCCGCACTCTCGCGCAGGTGGTCGTCGCCTCGGTGTCGCGGCACCTGTCCGCGGAGGAGCAGTACCTCTATCCCGCCGTGCGGGCGACCGTGCCCGACGGCGGGGACCTGGCGGACCGGGAGCTGCTGGAGGACCGCGCCCTGCTGGAGTCGCTGCGCCTGCTGGACGGTGCGAAGCAGGAGGACCTCGTCGAGCGGGGCACGGATGTCCTCGCGCGACTCGACCGGCACGACGAGGCCATGGCGCGGGAGCTGATGCCGTTGCTGCTGCAGCTGGCCTCGGTGGAGGACCTGATCCGGCTCGGCAACCGTTTCGAGCTGGCCGAGGAGGCGGCACCGACGCGTCCACACCCGAGCATGCCGGTGACGCCCCCGTGGAACAAAGTGGTCGATCCGGCGGTCGCGCTCATCGACAAGGTGCGCGACGTGGTCGGCCGGCGCACGACGTACCCCCGCGATTTGTGACACACCGGATTGCAAAGAACACTCAACGTTCCCGTACGCGCGTACGGCTTAGTAGTTTCTGTCCTTTTGTTTAACCGGTTCGTCACATATGGGGGATCATTGGCTGGCCGAAGGTCTAGCCCTTATCCCGCGAACGTCCTACCGTCACGCTATGAACCTGGAGCTGCGGCACCTCAAGGTGGTCTGTGCCATCGCGGAGACGGGCAGCGTCACGAAGGCGGCATCGCTGCTCGGCCTCGCCCAGCCCGCCCTCACCGCGCAGCTGCAACGCATCGAGCGCACGCTGGGCGGACCCCTGTTCGAACGTGACCGCCGCGGGGCCCGCCCGACGGCGCTGGGCGAGCTCGTGCTCTCCCGCGCCCGGGTGCTGCTGCCCGCCATGAAGGGCCTGCAGGACGAGGCCGCCCGGCTCGCCGGGTCCGGACCGGACACCGCCATGAGCCGCTACCGGATCGGGGCCATCGGCGGTCCCGTGGTCGGCGGCATGGTCACCCGGCTGTCCGCGGCCCAGCCCGACGCCCAGATCAGCACGCACGCGTCGTACTACGTGGACGAGCTGGCCGCGATGACGCTCGCCGGCAAGCTGGACTTCGCCCAGGTCGGCATCTGCGGCGACGCCATCCCCGCGGCCGAGCACGGCCTGGTCTGGCAGACCATCGCGATGGACGGCGTCTGCGTCCTGATGCCCGAGGACCACCCCCAGGCCAAGGGGATGGAGGTCGATCTCGCCGAGCTCAGCGAGCTGGTGTGGACCGGCGGCCCCGGTGGCGGCTGCTTCGGGGACTGCTTCGCGGCGGCCTGTGCGCGGGCCGGGTTCGCGCCGAAGCAGGTGCTGGAGACCGACATCCGCTGCGCCATCGACATGGTGGAGTCCGGGATGGCCGTGATGCTCGCGCAGCCCAGCTTCCGGCCCCCGGCGGGCCTGGTGACGCTGCCGATGAAGGGCGCGCCGCTGCGCTGGCGGCAGATGCTCGGCTGGCACCCGGAGAGCACCGCCGCCCAGGTGGCGCCCCGGCTGGTGACGATGGCGCGGGAGGCCTATCTGGAGGCCTCGGCGCGCAACCCGCTCTACATCGAATGGCTGGAGGACTACCCCCAGCTCGGCGTCGAGCAGCTCGCAACGGTGTGACACGAAGAAGCCCCGGCCGGGTAGCCGGGGCTTCTTCTACTACAACTGTCAGACGGCTGCCGGGGTGGGCGAGCTGACCGTGAAGGTCAACTGGCCGTCGGCGACGTCGACGTGGACCGTCCGGCCCGGGGCCAGGTCGGCGGCGAGCAGCATCCGCGACAACCGGTTGTCCAGCTCACGCTGGATCGTGCGGCGCAGCGGCCGGGCACCGTACTCGGGCTGGAAGCCCTTGGCGGCGAGCCAGTCGACGGCCCCGACGGTGATGTCGAGGGTGACGTCCTGCGCGTGCAGCCTGCGCCGGGTGTCCTCGAGCAGCAGCTCGGTGATCGTGCGCAGCTGATCCGTCTCGAGCTGCCGGAACACGATGACCTCGTCGATCCGGTTGATGAACTCGGGGCGGAACTGCTCCCGCAGCCGCCGGTCGAGCCTCTCGTCGAGATCCGTACCCTCGGCGGTGCCGAAGCCCAGGGTGCGCTTGCTGCCGTTGATGATCTCCGACCCGATGTTGCTCGTCATGATCAGTACGGTGTTCTTGAAACTCACCGTCCGGCCCTGGCTGTCGGTCAGCCGGCCGTCGTCGAGCACCTGGAGCAGGATGTTGAAGACGTCCGGGTGGGCCTTCTCGATCTCGTCCAGCAGCACCACGGAGTACGGGTTGCGCCGCACGGCCTCGGTCAGCTGCCCGGCCTCGTCGTAGCCGACGTAACCGGGAGGGGCACCGACGAGCCGGGAGACGGTGTGCCGCTCCTGGAACTCGCTCATGTCCAGCCGGATCATCCGCTCCGTCTCACCGAACAGCGACTCGGCGAGAGCACGCGCCAGCTCCGTCTTGCCGACACCGGTCGGGCCGAGGAACAGGAAGCTGCCCACCGGCCGGTCCGGGTCACCGAGCCCGGCACGGGAACGCCGGACCGCCTCGGCGACCGCGACGACGGCCTCGTCCTGGCCGACCACCCGGTCGTGCAGGTGGCCCTCCAGGCGCAGGAGCCGGTCGCGCTCCTCCTCGGTGAGCTGCGCGACGGGGATGCCCGTGGCACGCGAGACCACCTCGGCGATGTCCGCGGGGGTCACCTGCGGGACAGCTCCGGCCGTACCGTCGCCCTGCTCGATCCGGGTCTTGAGCTCTGCCATCTCGTCGCGGAACTGCGACGCCTTCTCGTAGTTCTCCGCGGCCACCGCCTGGTCGCGGTCGCGGGTGAGCTGCTCGAGGCGGCGCTCCTGCTCGCGGACGTCCGCGGGCTGGGTCTTGACCCGCAGCCGCACCCGGGCACCGGCCTGGTCGATCAGGTCGATCGCCTTGTCGGGCAGGAAACGGTCGGTGATGTAGCGGTCGGACAGTTCCGCCGCGGCGTCGAGCGCCTCGTCGGTGATCCGCACCTGGTGGTGGGCCTCGTAGTTGTCCCGCAGCCCGCGCAGGATCGCCACGGTGTCCTCGACGCTGGGCTCGCCGACCAGGACCGGCTGGAACCGGCGGGCCAGGGCGGCGTCCTTCTCGATGTTGCGGCGGTACTCGTCCAGAGTGGTCGCGCCGACCACGCGCATGCGGCCGCGGGCCAGCGCCGGCTTGAGCATGTTGGAGGCGTCCATGCCGCCGCCCTCGCCACCGCCGCCACCGGCGCCGACCAGGGTGTGGATCTCGTCGAGGAAGACGATCAGGCCGTCGCCGTTCTCCTGGATCTCGTCGATGACCTTGGTCAGCCGCTCCTCGAAGTCGCCGCGGTAACGGGTGCCCGCCACCAGACCGGCCAGGTCGAGCTGGATCACGCGCTTGCCGGCCAGGGTCTGCGGGACGTCGCCGTCCACGATGCGCTGGGCCAGGCCCTCGACGATCGCGGTCTTGCCGACGCCGGCCTCACCGATCAGGACCGGGTTGTTCTTGGTACGCCGGGACAGGATCTCCACGGCCTGCTCGATCTCGTCGGCGCGCCCGATGACGGGGTCGATCTCGCCACGGCGGGCAAGATCGGTCAGGTCCACGCCGTACTGCTCGAGAGTGGGTGTGTTCGTGGAGCCACCTGCCGTTTGGGGTTCGACGTTCTGCAACGTGCGGGGATCGATGCGGCCGGCGAGAAGCCGTCCGGCGGCGGAGTCGGGGTTGACCCCGAGCGCCATCAGGATGTGCTCCGGGCCCACGTAGGACGCTGCGACGGCACGCGAGATCTGCAGGCTGTCGAGCAGCGCGCGCTTGGCCGCAGGGGTCAGCGCGATCGTGTCGGGCAGTTCGCTGCCGGGGGTGCGGGTCGCCTTGCCCAGCTCGGCGAGCAGGGCGCCGGGGTCGGCACCGGCGCGGCGTAGCAGGGCCTGCTGCGGCTCCTGCTGCAGCACGCCCCAGAGCAGGTGGTCGGTGTCGAGGTCGGCGATGCTCACGCCGGCGGGCGCCACCTCGGCCGCCCGGCGTGCGGCGGCGGAGAGGACCTCACGCGCGTCCGCACTCATGAAACGAGTGATGTCGATCCGCTGTGCGGACCGCCGTGGCTCGCCGCCTGCGAAGAAGCGCGCGAAAAGGTCGTCCCAGTCACCGGGGCCGGTCGGTCCCAGGGGTCCGATGCTCATGGTGTCTTCTCTCTGACGTCTCGTTGATGCGGGGCCGCTCACGCGGGACGCTCCCGGCCTCACGACCTGTCACAACTCCCTGAACGATCGTTCAATTCCGGTATGAGACGCTGGTCATATGGACCCGTTATTGGTCGTGGACGGCGCCAACGTCGTGGGCTCGAAACCCGACGGGTGGTGGAAGGACCGCGCGGGTGCCGCGGTGCGCCTCCGGGATGGCCTCGCCGGTCTCAACACCGAAGGCATCAAAGATCTTCCGGGCCCGATCGAGGTCGTCCTGGTCGTGGAGGGCAAGGCCCGCGACACTCCCCCGATTGATTCCGTACGCGTGGAGCGCGCCCCCGGCTCCGGCGACGACACGATCGTGGACGTGGTGGCCGCCGCGGAGCCCGGCCGCAGGGTGGTCGTGGTGACCGCCGACCGGGGACTGCGCGAACGGGTGACAGCCCTCGGCGCGGAGGTACGCGGCCCGAGCAGCGTCCCTCGGTGAATCGGGCACGCGGGGACGACCGGTGCATCGTGGACGACTAAGCTGGGACATACAGCAGGAGGTCCGAACCAATCAGGAGGCTGCACGAGTGGCCAGCGTCGCCGAGGTGAGAGCGGCCGTCGACGCCGCTCTCCAGCAGGTCACCGAGGGGCAGGCCGCGATCCAGGCGGCCCGCGAGAAGATCGGCGAGGCTCAGCAGAGCCTGGCCGCAGCGCTCGACGGTTCCGCCAACGACGCGGTCGGCGCCGCGCATGCCTCGCTGTCGCAGGCCGACCAGCAGCTCGAGGAGTGCTTCGGCGCGACCCTGCAGGCGGTCGAGCAGGCCCAGACCTACACGGCGACGCTCTAACCCGATGTCGCTGCTGCAGGAACTCGGCGCCCAGCTCCGTGCCACCTCCGAGGAGCTGCCCACCGGTCTGGTCTCGATCGCCCGGGAGCGGCTCAACAGCGCGGCGGAGCTGCTCAACTGGGTGCGCCAGACCTCGGTGGACCCGCTCGGCGTGCCGCAGCTCGGCAACGCCGTCGAGCAGGCCGAGAGCGCGGCGGCCGCGTTGCGCCTCGCCCAGGACGCGATCGCGTCCTATCTGGCCGCCGTGGGGCTCACCGGTGAGGCCGCCGCGCCGCCCGACACCGACTACAAGGCGGCCCTGAAACCCGACGAGGCCGGCATCTCCGGTGCGCAGAAGCAGCCGCCGCCCGAGAAGCTCGGCCCGTGGTGGCAGTCCCGCGTCGCCGAGCTGACCGGCGAGGCGGCACCCCCGGAGAAGCAGGACGGCACCCCGCAGCAGGGCCGCTCGGGTGACACCGCGGAGCTGCTGCGCAGGGTGGCCGCCGGGGTGCGCTCCGGTGACCGGGCGCGGGTGGGCCGTGACCTGCACGAGGTCGACGCCGCGACCGGGCTGGGCCTGTCCGCGGTCAGCTCCCCGGTGCTGCAGCGGCTCGCCGCCGACCTGCTCGGCCACGAGCCCGGCCCCGACGACCTCAAGCGGCTGCAGAGCGCGGCCGGCGGGCGGGTCAGGGCGCTGCTGCCGGGCACCCCGCCCGACGTGCTCGACACGATGCTGGCCCGCATCTGCCGCAGCCCCGTCACCTCCTCGGACCCGGCCCACCCGGCCGACTCCGCCGTCACGGCGGGTGTGCTCACCGGCGTGCTGCTGGCCCGCCTGGGCCGCGACCCGTCGACCCTGGACCCGAAAGCCCCCGAACCCCTGCGACCCCGTGGTGTCGATGCCTGAGTCAAGATCCCAGCAGGTCGTCGAGGTCCGGGCCGCCCTGTCGCACGCCCTCGGCGCGGCGAAGGACAGCCTGGACGCCGCCGAGACCGAGCTCGAGGCCGCCATTGATCGCCGCAACCGGGTGGTCACCGCCGCCCGGGAGCGCCGCGGCCGGCTCGCCCACGAGCGCGACAAACGCCTCGGCGAGATCGACGAGCAGCACGAACGCGACCTTGCCGAGCTGGCGGAGACCGCGGCCGAGACGGCGGCGACCGCCGCTCCCGGCGCGGCCGGTGCCCCGTGGCAGCGCTGGTCACCGACCCCCGCCGATTCCGGCACGACCGCCCCCGAGCTGAGGGTCGGTGAGCTGCTGCTGCCCTGGGACGGCGAGGTGCCCGCGCTCGTCCCGCTGCTCGACCGCGGCCACGTGCTGGTCCGCGGCGACCCGCGGGTCGGCGACGACGTGGTGGCCGGGTTGCTGCTGCGCGCGCTCGGCAGCGTCACGCCGGGCCGGCTCACCCTGACCGGCTACGACCCCGAGCAGCTCGGCGGCGGGCTGGCCGGGTTCGCGCCGCTCGCCCCGGCCGGGGTGCTGCAGTTCGTCGGCCCCGGCGGGCTCGGCCCGCTCCTCGACGAGCTGGTCGACCACGTGCGGCGGATCAACGAGACCGTGCTGGCCGGTGAGCACTCGTCGCTGCGGGAGCTCGCCTCCGCCACGGGACGCCGTCCGGAGCCGTGGCGGGTCGCGATCCTGCTCGGTTCGGGACGCCCCGACGAGTTGTCCAAGCACGAGCGCGGGCAGCTGGACCGGCTGGTGCGCACGGGGGCGGCCTGCGGCGTACACCTCGTCATCAGAGACATCCCGGTGCCGCAGGCGGCGAACATCGAGATCGTCGACGCGATGCCCGGTGACGGCGCGCGGCTCAGCGGCTGCGGTGACCTGCCCGTGCAGCTGGACCACGGCCCGCCGCAGGCCGTGGTGACCAGCACCTGCCGGCAGATCGCCGACGCCGTCGCAGCCGGTCCGGAGCCGGTGGCCCTCGACAGCCTGCTCCCCGAACAGGAGTGGCAGGAGACCTCGGCGCGGGCGCTGACCGCCCCGCTCGGCGACAGCCCGCAGGGCGCCCCCGTGCACGTCACGCTCTCCGACTACCCGCCGCACGCGCTGATCGCCGGGCCCTCGGGCACCGGAAAGACCAATCTCATCTACGCGTGGATGGGGGCCCTCGCCGCCCGCTACTCCCCCGCCGAGCTGGCGTTCTACCTGCTCGACTTCAAGGAGGGCGTGTCGTTCGCCCGGTTCGCGCCGGGCCGGCGGGACCCCAGCTGGCTGCCGCACGTGCGACTCGTCGGCGTCAACGTCAACACCGACCGCGAGTTCGGCCTGGCCCTGCTGCGGTTCCTCGGCGCCGAGCTGCGGGCCCGCGCCGACGCCGCGAAACGCCACGAGGTCACCAACCTGGCCGAGCTGCGCGCCGAGGACCCGGACGGCTCGTGGCCGCGCATCGTCGCGGTCGTCGACGAGTTCCAGGTGCTGCTCTCCGGTCGTGACGCCGTCGCCGCCGAGGCCGTCGACCTGCTCGAGGACCTCGCCCGCCGGGGCCGCTCGCAGGGCATCCACCTCGTGCTCGCCAGCCAGGACGTCTCCGGCATCGAGGCGCTGTGGGGCCGCCCGGCGCTGGTGGCGCAGTTCTCGCTGCGGATCGCGCTGCCCCGCGCCCGCCGGGTGCTCGCCGAGACCAACACCGCCGCCGACGTGCTGCCCCGCTATCACGCGGTGGTCAACGCCGACTCGGGCGCCGTCGAGGCCAACAGGGTCGTCCGGGTGCCCGACGCCGGCAACCGCGAACGCTGGAGCGCCCTGCAGCACCGGCTGTGGCGGCGCCGCCCGCAGGAGCTCCCCGCGCCCCGGCTCTTCGACGGTGACGCGATCCCCCGCCTCGACGACAGCCCCGACTTCCGGCGGATGACCCCGGCCGCCACGGTCGCCGCGCCGGTGGTCCTGCTCGGCGAGACCATCGACGTCGAGTCCCGCTCGGCGCGTACGGTCCTGCGCCGCGCCCCCGGCCGCAACATCGCCGTCATGGGCACCCGCGTCGACGAGGCCTGCGCCGTCCTGAACACCGCGGCCCGCTCCCTCGCCGCCCAGTTCGAGCCGGGCGCGGCCCAGTTCAAGGTCGCCTGCCTCGACACCGACGCGGCCACCGCGGTCGAATCCCTGAAGGCGTTCCTGCCCGAGGACACCGGCTACTACGACGCGGACAACGTCGATTTCCTCCTCGAGGACGCCCTCGACCGCGCCACGTCGGGCACCTCGGCCGACAAACCGATGTTCCTCCTGCTGTACGCCGTGGACGCGGCCCCCGGCAACGGAGCGGCCATGCTGCGCACGATCCTGCGCCAGGGCCCGGAACGCCGCGTCCACGTCATCGGCTGGTGGCGCGGCGCGTCCCTGCTGCGCGACACACTCGGCGGCCAGGCCAGCCGCACCGACGTCATCGGCTCCTGGGTGGCGCTGGACGTCCACGGCAGCGAGCTCTCGCCGTACTACCCCGGCCACGGCTCCCCCGCCTGGTACCCACGTCCCTGGCGGGCGCTGCACTTCGACCGCTCGGTGCATCGCGGCGCCGAGGTGATCATCCCTTACGGACACCAATGACCACTGGCGACACCGACGGCGTCCTCGAACGCCGCACCCCCGACTACCGCAGCGTCGTGCGCAAGCTGACCAACCTCGACGACGAGGCCGCAGCCCACCGCGGCGAAGCCCACGCCTGGCACGACACACGAGCCGCCGAGGCCGACGAAGCCGTCCGCACGGCCGCCACCCGCGTCCGCGCCGCCGAACAGGACGTCGTCACGGCCCGCCGCCGCCTCGAGGAGGTCGACGCGGACGTCCGCGGCCTCTGGGCCGAATTCGCCCACCACACCGGCCGCCTGGCCGACCGCTTCGGCGGCCCGCCCCAGCCCCAGATCCCCCGCCAGCGCGACCGCGACCCCGCCGACTACCTCCAGGAAGCAGCCGCAACAGCAGCCTGGAAACCCACGGTCAAACCCCTCAAAGCAGCATCCGTCCTGTACGCCGCCCTGGGCGCCCTGGGTGGAGCAGTCGGCCTGGCAGCCTGGTCCCTGATCCGCTGGGCCGGCCACCGCAGCGGCGGCGATCTCGCCACAGGCCTCCCCGTGGTAGCCCTGATTGTCGCCCTCCTCGGCCCGATCCTCGCCGTGGTGACCGCCAAACGAGTCGCCGACCGCGGCGACACCCCCCTGGACGCCTCCTCGGTGGCAACGGTCCTGATCTCCGCCCTGATCTCCGCCGGCCTGATCCTCGCCATCGTCCGCAACACCACCACCGGCGGCACCTGACCCCGGCCTGCCCTCACCGTGCCGCAAAGCCGGATGCGCGGCATCGGCACGCCTGCGACCATGGGCGCGTGACCGTCTTCTACTGCGCCAGGTGCAGCCGCGCCCTGACGCCGGACCTCGCAGCCCTGCCCGCGATGCCCACGCCCCCGAACGACCCGATCCGGCCGAATGGCCAGGACGTCGCACCGTCAACCGTGCCGCGCGGCCGCTACGCCATCGAGTCGGAAGAGGACACGGTCTCGATGCGGCGCCACGGCCACGACAAGGCGTTGCGCCACTCCACCGGGCAGAATCATGCCCCGGTGGTCATCCACCCCGAGGACGCGACATCCCTCGAATATCTGCCCGGCCTCGCGAACGCGGTCGGCTGCTGCGGCCCGGACGGCACCCACGGCCCCAACCAGGCCTGCCCGTGCGGCACAACCCTGGCCACCCTCACCGCCGACTGCATGGGCCCTTACGAACTACGCCTCGATCCGCTGCGCGTATTCGCCCTCGACGACAACTGACCAGGCCGGGCGATATGTGGAGGCGCTGAGGGTGGAAGCGGCCGCCGGCGATATCCTGCCTGTGGCATTGATCCACAGTGGGGAGATGAGATGCGCCTCGGCATGGTGACGGTCGTCGTTTCGCTGCGAGAGCAGACCGCCCGCTGACAGCTCACCCGTCGGGGTAGCCCGGCGGTGCGGTGCTCCTCGCCGCGAAACGGTCCCAGACACGACCGTTTCCCTCCTGGCTCGAGGAGCTCTTTTGCGTGCCCTTGTTTCCGCGCGTCTCGGCACGGACTTCATCCGGCTGTGGACCGCTTCGGCGGTGTCGAACATCGGTGACGGTGTCACCATGGCCGCCGGACCTCTGCTGGTCGCGTCGGTCAGCAACAGTCCCGGGCTGGTCGCCGGCGCCGCGTTCGCCCAGCAACTGCCGTGGCTGCTGTTCGCTCTGGTCAGCGGCGCCTACGTCGACCGGTTCGACCGGCGGCTGCTCATCGTGGCGGTCGATGTGGCCCGCGGCGTCGCTCTGGCCACCCTGGCGACGACCGTTGCGACCCACACTGCCACGGTGCCGATCATCTACACGGTGGTGTTCCTGCTCGGGACCGGAGAAACCCTCGCGGACACCGCGATGGGGGCGCTGCTGCCCGCCGTCGTCGTGCCCGGGAAACTACCCAGCGCCAACGCCAGGCTCGCCGCCACGTTCACCATCGGTCAGCAGTTCATCGCCAAACCGCTCGGCGCGTGGCTGTTCGTCGTGGCGGCGGCCGCACCGTTCGGCTTCGACGCCTTGACGTTCGCGATGGCCGCAGTGCTGATCGCGGGCATCCGCCCGGTGCCGCCCGCGCCGCGACCCGGGCCGCGGAACACGCTGCGCGGCGAGATCGCCGAAGGGGTGCGGTGGTTGTGGCGGCACCGCCTGCTACGGACCATGGCGGTCAGCATGGGCATCGGCAACATCGCGTTCTGCGCGGCGTTCGCGGTGTTCGTCATCTATTGCCGGCAGCGCCTCGGCCTGTCCGACGTCGGCTACGGTTTCCTGCTGACCGCGTTCGCGGTCGGTGGCCTGTTCGGTGCCACCATCGCGGCCAGGCTCGCCCGAGCGTTCGGCAGCACCACGGTGTTGCGGGCCGGACTCGTGATCGAAGTCGTCACGCACGTCACCCTGGCGGTGACGACGACACCCTGGGTGGCGGCTGCCATCCTGGTCGTCTTCAGCATCCACACCATGGTGTGGGGCGTCATCGTCGCCTCGATCCGCCAGCGGGTGGTTCCACCCGGCCTGCGCGGACGCGTCGGCAGCGTGTACTCCCTACTGGACCTGGGCGGAGCCGCGCTGGGTTCCCTCCTCGGCGGTCTCCTGGCGAGCGCATGGGGGATCACTACGCCGTTCTGGATCGCCGCCGCGGCCATGACCGCGATCGCTTCCGGCGCCTGGCGTCCGCTCCGCGAAGCGACCGCATAACTGTCAACCGCCGCAGGGGTCGAAGGCGGATGCGGTGAGGGTGAGGTCCGCTGTGGAGAGTTCGCCGGCGCGACGGTAGGAGTACTTGCCGAGACAGACGCGGACTCCGCCGGCGACGGCCCAGTCGGCTCGCGGCCAGTGGCCGGGGTGGTTGAGGAGTTCGGTGGCGATCGCGCCCTGTCCGGTCCGGACGCCGACCTGGGTGAGCGCCTGGGACACCGTGCGGGTGGCGGAGGCCGGGGTGGCGGTGTCGCCGCAGGCGGGGAGTAGGAGGAGGAGCCGCTCGGCCCGGGTGAGGGTGTCGTCCGGGTGGGCCGCGGCGGTGATCAGTTCGGGCCAGGAGAGGCCGGGGCCGCGGAAGCAGCCCTCCAGCGCGGCGATCGGGATCGACCGGTCGCCGCCGGCGGGTTCCAGGATGTAGTCGCAGCCGTAGTCGCCGTCCATGTTGCGCATGACGACGTGGAGGCGATGCTCTCCGAGGCGCAGCGGGAACACCGGCCAGCGTGCGGGGTCCTCGAGGACGTCGAGGAGGTGGCTGAGGTCGGCGCGATCGCCGTCGAACGTGGCCAGAGCTGCGGAAGAACCACCGGCGAAGGCGAGGAACGCGGGCCAGAACGCCGCGTCGGCCATCAGTTCGGCTCCGTCGGCCAGCGGCGCGGAGGAGCCGTCGAGATACCCCGGGATGATCACGCGGGCATTGTGGCAGCTGCGGCTTCCGTGAGGGTGCGGTGGATCAGGGTGGGGAGGGTGCGGGTTTCCTCCGGATCGGTCCAGCGGGTGAAGGCAACTCGGAAGACCGTGGCTGCCACCTCAGCGGCGGTCTCAGCCTGAGCGACGGGGAGGCCGCGGGCCGTCAAGGCGGCGGTCAGGGCGGCTGCCCAGGTGGTGAGTTTGGCCAGTTCGCGTTCGCGGAGGTCGGGGTGGGTGGCGATGATCGCCGCGCGGCGGAGCTGGGTGTCGCGCAGGGGCTGGAGGAGCTCGGCCAGGGCGGTGAGGCCGGCTGCCAGGGCGGCGTGGGGCGGGGCCGCCGCGGGGGCCGCCGTGACTGCTTCGGTGAGGGTGTCGCGGAGGCGGGTGTCCGCGCCGAAGAGGACGTCTCGTTTGTCGGGGAAGTGGCGGAAGAACGTTCGCTCGGTCAGGCCGGCGCGCGCGGCGATGGCCGTTGCGGTCGTCTCCGCGTACCCGTGGGTGGTGAAGAGGTCCAGGGCCGCTTCCTGGAGGCGGCGGCGGGCGTCGGGTTCCCAGCGGGTCATGGTGATCAGTCTAACGTCAGCCACTGACATCGCGTGGGTTAGGCTCATGTCAGCCACTGACATGAGGGAGTTGCCATGCAGAAGATCAGGGATGACGTACGGGCGGTGCTCGGCTATCTGGAAAGCTCGCCCGGCATCGAGACGCTGGAAGTCGACGCCGCGCGGGCAGGGTTGATCGCCTCGGCGGGGCCCGCGGACCTGCCCTACGTGCCGACGCCGATCGTGCGGGACCTCGACGGGCCGGTGCCGGCGCGCCTGTACGACCCCCGCGAGACGCCGGAGGACGGACCGGTCGTGGTCTGGTTTCACGGCGGCGGGTTCGTGACCGGGGGCATCGAGACGCATCAGGCGTTCGCTGCCGACGTGGCGCGGGGGCTCGGGCTGCCCGTGGTGCTGGTGGACTACCGGCTCGCTCCCGAGGCGCCGTTCCCCGCCGCGCACGACGATGCTCAGGCGATGGCGCGGTGGGTGGCGAGCGGGCCCGCTGAGCTGGGGTTCGAGGTCGACGGGCTGGTGCTCGGCGGGGACAGCGCGGGAGGCACGCTCGCGATCGCCACAGCGATGGCGTTGCGGGACGAGCCGGCCGAGGTGCCGGTCCTCGCGCACCTGGCGATCTATCCCGCGACCGACGAGACGGACACGGCGTACCCGTCGCGGGCGGAGTTCGCTGAGGGGTATCTGCTGACCGGTGCCGGGCGGGCCTGGTACCGGCGGCATCTGCGGCCCGATCCGGAAGATCTGCGATCGTCCCCGGTGCGGGGCGAGCTGGCCGGGATGCCGCCGGGCGTGGTGCTGACCGCGGGCCTTGATCCGGTACGCGACGAGGGCCGCGCGTATGCACAGGCCCTCATCGGTGCCGGGGTGCCGACGACCTTCGTGGAGGCCGCCGGCGTGATCCATGCGTTTGTGCTGATGCGCAAGGTTCTCCCCTCGGTGCGGGAGGACCTTGATCGAGCGTTCGGTGCGCTCCGGGCGTACCTATGAAAGGGCCGGGACCAGGACGGCCTCGCGCAGCAGACGCCGGGTGAGCACCAGCCGGTCCGGGTCGTCGTCAAGACCGGGCAGGTCGCCCACCCGCCAGGCGTTTCCGTCCAGGACGGACCGAAGAGCATTCTCACAGTACGCGGGGAAGCGCAGCGTTCCCGCCGGCATCCGCAGCACCACGCTGTCGTCGCCGCCCGGGGTGATCCGCCAGTGCAGACCGTGCCGCAGCGTCACCGTGTCGGCGGGCGTCAGGGCGTCGGCGAACGCGAGCTGCGCGAGGGGCTTGACCGGCTCGGGGCGCTGGGACGGCCAAGCCCGGGCACGCAGCCGCTCGGCGAGCTCGGCCGGGTCGGCGGTCAGCAGCCAGTCGCGCAGGGCGGCGACCGTCTCGGTGAGCTCGGGGGCGATCTGGTCCGGGTCGGCGACATCCAGCGCGTACGGAAGGGTGGCCCGCAATCGCTGGTCGGTCGCCGCGAGGGCGAGCAGCTCCTCGACCACGGCATAGCGGGTCAGCGCGCGCACACCGAAGGTCAGGTGCAGCGACCGCTCCCCCTGCGCCTCGGCCGAGTGCAGCCAGCCACGTGGCAGATAGAGGGCGTCGCCCGGGGAGAGCACCACGTCGAGCGCTGCCGGGCCCTCGGCGGTCGCGCCCACCTCGTCGGCGCGGCCGCCCCACGCCTGGCGTTCGAGCGGCTCGGGCAGGACGGGCTCGTGGATACGCCAGCGCTTGGTGCCGTCGACCTGGAGCACGAACACGTCGTGGGTGTCGTAGTGGGTCGCGAAGCCCTTGTTGCCGGCCGGGGTCAGATACGCGTTGACCTGCAGCGGCTGGCGCAGCTCATCGGCGAGCCGGCGGGAGTATTCGATCAGCGGCGGCCAGATGCGGTGCAGACCCTGCAGGACGAGGGTCGCGCCGTCCGCGTAGAGCTTCATGACCTTGTCATCGATGACCTGGTCGGCGATCTCCGCGCCGGCCCCGCCGCCACCGGTGAACGCCGAGGCAGGCAGCACCCGGCCCTTGTCGGCGACGCGCAGGAAGGGGGTCCGCAGCCCGCGCTCGCTGAGCAGCTCGTCGACCGCCTCGGGGCTGAGCAGGTCGCGGAACCCGTCCGGGCCGGCCAGCTCGTCGGCGCGCGTCAGCAGCGCCTGCTTGCCCCAGTACGCCTCGGCGAACTTCGCGGGGTCGACGGCCACGGCCCGGCCCAGGGCCGGACGGTGAGAGCCACCGTCCGGCCCGTGCAGTTCAGCGGAGGTCATCGCCGTCAGGAAGCCGTGCCGTCGGCGCCGCCGTCGTGACCGGCC
>NZ_BOMN01000075.1 GCF_016862215.1 Winogradskya humida
CGGCCACGCCCTCGCCCGAAACGCCGCTGCCGCCGGTGATGTCGTCGTCACTGAGTCGCATGCTTGTTCTCCTTCGTCGGTGGAGATCCCCGGGTACCCGTTTCGACGCCCCCTAATCGGGAAGCTTCCGATCATGCTGGTGATCGGCACCTCGGGCTGGCAGTACAAGGACTGGCGCGGCGAGGACCGGCTGTACGGACCGGCGTTGCCGCAGCGGCTCTGGCTCGAACGCTTCGCGGAGTCCTTCGCCACCGTCGAGGTCAACAACGCGTTCTACCGGCTGCCGGAGAAGGCCACATTCGAGAGCTGGCGCGAGCGCACCCCGGACGACTTCCGCTTCGCCGTGAAGATGAGCCGCTACCTGACGCACGTGAGGCGGCTGCACGAGCCGGCCGAGCCGGTGGCCCGGTTCCTGGACCGCGCCGAGGGGCTCGGCGGCAAGCTCGGGCCGGTGCTGATCCAGCTGCCGCCCACTCTGCGGGTGAACGTCGCCGATCTGGACGAGACGCTGTCCCGGTTTCCCCGCGGCGTGCGGGTGGCGGTCGAGCCACGGCACGACAGCTGGTGGACAGACGAGGTGCGCGACGTGCTGACGAGCCACAACGCGGCGCTGTCGTGGGCCGACCGCAAGGGGCGGCCGGTCACGCCGTTGTGGGAGACCGCGGACTTCGGCTACCTGCGGCTGCACGAGGGCAGGGCGCAACCGTGGCCGCACTACGGGCGCACGGCGCTGGTGAGCTGGATCGAGCGACTTCCGGGCGTACCCACATATGTGTTCTTCAACAACGATCCCGGCGGCGCGGCAGTGACCGACGCCACGACCATGGCCGCGCTCGCGCGTCGCCGCGGCTGGGATGTCACACGCACGCCGTAGGGTGGTCGGAGTGCTGAACGTTGAACTGAACGGGCGGGCGCCGGATGTGGCCGGGCTGCATCGGCTCGTCACACTGAACTACGGCCACTTCACCAGTTTCCAGGTGCGTGACGGCCGGGTCCGGGGTCTCGCCCTGCACCTGGCCCGGCTGGCCGACGGCGGCGAGGAGCTGTTCGGCTATCGCATCGGCGTCGCCGAGGAGCACCACCTGCTGGGGCTGATCCGGCACGCGCTCGGCCCGGTGCGGGACGCCTCGGTGCGGGTGACGCTGGTGCCGGGCCCCGAGATGAAGTCGCCGCCGGACATACTGGTCTCGGTCTCCGACCCGCTGCCCGGGAACGCCGGGCCGCCGCTGCGGATCCAGAGCGTCACCTATTCGCGTGATCTTCCGGAGCACAAGCATCGTGGCACGTTCATGCTGAACTACCACTTCCGCGAGGCGCAGCTGGCCGGCTTCGACGACCGGGTGTTCGTGGAGCCGGACGGCAGGGTCAGCGAGGGTACGGCGTGGAACCTCGCGCTCTGGGACGGCGACCAGGTGGTATGGCCGTCGGCGCCGATGCTGCGCGGCGTGACCATGGTGCTGTTGCAGATCGCGATGTCGATGAACGGCACGCCGTGGACGTTGCGCCCGGTCGACGCCGCGGAGCTGACCACATTCGCCGGAGCGGCGACGATCAATTCGATCGGCATTCAGGACGTCGCCAGCATCGACGAGGTGCCCCTTGTTGATCACCAGCTCGCGAAGATCCTCGGCGAGACCTGGGCCGAGGTTCCGTGGGACGAGCTCTGAGCCGTAATGCGATCAAGGTGAAAGCGTCACGCCTGGTGAAAATAATTGTTCGCAAAAAAGATCGGAATGGCCGGGCCCCGGCTCCACTGCCCGGGTAGCGGCGGTCCGCCGCCCCCACGATGGGGGACGGCGGACCGGGACGCTTTCCGTCAGCCCGCGCGGCGTTCGCGGTTGGCCTTGCAGTGGACACAGGTGGTCGCCGAAGGGAACACCTCGAGCCGCTCCACCGGAATGGGGTTGGAGCAGTTCTCACAGTTGCCGTAGGACCCTTCCTCCAGGCGCTGCATGGCGATCTCCGCCTGCGTACGCCGGTCGAGCAGGGTCCGTAGCAACGACGTCGCAGCGTCGCGCTCGGCGGTCTTGGAACCGCTGTCCGCCTGGTCGTCACCGGCGGCGTCGCCGATCTCGACCAGCCTGAGCCGATGGTTCTCGGCAACTGCTTCTTCGTACTCGGCGTTCAGGTCGTCGAAACGGGCCTGCAGCAGCACCCGGATCTGCCCGACCTCGTCGGACGAGCGACCCTTGGCGGTGTCGGCACCCTTACCCGTGATGACCGCGCTGTTGACGAGCATGTGCTCCCCCTGCCCTTCCCTCTGCCCCTGCCGGTGGACTCCCCCGAGCCGGCCCCCGTGTCGCACCGAGGAGCCGCCTGATACCCACCGCCGGGGCTCCCAAACGGGAGCCCCGCAAAAAAGTAACCGCAGCATAACTGTCAGTGCTCGTTACCGCCACGGACTGCGCAAATATGCTTTCGAGTCGCAGGTCACAGACGTGTGAGCGGTGATTCACTCACGCCGGAGCACCACGGCGGGGTGCCGCGGGTCGTCCAGCCGGACCACGACATCGGCGAATGCGGACGGGTCCACCTCGTCGTCGTAGCGAGCCAGCGCGGGCAGGGTCCAGTGCCGGCCGGGGTCGGTGCGGCGGGCCAGCGCACCGGCGGAGAGTTCCAGATGGACGGTCAGGTCGAAGGGCAGCCCGGCGCCGAGCAGCAGGGGGCCGTCGACGATCACCACGGCGTTGCGGGCCAGCTCGGCATAGGGCGCCCGGGCCGCACGATCGATGGCGGCGTCCCACAACCTGGGCACGATCCGGCCGCTGCCGCCCGGGCCCGCGGGGTCGAGCACCTCGCGGCGCAGGCCGGGCTCGTCCAGCCAGCCCGTGTAGTACGAATCCGGGTTGGTCCGGCCGAACTCGAGCCGCACCGACGCCGGGCGCAGGAAGTCGCCCGCCGCGATCCGCACCGCCGGGCGCCCGAGAACCCGCAGCGGCGCTATCAGGGCCTCGGCGAGGGCACCCGGATCGGCGGCGTCGGCACCGTCGATCGCGACCCGGACCCGGCCCTCGGGGTGATCCGTGGCGATCCGGTCGGAGAGCTCCCCCACCAGGTTGTCGAAGGAGACGGGGCGCACCTGCACCCGGGAAGCCTAGTCAGGCGTCGGCCTGGACCACGATGCGGGCGTCGTCGTCGAGGCGGTAGCCGACGCCGTAGACGGTGGTGATCAGCGGGACGGTGCCCATCTTGACCCGCAGGCGGCGCACGTGGACGTCGACCGTGCGCTCGCCGGTGTGCTCGTAGCCCCAGACCGCGGTGAGCAGCTGGGTGCGGCTGAAGACCCGGCGCGGGTGGGCGGCGAGGAACTGCAGCAGGTCGAACTCCAGGCGGGTCAGCGGCAGGAACTCGGCGCCGATCAGCACCCGGCGCGACGCGGCGAGCAGCCGCACCTCGATCCCGGCGGGCTCCGGGACGGCCACCGGGGCCGGCTCGACCGGCCCGCGCGGGGGATCGTCGACCGAGAGAGCGCCCTCGCCCGCCTCGACCAGGTCGCTGATCGCGTCGAGCAGGCGCCGGGCCTGCGGCGGCAGCGCCTCACCGGTGAGCGGGATGTTCAGCGTGACGGTCAGCGCCGTGGCCGCCCCCGAAAGCCCCGGCTTGCGAATTGTGGCGACCAGGGCACCCCCCGGCGCACCGTTCGAAGAATTCTGGGCAGTGCCTGCCGGATGTCGTCCGTGACGTCCCGGCAGGGCCGTGACCGCCATGGTGCCTCCCCGTCAAAAAATGGAACCAATTAATGCACGCTTAAACCGCGATCGATATTTCCGGGAAAACTCCCGGCGGGTCAAGGCGGCATCCACACTGTGGGATACGTGTTCCATTAGCGACGATGCATTTGTTTTGGCGGGACCCCGGGAATGCGATTACCGTCACGTCGCCCAATGGATGCCGTCCGTTTCCATCGCACCGGATTCATCCTCGCTGACCGGCGGCTGCAGACGCCATCCCGGCACCGACGGCCAGCGCACCGTGAGCACAATGGTCTCCTGGTCACCGGCCTGCCAGGAGTGGTCCTGACCGGGCCCCCAGACCACGTAGTCACCCGGCTCGCGCAGCAGCACGGTCCGGTCGCGCAACTCGATCCGGAACGTGCCGGTGATGAGCACCAGCAGCGCCGTACGCGTCTCGTGCGTGGCCCAGGCGGCCCGCCGGTCACCGGGCGGATGGACCCCCCACTTGACCTCGACCTCGTCGCTGTGCAACAGCTCGCCCTTGGGCATGAAATGGCCGAGCAGCCATCCCTGGTTGCGGGCGCCGTCCGCACCGGCCCGCCCGGCGTAGACCCCGTCGGTCACCGTTGTACCCCCTCCACGGAATGTGGCGCGAAGATTAACACCGTAGGGTGGCCGGTATGGCCGAGGAATGGGATGCGGAAACCATCGACTTCGCGCACCGGATGTTCGACCTCGCGCGCACGGGCGGCGAGGACGAGCTGGCCGCACAGGTGGCGCAGGGCCTGCCCGCCAACCTCACCAACGACAAGGGTGACACGCTGCTGATCCTCGCGGCCTATCACAACCATCCGGGGACCGTGGCGGCGTTGCTCGCGCACGGCGCCGACCCGGGCCGCGTCAACGACCGGGGCCAGACCGCCCTCGCCGCCGCCGTCTTCCGCAAGAACACCGAGTCGGTGTCGGCGCTGCTGAAGGCCGGGGCGAGCCCGGACGACGGCAGCCCCAGCGCCCGCGAGACCGCGGTCTTCTTCGACCTGCCCGAGATGCTGGGCCTGCTGCCCGCCGGCGGATCCGGAAGCGGCGAATAGGATGCGGGCGATCGCCGACGAGATGGTGCGGGCGGCCCGCGTGCTGCTGGCCCGCCACCCCGAAGCCGGGGCGGCCCTGAGCGACCGGTCACGGCGCTTCATCGACTACACGCCGATCACCGGGCGGGCCGGCGTCGAGCTCGCCGCCCTGGGCGGGCCGGAGCGCAAGGCCGCGTTCCAGCTGCTCGGCGCCGCGCTCAGCCAGCACGCGTTCGCCCAGGCCATGGCCGTGATCGCGCTCGAGGAGGTGCTGGACCGCCGCGAGGAGTTCCGGCGCGGGCGGCACAGCGAGGACTACTGGGTCGTGATCTACGGGACGCCCGGCGACGACGCGTGGGCGTGGCGCTTCGAGGGCCACCACCTGTCGGTGAGCATGACGGTGGTGGACGGGCGGGTCTCCCCCGCGCCGCTGTTCCTGGGTGCCAACCCGGCCCGCGTCGACGCGCTCGGGCGGGCGGTGCTGCGGCCGCTGGGCGTCGAGGAGGACCTCGGGCGGGAGCTGCTGACCGCGATGTCGCCCCGCAACCGGGAGCTGGCGGTGGTGTCCGACGTGGCGCCGTACGACATCAGGAGCGGGACCCAGCCGGTCAGCAGCCGGATCGAACCGGCCGGGGTGGCCCGCTCGGCGCTGCGGCCCGGTGAACGGGCGCTGCTCGACCAGCTGATGTCGCTCTACCTGGGCCGGCTGCCCGACGAGCTGGCGGCGGCACTGGACCCCGGATCTTCACCGAACGGCGAGGTGCACTTCGCGTGGGAGGGGCCGCCCCAGCCGGGGACCCGGCACTACTACCGGGTGCAGGCCGACGACCTGGTGATCGAATTCGACCAGACCACCGACGACGGCAACCACGCGCACAGCGTGCTGCGCCGCCCGGGCGGGGATTTCGGCGACGACGTGCTCGCCGAACACCACACGCGGGACTGACGGGCTATCCGGCCGGCCGGACGGGACCCCGGGTAACCTCAGTCCGCATTCGTCGGCCCGTCGGTGTCGTCACGATCCGTTACCTCAGCCAGAACCCATGTGTTGCGTGCTGGGGCATGATTGCCGTGCGCTTGACAGCCAGCACCATCGGAAATTGCGGCGTGCGGGCCTTCAGCACAACCTCCTGCGACATTTACGCGCTGCCAGACAGCCGATGATCGTTTCACGCGGTGGACAACACGGGGTGTCACCGCGGTGGGTATCGCGCTGAATCCCCGTGGATCGATTCGCCTTCTCGTGGCGGCGCACTCGGAGCACGGCGGGATTCTGCATGACGAACCTCAGGGCGGTGACACCATGTGCCGCATCCGCGGGACCCAGCCGATGACAGTTGCAGCCGCCAGGTCCAGGCCGATCACCCGGTCGCGGCGATGAGGGCAGAGCAGGCACGGGTCTTCCATGATTGATGGACCCGTGCCTGCTTGCTGTTCCGGGGTGCCTACCTATCCGGATCTTGGAACCACTGCCGTTTGCTCCTATTCGGCGCCGGAGGTGAGGCGGCGGCCGACGGCGGCGATGAGGCGGTCGAGCTCGGAGCCGAACGGGTTGTCGTGCACCAGGTAGGTCCACGTGGCGCTCGGGCGCACCAGGTCGGCGCGGTCGGGCTCCCAGCCGTCGGTGAGGTCGACCTCCTCGAACGTCGCGATGGTGCGGCTCTCGATCTCGGTGAAGACCTTCTGGAACGCGGGGACCGCGGCCCGGTGGAACTCGTCGAGCGGGTCGAGCTTGCCCAGCGCGCGCAGGTGCACACCCTCGCGGACCTCGGAGAGCTCGGCCAGGTGGTCCACCCAGAGCCGGTCGAGGTGGTAGAGCGCGATCGCGCGGGCCGCGTCGGAGAGGACGTCCTCGTCGGTCTCCTTCGCCTTCTCCGGCGACCTCTCCAGCAGCATGATCGTGGCGACCTCGGAGGTCAGCAGCCGCTCGCGGCGCTCGGCGAGCGCGACCCGCTGCTGCTCGATCACGACGCTGTAGCGCCAGGTGTTGCGGTGGATCTCGTGGTTGACGCCCTCGGCGACGCGCTGGGCGTGCTCGACCGCGTAGTCGACCTGGTCGTCGTGGACGACGCCGTCCATGTCCATCCGAGGTGACGACGGCAGGATGTCACCGGCGTGCCGGGTGACCAGGTTGTCCTCGAGGCTGACGAAGAAGACCGAGCCACCGGGGTCGCCCTGGCGGCCCGCGCGGCCGCGCAGCTGGTCGTCGACGCGGCGGCTGTCGTGCCGGCCGCTGCCGATGACGAACAGCCCGCCGAGCTCGACGACGGCGTCGCGGTCCTTCTCGTCGCTGCCGCCGAGGCGGATGTCGACGCCGCGGCCGGCCATCTGGGTGGAGACGGTGACCGCGCCGAGCGCGCCCGCCTCGGCGATGATGGTGGCTTCCTCGTCGTCGTTCTTCGCGTTCAGCACCACGGACGGGACGCCGGCGGCGGCGAGCTGCTTGGCCAGCAGCTCGGAGGCCTTCACGTCGAGGGTGCCGATGAGGACCGGGCGGCCCTTCTCGTGCGCGATCTTGATCTCCTCGACCAGCGCCTCGTCGCGCATGTCGTGCGCCGAGTAGATGCGGTCGGGCTCGTCCTCGCGGATGTTGGGCGTGTTCGACGGGATGACCGCGACCTCGAGCTTGAAGTACTCGCGGAGCTGCTCACCGACGTGCACGGCGGTCGCCGTCATGCCGCAGACGGTCTTGTAGAGCGCGATGTACGCCTGCACGGTGATCGTGTCGAGCACCTCGCCCTCGGCGGTGGCGCGCAGCCCCTCCTTGGCCTCGACGGCGGCCTGGAGCCCGTCGGGCCAGCGGCGGCGCTGGGCGACCCGGCCGCGCATCTCGTCGATCAGCTCGACCGAGCCGTCGCGCACGATGTAGTCGACGTCGCGGCGCAGCAGGGCCTCGGCGTGCAGCGCGACGTTGACGGCCGACAGCTCGGCGACGTGCTCGTCGGAGTACAGGTCGAGGTCCATCTTCTCCTCGAGGGCCTTGAGGCCCGCGTCGGTGAAGGCGACGCTGCGGCCGTCATCGGCGACCTCGAAGTCCTTGCCGGGGCGCAGCGCGCGGACCAGGTCGGCGGCGTTGTGCACCGGGTCGCTCTCGCCCACGACGTTGCCGGCGAGCACCATCGGCACCCGGGCCTCGTCGATCAGGATCGAGTCGGCCTCGTCGACGATCGCGGTGGCCAGCGTGCGCTGGACCCGGTCCTCGACGTCGGTGACGAGCTGGTCGCGCAGGTAGTCGAAGCCGGCCTCGCTGACCGAGACGTAGGTGACGTCGGCGGCATACGCCTCGCGGCGCTCCTGCGGCGTCGACGCCTCGGTGACCCAGCCGACGGTCAGCCCGAGGAGCTGGTAGACCGGCTCCATCCAGGACGCGTCGCGGCGGGCCAGGTAGTCGTTGACGGTCAGCACGTGCACCGGGCCGTTGCCGAGCCGCACGTGGCCGTACGCCGCGACGGTCGCGGTGAGCGTCTTGCCCTCACCGGTGGCCATCTCGGCGACCTTGCCGGAGAGCAGCGCCATCGCGCCGAGCAGCTGCACGTCGTACGGCCGCTGCTCGAGGGCGCGGCGGGCGGCCTCGCGGCCGACCGCGCAGATCTCCTCGAACGTCGCGGCCTCGCCGGCCGCGGCGGTCAGCGCCTCGTCGTCCAGCTCCTGGAGGGCCTCCTCGCGGGCCTCGATGGCCGGCAGCCGCTTCTCCAGCGGGCCGAGATCGACGGTGGTACCCGGACGCTGCAGAAACTTACGGAACCGGCTCTTCAGCCGCTGAGACACACCCATGGCGCTGTACGGTACTTCACTTTCCTTGGAGGTAGCTCAGGACACCAGCAGTTGATGTGCGGCGAGTTCCCGATATAAGGGACTTCGGTCGAGGAGTTCCGTGTGGGTGCCGGTGGCCACCACCCGGCCCTCCTCCAGGACCACGATCAGGTCGCTGTCCACCACCGTCGACAGGCGGTGCGCGACGATGATCAGCGTGCGCCTGCGGGACGCCGTCGCGATGGCGTCACGCAGCGCTGCCTCGTTACGGGCGTCGAGGTTGCTGGTGGGCTCGTCGAGCAGCAGGATCGGGGTGTCCGCGAGCAGCGTGCGGGCGATGGCGAGGCGCTGGCGCTCGCCGCCGGAGAGCAGCACGCCACCCTCCCCGACCTGCACGTCGAGCCCTTCAGGGGTACGCGTCACCAGCACGCCGAGGTTGACGTCGTCGAGGGCCCGCAGCAGCGTGGCGTCGTCGGCGCCGGGCGCGGTCAGCAGCAGGTTGTCACGCAGCGTGCCGGCGAGGACCGGGGCCTCTTGCTCGACGTAACCGAGTTGCCGTCGCAGTGCGTCACGGGGCAATCCGCGGATGTCGGCGCCGTTGACGCGTACCGATCCGTCGGTGACCTCGTAGAAACGCTCGATCAGGGCGAGAGTGGTGGATTTTCCCGCTCCGGACGGCCCGACCAGGGCCACCCGGGCGTTGCGGGGGACGGCGAACGAGACGTCGTGCAGGATCGGCTCGCCCTGCGCGTAGCGGAACGAGACGTTCTCGAACTCGACGGCCGGTGCCGCGTCCTCGAACTCTCGGGGTAAATCCGAAATGTCCGACTCAGTCTCGGTCGGGATCTTCAGAACCTCTTCGATGCGCTGCAGCGCACCCAACCCGGTCTGCAGCCGGGTGTACGCGTTGAGCGCCTGCCCCAACGGCATGACCAGGAAGAACAGGAACAGGATGAACGCCACGAGATCGCCGACGCTGATCGCCCCGGACGCCACCCGCGCCCCGCCCACGCCCAGGACCAGCAGGAACGCCCCCTGCGTCGCGGCGGTGGAGGCCGGTCCGACGATCGCCTCCAGCCGGGCGACGCGCATGCCGGCCTCGTACGCCTCGGTGGCACTGCGCCCGACGGTCTCGGCCTCGCGCTCCTCGGCGCCGCTGGCCCGGATCGTGCGCGCGGCACTCAGCGACCGCTCGACCGCGCTGGTCATCTCGCCGAGCCGCGCCTGGGCCTGGTTGGAGAGGCCCCGCACCCGGCGGGAGACCGTGACCGCCACGCCGAGCCCGACGGCGAGGCCGCCCAGAGCGACCGCGAGCAGCAGCGGGTCGAGCACCGCCATCGCGACGACCGCGCCGATGACCATGACGACTCCGGCGACCATTTCGAACAGCCCGGACGTCACTACGGCGCGCAGCAGCGTCGTGTCGGCACCCACCCGGGACAGCAGGTCGCCGGTACGCCGCGCGTCGTACTCCGCGATCGGCAGGTGCAGCAGGTGCCCGGCGAGCCGCCGCCGCGTGGTCAGCACCAGCCCCTCGGCCGTGCGCTGCAGCAGGTAGTCGCGGACGCCGCCGAGTGCCGCGCCGGTCAGCAGCAGCACGACCAGCAGCGACACCGGCGACCCGACCGGGCGTTTCGCGGTGATCGCGTCGAGCACCGTGCGGACCAGGACCGGCTGCACGAGCGCTGCGCCCGCGCTGAGGACGGAGAGCACCGCGACGACGACGAGGACGCCGCGGTGCTTTCTCAGATAGGGCAACAGCTCGCGCATAGGACGAGCGTAGCCACGCTCAGAAGCTGATGACGGCCTGCAGCTCCTGCCTGCGGCGCTCGGCCAGATCCGTCAGCAGCTCCGGCGCCTCGTCAAAAGGCACCACTGCGGAGATCAAGTGCTCCAGGATCCCTTTTCCGTACGCCCGGAGCAGCGCGATCGTCTCCGCGGACAACCGCTCCCGGTCCCACACCGGCGCCAGTCCCCGCGGCACGCGCCCGATCTGCGCACATCGCACGCCCAGCCCGTTGTGATGGAACTCCTCCCCGAGCCGCACCGCGTCCGCGCCGCCCGGATAGAACGCGAGGTCGATGACGGTGCCCTGCGGCCGCAGCAGGCGCAGCGCCAGGTGCAGCGCCGAGGCCTGCCCGCGGCACTGGAAGACGACGTCCGCGCCCCGGTCACCGGCGTGGTGGCGCCAGGCGGTCTTGAGCACCACCGCCGGGTCCCCGGCCGCCTCGGGGTCCAGCGTCTCGAGCCCCAGCGCCTCGGCGGCGGCCCGGCGCTCGGGGGTCGGGTCGAGCACCACCACCGAGGCCGCGCCGTGCGCCTTGGCGAACAGGGCGGTGAGCAGCCCGACAACGCCGGCACCGGTGACCGCGACCCGCCGCCCGGCCACGCCGTCGCCGAGGCTCCGGACGGAGGTGCCGTGCACGTCGGCGGCCGCGTGCAGCAGCCCGTTGGCGCAGATCGGGCCCATGTGCGCGGCGTAGATGCCCAGGATCGGGTCGAGATCTTCGGGCAGTTCGACGACCCGGTCGCGCAGCGGGTCGCCGGTCCAGCCGGTGCGGTGCCCGTACGTCATCGCCACGACCTTGCCGGTCTCCTCGATCCGGCCGACCTCCATGTAGCCGAGCCGGGTGACCGGCCAGGCCTGGGCGGGCCGGTCCTGGAAGAGGCCGAGCTCCGGGTCGAGGCTCGCGTGCAGGGCGGGGTTGGTGCCCTTGACGTACGTCAGCTCGGTCCCGGCCGAGATGCCCGAGTAGAGGGTGCGGACCCGGAACGGGCCGGGCGTCACCTCCTCCTCGACGATCTCCAGCTTGCCGGGGGCCGTCACGACGAGGTTGCGGTCATGCATGCGCGGCCGCCGACCCGGCCACGGCGAGCGCGAGGGTGTGGGTGCGCAGGGCCTCGGAGTACGGGACGCGGATGTCGTCGCCCTCCTTGCGGACGGCGTCGATGAACGCCCGGTCGACGGCGACGCGGGCCACCTCGGGGTCGCTCTCCACCTCGCGTACGCCGTCCGCGTCACGCACGGTCATGCCGGTCTCGGTGATCGCGAGGGCGAGGCCGTCGGCGTACACCTCGAGACCGGCCCTTTCTTTCCAGCCCAGGACGCAGGTGGCAGCGAGAGTGCCGACCGCGCCGCTCTCGAAGCGCAGCGTCGCCGCGGTGGCACCGTCCACGTCCGCGCCGCCCTCGGCCCGCGGCGGGGTGCCGTTGCCGAACGCGACGACCTCGCTCACCTCACCCGCCAGGTGCCGGGCGAGATCGAGGACGTGCGCGGCCTGTTCCACGACCGGGCCGCCGGAGCGGTCCCGGTGCGCCCACCACGCGACCGGCGGCACCTTGTCGAGCCAGGTTCCGCTGACGAGCCGGATGGGCCGGCCGTCGAGCAGACGCCGGGCTTCTTCCACAATGGGTAGATATCGCCAGTGATGACCTACCGCAGTGATGATTTCACGCTCCGCGATCAGCTCGCCGATCTCAACCGCCATATCCAGATTGAGCGATATGGGCTTTTCCACGAATAGTGGAAGACCGGCCTCGATCACGGCTCGTTCCGCGGGCCCGTGGGCAAACGGGGGCACGCACACGTAGACCGCGTCGAGACCCTCCCCCAGCAACGCCTCCGCGTCGGGGAGCGCCGCGATGCCGAACTCGTCCGCGAAGCGCCGCGCCGCCTCCGGCACCACGTCCGTGACGCCTGCGACCTGCACACCCGGCAGGGCCGAGAGCACCCGGGCATGGCGCTGCGCCACCCCTCCGGCGCCGATGAGACCTACCCGTGTCGCCGTCATCCGGCTCTCCTGTCGTCGATGCGTGAGTAACGGCGCAGGACTTCTCCGGAAGACCCCCGTCGAAACACCCGGCCCCGGGTTCACAGCTAGCCGTTACCTGCCAGGACGGTTGATCCAGTCCCCGCCGGGGGATTCCGCGATCTCCATTCGTGTTCGGGACCAGGGGGATTCGCCGATGCACCAGACCACCGCTTCACCCGTGGTAGAGGCCTGGACCACCTACCGCACGGCGAACGCCGCCCAGTGGACGGCCCGGGAGCTGGTCAGGGCGAAGGGCACGACCCGAGTCAGCGTGGTCATCCCCGCCCGCAACGAGGAAGCCACCGTCGGCCCGATCGTGGCCACCATCCTGCGGGACCTCGCGAGCCGGGGGGTGCCGTTGGTGGACGAGGTCGTCGTGGTCGACTCGCGGTCCACCGACGCCACCGCCGCCGTCGCGCGCGCGGCCGGCGCCCGCGTGGTGCACCAGGACGACGTGACCCGGGGGCTGCCCCGGATGGAGGGCAAGGGCGACGCGCTCTGGGCCGGGCTCGCCGCGAGCACCGGCGACGTCGTGGCCTTCGTCGACGGCGACCTGCGGCAGTTCTCCTCGACGTTCGTGACCGGCCTGCTCGGCCCGCTGCTGAGCGACCCGACGGTGGAGTTCGTCAAGGGCTTCTACCACCGGCCGCTGGTCAGCGCGGGCGGTGTCGAGGCCGACGGCGGGGGCCGGGTCACCGAGCTCGCCGCCCGCCCGCTGATCAACCTGTTCTGGCCGGAGCTCGCCGGGGTCGTGCAGCCCCTCGCCGGCGAGTACGCCGGACGCCGCGCCACCCTCGAGCGCATCCCGTTCGTCTCCGGGTACGGCGTCGAGATCGCGATGCTCATCGACCTGCTCGACCTCGTCGGCCTCGACGCGCTCGCCCAGGTCGACCTCGGTGAGCGCTACCACCGCCACCAGGGCACCGAGGCGCTCGGCCGGATGTCGGCGCAGATCATCGTCACCGCCTGGTCCCGGCTGCACCGCCGCGGCCTGGTGACGTCCGCGCTGCCCCCGTCGACGCTGCTCACCCAGTTCCGCCGCGGCGGCGACGCCGCGCTGCCGCACCTCGACCGGGAGATCGTCATGACCGACACCGCCGTCACCGAGCGCCCGCCGCTCGCCAGCCTCGCCCTGCGCGCCGCATGAAGGTCCTGATCAACGCCGGCCCGTGGCTGCCGGTCCCGCCGCTCGGCTACGGCGGCATCGAGAACATCGTGGCGACCCTGATCCCCGAGCTGCGCCGGCTCGGGGTGCAGGTGGTGCTCGCCAGCGTCGGCGACAGCACGCTGCCCGCCGACGAGCGGATCTCGGTCTACCCCTCCGGGCAGTTCGCCGCTCTGCAACGGCCGTACAACCAGGTCTGCGGTGTGGTCCCGGCACACCAGAACGCGGTCGTACGCCGTATCGCCGAAGGTGACATCGATCTGGTCCACGACCACGTGGAGGCCGCGGGGCTGGCGACATTGGCGGCGCTGGGGCCGTACTCTCCGCCCGGTCTGCAGACCTTGCACTGGGACCTGCAGAAACATCCCGACCTGTACGGCACGTTCGACGGCCGGGGCCGGGTCTACGTCAACGGTGTCTCCGCCGACCAGCTCAGCCACGCGCCCGCGGCCCTGCGCGCGCACTCCGTCGGGCACGTGCACCTCGCCACCCCGCTCGCCGCGACGCCCCAGCCCGCCGTGGAGAAGCACGGGCGGGTGGTCGTGCTCGGACGGATCACGCCGGGCAAGGGCCAGGACCTCGCCGCCCGGCTCGCCCACAGCGCCGGGTTCGACCTCGTGCTCGCCGGGCCCGTCGGGCCGTACCACCGGGCCGATCAGCTCGAGAACGCCGACCCGCAGAACCCGGACGTACGGTTCTGGCGTGAGCAGGTCGCCCCGCACGTCGACGGTGACCGGGTGCGCTGGATCGGGACCGTGACCGGGCAGGCCCGCGACGACCTCGTGGCGGGCGCGAGTGCGGCGCTGTTCCCGCTGCGCTGGAACGAGCCGGGGGGCACGGCGGTGGTCGAGGCCCTCGCACTGGGTACACCGGTGGTCGGCATCGCTCGCGGCTGCCTGCCCGAGCTGATCGACCAGGGCCGCACCGGGCTGCTCACGACCGAGGAGGACGAGTTGGGCGATCTCGTACGCGCGGCCTCCTCGATCGACCCCGGCGAATGCCGCGCGGAGGCCGTCCGTCGCTTCTCCCCCGGGGTGATGGCATCGGCGTACCTCGATCTGTATGAACGCGTACGGTCCTCGGCGGCCGCCCTGGTCTGAGCCGGACCGGAATCCGCGTTTGTCCCGGGCCGCCGGTGGGTAACAGTCACGCACGACGCGACGGGTACGGCACGACGGGCCCGTCGATGACGGGGGTGAAGGGAGGCGGATGTCCAGCCAGCTGATGTGCCGGCCGGAACGCAGCCTCCCCGTGGCCGTCCTGCGGGTCAGCGGGGTGCTCGACGACCTGACCCGCGGGGCGCTGGCCCAGGCCGTCGCCCGCAGCCTCTCGGCCCAGCCGGAGTCGCTGCTCATCGACGTCGCCACCCTGGAGGTCCCCGGCACCGCGTCGCTGAGGATGCTCGAGGATCTCGTGTGCCGTCCCGCCCAGTGGCCGGCCGTGCCGATCGTGCTGTGCGGCGCCGGCCCCGACATGACGCGGGCCCTCGCCGGGTGGCCCGGCTGCGACGCGGTGACCACGGCGCTCAGCTGCGACGACGCCCTGGCCCGGGCGCGTGACGAGCCGGAACCGCGACGGGTGCGCGTACGGCTGCGTCCCGTGCCCGACGCCTGCCGTCAGGTGCGGCAGCTGGTGACCCAGACCTGCACCGGCTGGCAGCATCGCGAGGTGGCCTCCACCGCCGCCCTGGTCGCCACGGAACTCGTCGCCAACGTGGTCCGGCACGCCCACACCACCATGGACTTCACGCTCGGCCTGCGCGACGGGCTCGTCTGTCTCACCGTCCGCGACGGCAGCCGGCTGTTACCCCAGCCCAAGGATCCCGGCGTCGCCGAGGCGGGCGGGCGCGGCCTGCACCTCGTCCGGGAGCTGACGGAGGCCTGGGGCGTGCTTCCCGTGCCGGACGGCAAGGTCGTCTGGACCCAGCTGGCGGCGAGCACCCCATGACCGCCGGGCGCCGGGACATCGTCGCGGCCGGCGCCTCCGCCGGTGGGGTCGAAGCGCTCCGCGCCCTGGTCTCCGGCCTGCCCAGCGATTACGCCGGCACCCTGCTCGTGGTCCTGCACCTGCCCCGCAACGCCCCCACCGCCCTGCCCGCGATCCTGTCCCGCGCCGGTGCGCTGTCCGCCGCCCAAGCCGTCGACGGCGAGTCGCTGCGCCCCGGGCACATCCATGTCGCCCCGAGCGACCACCATCTGCTGATCCTCGAGGGCCGCATCCGGATCACCCGGGGCCCGGCGGAGAACGGCCACCGCCCCGCGATCGACCCGCTCTTCCGGTCCCTCGCCCGCGCCTTCGGCCGGCGGGCGGTCGGTGTGGTCCTCTCCGGTACGCGGGACGACGGCGCATCGGGGCTGGCCGGCATCGTGGCGCGGGGCGGCACCGCCGTGGTGCAGGACCCGGCCGAGGCGCTCTACCCGTGGATGCCGCACGCCGCCATCGCGCACGCCTCACCCCAGCACATCGTGCCCGCCGCCAGGATCGGGCCACTGCTGGCGGAGCTGGCCGCCCTGCCCTGCCCCGCTTCCGTCTCGCACGCTTCCCCCGGCCTCGCCTGCCCTGCCTGCGGCGGCCCCGCGCTGGAAGGGGCACTGTGGATAGCCCTGCGTGCCCTCGAGGAGAAATCCGCACTCAGCCGGCGCATGGCAGCCGGCAGGGCCGAGCGGAAATCGTCGGCCGGTACGAGCTATTCCGATCTAGCACAGGACGCGGAGGACGCGGGCGCGACCATCCGGCAGCTCATCGCCCGGCTCGATGTGGGGTAACGTCTGGCCGTGTACCCCACCGACCCCGCCTTCGAGGCACTGCTCGTCCATCTCAAGGAGACGCGCGGTTTCGACTTCACGGGGTACAAACGATCCAGCCTGATGCGCCGGGTCGACCGCCGGATGACGCAGGTCGACTCCGCCGGGTACGCCGACTACCTCGACTACCTCCAGGTGCACCCGGACGAGTTCACCGTCCTGTTCAACACCGTCCTGATCAACGTGACCGCGTTCTTCCGGGACCCGGACGCCTGGGCGTACCTCTCCGCCGAGGTCCTGCCCGCACTGCTCGCCGCCAAGCCCGCCGGTGCACCGATCCGCGTGTGGTCCGCCGGCTGCGCCTCGGGCGAGGAGGCGTACACCCTCGCCATGGTGCTCGCCGAGGCGCTGGGCATCGACGCCTTCCGCGAACGGGTGAAGATCTACGCGACCGACGTGGACGAGGAGCAGCTCGGCGAGGCCCGGCAGGCGACCTACGGCGAGCGCGAGATGGAATCGGTCCCGCCCGGGATGGCGGCGAAATACTTCGAGCCGGCGGGTACGGGCTTCACGTTCCGCAAGGACCTGCGGCGCTCGGTCATCTTCGGCCGCAACGACCTCGTGCAGGACGCCCCGATCTCCCGGATCGACATCCTGACCTGCCGCAACACCCTGATGTACTTCAACGCCGAGACCCAGGCGAAAATCCTCTCCCGCTACCACTTCGCGCTCTGCGACAGCGGGGTGCTCTTCCTGGGCAAGGCCGAGATGCTGCTCAGCCATGGCAGCCTGTTCCACCCGATCGACCTGAAACGCCGCATCTTCCGCAAGGTGCCCCGCGCCATGCCGATCAGCGGCGCGGTCTTCGCCGAAGCGCCCACCAGCGACGGCAGCACCGTCCACGGCCTCGACGAACTCCGCAACGAGGCGTTCTCGGCCAGCCCGTCCGCCCAGCTCGGCCTCACCTTCGACGGCCTCGTCGCCCTCACCAACCGCGGCCTCGAGAAGATGTTCGGGGTCTCGTCCCGCGACATCGGCCGGCCCTTCCGCGACCTGGAGATCTCCTACCGCCCCGTCGAGTTGCGCCGCTACATCGAACAGGCCCAGATCGACCGCCGCACCCTGCGCGTCACCGACGTCGAATACGGCCACAACGGCGACACGGTCAACCTCGAGATCCAGGTCAGCCCGCTCACCGGCGCCGACGGCCGGCTCCTCGGCGTCAACCTCATCTTCCACGACGTCACCGCCGCCCGCCGCCTGCAGGACGACCTCGAACTGGCCAACCAGCAACTCGAAGCCGCGTACGAGGAGCTCCAGTCCACCAACGAGGAACTGGAAACCACCAACGAGGAACTCCAGTCAACCGTCGAGGAGCTCGAAACCACCAACGAGGAACTCCAGTCCACCAACGAGGAACTGGAAACGATGAACGAGGAGCTCCAGTCCACCAACGACGAGCTCCAGAACATCAACGACCAGCTCCGCGTCAGCACCGACCGCCTCGACGAGGCCAACTCGTTCCTCGAAACGGTCCTGACGAGCCTGCGGGCCGGCGTCGCCGTGGTCGACCGGGACCTGCGCATCCGGATGTGGAACAAACGCGCCGTAGACCTCTGGGGCGTACGGTCCCAGGAAGCCGTCGGCCAGCACTTCCTCAACCTCGACATCGGCCTGCCCTTCGAACAGCTCCGCCCCATGCTCCGGGCAGCCCTCGCCGGCCCCTCCCCCGCCTTCGAAGAAATCACCCTCGACGCCATCAACCGCCGCGGCCGCAAGGTCATGGTCCGGGTCGCCTTCGCCCCCCTCCGCAACGAGAACGGCACCGAGGAAACCGTCGGCGCCATCATCGTCATGGAAGCCGACGACGTCTGACCTCCCCTCGTGCTATCGGGGCGGTAGACCACTCGGGGCGTCATCCTCCCGCCCGACGGGCGACCACTCGGCCGGCGGCGCGGTGCTGTCCGGGGCCGTGGGTGCGACGGGTGCGGCCGCGGATCGGGGCGGGAGGCCTGAGGGCTCGGCATCCCCGGCCTGCTGCGCCCAGGCCGGCTGCGGAGCCATACTCTGCGGGGCTCCACCCTGCCATGCTGCTTGAGGTGGGCCTTGCTGCTGGCCCTGGCCCTGGTGGCCCTGGTGGCCCTGCTGGCCCTGCTGGCCCGGCTGGCCCGGCTGGCCCGGGTGGCCCGGGTGGCCCGGGTGGCCCGGGTGCTGGTCTTGCTGCTGGAGACCGCTCGGTTGCGGCCCCGGGAGAGGGCCACCCTGCAGGGCTGCGCTGTTCTGCAGACCGGACGGCTCCCCGCCCCCCGGCTGCGGCAAGCTGAGCTGCGCCATCTGCGGCGGCTCCAACGGCGGCCGGTTCGGCCGCGACCCCTGCCCCAACCCACTCGGCTGCTGATCTCCCTGCGGCATTTCCACCGGCGGCCGCCCCGCCTGCGGAGCAGGAACATCAACCCACTCCCCCTTCTTGGCAGGCTGACCTGCCCCCGCCCGCGGCCCCGCACCGGCCTGCGCACTCCTGCGACCAGCGGGATCGGGCCGCAAAAACGCACTCTCCACCGGCGTAGCTGTGTGATTCGGCGGCTGACCGCCGGGGCTGGGAACGGCCTGCGGCGGGGTTGCGGCAGCGGGCGCACTGCTGGGCATGACAGCTGAGCCTGGGGCGGTGAGGCCTGAGCCCGGGTCAGCAAGGCCGGAACTGAGCGGGCCGGGGTCGGTGAATCCGGCGCCCGCAGGTGCCTGCGAAGGCTGACCTGCTGTCGCAAACCCGGGTGCGGCAAGTGGCTGCGCCGCGAACCCAGAAGCAGTGAGCCCGGGAGGCGCGGTGAGCCCCGGGGGTGTTGTGAGGCCGGGAGGCGCCGTGAGCCCGGGGGCGGCAGCTCCAGGTGCGGTGAGGCCCGGTGCGGTGAGACCCGGCGCGGTGAGACCCGGTGCGGTGAGACCCGGTGCGGTGAGACCGGGAGGGGTGAGGCCGGGAGGGGTGGTGAGGCCGGGGGCGGCGGGCGCGGGTACTGCGGCCGGTTGAGCTGCGAGATGGGGGCCCGTGGCAGGTACTCCGGCAGGGATCTGGCCCGCATTTCCGGGGCCGGCCGGTGGCTGCCCGAAATTGGCGGGTGTCAGACCTGCGATGCCCGAGACTCCAGAGCCTGGGACAGCAAGACCGGAGACGGCAGCACCCACAGCACCGTCACTCGGCGCGCCGTCGCTCGGCGCGCCACTACCAAGCGCGCCATTGCCAAGCGCGCCACTACCAAGCGCGCCATTGCCAAGCGCGCCATTGCCAAGCGCGCCACCGCCGAGCGCGGCGGCGCCTGGGGCGACGAACCCCGGAGCAGCAAGGCCCGGAACGGCGACGCCCGGAACGGCGACGCCCGGGACAGCGAAGCCCGTCGAAGTAGCGCCCGGCATTGCGGAACCGGGGACAGCGGTGCCAGGCACAGCGGAGCCGAAGGGTGCCGAACCCGGGGTGGCTGAGCCTGGGGTTGGAGCGCCTGCGGTTGGACCGCCTGCGGTTGGACCGCCTGGGGTGGGTGGCGTTGGTGGGGTTCCGGTGGGGGGTGATGGGTGGGGTGCGGGCGTGCTCAGGTTGTCCGGGGTGGTGAAGGGGCTGAGGGTGGGGTTGCCGTTCGGGGTGGGCTGGGGCGGGCGGGTTGAGGGAGTGAAGCGGGGGGCGTCGAGGGGGCGGTTCTGCTGGGTGAACAGCGGTGGGCCGAGCAGGAGGGGGTCGATGTTCGTGGGGCGTGGGGCCGGTGACGGGTTCGGTGTCGCGGACGGTTGGTGGAGAGGCTGCGGTGCGGCTGTGTTCGGGGCCTGCGAAGGCTGGGGGTACCCCGCGCCCGGGTAGGACGAGCCTGGTTGCCCGGGTGCGCCGGCCGGGTCGCCGGGGTGGCCTGCGAGGTCCGGCTGGCCGGGACGATCCGTGAAGCCCGAGGGGGCAGGTGCGCCAGGACGATCCGCGAAGCCCGGGGCAGGGGCGCCGGGACGATCCGCGAAGCCCGGGGCAGAGGCAGGGGCGCCGGGACGGTTCGCGAAGTCCGAGGAGGCAGGGGTGCCGGGAAACTCCGGTGCGCCCGGACGTGCGGCGGGATTGTCGGGGCGGTCACCGGTGAGGTTCGAAGCGCTGGGGTGGGCCAGGGGTGGCGACGGGAACGCCTGTGCTGGGCCGGTGTTGTCGGGCGGGGTGCCGAATTGCGGACCGGTGTTGGGCATTCCGGTCTGCGGGGTGTCGTACTGGGACGAGCCGGGCTGCGGGATGTCGTAGTTCGAAGCGCCCGACTGCGACGCACCGAACTGGGACGTCTCCCACTGTGACGGTCCAGGCTGCGACGGCCCAGGCTGCGACGTACCCGGGTGAGGGGGCATGGGTTGCGCACCGCCGGGGTGCGGAAGCCCGGGCGTGGAACCGAGCGGGACAGAACCGGGCGCGGTGAGACCGCCCGGCGCGGTGAGGCCCGGCGCGGTGAGGCCCGGCGCGGTGAGGCCCGGCGCGGTGAGGCCGGGCTCAGGCGGGGTGAGGTGGGG
>NZ_BOMN01000076.1 GCF_016862215.1 Winogradskya humida
GGCCACGGGGTGGGGGGCTGGGGTGCGGTCGGGTGGGGGGTGGTGTGAGCCGGGTTCGGGGTGAGGGGGCGGGTGAAGGTGGGGGGTGGGGTGGTGGGGGTGGACGGGGGGAAGGCCGGGGGCATGGTGAGGGGGCCGGTGGTGGGTGGGGGGATGGGGAGGTGGGAGCGGGTCGCGGCGATGAGGCCGGAGGATTCGGCCAGGCCGGCTGCTGCTACTACCTCGGCGGCGGCTCGGCCCGCGGTGCAGGGGAGGCGTTCGCCGCAGACGGGGCAGATGGTGATGCCGTCGTGCGGGCCCTGGCCGCCGGCGTGGGATTGGAGCATTTCCCAGGCTGTGCGTGCGAGGACGCTGTCGGGTTTAACGTACTTTGTGATGCTGCCTGTCATGGTGTCCCACCCCCGAATGCTCCGCCGTGGAAGGCGTTCGGGGTCAAGTTCACCGTGATCCGCCCTGTTCCGGGCCGCTTTCGGCACAATCGGGCCGCGGAGCGGGGTGGGCGGGTTTTGCGGGGGCGGGGCCGGGCATCCGTGCGGGCATGACTGATACGGCTGGTGGGGGCGGGGCGGTCGTGGTGCCCTACGAGGACGGGCCATTGCTGATCAGGGGCAACTTCACCATGCGTACGCCCGATGGTGCCGTCATTGATCCCGGCCGCGGGACGGTCGCCTTGTGCCGGTGCGGGAAGTCGGCGTCGAAGCCGTTCTGCGACGGCACCCACAAGGCCATCGGCTTCCGAGCCGGAACCGGCCGCGACACACCCGCACCCCGCGACACACCGACACCTCTCGACACGTCAGCACCCCGAGAAACGTCAGCACCCCGAGAAACACCGGCATCCCCCGACACGTCAGCACCCCGGGAAACATCAGCGAACAGCGACATCCAGGCAGACAACGAGAAGCCAGCAGGTTACTGAAAGGCAGCAGGCCGCTACCGGCGGCCGGCGCCAAGGTCAAATGTTGCGCCGAGGTCCGGGATGGCGCAACTTTTCGCACCGTGGGCTGTCAAGCGCGAGGCAATCGTGTCTCACCAAGAAACACATAACTTTTGCCCGAGGCCGTGACCAGCCAAAACGCCGGCAGCCCAGAACGACCCGACCCGGCCCGAGGAACCAGCGGACGGGCCCGGAACCAGCGGACGGACCGGATCCGGCGGACGGGCCCGGAGAGAACTACAGGGCCGTGCGGAGCGAGGACTCGCCGTTTGCCCAGGCGGCCAGAACGCCCGCGGCCCAGCGGTCCTCGAGCGTGAGGACGCAGCGCGCGCCGAAGAGGACGTCCGCGGCGAGTTCCGGTTCCGCGGTGGCGAAGGAGCCGCACATGTCGAAGGCGGCGATCTGTTCGTGGACCGCGTCCGCCTCGACGTGCTCGTCGTAGAAGCGGGTCGCCGCCTCGGAGCCGCCCAGCCGGCGCAGGCCGTTGCCGTAGTTGCGGTTGGGGCCGGTGGAGGTCATCTCGTAGGCGGCGAGGTGCCCGAGCAGCGCCCCGCGCCAGCGCCGGTGCAGGCCGAACAGTGACATCAGGTTGTTGTTCGCGAGCGTCGCGGCGGGCACGACGTCGACGTACGCGCCGTACGTGGTGTCGAGGTTGAGGGCTGTCATCGTGGATTTGAACAGTTCCTGGTGCATGCGGTTGAGGACTCCCCCGCCGTACTCGTCAATCTGGATCTCGAGGAGGGCGGCCTTGGCCGGGCCGCTGAGCCGGGGGATCGCGAAGGTGTGGGGGTCCGCCTCGCGCAGGTGGTAGACCGAGCGGTGGGCGGCGAATTCGCGGAACTGCTCGCGGGTCGCGCGGCCACGGATGAAACCCGAGAGGGAGGGGCCACCGGCTTCGCGGGTGAGGTCGATCAGGGCGTGGGGCACGTCTTTCACCGCGACGGGTACGCCCAGAGTCCGCAGATCCGCCTCGAACAGAGCCTCCAGCGCGGCCCGCACACCGAGCAGCCCGGGCTCCCACTCCCACGCGTCGTCGACGCCGTCCCAGCCCCGGTAGTGCAGTTCGTAGCAGACGAACAGCGCCAGATGCAGGTCGTCGGCGTCCGACGGATCCCCGGCGGAAACGGCGTGGGGCGCCCGGGTGAGGGCGTTGATCAGGGCTTCGGAGACGGGGCCTCGGGGCGTGGGCAGTTTCATGGTGGTTCCTTGCGTCGGTGGACCGGTGGGATTCCCGGTCACGATCGCTCGAAACGGTGGAGCGCCGGTGAGGTTTCATGAGGTGCCAATTCACTCACTGTGGCTGGAACATCGCGCTCCGTACGATTGGGATACCCCCTGGAGGTGATCCCCATGGATGACACCGAGCTGTACCGCGAGCAGATCCTCCGGCACTCCGGCCCGGTCATCACCGGCCGGTTCCTCGGCTATCGAACCTCGTACACGCGCGAGGTCCGGGTCGGTCAGCCGCTGCTCATCGCGATCTTCGTCACCGCGAAGGTCATGCAGTCCATCGTCGGGCTGCTGCTCAGCCTGCTGCGCAGCGGTGGCGGCGGCGCGCGGCGCAAGTTCAAGGATCTGAAGAAGGGCCCCGAGTATCTCGTCACGGAGCTGCGGCTGCGCGACGACCTCGGGCAGATCTACGAGATGGAGATGCACGGGCAACTCCCCCAGTCGGCGCTGCACCGCGGCGACCTCGTCCAGGTGCGCACGGTGGCGCAGAAGGACCCGGATCTGCCCGTGAAGATGCAGCAGGTCATCAATCTGGAGACGCTGCAGCCGTACCGGCCCTGGGTCCCGACGATGTGGTCGCACCTGGGTCCGGGCCTGCTGATCCAGGCCGTACTCGGCCTGATCGTGGTCCTGGCCGTGGCGGTGGCCTGGATCAGCTGACCGGTCGCTACCTCCTCAGAGCCGCGACAGCGGAACCACCGCCGCCATGACCGCGTCCCCCGCGTCATTGGGGTGCAGGTGGTCACCGCTGTCGTACGCGGGAGCGATGATCGCCGGGTCGGCAGCGTCCCGGGTCGCCTTGTCGAAGTCGGCGAGCCCGTCGAGCTGGCCGTCCCCGCCCGTGCGGATCCACGTGTTGACGGCGACGCGGGTCCGTTCGAGCTCGGGCGTCCACGAGCTCCAGCCCTTGAACGGCATGATCGTGGCGCCGACGACGCGCAGCCCGCGGGCGTGCGCCTGCGCGGTGATCTGGGCGAGCCCGGCGATGATCTGCTCCGGGTCGGTCTGGTGCGGGGTCTGCTGGATGTCGTTGACGCCCTCGAAGACGATGACCGAGCGGGCGCCGGCGCGTTCGAGCACGTCGAAGTTCAGCCGGGTGACCGCGCTGGGGCCGAAGCCCTCGTAGATCGTGTAGTTCGGGTAGTTGGCGTCGAGCAGGACCCGGTTGCCGCTGATCCCCGAGTTGGCGATGCCGTAATCGGGCACCGGGCTGCCGGCGAGCCGCCCGGCCAGGTAGTCGGTCCAGCGCCGGTTCGCGCCCCGGGTGGACGTGACGCCGTCGGTGATGGAGTCGCCGAGCGCGACCACCGTGCCGGGCCCGCCGGTGACGTCGACGCCGTTCACGTAGTGCCACACGCCCGTGGTCTCGGCGAACGCGGTGGCCGCCTCGTCACCCGCGTGATCGGCCGGCCCCCGGCTGAAGAACGAGTCCTGCATGGCCGCCGGGTGGTACGTGACGGTCCCGGACGGCTGCGGGGTCCAGGTCGTGACGAGCAGGTCCCGATCGGCGGGTACGCGCAACCGCACCGGGTCGCTGACGATCTCGGCCCCCCGGGGGATCGTGATGGCGGCTTTCCCGTTGAAGAGCGCGTTCCGCACGGTGCCCGGCGCCGCGGTGCCGTCGCTGCGGTCGACCGTGCCGTCGCGGCGGCCGCCGGTGTGCGCGGAGACGGCGACGGTGACGTGCCCCATCAGCACTGGTTGCGTACCGAAACGGTTGGAGAGATGGATCCGCACGCTGCCGCCGCCGGACGTGGTGTGCACGACGTTGCGGATGGAGTAGCCGGCGTAGCCCTGCTCGGCGCCGGACACCGCGGCCGAGGGCGCGGTGGCCCAGGCTGTGGTCCACGCGGCTGCTGCCGGTCTTGCCTGTTTCTCGCTGGCACCCGCGGGCGCGGCGATCACGGCCACGAGCAACGTGGACGTGGTGAGTGCACGGACGAGTCTGCGCATCGTTACCTCCCCTTACCGGTCGGAAGACAACGATCAGTCTCGATGTATTGTCACCTCCGTGTAAAGGGTGCGTTACTTTACGGAGCGGCTACTGGCACCGTACGGTCGGTGAGCAGCCCGTGCGACTTCGCCCAGCGCTCAAAGATGAGCGTCGCGAACGGCGGGATCGAACAGACGAGCGCGACCAGCGTCATCCACCACTTCCAGCCCCCGGCCCGCGCCTGCAGAGCGGTGACCGCGAGGTACGCCATGAAGATCCCGCCGTGGATCGGGCCGGCGATCTTCACGCCGATCTCGTTGTGCACGACGACGTACTTGAAGAACATCCCGGTCAGCAACAACGCCCAGCTCACCGCCTCGGCGATTGCGATGGTGGCGAACAGGGCAGGTATGCGGCGCAAGGTTTCTCTCCTCAGACTCAACTGTCGGTCATCATAGGTGTGAGCCCGGTTCGGCCGGGGCTCGGGGAAAGGCGGTGCGCAGGTGGGCGAAGAGGTCGAGCGGCGCGATTTCACCCGCGAGGACCGCACGAAGTACCGGCAGAAGATCCGGCGGAGCCTCGACGTGTTCGCCGCGATGCTGCGCGAGTCCCGTTTCGATTTCGAGCGGCCGATGACCGGGATGGAGATCGAGCTCAACCTCGTCGACGACAACGCCGACCCGGCGATGCGCAATGCCGAGGTGCTGGCCGCGATCTCCGACCCGGACTTCCAGACCGAGCTCGGCCAGTTCAACGTCGAGATCAACGTGGCGCCGCGCAGGCTCGCCGGGGACGGCAACGCCGAGCTCGAACGCGAGTTGCGGGCCAGCCTCAACCACGCGGAGAAGCACGCCCGGGACGCCGGCGCGCACATGGTGATGATCGGCATCCTGCCGACGCTGCGCCGCGAGCACCTGACCGCGGCGTCGCTGTCGACGAATCCCCGCTACGCCCTGCTCAACGAGCAGATCTTCGCGGCCCGCGGCGAGGACCTCGACATCAAGATCGACGGCGTCGACCGGCTCGCGGTCACCACCGACTCGATCGCGCCCGAGGCGGCGTGCACCAGCACCCAGTTCCACCTGCAGGTCAGCCCCGACCAGTTCGCGGGCTACTGGAACGCCGCCCAGGTCGTCGCCGGGGTGCAGGTCGCGCTCGGCGCCAACTCGCCGCTGCTGTTCGGGCGCGAGCTGTGGCGCGAGACCCGGATCCCGCTGTTCGAGCAGGCGACGGACACGCGGTCGGAGGAGATCCGGGCCCAGGGCGTACGCCCCCGGGTCTGGTTCGGGGAGCGCTGGATCACCTCGGTCTTCGATCTCTTCGAGGAGAACGTGCGGTATTTCCCGGCGCTGCTGCCGATCTGCGCGGACGACGACCCGGAGCAGATCCTGGAGAGCGGCGACACCCCGGACCTCAGCGAGCTGCGCCTGCACAACGGCACGGTCTACCGCTGGAACAGGCCGATCTACGCGGTGGTCAACGGCCGCCCGCACCTGCGCGTGGAGAACAGGGTCCTCCCGGCCGGCCCGACGGTGCTCGACACGGTCGCGAACGGCGCGTTCTACTACGGCCTGGTCCGGGCGCTGGCTCTCGCCGACCGTCCCGTCTGGACCCAGATGTCGTTCAGCGCGGCGGAGGAGAATTTCCACACCGCCGCCCGGCACGGCATCGCGGCATCGGTCTTCTGGCCGGGCCTCGGCTACGTCCCGGTGTCGGAGCTCGTCCTGCGCCGGCTGCTGCCGCTCGCCCACCAGGGCCTCGAGGAGTGGGGCGTCAGCCGCGAGCAGCGCGAGCGCCTCCTCGGCATCATCGAGCAGCGCTGCCTGACCGGCCGCAACGGCGCCACCTGGCAGGTCGACACCCTGCACAAGCTCGAGGGCGAGGGCCACCTCGACCGCCAGGCCGCCCTGCACGAGATGCTGCGCCGCTACCTGCCGCCGATGCACGAGAACATCCCCGTCCACGAATGGCCGGTCTAGGAAACAGCCTCGCGTAGGTCGGCGAGTGCCCGGCCCATCAGCGTTTCGAGGTCCTCGGCGCCCTCGCCGATCCAGTCGACATAGGCGGTGTCGAAGACGGCGAGGGCGGCCTGGGCGGTGAGCCGGGCCTTGCCCATGGGTACGCCGCGAGCGTTCAGAGCGTCCGCGAGCGCGGCGGTCAGCGAGGCGGTCTTGACCAGGTCGCGCTCGCGCAGCTCGATCGACGACTCGATGAGCCGCTGCCGGGCGCGGGCGAAGTCGCCGTACTGCGCGAGATCCTCGCTGCTGCGGGTCAACGCCGCGAGGACGGCGTCGAGCGGGCTGAGGTCGCCGCCGGTCTCCGCCAGGTACTTCAGGATGCCCGCCTCGTAGTCCTTCGCGCCGGCGAAGAGGACCTCCCGCTTGTCGGTGAAGTGGTTGAAGAACGTGCGCTTGGTCAGCCCGGCCCGGTCGGCGATCTCGGCGACCGTCACGGCGGCGTACCCGCGCTCCTGAAAAAGCTCCAGCGCCGCCAGTTGCAGTCGTCCCTGCGCGTCAGGTTCCCACCGTGCCATGGGTCTCAATCTAGCTTATTGCACTTGGTGCAGTCCCGTGCCAGACTGGCGACTGCACCAAGTGCATTCACTGTCTCAGCAGTTCTTTCTCACCAGGGAGCCCGAATCATGCCGACCAACACCGCCGCCTGGATCAACGCGAAACACGCCCGGCTCGAGGTCGGGCCCGCGCCGTACCCGCGGCCCGGCGACGACCAGATCGTCGTCCGCAACCACGCCGTGGCGATCAACCCGCTCGAATGGATCATCCAGGTCGAGGGCACGCTCACGTACAACTGGCTGAAGTATCCGACGGTGCTCGGCTCCGACGTCGCGGGCGAGGTCGTCGAGGTCGGCAAGGCGGTCACCCGGTTCCGTGCCGGGGACCGGGTGCTCGGCCACGCGGTCGGCACCGACAAGGACACCAACACCGGGGCCGAGGGCGGTTTCCAGCAGTACACGGTCGTGCTGGAACGCCTGGCCGCGCCGATCCCGGAGACGATGTCCTACGAGGACGCCGCCGTGCTGCCGCTGGGCGTCTCCACCGCGGCGTGCGCGCTGTTCCAGACCGACCAGCTGGGGCTGCGGCATCCGTCGGCGCGGGCCACGCCGACCGGCGCGACGGTGCTGGTGTGGGGTGGCTCCACGAGCGTCGGCAGCAACGCCGTCCAGCTCGCGACGGCGGCGGGCTACGACGTCATCACCACGGCGTCGCCGCGCAACTTCGACTACGTGAAGTCCCTCGGCGCCACGCAGGTGTTCGACTACGCCAGTCCCACGGTGGTGCCGGACATCATCGCGGCCCTGCGCGGGCGGACGTTCGCCGGGGCGGTCGCCATCGGGACCACGGGGGCAGCTGCCTGCGTACGCATCGCCGGTGCGGCCGAAGGCCAGAAGGTCGTGGCCATCGCCAGCCCGCCGGTCTCCTTCGCAGGTCTCGCCGGCGGGGGCCGCCTCGCCTTCGCGAAGGTGTTCGCGAAGCTTGTCGGCTCCAACGTGGCCCTGCAGGTCGCCGCCCGGTCCCGCGGGGTCCGCACGAAGTACATCTTCGGCAGCTCGCTGAAGACGAACGAGGTCAGCACGGCGGTCTACCGCGACTTCCTCCCGGCGGCGCTCGCCGAGGGCCGCTACCTCGCCGCGCCGCAGCCCACCGTCGTCGGGCACGGCGCCGGGGACTTCCAGCACGCCCTCGACATCCAGCGCAAGGGCGTCTCCGCGGCGAAGGTCGTCGTCACCCTCTGACGGGGTACGGCAGGGCCGGCCCCGGGAAGCGCAGGGTCGCCGCCGTCCTGGACTTTGCCACGGCGGGCGGGGTGTCGGTGCGGCGCATCAGGCGGCCGCCGTACCGATAGAACTCGACCCGGTCGTGACGATCGCGGACGAAGCTGCTGCGGCCGTTGGAGTAGGTGCCGTCCGGGAAGGCGAACCGGGCGAAATCCTTGCGGTAGAAGCCCAGCCGGAGCAGCTCCTCGCCCTCGTACCGCAGGCTGAGCTCGCCGCCGACGGCGACGGCCTCCAGCGTGATGCTCACGGCCGCGCCGTCGAAGCCGATCTGCTCCAGCGTGTAGTAGCCCAGGTAGTCCGCGATCCGGGATTCCGGCCGGACCCTCGCCGGAAGGTTGTGCAGGCCCGCGAACCTCGCGAGGGCCCAGTCGTCGACGAAAAGCTCGTCGAGCAGGTCGGGGCCGGTCTCCGAGTTGGTCAGCACGGTGAGGGCGAAGTCCTGCTCCGGCACCATCAGGAACCCGGAGTGCTGGCCCTCCCAGTCGCCGCCGTGCTGGATGACCTTGGTGCCCTCGACGGTCGGGCGCACCATCCAGGTCACCCCCATGCCGTCCAGCTCGACGAACAGGGCCCCACCCGGGCCGGGCCGCGACCGCATGAGCCGCAGCGACCGGCGGCTGAGCACGCGTCCCCCGTCGCCGAGGTGGAACCGGGCCCACCGCAGCTGATCGCGGGCGCTGGAGATCAGCCCGCCCGCCGGATGGATGCTGCGCGGCATCGCGAACGATCCGGGGCTCGGCACCTGGGTGCCGTCCGGCCCGAACACATGCGACATCGCCACCGTCACCGTGTCGTCCAGGTCTTCAGTGAAGAAGCTACTGTGGTCCAGCCGGAGCGGGCCGGTGATCAGGGACCGGATCGCATCCTCGTACGGCACCCCGGCGGCAACCTCGACCAGCCGCCCCGCCACACCGAGGGCCGCGTTGTTGTAGGCGAACACCTTCCCCGGCGGCGTCTGCTGCGGCACCCGCCCCATCGCGCCGACGTACCGCGCCAGGGCCTGATCGTCCGCCCCGGTGTCGTAGAAGTAGTCCCCGAGCCACCCGGCGCTGTGGTTGAGCGCCTGCCGCACGGTCGCCGCGGGAAACCCGTCACGGAACCCCGGCAGGTAACTCCGCACCGTACGGTCAAGATCAAGCTTGCCCCGCTCCACCAGGCGCATGACCGCCGTCCCGGTGAACGTCTTGGTCGTGGACCCGACCCGGAAAACCGTGTCACCGTCCACCATGGCCGGCTTCCCGACCTCGGCGACCCCGTAACCCCGCACATAGTCGACGCCGCGATACCGCAACCCGAGCGCGACACCGGGAACGTCATACCGCCGCATCCCCGCGAGAATCTTCTCCTCGAGCTCCCCCACCACCGCGGGAACCCGCACCCCGGCCCCGGTGGTCAGCGCCACCGCACCCCCAGCAGCACCGGTCAGCAGAGCGCGCCTCGACATCGACATCCCTGCAAATTACCCGCTGACGAAGATCAATGGGGGCCCCTCACAACGCCTGCAGCACCCGCACCGCGTCGCCGTACCGATGCCAGCGCGCATCATCCCGGCGCGCCCTGTCGGCCAGAGTGAGCGCAATGCCCCGCACCTCGGGCAACGCCGCCAGGATCTCCTTCACGTTGCCCGGCGTGAAATTCAGACCCACCACCATCGGATGGGTACGCGCCAGCTCGTTCAGATCCGCGATCTGGAACTCCTCCTCGAACTCCGGGGACTCGTCCCGCAGAAATTCCCACGAGTTCCCGTACTCAGGGAGAACATCGGCGTGGAAAAGCTCCGCGTCGAGGTCGGCAGCGGCGTCGTACCCGTCGAACACCCATGCCGGATCATCGTCATGCGCGATCTCGATCCCGCCGTACACAACCCCGATCCCCGCATCCCGCAGCGCGACCCGCACCTGGACCGGCGGCATCACGACGGTGATCGGCTGCACCAGCTTCGCCCCGGCAGCAGCGACGATCCGCCTGATCCTGCTGGGGTCGTCCTGCAGATCCATCGCGGCGACCAGCGTCGCCCGCCGCAGCGCCCGGCCGATCTCCGCGGCCTGCTCAACCGTCACCGTCCGGTCGTCCTCGAACCGGGGATCAGGACTCAGCGACACCGTCACCATCCGCGCCCCCAGCCCCTCGAACACGGCGGCCTCCTGCGCCGACCGCACCCGGTCCACCTTGATCAGATCATTCGTCATAACGAATCGCTTCCCCGCCCAAGCTGTCCGCGCCCCGGAAATTCTCGGGAATGACCCATTTCTTCCCGGAGGTGTTCGTCGAGATCTTCCAGTATGGCGATCCCGGTGGGGTGTGCCGGCCGCCGCCCGGGTGCACCTGGATATTGGTGATCTCAGGGTGGTCCTCGACCCGGACCTGCACGGCGTTGCCCGAGGTCCCCTTCTTGAACGTCTGCACCACGGTGGCGTGATAGCCGGCGTCGTTGAACTGCCCCGCGATGTCCTCGGCCGACTTGCCCACCACCGACTTCGGGTCCGTGGTGATGTTGTCGACGAAGGCTTTCGCCGCCTCCGGCGTGGCCGACTGCAACTCCGGCGAGCCGTCACCGTCCGTCTCCTGGCCGTGCGTCTGTTGTCCGTGGACCGGGTCCTGCGAGGGCGAGCCGCCGTGGCCGGGATCGCTGCCGTGACCCTGATCGAACTCGGAGCGCACCGTCCGTTGCGCGGAAGCCGCGTCCGCACTGCCGCCCCCATGGGGCCGCCCCGGCCGCGCCCCGCCCGCCTCTCCGCCGTGCTCGCTGTGTGAGCCGTCGCTCGGCGAGCCGCTGCCGTGTGGTTTTGCGCCTGGCATCCTCGCGCCCCTAGCCGTTGAGGAGCCGGGTGAGGTTGGTCAGGCTCGTGATCAGGGCGGTCGTATAGCCGAGGATCCGCGCGGACCACTTCACGACCGCGGCGACGATCTGTTCGGCGATCACCGGGATCGTGACCACGAAGATCGCCTCGACGGCCCAGACGATGACCCGGGCCACGAGGTCCGCGATGAGGTCCCGCACGATGTCCCGGGTGAACCGCACGAGATTGCCGGCCGCCTCGGTCGCCGCGGCCATCACCGACGCGACCACGCTCAGCCCGCCGAGCCCGGAGACGTTGTGGCCCATCATGGCGGCGTAGGCGCCGGCGGCGTCCCCGTGCCAGTCGGGCAGGTCACCGGCGACCCGCGACCCCAGCTCGTCCGCGATGTCGCCCAGCTCCGCCGCGATGTTGTCCCAGGTCGCGGCGTGGGAGGCCACCACGTCGGGCATCCCCGTGAGCTCGTCGAGCACGCTGCGCAACGGCTCGAAATACTCCATGGCCCAGCCGAGCCCGTTGGCGAGCAGGGCACTGAACGGGTCGAGCGCGCTCGCGGCGATGTCGAGCGCCAGCGACCCCCCGGCGAGCAGGTCGTCGACCCAGCCCTCGCTCTTGACCGCCATCAGCAGGCCCTGGAAGTTGTCGGCCAGCGACGCCCCGCTCCACGGCTCGCGAGTGGAGACGACATCCGCGACCAGGGAACCGTCGCTCATCGGCCCAGCCGATCGCCGGCCTTGCGAACCGCGTCGGCGGCGGTCGCGTCGGTGTCGTCGTAGTCACCGGCGGCCGCGACGAGCGAATCGGCCGCCTGCGACAGGTTGCGCTCGGCATACGCGACGAGGCTGTCCTGCTCCTGATGCCGCCCTTCCAGCACGGCCGGCAACCAGCTGCACAACAACCCGTAGGCCCCGTCGTCCTGGGCGATGTGCGCACTCGCCGCCTTGACCGCGGCGAGCCGGGCCCGGACCGCGTCGACGGTGCCGGCATGCCGCCGGATCTGCGACGCGTCAGCCTGAAATCCCTCGGCCGCCACGCTCACCACCGGTCCCGCTCGGCGCCCTGCGCCCCGCCGTCCTCGACCCTGTCGTCGCGAAGCTGCTCGCCGACCTGCGCCGCGATCGCCCGCGCGGCCGGGGTCCCGGTGCCGACGGTGCTCGAGATGATCTCCTCGGCCTGCCCGGCGATCCGCTGCCGAGCCTCCCGGACCGTGCTCATGATCGCCCGCGCCACCATCTCCGGCTCGACCTGCTGGATCCGCCGGCCGAGCCGGATGTCCAGCAGCGCACCCTGGGAATCAAGGGTGACCTCGACCATCCGGTGCTCGTCGGAAGCGGTCACCCGCAGATCGCCCAGCCGGTCACTCATCGTCTTCGTGTCGGCGGCGAGCTGATCGATCCGCCCTTTCCACGCCGCCAGCCGATCCAGCGCCTGCCCCGGCTCCAGCAACGGGTCCCCGCCCGCGATCGCACCACGCATGTCCATCAGCCCCCGCGATGATCGATGTCGATCAATCATCGTAGCGGCCGGAAGCCACCCGCGCTGCCCCGCTACATCACGGCCAGCTTCTCCAGGGCGTCGGCGTCGCGTCGAAGTGGGGCGTCGAGGGTTTCATGGAGGGCACCGCGCGGGACGTCGCGCCGTTCGGCATCGGCGTCACCATCGTCGAGCCGGGCGGTGCGCGTACCGAATTCCGGTTCGACAGCCTCAGCCTGGCCGCGCCGGGCACGAACCCGCGCCGCTGCGGCTGGTGCTGGGCAGCGACTCGTACCGGTTCGTGACCGGCGCGCTGCGGGAACGGCTCGCACAGATCGAGCCGCAGGAGGCCGGCGCCGCCGCCACGGACTGGGCGGACGCCGGCTGAGCTCAGCGCAGGTGCCGGAACGTTTCGCGGATGTCGGCGACGAGGAGCTCCGGCTGTTCGAGCAGCGCGAAGTGCCCACCGCGGGCGACCTCGTTGAAGAGAACGAGGTTCGGGTAACGCTTCTCCGCCCAGCGGCGGGAACGGCGTACGTATTCACCCGGCATCACGCTGAGGCCCACCGGGACGGTCAGGGGTGATTCGATCGTGCCCGGGGCGGACCACTGGCGCTGGTTCTCTTCCCAGTACATGCGGGCCGCCGACGCGGCGGTGCCGGGGAGCCAGTACAGCATGATGTCGTCGAGCATCTCGTCGAGGGAGAAGAGCTTCTCGGCGTCCCCGTGCTCGGCGTGGGTGCCGCCGACGTCCTGGAACATCGCGTAGATCCAGGCGGCCAGGCCGGCCGGTGAGTCGGTGAGGGCGTAGCCGATGGTCTGGGGCCGCGTCGACATCTGCTGGGAGTAGGCCGAGAGTGTCTGCCAGTAGTAGCCGCCTTCCTGGAGCATCGCGCGTTCCGCCTCGTCGGCGTCGCGGATCTCGTCGTCGGTGGGCGTGAACAGGGCCATGTTCAGGTGGATGCCCGCGAGGCCGATCCCCTTTTCGGCTTCGAGCGCCGCGAGCTCCGCGGTGACGACAGCTCCCAGATCGCCTCCCTGGGCGAACCACCGCTCGTAGCCGAGCCGCTGCATGAGGGTTGCCCAGCTCTGCGCGGTCCGGCGCAGGTTCCAGCCGGTGCCGGTGGGGTGCCCGGAGAACCCGAAGCCGGGCAGGCTGGGGATGACGAGATCGAAGGCGTCCACAGCGGACCCGCCGTGCGCGACCGGGTCGGTCAGCGGGCCGATCGCGTGCCGGAACTCGAGCACCGATCCCGGCCAGCCATGGGTGAGCAGCAGCGGCCGGGCACCGGGCACCGCGGACCGGACGTGGACGAAGTGGATCTCGAGGTCGTCGATCGTGGTCGTGAACTGTCCCCAGTCGTTGAGCAGTTTCTCCGTCGCGCGCCAGTCGTAGCCGGTGGCCCAGTGGCTGACGAGCTGCTGGATCTTCGCGAGCTGTGGCCCCTGGGCGGTGTCCGCCACGGTCTCCCGGCCCGGCCACCGGGTGTGCAGCAGCCGTTGCCGCAGGTCGTCGAGGTCGGATTCGGGAACGTGCAGGGTGAACGGGGTGATCACGATGTCATCCTTTGCTAGATCTTCCTGATGGAGGACGATCCTTGCTGAGGACGATCCTGTCAAGGTAATGTTTTGCCCATGAGCACTGAACGGACGCCGATCGACTGGCGGGCCGCCGGGATCGAGACCGAGCTGGGCTGGTCACTCCAGGCGATGTATGCGGGCTTTTCGCGGACCGCCGCCGGGGCCGTGGCCGGCGTGCCGGGCGGGGCGCGCGGATACCAGGTGCTGGTCGCCGTCACGACGGAGCCGCCGACCTCGCAGCTCGCGCTCGGCCAGCGCCTCGGCATCGACAAGAACGCCATGACCTCGGTCGTCGACGCGCTCGAGGCGCGCGGCTTGGCCGCGCGCCGTCCCGACCCGCAGGACCGCCGCAAGAGCCAGGTCATCGCCACCGACGACGGCCGCGCGCTGCTGGCGACAGCGCGGATCTCGCTGCGCACCGTCGAGGCGACCCTCATGCGTGACCTGTCGGCCGACGAGCAGACGCAGCTCAGGCATCTCCTGGCACGTGTCGCACTCGGCGCGGGCGACACCGAGGCATGCACCACCTGATCGGTGGCCTCACCCCGGCGGCCGCGCGCTCCCCAGCTCCTGGGACTCGGCCACCTCGACGCCGCCGGTCCGTCTCAGCCGGTGGCGGCGATGGCGACGGTAGTGGCGATGACGACGGCGGCGATGGCGACGGTGACGCTGGGGAACGCTTTTTTCGTCAGCAGCAGTGTCGCGCCGGGGCCGGCTCCCCGCAGCGCGGCGGCCTCGGCGACACTCGGTGCACCGGTCAGCCGGACCACGTTCGGCGTGTCCATCTCGGCGAGTTCGTCGTCGCTGAAGAGCAGCAGTTCCCAGCCCCGCCGCGTGGCCAGCGCCCGGACCGCCGCACCACGGCGCTCCACCGTCGCCACGGCGTCGACCTCGGCCCCCGTCAGCGCGACCGCGGCCTGAGCGGCCTCGTCCAGCTCCTCGTCGCGTACGCCGGACCGCGCCCCGATCCCCAGCACCACCCGGCCCCGGGGCGTCAAAGGGCGGCGGCCGTCACCAGGCGGTGGGCGATCGCGCGGTCGGCGGCCCAGTGCAGGTGCAGGTAGCTGGCGTGCAGGTTCGGCGTGGCGAAGCCTTCCGGGTCGGCGCCGCGCCAGGCCCAGGCCGCTCCCCCGGCAGGCTCGAGGAGCAGGCCGGAGCGGGGGTGCACCGTCGTGCGGTGGAATTCGTGGCCGGTGATGCGGGAGCCGGCGGGGAGCAGGGGGCTGTCCGAGAGGGCGACCGCGTCCCGGTAGCCGAGGGTGAGGCTCGGGGTCATGGCGGCGTCGGCGTCGAGGACGCCGCACATCGGGGCGTTGTCGAGAGTGCGGCAGAGCCAGAGCAGGCCGGCGCATTCGGCGGCGATCGGCATGCCCACGGCGGCGAGGGAGGCGACGGCGAGGCGGAGCGGTTCGTTGGCGGACAGCTCGGAGGCGTACACCTCGGGGAAGCCGCCACCGACGACCAGGGCCCGGGTGCCGTCGGGCAGTTTCTCGTCGCGGAGCGGGTCGACCACCACGACTTCGGCGCCGGCTCCGGCGAGGAGTTCGGCCGTTTCGGCGTACGCGAAGGTGAAGGCGGGACCACCCGCGATCGCGACCACCGGGCGGCTCTGGACCGGTTCGTCGGCCTCGGGGCTCCACGGTGCGGCCGTGAGCGGCGGTGTGGAGCGGGCCAGCGCGAGCACTTCTTCGAGGTCCACCGAGGACTCGACCAGCGCCGCGAGGGCGTCGACGGAGGCCAGGGCCTCGGCGCGGCGTTCGGCGGCGGGGACCAGGCCGAGGTGGCGCGACGGGGCCTCGACGGCGGAAGCACGGCGCATGGCTCCCAGCACGGGGGTGCCGACCTCTTCGCAGGCTTCGCGCAGCAGGGCCTCGTGGCGGTCCGAGCCGACCTGGTTGAGGATGACGCCGCCGATGCGGACGTTGCCGAAGCTGCGGAACCCGTGCACCAGCGCGGCCACCGAACGGCCCATCGCAGCGGCGTTCAGCACGAGCAGGACGGGCGCGCCGAGCAGCTCGGCGACGTGCGCGGTCGATCCGGTGTCGCCACCGCCGGTCCGGCCGTCGTAGAGGCCCATGACCCCCTCGACGATCGCGAGATCGGTGCCGGCCGACCCGTGCGCGAACAGCGGCCCGATCAGCTCCTCCCCCACCATCACCGGGTCGAGGTTGCGCCCGGGCCGCCCGGCCGCGAGCGCATGGTAGCCAGGGTCGATGTAGTCCGGCCCCACCTTGAAAGGAGCAACCTTCAGACCACGTTTCGCGTACGCCGCCAGCAGCCCCGTGGCCACCGTCGTCTTCCCGTGCCCCGAGGCCGGAGCCCCGATGACGATCCGCGGGATGCTCACCATTCGATGCCCCGCTGCCCCTTACGCCCCGCGTCCATCGGATGCTTCACCTTGGTCATCTCGGTGACCAGGTCGGCGGCGTCCATGAGGTCGGGGTGCGCGTCGCGCCCGGTGATGACGACGTGCTGCGTCCCGGGCCGATCCCGCAGCGTGGCGACGACCTCGGCGACGTCGACCCAGCCCCACTTCATCGGGTACGTGAACTCGTCCAGCACGTAGAACCCGTGGGTCTCGGCGGCCAGGTCCCGTTTGATCTGCTCCCAGCCCTCCGCGGCCTCGGCGGCGTGGTCACGCTCCGTCCCGGCCCGCTGGATCCACGACCAGCCCTCACCCATCTTGTGCCAGGTGACGGGCGCGCCACCGGGGACGGTGCCGAGCGCCTTGAGAGCGGCTTCCTCGCCGACCCGCCACTTCTCGGACTTCACGAACTGGAACACCCCGACGGACCAGCCCGCGTTCCACGCCCGCAACGCCATCCCGAACGCGGCGGTCGACTTGCCCTTGCCCGGTCCGGTGTGGACGGCGAGCACGGCCTGGCGCCGGCGCTGCCGGGTCGTCAGTCCGTCATCGGGAACCGTGGTGACCTTCCCCTGCGGCATCAGGCGGCCCTTCCGATCGAGGTGGCGAGGGTGACGGCGGCCGGCCGCCCGGCAAGAGTGGTTCCCGTCCGTTGACCGCGGCGAGGCCGGCGCGGGCGCGGGGGCGCCGCGGTGAGGGTGACGGCCGACGGCCGTGGCGCGGGGGCGAGAGTGGCGGCGGGCATCAGGCGGCCCTTCCGAGCGGGGTGGTGGGGGTGGCGCTGAGGGCGTCGAGGGGCATGACGTCGGCGTGGAGGGCGGCGGCGAGGCGGCGGGCGAGGCCGAGGCGGATCGGGCCGGATTCGCAGTCGACGACGACGGTGGCCACGCCGGCGAGGGCGGGGGCGAGGGTGACCGGGTCGGGGCCGCTGGTGGCGCGGCCGTCGGTGACGACGATCAGCAGGGGGCGGCGGCGGGGGTCGCGGCGGCGTTCGGTGGCGATGGTCGTGGCCGCGGCGCTCAGGCCGGCGGCGAGCGGGGTGCGGCCGCCCGTGCGCAGGCTCGCGAGGCGCATGACGCCGACCTCGTGGCTGGAGGTGGGTGGCAGGACCTGCTCCGCCGAGCGGCCCCGGAACGTGATCATGCCGATCCGGTCGCGGCGCTGGTAGGCGTCGCGGAGCAGGGACAGGACGGCGGTCTTGACGACGGTCATCCGTTTGCGGGCGGCCATCGAGCCGGACGCGTCGACCACGAAGAGCACGAGGTTGGCCTCACGGCCGACGTGCACGGCTTCGCGCAGGTCACGCGCCTGGACGCCGTCGGCGCCGCCGCGGTGGATGGCCGCGCGCAGGGTCGCGGGCAGATGCGCCGCGCCGCGCAGCCTGCCCTGCGGGATCCGGGAACCGACCACCCGGCCGCGCCGCGCGAACGCCGGGGACCGCCGCCCGGCGTGCCCGCCTTCGCCCCGCGCCGCGATCCGCAGGGTCTTGGGCCGGTAGACCGAGCCGGCCTGGGCCTGCTGGCCGCCGCTCGCGTTCGCGCCGCCGGGCCGCTTGTCGTCCGCGTCGGCCGGCTGATCCGTCAGCTGACCCTCAGCGCCCGAATTGTCCGCCCTGGTGGCGTCATCAAACCCCGAGCCGCTGTCGCCCGCACCGCTACCCGGCGGTGACGAGCCCGGCCCGCTGCGAGGCGCTTGCGAACCAGAGCCACGACCGTCCGATTTGTCCGGACCATCTCCGGAGCCGTCGGAAGGGCCACCGTCGGTCGGGCCGCCATCGGACGGGCCGCCATCGGACGGGTTCGGGTCGTCATCCGGGTCGTCGGCCCCGGCCTGCGACAACGCTTCCTCGAGACGGTCCTCATCGGTGCCCGGCGGGTCGAGCGGATCCTTGCGTCGCCGGTGCGGCAGCGCGAGCCGCGCGGCGTCCCGCACGTCACCCCCGGTGACCGTGCCGCGCCCGTGCCAGGCGGCGAGAGCCACAGCGCACCGCGCAACAACGATGTCGGCACGCATCCCGTCGACGCCGTAGGCAAGACAGATCCGCGCGATCCGGTCGAGCTCGGCGTCGGGCAGCACCACCGCGGGCACGGCCCGGCGCGCGATGAGGATCCGGGCCGCGAGCTCCCGCTCCTCGTCGGCGAAGCGCGCGGCGAAGACGTCGGCATCCCGCTCGTACGCGAGCCGCCGCCGCACCACCTCCGCCCGCTGCACCGCATCGCGGGGCGCGGCCACCGTGACGACCAGGCCGAACCGGTCGACGAGCTGAGGGCGGGGCTCGCCCTCCTCGGGGTTCATGGTGCCGACGAGCAGGAAGCGGGCTGCGTGCTTGACGGAGACCCCGTCACGCTCGACGTGGGCGCGGCCCATCGCCGCCGCGTCGAGCAGCAGGTCGACGAGGTGGTCGGGGAGCAGGTTGACCTCGTCGACGTAGAGCGCGCCGCGGTGGGCGGCGGCGAGCAGGCCGGGCTCGTAGGCCTTGACGCCGTCGGCGAGGGCGCGCTGGATGTCGAGGGTGCCGACGACGCGGTCCTCGGTGGCGCCGACGGGGAGCTCGACGAGGGTCGCGGGGCGGTGCCCGTGCGGGGCGCCCGCCTCGTGGGGGCCGTCGGGGCAGGCCGGGTCGGGGGCTGCGGGGTCGCAGGCGAACCGGCAGCCGCGGACCACGTCGACCTCGGGCAGCAGGGTCGCGAGGGCACGCACGATCGTGCTCTTGGCGGTGCCCTTCTCGCCGCGCACGAGCACGCCGCCGACCGCGGGTGAGACCGCCGTGAGAAGCAGTGCCAGGCGCAGGTCGTCAAGGCCGACAACGGCGGAGAACGGGTACGGCGTCACGCCACAATCCTTTCCGGCGGGTGTCCACGCCCGCGTGTGAGGAATCGAGCGGCCGGAGTCTCCTGACTCCCGGGCACCAGAGCACCCGGTCACAGTGGCGGGACCGTCCCGGACTTCCACCGGGTTCCTCCGCTACCGCTCGCCGGTCAGTCTTCCCCACCCCGCCCCGCATCGGCAACGCGGTGCCCGGTGTCCCACCTCACGCCCCGATCGAGAACCGGCACCGACCGCCCGGCGTCTTGCTGGACAAAGGCTGGACAAAGGCCGGACAAGGGGAGGATCAGCGCCGATGCGAGGGGAGGATCAGCGATGATCGACGGGTTCGACGGTGGTGGACCAGCTGGCAAGGAGGCGCAATCCGTCCGCGGAGGGCGTGCCAGGCTCGGCGCTGTAGGCGGTGAGGGTCAGTCCTGGGTCGGCCGGCAGCGGCAGGGCCTCGAACGGCAGGTCGAGGTCGCCGACCACCGGGTGGCGAAAGTGTTTGACGCCGGTGAGGTGCAGCCGCACGTCGTGGGCCGCCCAGCGCACCCGGAATTCCCCGCTGCGCGTCGACAGCTCCCCCACCAGCTCCGACAGGTCCCGGTCATAGGGATCACGGCCGGCTTCGGTGCGCAGCAGCGCGACCGTCTGGTCCGCCGCGCCCTGCCAGTCGGGGTAGAAGACGGTGGCCTGCGGGTCGAGGAAGCAGAACCGGGCCAGGTTCACCGGCCGGGCGGGCGTCTGGAAGGCCGGGGAGTAGAGGGCGTACGCGAGCCGGTTGGCGCTCAGCATGTCGAGGCGCCCGTTGCGTATGAACGCCGGGGCGTCGGTCATCGCGTCGATCAACCGCTGCACCCCGGGGCGTACGTGTGGTGCGGGCCGGCGCCGTGCCCGGGTGGTCGTGTTCGACGTGCGCGCGAGGTCGTGCAGGTGGGCGTGCTCGGCGTCGTCGAGGCGCAGGGCCTTGCTGATCGCGTCGAGGACGGTGCCGGAGACGCCGCTGAGGTTGCCGCGCTCGAGCCGGATGTAGTAGTCCGGGCTGACCCCGGCGAGCAGGGCGACCTCCTCGCGGCGCAGCCCGGGCACGCGCCGGGTGCCGCCGTAACGGGGCAGTCCCGCCTGTTCCGGGGTGATCCGGGCGCGGCGGGAGGCGAGGAACTCGCGTACGTCGTTGCGGTTGTCCACGCCTCCACGCTACGGCCGCCCGCGGGTCTGACAGAGGCCCTGCTGTTACCCCTTGACGGCCTTCTCGGTGCTCGGCAGCGGCGCCGGGGCGATCCGGTCGAGCTCGGTGAGCACGTCGGTGACCGCGAGCGCCGACTTCTCCACGAGCGGGCGCAGCCGGCGGTAGAGGTCGGCGTTGGCCGGGTCGGGTGTGGTGCGGCCGGTGATGTCGACCAGCGCGGCGGCGTCGTCGAGGTCGGGCAGGTCGCCGAGGGCGTGCAGGCCGAGCAGGCAGGCGCCGAGCGCGGTGCCCTCCGGGGTGTCGGCGATCGCGACGGGCAGGTCGAGGGCCGCGGCGAGCACACCGACCCACAGGTCCGAGTTGACCGCGCCGCCGGTGGCCCGGACCTCGGTCATGGCGATGCCCTCGTCGCCGAACGTGTCGCGGACCAGGGCGAGCTGCTGGCAGACGCCCTCCACGGCGGCGCGGACCAGGTGCGCGCGGCCGTGCTCGCGGCGCAGCCCGAGGTAGGCACCGCGCATGCCGCCGCGCCACCAGGGTGCGCGTTCGCCGAGCAGGTAGGGCAGGCAGAGCAGGCCGTCGCTGCCGGGCGGGGCACCGGCGGCCTCGACGAGCAGGGCGGCGTCGCGTTCGTCGGCGTTCTCGGCCTCGGCCGCCGGGCGGTCGAAGCCCTCGGCCATCGTCTGGCCGGCCCAGCGGACCACCGAGCCGGCGTTGTTGATGGCGCCGCCGATCACCCAGCGGTCCTCGGTGAGCGCGTAGCAGAACAGCCGGCCCGCCTTGTCGGCGAGCGGCCGGTCGACGACGGTGCGCAGGGCGCCGCTCGTGCCCAGGGAGACCGCGGCGATCCCGGCCGGGGTGGCGCCGACGCCGAGGTTGGCGAGCGGGCCGTCGGCGGCGCCGATGATCAGCGGGATGCCGGGTGGCAGGCCCGCGGCGGAGGCGACGTCGGGGTTCAGCTTGAGCGCGGTGGTGGTGGGGACGACCTCGGCGAGCTGCTCCTCGCGTACACCGGCGATGTCGAGGGCTTCGGGGTCCCAGCGCCGTTCGTGGATGTCGTAGAGGCCGGTACCGGACGCGACGGACAGGTCGAGCACGAACGCGTCCGAGGCGAGCCCGGCCAGCACGATCTCCTTGACGCCGCCCCAGCGCGGGGTGTCACGCAGCAGCGCGGGGTCGGTCTCCTTCCACCAGGCGAGCTTCGCGAGCGGCGCCATGGGGTGCACGGGGGTGCCGGTGCGGGCCTGCAGGGCCTTCGCCCGGCCGGTGTCGGCGATGTGCTGGGCCTGGCCGTAGGCGCGGTTGTCGGCCCACGTGATCAGCGGCCCCTGCGGGTTGCCGGTGGCGTCGAGGGGGGCGAGGCCGTGCAGGAACGCGGAGAGGCTCACGGCGACGACCCGGTCGCCGCGCTCGCGCACCCCGGCGGCCACGGTGATCAGCGCCTCGACGGCCGCGTCCCGCAGTTTGCCGGCGTCGAGCTCCGCGCGGCCGGAGCCGGGCACCGACAGCGGGTAGTGCACGCTGGTCGTCACCCGCACCTCGCCGTCCATGCCGGCGGCGACCCCCTTGGTGGCGGTGGTCCCGGTGTCGATGCCGATCACGACGTCCATGCATTCCCCCTCGAGTTCCTCTGGCAAGCATTGCCCAGACGGGTGGCCGCCCATGCGGGCTTGCCCGGCTCAGAGACTTTTCTCGTACGCCGCCCGCAGCGCCTCCCACCCGTGATCCATCGCGTCGCGTCCCCGGATCACCCCGACGGGCACGCCGTCGAGCAGCTTGACCAGCACATCCGCGCAGATGTGCCAGCCCGCGGCGTACAGGGGGGCGGCGTCGCGCCCGTCGAAGACGTGGCGCAGGGTGAGCCGGGTGCCGCCCGGGGTTTCCTCGAGCTCCCACCGCAGCACGTCGCCGCCCCAGGTGTGTTCGAGCAGCCGCGGCGCGTCGGCCCGCAGCACCGTGGCGGCGGTGTCCGTACGGTCCGGGCCGTCCACCATGGTCAGGACGACGTCTCCCGTCCGGGACAGATCGCGCCCGGCGTCGAAAGGTGCCCATTGCGAGAGCCGGCCGGGCTCGGTCAGCGCTGCCCATACCTCCTGCGGCGGGTGGCCCAGCTCGCGGATGAAGACCAGCGCCCAGCGCGCGCCGTCGGCCTCGACGCGTTCGGTCATGACTCCTCCAGGTGTCGTTCGAGGGCATCCAGGTGGGTGCCCCACAGCCGGCGGTAGGGGGCGAGCCAGCGTTCGAGGGCGCGGAACGGCTCCGGTTCGAGGCGGTAGATGCGCTGCTGGGCGGCCGTACGGCTGGAGACGAAGCCCGCCTCCCGCAAGACCTTGAGGTGTTTGGAGACGGCCGGCTGGCTCATGGCGAGGGCGTCGACGAGGCTGCCGACGCTGCATTCGGTGACGCGCAGCTCGTCGAGGATGCGGCGGCGGACGGGTTCGGCCAGCACCGTGATGGGATCCACCATGCCTGTCACGTTATATAACCGCTCAGGCATTTACAAGCGCTCAAAAAGGCCGCCCGCAAGGGACGGCCCAGATGAGTGTCAGCGCTCGGTGATCGGGACGAACTGGCGTTCCGCCTCACCGGTGTAGAGCTGGCGCGGGCGGCCGATCTTGGTGCTGGCGTCGCCGGCCTGCTCGCTCCACTGCGCGATCCAGCCGGGCAGGCGGCCCAGCGCGAACAGCACCGTGAACATCTTGGTCGGGAAGCCCAGGGCCTTGTAGATCAGGCCCGTGTAGAAGTCCACGTTGGGGTACAGCTTGCGGGACACGAAGTAGTCGTCCGCGAGGGCGATCTCCTCGAGCTGGAAGGCGATCTCCAGCAGCGGGTCCGGCTTCTCCATCGTGGCCAGGACCTCCTGGGCGGCCTTCTTCACGATGGCGGCGCGCGGGTCGTAGTTCTTGTAGACCCGGTGGCCGAAGCCCATCAGCTTGACGCCCTTCTCCTTCGCCTTGACGCGGCGCACGAAGGACTGGACGTCGCCGCCGTCGGCGCGGATCTGCTCGAGCATCTCGAGCACCGCCGAGTTGGCGCCGCCGTGCAGCGGGCCGGACAGGGCGTTGATGCCCGCCGAGACCGACGCGAACAGGTTGGCCTGCGCGGAGCCGACCAGCCGCACCGTCGACGTGGAGCAGTTCTGCTCGTGGTCGGCGTGCAGCACGAAGAGCATGTCGAGGATCTTCGCGATCTTCGGGTCGACCTCGTAGTCGACGGTCGGCAGGCCGAACGTCATCCGCAGGAAGTTGTCGACGTAGTCGAGCGAGTTGTCCGGGTAGGGCAGCGGGTGCCCGATGGACTTCTTGTACGCGTACGCCGCGATGGTCGGAAGCTTCGCCATGAGCCTGATCCCGGAGATCTCGACCTGCTCGGGGTCGGTCGGGTCCAGCGCGTCCTGGTAGAACGTCGACAGCGCGGTGACGGCGGACGAGAGGACCGCCATCGGGTGCGCGTCACGCGGGAAGCCGGAGAAGAAGGCGCGCATCTCCTCCTGCAGCAGCGTGTGCACGCGGATCTTGTCGGCGAACTCGGCGAGTTGCGCCGGGGTCGGCAGGGCGTCGTGGATCAGCAGGTAGGAGACTTCCAGGAAGGAAGCCTTGCCCGCGAGCTGCTCGATCGGGAAGCCCCTGTAACGAAGAATGCCGGCGTCACCATCGATGTAGGTGATCGCCGACGCGCAGGAGGCCGTGTTCACGAAGCCCTGGTCGAGGGTGACGTAACCGGTCTCCTTGAGGAGGGTGCTGATCTCGATGCCACCGGGGCCCTCGACCGCCGGGCGCACCGGCAGAGAAAGTTGGCCACCAGGGTGGTCGAGCTTGACATCCGTCATGTATTTCCCTCACTTCACCGGCAGATGTCGCCAATAACCTGCCGTTCACCGTAAACCCTCAAGCTGAACGGGTCATCAGCCGGTCGATCGCTGAGGGATTGATCACGAATACGTGCGGACCGTCACACCATAGATAATGGTCGGTGAAGCATCCTCGTGGTGCAGAGGTGGTGAACCGATGCAGATACCTGATAAGGCTCCCGTCGTCGTGGCGGTCAGCGGATCCTCCGCCGGCCTCGCCGCTGTACGTCTCGCCGCCCGGGAGGCGGCCGCGCGCGGGCTCACGTTGCTGGTCCTGCACGCATTTTCCTGGCCGGGCACGCGATACACCGATGATCCTCCCGATTATGGCGATGCGCGACACGAAGCCGATCAGATAGTGAACGAAGCGATGGCGTCGGCGCGGCGTTCCGCTCCGGGCGTACCCGTGAAAGGCAAGGTGGCGGACGGCCTGGCCGTGCGCGAGTTGCTGATCCAGAGTCGCCGCGCGGCACTGCTCGTCCTGGGCGACGACGCCCTGGCCGGCGGGATGCGGTTACCCGCGGATTCCGTGCTCGTGCAGGTGGTGTCGCGGGCCCGCTGCCCGGTGGTGGTCGCCCGGGGTGTGCGGCCGCCGTCCGGTCCGATGCTGGCCGCTGTGGACGGCTCCCCCAGTTCGATGCTCGCGTTGCGGCTCGCCGCGGCCGAGGCGCAGCGCCGGCAGATCCCCCTGGACGTGGCCCATGTGGTCGGTGAGGCCGGCGAGGCGGCCGGCTCACGCCTGCTGCAACGCATGGTGGACGAGATACCAGGCATTCCACGGGTACGCCCGCAGCTGCTGATCGGCGAACCTGCGTCAACTCTGCTCCGCGCGTCGCGCCGGGCTCGCATGATGGTGGTGGGACCACGGGGCACCGACGGCAGTTCGCTGCTGGGCGCCGTGGCCTCGGAGTTGCTGCGCCGCTGCGCCTGCCCGACCGTGTTTGTCCACGGAACCCCTGCCGGGCACGCCCCGGTGGACGGTACGGTGCCTTCGGCGGGAGCGCTGATCAGCTGACACGGGTGCCAGGGGGCGATGCGGGGTGCGATCCACTGCCCATCCACCCGCGGCTCCGCCCGCCCGCGGGCAGCGGTCGTGGCAGCTGTTCGGTGCGGCCGGGCTGGCGGCGACGGTCGTCTACGTCCTCGACCTGTCCCCCGCCGCCAACGCCGCCTGCTTCCTGATCATCGGTCTCGGCGCCGCCGTGGCGTGTTTCGCCGGGCCGCGCCGGTTCCACGCCGAGCCGCGCGCCGCGTGGCCGTTCATGGCGCTGACCGGGCTGTGTTTCGTGGCCGGGGTGGTGCTGCGCCCCACGGTCACCGCCGAGCCGCTACTGGCCGACGCGATGATCGTCCCGGGGTACGTCCTGCTCGGCGTCTTCTTCGCGATCCTGCTCCGCGCGCGGGGCAGCGTCGAGCGCCACGCCGTCCTCGACGGGCTGATCGTGTGTGTCGCCGGGGCCATCACGAGCGCGCTGCTGCTCGCCTTCCCGGCCGCCGCGATCGAGGGACGCCCCGCGATCGAGTCGGTGCTCGCCGGGCTCTACCCCGCGTTCGACGTGGTGCTGCTGGCGCTGGGCATCAACCTGACCTTCACCGCGCGGACGTGGCCGGTGAGCCTGTCGCTGCTGGTGTCCTGCATCGCGCTGCTCATCGCCGGCGACGTCGCGTACAGCATCATCGGGACGTACGGCTTCACGTACGTCTCGCCGGTGTTCGATCTCCCGTTCCTGCTGACGTTCACCCTGCTCGGGGTCGCCGCGCTGCACCCGTCGGTGGTGGAGCTCGGGCACGCCGACCGGCATCCGGTGCAGGCCTGGTCGTGGCGGCGGATGCTGCTGCTCGTGCCCGCGGTCGCGACCCCGTTCGTGCTGCTGGTGACCAGCGGCGGCACCTTCACCGCCCGGGTGGTGATCGGGGCGGGCGGCGCTGCGATCGTCGCGCTGCTGCTGCTGCGCGCGGTCTCCGCGGTGCAGGCGCAGGTCGAGGCGCAGCTGCACTCCGAGTTCCAGGCGATGCACGACCCGCTGACCGGGCTGCCCAACCGGCGCAGCATCGCCGCCGCCGTCGAGGCTCTCGTCACGGCGGCCCCCGCGCAGGGCCCGGCCCGGGTCTGGGTGACGTTCCTCGACCTCGACGGCTTCAAGTGGGTCAACGACTCGTGGGGCCACGACGCCGGTGACCAGCTGGTCATCGAGGTGGCCGCGCGGCTGCGGGCGGCGCTGCCGGCGGGTACGGCGCTGGCCCGGGTCGGCGGCGACGAGTTCGTGGTCGCGTACGTCGGCGAGGAGCAGGGCGCGCTGCGGCTGGTCGACGAGATGCAGGGCTGTTTCTCCTCCCCGCTGCCGGTGCGCGACACCGAGGTCGTCATCAGCGCCTCCATCGGGCTGGCCCACGCCCCGGGCGGCGGTGACCCCGCGATGACCACCGAGGCGCTGCTGCGCGACGCCGACACCGCGATGTACCGGTCGAAGTCCGAGGGTCCGGGCCGCGCCACCATCTTCGACACGTCCATGCACGACCGGGTCCGGGAGCGCATCGAGCTGGAGAGCGCGCTGCGCGTCGCCCTCAACGAGGGCCAGCTGCACGTGGTCTACCAGCCCATCGTGCGCCTGGAGACGGGCCGACCGCACGGCGCCGAGGCCCTGGTCCGCTGGAACCACCCGCAGCGCGGTGCGATCCCGCCGATGACGTTCATCCCGGTCGCCGAGGAGTCCGGGATGATCGGCGCGCTCGGCACCTGGGTCCGCAACGAGGCACTGCACCAGCTCGCCGAGTGGCGCGCCGACGGCACCGTCGACGGCGACTTCTACATGTCGATCAACGTGTCGCCGAAGCAGCTCGCCGAGCCGAACCTGCCGCTGATCGTCTCCGCCGAGCTGCTGCGCTACGGCGTGCCGTCCTCCGCGGTCGCGCTGGAGATGACCGAGTCGGTCATGGTCGACGGCGGCGGGGTTGCCGCGAAGGTCCTGTTCGAGCTGCGCGAGCTGGGTCTGCGCCTGCTCGTCGACGACTTCGGCACGGGCTTCTCCGCGCTGGGCTATCTGCGCCGCTTCCCGGTCACCGGGGTGAAGGTCGACCGCTCGTTCGTCTCCGGGCTCGGCGACGGCGGTGAGGACGAGGAGATCGTCCGCGCGGTCGTCGCGATGAGCCGCGCGCTCGGGCTCAGCATCGTCGCCGAGGGAGTGGAAACACGCATTCAGCGTGACGCTCTGGCCGCCGTCGGCGTTACACAGGGTCAGGGCTGGCTCTGGGGCCCCGGGGTCACCCCGGGTGACTTCGCCCTGCACTGGGCCGCGGACCGGCACGTGCCCGGTCCCGCTCCGCTCACGGCTGGTAATTCTTAGCCATCGGTCCAGCTCAACGGGCATCACCTTTACCTGATCGTGACAAACGTCCCGTGGACCCCTTCCGCACCGCCGGGCAGTCATGCATTATTCCCACGGTCACGGTGATGCAGGACAAGTCCTCGGATCCGGGCCGGTGCTGCCGATCACATGAGAACGCGGTTCGCGGTGACGCGTCCGAGCGACCAGGGAGGCCACGACATGGCGACATTGATCGGATCCGAGGGATCGACGATCTGGCTCGTGGCTGTGCTGCTCGTCCTGGCATCCGGGCTGGCAGCAGCCCTGCTTGCGGCCATCCGTGACGACGCCGCCCCGGTGCGGGTGCGCGCCGAGCGCCGTCCCCAGGGTGGACGCCCGATCGTGTAGGTCCGTGGCGATGCGGCAGGCTGGACTCATGCGCTTCGCCACCTGGAACGTGAACTCGGTCAACGCCCGGCTCCCGCGGCTGCTGGAGTGGCTGGAGCAGACCGCGCCCGACGTGCTCTGCCTGCAGGAGACCAAGGTCGCCGCGGACGGCTTCCCCGACGCCGAGGTCAAGGCCCTCGGGTACGAGGTCGCCGCGTACGGTCAGGGCCGCTGGAACGGTGTCGCCCTGCTCTCCAAGGCCGGCCTCGACGACGTGCGGCGCGGCTTCGACGGCGAACCCGGTTATCCGGACCCCGAGGCGCGGGCCATCAGCGCCCTGTGCGGCGGGATCCGCTTCATCTGCGTGTACGTGCCGAACGGGCGGACGCCGGAGGACCCGCACTACGCGTACAAACTGTCGTGGCTCGCGGCCCTGCGCACCGCCCTGGCAGCGCAGAAAGGCCCGGCCGTGCTGACCGGCGACTTCAACGTCGCCCCCGCCGACGACGACGTGTGGGACATCGGGATCTTCGCCGGCTCCACCCACGTGACCCCGCCCGAACGCGACGCCCTCGCCGCCCTGCGCGACCTGGGCCTCACCGACGTCGTGCCGCGCCCCCTCAAGGGCGACCACCCCTTCACCTACTGGGACTACCGCGCCGGGATGTTCCACCAGAACAAGGGCATGCGGATCGACCTCGTGTACGCCACCCCCGACGTCGCCGCCGCGGTCACCGACGCGTACGTCGACCGGGAGGCCCGCAAGGGCAAAGGCCCCTCCGACCACGCGCCCGTCGTGATCGACATCAGCCCCGGTTCGGGGTTCTGAGCCGCGCCCCCGGGCCGCCCCTCGCGTAAGGTGAGGTGGATGAGAGGAGGACCGGCATGAGTCAGCTACCCATCCAGGGCGGAACCCGCACCCTCGGTCCCCCCGCCCCTGACCTGCTACGCGCTGACCTGCTGCGCGCTGACCTGTTGCGCGCTGCCCTTGACGCGTCCCGCGAGGCGATCATCCTGTGCGCCGCCGACGACGACACGATCGTTCTCGTCAACGCGGCGGCCGCAGCGCTGGTCCCCGGGCTCGACCCCGGCGCGCTCCAGGCTCTCGAAGCATCGACGATCGAGCACGACGGCCGCCGGTTGAAAGGTGAGCGCCGCCGCCTCGACGACGACCACTACGCGTGGTATCTGCGCGATTGCACCGACGAGGAGCTCCAGGCCGAGAAGTTCCGTGCCGAGCGCGCCCGGACGGCGTTCCTCGACGAGGCCGGGCGGCGGCTGACCGCGTCGCTCAACCAGCGGCGCGTCCTGCGTACGACGGTGGAGCTCGCCGTGGCGCACCTCGCCGACGCCGCCGTGGTGGTCCTGCCCGTCCGCCGCCGGCACAGCGAATGGATCCGGCTCGTCTCCGGTGGAACCACCGAGGAGGGCACGCTGCGCGAAAGCGTCCTCAGCGAGGTCCCCGGGCTCGAGGAGGCCCTCGGCGGCTTCCCGCCCATCCCCAGCCGCTGGCTCGACGCCTCCCAGGTGCCGGCCTGGCTGCTGCCCGGCGACGCCGCCCCGGTCGGCGCGCTGCTGGTCACCCCACTGCCCGGCAACGCCGAGCCGGCCGGTGCGCTGATCCTCGCCCGCCACGGCGCCGCCTTCTCCGCCGACGACGAAGCGCTGGCCCGGATCTTCGCCGCCCGCGCCGGAGCGGCCATCGCGGCCGCCGCGCTCTACCGCGACCAGGTCGACACCGCCGCGATCCTGCAGGCCGACCTGCTCCCCCCGGAGCTGCCCCAGCCCGACGGCATAGAGCTGATCGGCTCCTACCAGGCCGCCCGCGACGCCCTCAGCATCGGCGGCGACTTCTACGACGTCTACGAAGCCACCCCGGCCAGCCCCGACACCATCGTCGTGCTCGGCGACGTCTGCGGCAAAGGCCCCGAGGCCGCCGTGCTCACCGGCAAGATCCGCCAGACCCTGCGCGCGCTGCACCTCGTCGAGGACGACCCCGAGGTCATGCTCTCGGTGCTCAACCGCGCCCTGCTCAGCTCCGGGCGCCAGCACCGCTTCGCCACGATGGTCATCGGCGCGATCAGCCGCGCCGAGCACGGCAGGCTCCGCGTCACCCTCGCCACCGGCGGCCACCCCGTCCCGCTGATCCTGCGCACCGACGGCACCGTCGAGGCCGCACCCATCCGCGGCACCCTGATCGGTGTCGTCCCCGAAATCACCGTCCAGCCCGCCACCGTCGAGCTCGCCCCCGGCGAGACCTGCCTGCTCTACAGCGACGGGCTCACCGAGGCCCGCGGCGGCCCCACCGGCCAGGACCAGTGGGGCGAGGCCCGGCTGCGCGACGCCCTCGCCGGCTGCCGCGGCATGCCCGGCGACGCCGCCGTCGAACGCCTCCGCCAGCTCGTCTCCGACTGGGTCCACGGCGGCGTCCGCGATGACATCGCCATGCTCGCCGTCCGCGCGCCCGCCCGGACCCGCCTCAGCCTGATGGACACCGGCGTCGCCGCCACCTCCCCGTTCGCCATCGACGCCCGGCGGGGTGAGCGGCGAGGACGGGCCCGCTGATGACCGTCTTCACCAGCACCGGGCCCCGGTCGCTCGACGACCCCGGCTTCAGCGAGCACTTCCTGCGCCTGGTCGGCGACGGCGACGAGTGGGGAGCCGTCGAAGCCGTCACCGACCTGCTCGACGCCGGCGTGGCCCCGCAACGCGTCATGCTCGACCTGATCGCCCCCACCCAGGGCCGCATCGGCGAGCTCTGGGCGGCGAACGAGTGGTCGATCGCCCGCGAGCACGCCGCGACGGCCATCAGCGAACGCGTCCTCGCCGCGGTCGCCGCCCGCACCCCGGTCCGCCCCACCCGCGGCCGCATCACGGTCGCCTGCGTCGACGGCGAATGGCACGCCCTGCCCGTCCGCATCCTCGCCGAGACCCTGCGCCTCGACGGCTGGCGCGTCGACTTCCTCGGCGCCAACGTCCCCGGCCCGCACCTCGTCACCCACCTGCACCAGACCGGCCCCGACGCCGTCGCCCTCAGCTGCATGATCACCGCCCGGCTGCCCCGCGCCCACGCCGCGATCACCGCGTGCCGCTCCGTCGGCGTCCCGGTCATCACCGGCGGGCGCGGCTTCGGCCCCGACGGGCGCTGGGCCCACCGCCTCGGCGCCGACGCCTGGGCCGCGGGCGCCGACGACGCCGTCACCCGCCTCGCCCACCACTGGCCCCCGGCGCCCACCGACCCCTACGAGACCGCCTTCCTCGGCGACGAGGAATACACCCACGTCTCCCGCAACCGCGGCGTGCTCGTCAGAACCGCCATGGAGAACCTGCGCGCCGCCTACCCACCGGCCGCCGACTACGACCAGCGCCGGCACGACGCCACCGCCGAGGACCTCAGCCAGATCACCGACTTCCTCGCCGCCGCCCTCTACGTCGGCGACGACCTCGTCTTCACCGACTTCATCGGCTGGACCCGGGCCGTCCTCGACGCCCGCGGCGTACCCCCGACCGCCCTGCAGGCCGGCCTGCACCTGCTCCGCGACCAGCTCCACGACTTCCCCGCCGCCACAGCCGTCCTCGACACGGGCCTGCTCAAGGCCGGCTGATCCCAGGCCTCGCAGCGCCGATCACGGCCAGGTGATCTCTTCTTCGCGGTCCACGAAACGGCCTGATCCGTGCCCCGGTCCTTCGGTGGCCAGGGCGACGATCGCGTCCGTGCCCTCGGTGACGGTCTGCGGGCCCGAATGGCCGTTCAGATCGGTCGCCGTGTAGCCAGGGTCCGCCGCGTTGATCCGGATGTCCGGCCACGCCTTCGCATACTGCGTCGTCAACATCGTCAACGCCGCCTTCGACGCCGTGTAGATCGGCGCCAGATACTTCGACTCCGGCCGCGACGGATCATGAGTGGCGTCCAACGACCCCATCCCGCTGCTGACGTTGATGATGACCGGATCCGCCGACCGCCGCAGCAACGGCAGGAAAGCCGAGCTCACCCGCACCACCCCGGCCACGTTCACATCCAGTACACCCAGAACGTCAGCGCCGGTCAAGCCGGCCGGATCACCTGCGGGCCCCTGCACCCCCGCATTGTTGATCAGTACGTCCACCGCGCCCTCAACGCGCTCGACATCCGCGGCAGCCGCGGCGACGGACCCGTCATCGGTGACATCGATCCGTACGAACCGCGCCCCCAGCTCCTCAGCAGCCGCCGTGCCCGCCTTCTCGTCCCGGGCCCCGAGCACCACGGTGTGACCCCGCTCGACCAGGCGGCGGGCTGTCTCATAGCCGAGACCCTTGTTGGCCCCGGTGATAAAAGTGATCGTCATGCCCTCATCGTGGGAGCACCGCGAGACCCGCACCAGAGACGGCACAACGGTAGGAAAACGGGTACCACCCTGGCCCGCTCGCGGCGCGCGACAATATCCTCATGACCGAACTCGGCACGACGCTGCGCGCCTGGCGCGACCGCCTCACCCCGGCGGCAGCGGGCCTGCCGAGCGGCCGGTCCCGCCGCGCCAACGGCCTGCGCCGCGAAGAACTGGCCGACCTCGCCGGCATCTCCGTCGACTACGTCGTCCGCCTCGAACAGGGCCGCGCCACCACCCCCTCGGAACAGGTCGTCGCCGCCCTCGCCCGAGCCCTGCACCTCACCACCACCGAACGAGACCACCTGTACCGCCTGGCCCGCATCATCCCGCCGGCCGACAGCCGCATCTCCGACCACATCCCACCCGGCATCCACCGAGTGGTGAACCGCCTCGGCGACAACGCCGCCGTGGCGGTTTTCGCCGCCGACTGGCAGCTCATCTCCTGGAACCGCGGCTGGACCGCCCTCTTCGGCGACCCCTGCGCCACACCCCCGGCACTACGCAACTTCGCCCGCGACACCTTCCCCGTCGACGGAGCCACTCCCACGCTGTCCCAGTGGCCGGTCACGTCGTGCACCAGCAACACCATCGACGCCGCCATCGTCTCCGACCTGCGCCGCGCCACCGGCCGCTTCCCCGGCGACCGCCGCCTGACCACCTTGATCAACACCCTCGCCACCGGCAATGCCCACTTCGCCACCCTCTGGGCCACCGGCGCGGTCGGCGCCCACCGAGAGGACCACAAAGTCGTCCACCACCCCGCAGTCGGCCCGATCAACGTCGACTGCGACGTCATGACCGACGGCGACGCCGAACTCAAAATCGTCATCCTCACCGCCACCCCCGGCACAGAAGACGACACCAAACTCCGCCTGGCCATCATCGCCGGCAATCCGGTCGCGCCCCTGCCCACACCGGTCTACGGTGAGGGCATGATCTCCTGAGAAACTTCCGCTGCCACTCTCTTCTGGCACTCGGGTAGTTCCGGCGGCACCGTCCGCCGTGGGTCAGCCGCGTCCGGCCACCCGGGGCTCCACAGTTCTCACATCTTCCACGGCACCCGCCGCACTCCCTCACGAGGAGGCCGCACCATGCCAGACCCCGATCTCACCAAACCGCACCCCACCAACCCAGACTTCACGATCTCCGTCGACCCGGACGACCTCGCCACCCGTGACCTGGCCCCGGCGGAACCCCCGCCCCTGCCCGGCCACCCCCAGGCCAAGGACCTCCCCTCGACCCACCACGGCCTCGCGGACCCCCGCCAGGCCGCCCGCGACCGCTCCGACCGAGCCCACGCCGCCCGAGGATCCCAAGGCACAGGCCGCACGTACGCCTTCCGCCGCAGCTGATCGTCCCCACCGCGCCCCGGCTCTCCCGCCGGGGCGCGGCTCCATCCCCTCAAGGCCCAGCGTCGCCACGACGTCGGACGCGGCCTCAGATCACCCAAAGCTCAAGGCGGCCGCTGCATCGGGGGCGGCTTCCCACCCGTGGCCGGATGTGGCCCAAGTTCGCGCTCGGGGGTCCCCGCGAAAATGCGGCCCACCCGATCACAGCCCGTTCGGCATCCTAGGAGGCTAGGTGGCGGGCTCGCCGACTAGCGTCACATTGCTCGGGTGAGCCGTCCAGGCCTTGATCGGCGCAGGCCCTAAACGGCGCAGGCCTTGATCGGCGCAGGCCTTGATCGGCGCAGGCCTTGATCGGCGCAGGCCTTGATCGGCGCAGGCCTTGATCGGCGCAGGCCTTG
>NZ_BOMN01000077.1 GCF_016862215.1 Winogradskya humida
GGCGCAGGCCTTGATCGGCGCAGGCCTTGATCGGCGCAGGCCTTGATCGGCGCAGGCCTTGATCGGCGCAGGCCTTGATCGGCGCAGGCTAGAAATTTTGACCGTTCGACTCGGGACCGTTCGACTCGGGACCGTTCGACTCGGGACCGTTCGGCGCGGGCGCGAAGGCGCGGGCGCGAAGGCGCGGGCGCGAGAGGTGGGTTCTGGGCGCGGTGTGATGTTGCGCGAAAGACCGAGTTGCCGCAACTTTTGGTGATGTCAGCCGTCAAGCACGGCGCAATCGCGTCTCGCGACAACACATATACATTTTGGCCGAGGCTCTGACCAGCACTTATCTGCTGGCCCTTGTCACCCTGCAGTCCTGACCGACGATCGGGGCCAGTCACGACATCGACATCCGGGTCCCGGACTCCAGGCGTCAACGGCATGGCCGACGGCAGACCGCAGTCGGTCTCCTTGCGAAAACCCACTCGCGCGAGGGAAGCGGGAGCAGAAGCGGAAAGCGGGGACGGAGGGCCGGGACCTTTGCCGAGGTCCCGGCCCTCCGCGTGCCCGGCGCCGCCGGTGGATGACGGGGACGGCGGGCCGGGGTTCTTACCGGTGGGGGTCAGCCGAGGCGGGCGTACACGTCGTCGAGGAGGCCGTGGTACATGTCGCTGGTGGTGTTGAAGTTGGGGCCGCCGATGCGCAGGGGGAGGTCGTTGCTGATGGAGAGGGTGGCGGGGATGGCGAGGGTGCCGCTGAGTTTGCCGTCCACGTAGACGCTGAGGCGGGCGCCCGAGCGCTGGCACAGGACCGAGTGCCAGGTGCCGTCGGCGACCGTGACGGCTGAGCGGATGAGGTAGATCACGGGTGTGGGGGAGCCGGTGCCGATGGCGATGCACTGGGCTTTGCCGTGGGTGGCGCCGATCTGCATTTTCCAGAGGCTCTGGGTGTCGACGACACCCTTCTGCATGACGTTGGACGAGCCTGCCACCTGGGCTTTTGTCAGGCGGACCGAGGCGCCCCAGCGGAACTGGCGGGTGCCCGGGTCGAGATCGGCGTCGTCGGTGCCTTCGAGCAGGGCCCGGGGGCAGGTGGGGGCCTTGGCGGGGCAGGGGGCGGCGAAGGCGGCGTACGTGTGGGGCCTGGTGCCGTTGAAGTTGATCCGGCCCTTGTCCTTGGTGCGGATCGTGAGGGCGGAGCCGCGCTGGGAGAGGTCGCTCACCTTGGTGGCGGAGGTGGTGCCGGTGTCGAACGTGTACCGGGCGACGGTGACCGGTCCGGCAGCCGCAGCGGCCGCAAAGCCGGCGGCAGCAGAGCCAGGAGCAGGGGATGCAGAAGCGGGTGCCGAAACCGAAGCAAGAGCGAGGGCGCTGATCAGAGCGGTCGTGGCGGTGAATCGCATCCGAGAAACGTACTTTTCACCCGGTAGATCGCGAAATGCAAAATATAGGTGTTTCAGCCTGGTTACGAACCGGGAAGGCCCAGGACCGGCGGAAAAGCGGCCGGTGCGAATCACCCGAGCGGGCTAATCACCTGGAGCGCCCGGGGAGGGCCGGCCAGAAGCCGGCGGGCGGCCGGAGCCGGAGCAGCCCGGCCGGGGGCTAGAGCAGCCCGGCGGACTCGGCGATCAGGCAGACCGCGACGAGGCGCATCAGGTGCCACTCGGCGGCGAGCCATGCCGGGCCGGACACGTACGCCTGGCCGGGCTCCGGGATCGGGCGGCCCATGCGCTTGGCGGCGGCGACGATCGACCTGGTGTACGCGGCGAGACCGTCGGCGTCGACCTCGCGGCCGGCCTGGCCGAGGGCGTCGCGGACGGCGGCGGCGTGCTGGTCGACCTGGGCGAGCAGGCCGGCGTCGCCGAGCGCGGCGGCCAGGCCGTCCACGCCCACCCGCGCCATCATCTCGTCCAGGAGCGCGCGGGCCGGGTCGGCGGCGGGAGCGGTGGAAATCGGGGCGAAGGCGAGGAATTCGTTCGTCATGGGAAGGACGCTAGGGCCTGCGGGCACCGGTTGACAGCGGGGTAACCGAACGGCACCCGACCCATGCCCGCAGCGCACCCGGGGGCACCGGATTCCGCCCTCGTGCCCCATTCGGCGAGGGCACGGATTCAGACCCTGGTGCCCCATTCGGCGCTCGTGAGCAGCTTGGCCGCGTCGCCGGCGGGCAGGGGGCGGGCGTAGTAGTAGCCCTGGGCCCGGTCGCAGCCGAGTTCGCGCAGCAGGTCGACCTGCTCGCGGGTCTCGACGCCCTCGGCGATGGTGCCGAGCTTGAGACCGGCGGCCAGGTCGATGATCGCCTTGACCATGGTGCGGGCGGCCGGGTCGGGGCCGTCGGATCCGGGTTCGGCCGAGGGGCCGGGCATGAAGGACTTGTCGATCTTGACGTGGTCGATCGGGAGGTCACGCAGGTACGCGAGCGACGAGTAGCCCGTACCGAAATCGTCGACCGCGACCTTCACGCCGTGCCCGCGCAGCGTCTCGAGGTGGCGGATGGCCTGGTCGGTGACCATTCCGGAGGCGACGAGGACACCCTCGGTGATCTCCAGGATGAGCGCGGAGGCGGGCAGCCCCGAATCGCGCAGCGCGCTGAAGACCTGGGCCGCGAAATCCGTCTCCCGCAGCTGGCGCGGCGACACGTTGACCGACACGACGACGGCGTGGCGGCGGCGGTGCCATTCGGCGACGACCTCGCAGGAGCGCCGCAGCACCCATTCGCCGATCGGCACGATCAGGCCGCTGTCCTCGGCGGCCGGGATGAACTGGTCGGGCGCGATCATCGTCTCGCCGGCGGGCTGCCAGCGGATCAGCGCCTCGACCCCGGTCATCCGCTCGTCGGCGAGCCGCACGAGCGGCTGGAAGTACACGATCAGCTCGTCGCGGTCGATGGCCCCGCGCAGGCGTTCGACCGTACGCGAGACCGCCAGCTTCTTCTCGCTCAGCGCCCGGTCGAACAGCGTCATCTGGTCCCGCCCGGCCGCCTTGGCGGCGTGCAGCGCCATGTACGCGTCCCGCAGCACATCCCCCGTGAGCAGTTCCCCGTCGAGCGCCCGCAGCCCGATGCTCACCGTGGCGAACAGTTCGTGGCCCTGCACCGCGAACGGGCTGCGCATCGCCGAGAGGACCCGCTCGCCGATCCGGGTGCAGCCGGCGGCGTCCTCGTCGTGGGCCAGGATCGCGAACTCGTCGCTGTCGAGGCGGGCGAGCAGGTCGCCGGACGGGAGGATCTCGTGCAGCCGCCCGGTGGCCGCGACGAGCAGCTCGTCGCCGACGGCGTGCCCGAACCGGTCGTTGACCTCCTTGAACTCGTCGAGGTCGAGGACGATCAGCGCGCCGGGACGTTCGGCGGCCAACGCCGCGGTGACCCGTTCGTAGAGCAGTTCCCGGTTGGGCAGGGCGGTGAGACTGTCGTGCTGGGCCTGGTGGCGCAGCTCGTCCTGGAGCTCCTGCTGCCGGCCCAGCGACTGTTCGAGGGCTACCGCGCGTCGCCGCCCGACGAGGTTGAGCTGCCGCATCCGGGTCACGACGAGCGCGGCGGTCAGGGCGGTGGCGCCGACCGGGACGATGACGTCGCCGGCGGTGACCCGGTCCACGGCGCTCTCGTGCAGCAGGAAGATCCCGGTCATGATCGGGGTGGCGACGACCGTGACGATGTAGATCCGGGCGGTGCCGATGTCGTCGAGCGCGTCGTCCTCGCTCGGAGCGGGCTGGATCACCGCCATCGACGGGTGCAGGGCGGCCGCGCCGAGCAGCGCGTTGGCCGCCATCCAGGAGGCCATGCTGAGCACGGGGAGGTGACCACCGTTGATCGTGGAGAGGAAGAGCGCGCTGTCGGCGACCAGCAGCCCGGCGGTCGCGGCGCAGAGCAGGACGTAGGCTGCCGACTTCGTGCCGCCGACCAGCAGCAGCCGCAGGCCGAGGGCGAAGATCGCCATGTCGAGCATCGGGAGCGCGACGAGGTGGGGCTGGCTGGGGATCCGGCCGGGGTCGAGCACGTACGGGTCGACCACCAGCGTCCACCAGACCACCGCCGCGCCGCTGGTGATGATCCCGGTCTCGGTGTAGCCGGCGAAGCGCAGGGCACGCCGGCTCTGACCGGGAAGGACCATCAGCGCGCAGGCGAGGATCGGGTAGGTGACGAGGTGGAACAGGCCGGTCGCCGCATAGTCGCTCATGCCGCCCACCGACTGCGGCAGAGGCCAGACCAGGTCGCAGAACAGGGCGTAGCCGACCCCGGTCAGCAGCAGGTACCAGCCGAGCGGGTGGCGGGGCCGGTGCACCCGCAGCCCCGCGACGAGGGCCGCGATCACCGCGAGGGCGCCGAGCAGCCGCAGCGCCGTACGAGCGGCCGGCCAGGGCAGGAACGGCAGGACAACGGCTGCTGACCCGAGAACGCTCAGGTACCACAACCACCACCGGCGGGCAGGGCCTGGAGGCCCGCCCGCCCGCGCTGTCGTTTGCCCGTCCGCCATTGCCGTTCCACGGTCGCATGCGGACCGTACGGCTACGGGCGGAACGGGACAGAACGTGTCAGGTCGGCAGTTGGTCCATCGCCTTGTAGATGCGTTTGTCCGATACGGGGTACGCCGTACCGAGCGCCTGCGCGAAGAAGTTGATCCGCAGCTCCTCGAGCATCCAGCGGATCTCGCGCAGCCCCTCGTCGGCGGGCCCGCCCACCGGCAGGTCGGCGCGCAGCTCGCGGTACTCGCGCTCGATCTCCTGCAGCTGGCCCATCAGTTGCCGGTCGCGGGCGAGGTTGCCACCGAGCCGGTCGAGGCGGTGCACGATGCCCTTGAGGTAGCGGGGCAGCTGGTGCAGCTGGCGCCAGCCGGTGTCGGTGACGAAACCGGGGTAGACCAGCGCCTTGAGCTGGGCCCGGATGTCGGCGAGCGCCGGAACCATGGACGGGTCGCGGGTGGTGCCGAGCCGCTGGCCGACGTCGTACGCCGTGGCGAGCACCGCCTGCACCTGGGTCACGACGGCGGCGGTCGCGTCGACCAGGTCGGCGCGCACCTCGTCGCGCAGCTTGGCGAACTCCGGCGTCGACCAGACCGGCCCGCCGGAGTCCTGCACGAGGCGATCCACGGCGGCCCCGGCGCAGTCGTCGAGCAGGTCGGCGATCGAACGGTACGGGTTGCCGCGCGACAGCTCCAGCTTGGCCCGGTTGTCGAGGCGCCCCTGCAGGTAGCGGGCGGCCGGGGGCAGCGTGAGCAGGAGCAGGCGCCGGGTGCCGTTGCGCATCGCCTCGCGCTGTTCGGCCTCGCTCTCGAAGACCCGGATCGCGACGCTGTCCTTCTCGTCGGCGAGCGCGGGGTAGACCGTGACCTCGTACCCGCCACGGACCTGTTTGATCGACCTGGCGAGCGTACCGAAATCATTGGTGGTGATGCCGCGCCGTTCGATGTCGCCGGCGGCAGCGGAGATGGTCTGCTGCACCTTGGGTGCGAGGCTCGCGCGCAGCACGTCGAGGTCGCGGCCCTCCCCCACCGGCGCGCCCTGCTCGTTGACGACCCGGAAGTTGATCCGCAGGTGGTCCGGCACGGCGCCGGGGCGCCAGGCGTCGCGCGGCACGATCGTGCCGGTGAGTTTGCGCAGCTCGGCGCCGACCGCGTCGCTGAGGTCACCGCGGCGGGCCGGGATGCGGGAGAGCACCGTGTCGGCCCAGTCCGGCACCGGCACGAAACTGGTGCGCAGATGCTTGGGCAGCGCCCGGATCAGCGCGACGACGATCTCCTTGCGCAGGCCCGGGACGTTCCAGCCGAAGTCGGCGGCGTCGAGCTTGTTGAGCAGCGGCAGCGGCACCTGCACGGTCACGCCGTCGGCCCGGGCGCCGGGTTCGAACTGGTAGGACAACGGGAGGCGTACGCCGTTGGCCCTCTTGTCGCTTTTTGAATCGTTGGTCGGCACCAGCCAGGCGTCGGGATACGCCCCCGGGTCGACCCCGTCACGCCCGGTGTTGACCAGCAGCTCGCGCGTGAACGTGAGCAGCTGCGGATCATCGTGGCGGGCCTTCTTCCACCACGAGTCGAAGTGCCGGGCGGAGACCACATCGGCGGGGATGCGCGCGTCGTACAGGGCGTAGACGGTCTCGTCGTCGACGAGGATGTCGCGGCGGCGGGCCCTGTTCTCGATCTCCTCGATGCGGGCGAGCAGCGTGGTGTTCTCGGCGAAGAACGTGTGGTGGGTCTCCCAGTCGCCCTCGACCAGCGCGTGCCGGATGAACAGCTCGCGCGAGACGATCGGGTCGACCTTGGCGTAGCCGACCTTGCGGCGCGGCACGATCGGCAGACCGTAGAGCGTGACCTTCTCGTACGCCATGACGGCGCCCTGCTTCTTCTCCCAGTGCGGTTCGCTGTAACTGCGTTTCACCAGGTGCGGGGCGAGTTTCTCGGCCCATTCCGGCTCGATGCGGGCGTTGACGCGGCCCCAGAGCCGGGAGGTCTCGACGAGCTCCGCGGACATCACCCAGCGTGGCTGCTTCTTGAACAGCGCCGAGCCGGGGAAAATCGCGAACTTCGCACCGCGCGCGCCGAGGTATTCACGCTTGTCGGTGTCCTTGAGCCCGATGTGGCTGAGCAGGCCGGACAGCAGGGCGGTGTGCAGCCGCTGCGCCTCGGGCACGCTCTCGTCGTCCTCGGAGAAGGCCAGATCGAGGGACCGGGCGGTCTGGCGGAGCTGGGCGTAGAGATCCTGCCATTCGCGTACGCGCAGGTAGTTGAGGTATTCGCTGCGGCACATCCGGCGGAACTGGTTGCCGGACAGCTCCCGCTGTTTCTCGCGCAGGTAGCGCCACAGGTTGAGGTAGCTGAAGAAGTCCGACTCTTTGTCGACGAACCGGGCGTGCTTCTCGTCAGCCTGCTGCTGGCGCTCGGCAGGGCGCTCGCGCGGGTCCTGGATCGACAGCGCCGCGGCGATGACCATGACCTCGGCGACGCATTCCTGCACGCCGCCCTCGACGACCATGCGGGCGAGCCGCGGGTCGACCGGCAGCGCCGCGAGTTTGCGGCCCATCGGGGTCAGGTTGCGCTGCTCGAGCGCGCCGAGCTCCTCGAGAAGCTTGACGCCGTCGGTGACGTTGCGCTTGTCCGGCGGGTCGATGAAGGGGAACTTCTGCAGGTCACCCAGGCCGAGGTTGGTCATCTGCAGAATGACGGAGGCCAGATTGGTACGCAGGATCTCCGGCTCGGTGAACTCCGGCCGCCCCTCGAAGTCCTCCTCCGAGTAGAGCCTGATGCAAATGCCGTCAGAGGTACGCCCGCAGCGGCCTTTTCGCTGGTTGGCGCTCGCCTGCGACACGGCTTCGATGGGGAGCCGCTGCACCTTGAGCCGGCTGCTGTACCGGGAGATCCGCGCGGTGCCGGGGTCGATCACGTACCGGATGCCGGGCACGGTCAGCGATGTCTCGGCGACGTTGGTGGCGAGCACGACGCGGCGGCCGGTGTGACGCTCGAAGACCTTGTGCTGCTCCGCGGCGGACAACCGGCCGTAGAGCGGGACGACCTCGGTGTTGCGCAGGTCGAGCTTGTTCAGGGCGTCGGCGGTGTCGCGGATCTCGCGCTCGCCGCTGAGGAACACGAGGATGTCGCCGCTGCTCTCGCGCCCGAGTTCGGCCACCGCGTCGGAGATGCCGTCGACGAGGTCGATCGGCTCCTCGCGCTCCTCCTCGGTTTCCTGCACAAGGGGCCGATATCGGACTTCGACCGGATATGTCCGGCCTGATACCTCGATCACCGGGGCGGGCTTGCCGGCCGCATCGCTGAAGTGCTCCGCGAAACGCTGGGTCTCGATCGTCGCCGAGGTGATGATCAGCTTGAGGTCGGGGCGCTGGGGCAGGAGCTGGCGCAGGTAGCCGAGGATGAAGTCGATGTTGAGGCTGCGCTCGTGGGCCTCGTCGATGATCAGCGTGTCGTAGCGGCGCAGCATCCGGTCGTGCTGGATCTCGGCGAGCAGGATGCCGTCGGTCATCACCTTGATCATGGTCTCGTCGGAGACCTGGTCGGTGAAGCGGACCTTGTAGCCGACCGTGGCGCCCAGCTCGGTGCCGAGCTCCTCGGCGATGCGCTCGGCGACCGTGCGCGCGGCGATCCGGCGGGGCTGGGTGTGCCCGATCTGGCCGTTCAGGCCGCGCCCCAGCTCGAGGCAGATCTTGGGGATCTGGGTGGTCTTGCCGGACCCGGTCTCCCCCGCCACGATCACGACCTGGTGGTCGCGGATCGCGGCGAGGATGTCGTCCTTGCGGGCGCTGACCGGCAGCTCCGCGGGGTAGGTGACGACCGGCATCGACGCGACGCGGGCCGCGCGGCGCGCCTCGGCCCGCTCGATCTCGCCGGCTATCTCGGTCAGGGCCGCGGAGCGCGCGACGTCGTCGCGGATCCTGCGGGTGCCGTCGAGACGGCGGCGCAGGCGGCGCTCGTCGCGGGGCAGGAGTTCGGACATCCGGCGGCGGAGCTCGGCAAGATCCGGGCTTACGGGGGCTACAGACATGGCGACACAACAATAGGCATCCGCGCCCCCGAGCGCCTGGTGATTATCGCCGCAGCTTGTCGATGTGGGCCATCTCCTCCTCCGACAGCACGAAACCGTCGATCTGGGCGTTCCTGGAGATGCGTTCCGGGGTCACGCTCTTCGGGATGACGACGATCCCGTGCTGGATGTGCCAGCGCAGCACCACCCGGGCGGTGTCGACGCCGTGCGCGGACGCGATCCGGGTCAGGACCGGGTCCTTGAGGTTCGTGGTCTTGAACGGCGAGTAGCCCTCGACGACGACGCCCCGGTCGCGGTGCTCGGCGACCAGGCTCGGGTCGTACAGGCTGGGTCCCCACTTGATCTGGTTCACGGCGGGCTTCTGACCGGTCTCGTCGATCAGCTCGTCGATGTCCTTGATGTCATAATTGCTGACCCCGACGGCCCGGACGAGGCCCTCGTCGCGGGCGGCGAGCATCGCGCGCCACATCGGCACGGAGTGCCCGGCGCTGGGCTGCCAGTGGATCAGCCAGAGGTCGATGGCGCTCAGGCGCAGGGCCTCGAGGCTGGCCGCGAGGACCTCGCGCTCCTGCCCGGCCTGATGAGCGGGCATCTTGGTGGTTACAAACACCTCGTCACGGGGTACGCCACTATCTGCCAAAGCACGCCCGACCTCGGCTTCGTTGCCGTAGACGGTCGCGGTGTCGAGGTGCCGGTATCCGGCCTCGAGAGCCTCACGGACCGCTTCGTACGCGGCTTGTCCTTCGATCTGCCAGGTGCCGAAGCCGAGCAGCGGCATGGAGAGGCCCCCGTCGAGGGGTACGGAAGCAATCGTCATACCCCCATCTAACTCCTGGGGGTGGACCCTCTGGGAACTCCCGGTCGGAGCGGCCGCACGACAAGGAAATTGGTCACGTGCCCGTGTCCGGACGCGGCCTCGGTCTTTAACCCTGCGACTACAACGCAAAACCGGAGGCCGGGCCCCATGATCGTCGTCGCCGAGGACCACGAGGACATTCTGTTCGTGCTGCGCCGCGCTCTCGAGAGGGCCGGGCACGAGGTGGTCACCACCACCGACGGCGAGGAAGCCCTGGAAGCGGTACGCAAGCACCTGCCCGACATCGTCGTCACCGACGTCGACATGCCGAAGATGACCGGGCTGGACCTGTGCCGGGCGATCCGCGCGGACGAGGGCCTGCGGCACATCCCCGTGGTCCTGGCCAGCGGGTCGATGCTGCCCGGCGACGCCCGCGCCGCGGAGGCGGGTGCGAGCGCCACCCTGCTCAAGCCGTTCCTGCCCGCCCAGCTCCTGGCGTGCGTGGCGTCGCTGCTGCCACCCCGGTCGGCCTGACACTCTCCCCGGCGGGCCTGACGCTCTCCCCGGCTGGCCTGACGCTCTCCCCGGCTGGCCTGATGCCCTCGCCGGCCGGCCTGACGCTCTCGCCGAGGCGGGTCAGTTCGACCACGTCGGCGCGTTCCGCGAGGGCCCGGTCGAGGGTCACCGCGGCGAGCGGCAGGGTGAAGTGGAAGCGCGTGCCCCCGCCCGGGTTGTCGGACACGCCGATCCTGCCGCCGTGGCGTTCCACGATGCGGCGGCAGATCGCCAGGCCCAGCCCGCTGCCGGCGTACCGGGCGGCGGCCGGGGCCCGGTGGAACGAGTCGAAGATGTTGGGCTTGTCCGAGTCGGGGATGCCGATGCCGCGGTCGGCGATCTCGATCCGGGTCCAGCCCGGCGCACCCGGTCCCGCGGTCACGTCGATCCGCGCGCCCCGGCCGCTCGGGACGTACTTGAGCGAGTTGCCGATGAGGTTGTCGAGGACGTGCCGCAGCATCGCCGGGTCGGCCCGGACCTCGGGGAGCCGGCCCACGTAGAAGTCGGGGGCGGCGCCGTCCGGGCGTACGTGCTCGGTGCGCTGGGCGATCACGTCGGCGACCAGCGGGCCGAGAGCGACGGCTTCCAGCTTGAGCGGAGCGTCCCGCGACGTCGTGTACGCGAGCAGCGTGTCGATCAGCGCCGCCATCCGGTCCACCGCGTTGGCGATCCGGTCCATCGCCGCGCGCGCCTCGAACACCTCCGGGCCCTCGGGGGCGTCGGCGAGCTCGTCGGCGGCGGTCTCGCAGTGCCCGCGGATCACCGCGAGGGGCGCTTTGAGGTCGTGCGCCACCACCCCGGCGAAGACGGCCAGGTCGGTCTCGTAGCGGCGCAGCTCGGTGATGTCGTGGAAGACCGCGACCGCGCCGTGCTGCCCGGCGCTCGGGTCGAGCGGGCGCCCGTCGACGCTGACCAGGATGCCGTCCTTGCGCTGGCCGTTACGGATGAGGATCTCGACGCCGTCGCAGGACTCGCCGCGCAGCGCCCGCATCAGCGGCAGCTCCTCCAGGGGGAACGGGGTGCGCCCGTCACCGCGGAACAGCCCGTAGTGCTCCTGCCAGCCCTCCGGCTCGTCGATGTCGTCGGAGATGCCGAGCAGCCCCTTCGCCGCCGGGTTGTGCAGCAGGAAGTGCCCGTCCTCGTCGACGACGCCGACCCCGTCGCCGATGCTGGTCATGACGGCGGTGAGCAGACCGGCCTGGCGACGGCTCTCGGCCTCGGCGGCGCGCAGCTCGGCGGTGGCGACCAGCACCTCCTTGCGGGCCCTGGTGCGCCCGGTGGCCAGGATCCACACCAGCAGCGCGAGCATCAGCGTGACGACGAGACCGCCGAGCAGGACCGTCGCCGGGGTGCTCGTCCGTGCCCCGGGCAGGTTGCGCGAGTCGGCGCCGGTCGTCAGCGTCCACTGCGTGTCGGCGACGGGGAAGCTCGCCGTGCGGGTGAGGTCGAGGCGGCCCTTCGCGTCGTACGAGGCCACCTGGACGGGTCTGCCGGCGCCGTCCCTCGCGACCAGGCGGCCGTCGAGCAGTCCCTGGCTGGCCTGGCCGAGCACGCCGCCGAGGAAGTCCTCGCCGTGCAGGCCGAGCGCGAGCCAGCCCCGGAACTCCGGGGCGAACACCGGCGTCACGAACAGGAACGACAGCTGCTGGCGGTTGGCGGGCAGGTCGCGGTCACGCAGGAGCACGTACGCCGCGGAGACCGTGGGCCGGCCGGTGTGCCGCGCTTCCACCAGCGCCGCGGCGCCCTCCGGGGACTCCGCCACGTCGATACCGGCGGGGCGCTCCTCGTTGTTGTTGAGGGTGCGCTGGAAGACGGAGAAGTAGTGCTCGGCGGGCGTACCCTTCGGCCTGAGCACCAGGTCCGTGGCCCCGCGGCCGCGCCACAGAGCCTGGGTGGCAGCGACCTGGCCCGCCACCGCCGGGACCACGAACGCGACCGAGGTGGCTCCGGGCAGCGTCGCCCGGTCGAGCGGCGCCGTGCCGGCGGCGAAGTCGGACGCCGTGAGCCGGGTGTTGGTGCCGAGACCCGCGGCGACCGCCTGCATGAGGTCGCGGTACCGGCCCGTCTCCGTCGTGACCGCGGTCCGGGCGACGGCCGTGCGCTGATCCATCACCCGGGCGGCCGCCGCGCGCTGATCCTCGCGCAGAGCCCCGACGGTGAGCAGCGTCGCGGTCATGCCGACGACGAGCACGTTCGCGGCGAGCAGCGGACCGACGAAGCGTCCCTGCCACGCGCTCGGCCCGTTTCTGCTGCTCACTGACAGGAGCATAGGACGCAGAACACCCCCGCCGACGAGGTTCCGCCGACGGAGGTGCCGTCCGTGCGCTTCCCGCAACCCGCGGCGCCCGTTGCCGCCCGCGCGCCCCAGAAAGGTTGTGTGCAATTTAGTTGTGCACAACTAAATTGCACACAACCTGACTCAGCGCTACTTCCAGGTGTCGTACTGGTAGAGGTTCCAGGCGGCCATGATCCCGGTGACCTTCGTGACGTAGTTGGGGTCGGTGGCGTACCCGGCCTTCCAGATCTTGAAGATGAACTTGTTCGCGTCGGTGGTGTAGTCGAACGCGCCGGCGTAGCGGGGGTTGACCCGCAGGAAGCTGCCGTGGTCCCGGAACGAGTGCGCCATGGTGGGGTACGTCCGGAACGCGCCGGTGGTCGCGAAGCACGTGCCGGCCTTCGTGCACTCCTGGGTGTTGTAGACGTGGCAGCCGTCCGCGTACCTGCCGAACGCGCCGTTGAAGCACTTGATCCCGAAGTAGTTCCGGTCGACGGCGGCGAGGCCGCTGCGGCCCCAGCCGGACTCGAGGATGGCCTGGGCGATCGTGACCGACGGCGGGACGCCGAACTCGCGCCAGCCACGCTGCGCACCGGCGACCGACGCCCTGATGAACTGCTCCGGGGTCAGCGTGACCGCCGGCTCGTCGCTGACGACGGCACCCGCGCAGACCGGCAGCGGCCCCGAGTAGATGAAGCCGTGCGAGATGTACGTGCCGACCGACGTCCGGTCCCACTGCTTCGTGGTCCGGACCGTTCCGGTGACGCTCTCCCCGGCGACCTTGCAGAGCAGGTTGATCGTGCGACCGGTGTTCACCGATGCGAGCACTGCTCCGGACGTCGCGGGCGCCGAGCGCAGGTTGACCTTGCCCTCGAGGCTCTTCACCGTGCCGACCACGAAACGCCTGGCGTTCGCGGAGGTGACCGGCTTGGCCTTGGTCGGGACGGCGGCCCCGGACTCGGCGGCGCAGACGGGGATCTTCTTCGACGTGGCGACGTACGCGTGGGACACGTAGCGGCCGGCGCCGAGGCGGTCCCAGGCGGCCGAGGTGCGCACGGAACCGCGTACCTTCTGCCCGGCGGTCTGGCAGACCACGGTGACCTTGTCCCCGCCGCGCAGCGTGCCGACCGCCCCGGCGGTCAGCGACGGCGCCGAGCGCACCTTCAGTGAGCCCGTCACCTTGACGGTCGTGGCGACACCGGTGGCGGCGGCGCTCGCGGCCTGCGGCGCTGCGAACCCGGCGCATACGGCGGCGAGCAGCAACGGCCCAGTGAGCAGTCGTCGGGCGGTGTGCGTCATTGACATCCCCTCGATCGCGGCGTCGGCATCCGTGCCTCGGCTCTGTTCGAAGGTCTCGGTGCGCCGTTGCCGCCCGAGAGCGATGCGGGGTGCAGTCGGGTTGCCGCGTTCCCCGCCGGGTGACAGGGCTATATTCCGGGCGGTTGAAACCCTGGCGGTATGGGCAAAGCTGAGCCGCCCACCTCACCCCCAGGAGGACCCCCGATGACGGCCGTGGCCGCCCCTTCCGTTGCATCCCCCGCCCCGTCCGACCCGGCGCCGAAAGGCCGCGGGGCCGGCAGCGTGTTCGGGAACCTGTTCGTCGCGCTGCTCGCAGCCGGCGGCGTCGCCGCCGCGTACTACGTCTGCGTGCTCACCACGATCGGGCAGAAGGCGGACACCCTGGCCATGCGTGGCGCCGACGTGAGCCATCCCCGCTTCGTCGAGGTCATGCAGCGCGCCCTCAACGGCACGACCCTGGTCAGCCTCGTGGCCATCTGCGTCGCCGCCGCGCTGATCGGCTTCGTCCGCCGGCGCAAGGACCTGGCGATCGCCGCCGCGCTGCTCGTGCTCGGCGCCAACGCCAGCACCCGGCTGCTCAAGACCTACCTCGAACGCCCCGACCTCGACGGCACGGGCATGCCGAACTCCTTCCCGAGCGGGCACACCACCGCCGCGGCGTCCGTCGCGTTCGCCCTGATCCTGGTGCTCCCCTACGCCATCCGGGGCACCGTCGCGATGATCGGGGCCGCGTACACGACCACCATCGCCGTCGCCACGGTCTGGGCGGAATGGCACCGCCCCAGTGACACCGTCGCGGCCCTGTTCGTGGTGCTGGCCTGGAGCGCGCTCGCCTCGGCGGTCGTTCGCCTCGGCCGCGTACGCATCACCGGCGTCACCGCCCGCCCCAACCGCATCGCCATGTGGATCTTCGGCGTCGTCGGCGCCCTCAGCGCCGTCGCGGCCGTCGTCGGCTTCAGCGCCCTCGCCCTCGGCGAGCACCTCACCCCGGACCTCGTCTCCGGACGCTACGTCTTCGCCGCCGGAATTGCGGCGGTCACCACAGTGGTCGCTGCAACCTTCGCCATCTGGGTACGTCTGGCAGCAGGCGACCGCCCCACCCCCGCGCCCCAGCCCGAATGACCCCTTCGCAGGAGGCACCCATGACCACCCCGACTCCCCCCGCCACCGAACCCACCGCCGGCGCCGTCCCCCCGGGCCCGGCCGGCGTCCCGGTCCTCCCCGCCGCCGACCCCCTGGCCCAGGCGGCCGCGGACCAGACCGGCCCGTCACTCACCATCGGCACGTACGCCGACTACGCCCTCGCCCAGCAAGCGGTCGACTACCTCTCCGACAACAAGTTCCCGGTCGAACGCACCGCCATCATCGGCACCGACCTCCGCCTGGTCGAAAACGTCCTCGGCCGCATCACCACCCTGCGCGCAGCCGGCGCCGGCGCGGCCAGCGGCGCCTGGTTCGGCCTGTTCATCGGCCTCTTCTTCGGCATCTTCAGCAACGCCAACTGGTACGGCGTCATCTTCCTGGGCCTGCTCATCGGCGCCATCTGGGGCGCCGTCTTCGGCGCGATCGCCCAGGCCATGACCGGCGGCCGCCGCGACTTCACCTCCCGCAGCTCCCTGCAGGCCTCCCAGTACGCCGTCACCGCGGACGCCGAGGTCGCCGACGAGGGCCGCGCCCTGCTCACCCGTCTCAACTGGAACAACAGCGGCGCCAGCTGACCCCTTTTTCTCATCTCCCGGCGCCGCCTCCGCAGGGGGCGGCGCTTTTTCCATGTACGCCAACCGTGCCCGAAGCGCTCACACCACGCCGGCCGCATCGAACGGCCGCGACCTCCCATTCCACTCCCGCCCGGTAGCGCGCGTCACGCAAGCCGCACCCCACGACCGCAACCCCGCCCGGTAGCGCGCGTCACGCGGGTCGCTGCTCCCAACGGCCGCACCCCGCCCACGGATCTCCATCGGCTCCCGCCCTCGATGCGGGCGGCGCGGGGCCGCTAATCTCTGCGCATGAACCGGGGACGGGGCGCGGGGCTGGTTGTCGTGGCGGTGGCGGCGGGTGCGGTGCTGGCCGGCTGCGGGGGTGGCGGCTCGGCGCGCACCTATGACACCACCGTGCAGGACTGGATCACCCAGATCGTGCTCGAGGGCGGCAACGGGAAGGTCACCGTGCGCACCACGCCGAACGCCGCGACCCGGATCAGCCGGACCACCACCGCGAAGTCCGACCCGGGGAAGTTCTACCGCGTGGACGGCCGCGTACTGCTGATCAACACCAGTTGCGGCCTGCGCTGCGACCAGGACTACTCGATCGAGGCGCCCGCCGGGGTGGCCGTCAGCGGCGGGATCACCTCCAACGATCTCACCCTGGACGGTGTCGGCAGCGCCGACGTGGGTGTCTCCGCCGGCGACATCACCATCACCGGGGCAACCGGCGGCGTCCGGGCCCGCTCCGACCACGGCGACGTCAAGGTGGCACTGACCGAGGTCGCCAACGTGAGCGCGAAGTCCGCCACCGGCGACGTCAGCGTGACCGTCCCACCCGGCCAGTACGAGGTCACCGCCCTCAGCGCCGCCGGCGGCACGGTCACGAGCACCGTCTTCAACATCCTCGACGCCCGCAACACCCTCGACGCGCAGACCGGCGTCGGCTCGGTCACCGTCGCCCTGGCCGAACCCGGACCCGAGGCGTCCACCCCGCCCTCAGCACGGCCCTCAGCACGGCCCTCAGCACCGGCATCCCGCCACCCGGTGCGCCGGAAGTAACGTCAAGGCTGCTTCCCTTCCCGCGCATCCGCTCGTTGGACTCCCGGGGCCGCCGCACGCCGGCCGCCCCGCCGGCCACGACGGACTCCCGGAAGGGACACCATGCCTGACCTGCACGACAACCTCACCGCCCCGGCGGGCCCCGCCAAGCACGCGGCCACTTTCCCCCCGGCAGGCCGCGCCAAGCACGCGGCCACACTCCCCCCGGCCGGAACCCTGCGAGTACGGAGCAACCGCCGCCGTACCGTCATCGCCTCCGCAGGCCTCGCCGTCCTGGCCGTAGCCGGCGGCGCAGCCTTCTGGCAGACCCGCGCCTCCGCCCCGTCCACCCTCGCAGCCCCACCGCCGTCGTCGTCCGCACCCGCCACCGTCCTCAACGGCAAACGGCAGGTGACAATCGAGGTCGCCGGCATGAACGGCGCCGTCCTCGCCCTCGGCCGCGGCGACGACGACCAGGTCAAAGCCACCACCGCCACAAACACCGGCACCCGCTCACTGTGGGTCCTGCGTCCCCGCGGCAAAAATTTCCAGATCGCCCTCGGCACCCTCCACGGCACCAGCCCGGTCTGCATGACCACCATCCACGACAAAGCCCCGGGCACAGTCCGCGACCGCGTCTGCGACCCCGCCCTGTCCACCCAGCTCTTCACCCTCACCAAAACCCCCGACGGCACCTACTCCCTCTTCCAGAACAACCACTACCTCCAGGTCATCGACGGCACCAACGCCCTCGTCCCCGACCTCCCCGAATCCCTCACCACCACCTACCACCTCCACGACCAGGGCCCCGCCGACCCCGCGATCTCCTGACCGGGACGCCCGCAGAACGAACACGGCAGGCCTCGCAAATCGAAAGTAACGAGGGTTGAATAGCGCGGCATGGCCCGGTCTCACCTCTTCGTCGACGCAGCGTTCACGCTCGGACCCGGCCTGCGGCACGGGTCGGACGTCTCACGGGCCGGCTATGCGGCCCGCATCGTGCGGGGAGGCCTACCAGGAGCTGATTCCCTGGACGATCCGCGGCGTCGCAAAGCGTTCTTCGACGCCTGCATCCAGAAACTCATCGACCACGACATGCGCCGGCTCACCGTCATCCGGCACCGAGCCGAGCTGCGCACCATGATCCGGCTGCTCGCCGGCCGGTCAGCCACAACCGTCGCAGCCGGGTCCCTCGCGCCCGTGCTCGGACTGAGCCGGCCGACCATCGCACGCTACCTGCAGGCGCTGGAGGAGACCCTCCTCATCAAGCGGATCCCCGGCTGGTCCCGCGACCTCGGCACCCGAGCCACGGCGGCGCCCAAGCTCATCTTCGCCGACTCGGGCATCGCCGCCAACGAACTCGCCGCCGACGCACGGGGGCTGGTGCGGCCGGGTGCCCCGTTCGGCCCGCTGCTGGAGTCCTTCGTGCTATCCGAGCTGGCCCGCCAGCTGACCTTGTCGGATCAGCTCGCCGGTCTCTGTCACTATCGCGATCGGTCCAGGTACGAGGTCGACGGCGTCCTGGAGAATCGCCGGGGCCAGGTCATCGGCATCGAGGTCAAAGCCGCGTCCACGGTCAGGCCCGGTGACTTCCGGGGGCTGCGGCGGTTGGCTGATCGGCTGGGTGACGATTTTGTTGTGGGCATCGTGCTGTACACCGGGACGGGCACACTTCCGTTCGGGGAGAAGCTTCGGGCTGTGCCCGTCAGTGCGCTCTGGCAGGTGGCGGCTCCCGGCCGTTAGATCGCGGCCTTTCGGAGAGCTTCGAAGTCGGCGGTACGCAGTCCGTGCCGCGCGTCGACGTGGTGGAGCAGTGCGGGGGCCGGGTGGTGGGCGGCGACGTGGTGGCGGTCGGCGTCGGTGATCTCGTCGTCGACCCAGATGAAGGGGCGGCCTGCTGCGTAGTCGAGCAGCGGGCGGGTCTTCGAGTGCACTCCGTCCGTACCCGTCGAATTCTTGTTCGGGACGGCAGCGACCGGCAGGTCGGTGGGCAGGCCGACGCGGGGGCTGATCCACTCGTTGGCCTCGTCACCCCAGGTCGTGGCCCAGACGATGCGGTACGGCAGGACGAGCAACTGCTCGCCGTGCCCGGGATGCAGCCACAGTCGTAGCGTCCGGCGATGGGAGAGCGTTTCGTCCACCCACGACGCGGGCCGGATGCGGTGGGTCAGGTAGCCCTCGGGGCGCTGCGTCGGCTTGCCGGCATAGGGGTTCAGCGGGCCGTCGACATCGAGGAACAGCAAAGTCTCCGCCACGCGCCACATTGTGCCCGGCGCGGGAACGCCGGGCGACGCGGTTAAAGAGCGCTGTGCAGCTGGGTGCGCAACTTCGCCAGCGCCTTGGTCAGCAGGCGGCTGACGTGCATCTGGGAGATGCCGAGCCGGTCGGCGATCTGCGACTGGGTCAGGTTGCCGTAGTAGCGCAGGGTGAGGATCTTCTGCTCGCGCTCGTCGAGCAGGGCCAGCGCCGGGCCGAGGGCGACGCGGGTTTCGGCGACCTCGAATTCGTGGTCCTCGCCGCCGAGGGTGTCGCCGAGCTCGGTGGTGCCGTCGGCGCTGATCGGGGTGGAGAGGCTGGTGGCGTTGTAGGCGCGGGCGCCTTCGAGGCCTTCCAGGACTTCTTCCTCGGTGACGCCGAGGTGCACGGCGATGTCGGGGACGGTCGGGGAGCGGCCGAGGCTGTGGGTGAGGGTGGCGTTGGCCTCGGTGATGGAGAGGCGCAGCTCCTGCAGGCGGCGCGGGACGCGCACGGACCACGTACGGTCGCGGAAGTGGCGCTTGATCTCGCCGATGATCGTCGGGATCGCGTAGCCGGCGAAGTCGACGCCACGGTCGGGGTCGAACTTGTCGACGGCCTTGATCAGGCCGACCGTCGCGGTCTGGAACAGGTCGTCGGTGGGCTCACCGCGGCCGGAGTAGCGGTGGGCGAGGTGGCGGGCGAGCGGCAGCCAGGCCTCGATCGCCCGGTCACGCAGAGCCGGACGGCGGCGGTCGCCGGCGGGAACGGCTGCCATCTCGGCCAGCAGATCGGCGGCGCTGCCGGAGGAGGCGCGGCGCGAGGCGGTAAGGGTCATCGGATGAGGTCCTCCATCAGCGGGCAGAGAGCCGTGCCCGCACGCGGCGACCGTTCACTCCCTCTCACGCTAACCGCTCGGTCGAGCCCTGCCTAGCCGAAAGTATGAGTGCAGTTCCGGAACAAGCGCTCAGGGGGTGAGAACGACCTTGCCGGCGACGGTCTTCGACTCCGCCAGGCGCATGGCCTCGGCCGCTCGGGCCAGCGGAAGCTCGGCGCCGACCGCCGCGGTGACCTTGCCCGCCGCCATCGCCTCCAGGACCGCGGTCAGGTCCGCGCGCAGCTTGGCGCGGAAACGGTCCTTGCGCCACAGACCACCCCAGACGTTGAAGAAGTACGCGTGCCGGCCGTTGGGCAGCGCGTTCCACGTCCACAGCCGGCCGAGCAGCTTGAGCACGGGCAGCTGCTTGCTGCCGCTGTCGTCGCGGGTCGACGCGCTCCCGTACGAGACGAGCGTGCCGCCGCGGCGCAGCAGCTTCCACGAACCGGTGAGGCCGGGACCGCCGACATGGTCGAAGACCGCGTCCACGCCCTCCGGAGCGATCGCGCGGACCTGGGCGGGCACGTCGCCGCGGTAGTCGACCGGGACCACGCCGGCGGCCCGCAGCGCGTCGTGGTGCCGGGGCGACGCGGTGCCGATCACGCGGGCCCCGGCCAGCTGGGCGAGCTGCACGAGGATCGAGCCGACGCCGCCGTTGGCGCCCATCACCACGACGGTGTGCCCGGCGCGGACGTGCGCGAGGCGGTGCAGCATCTGCCAGGCGGTGATGCCGTTGACCACGACGGTCTCGGCCTGGACGGCGGTGACGCCGTCCGGCACCGGGACCAGGTCGGCGGCGTCGAGCACCGCGTGGCTGCTCCAGCCACCGGTCTTGGTGAGCGCGGCGACCCGGCGGCCCCGCAGGGCCGGGTCCGCGCCGGGCCCGGCCTCCTCGACCGTGCCGACCAGGTCATAGCCGGGGACGAACGGGAACGGCGGCTGGTCGTAGTAGCGGCCCCGGCGCATCTGCTGTTCGGCGAAGCTGACGCCCGTGGCCTCCACGCGCACGAGCGCCTGACCCTGACCCGGCGCCGGGATCGCCCGCTCGCGCAGCTGCAGACCCTCGGGCTCGACGATGCCGGGGAGAACGACCTCGATCATGCTGTTGCCCATATCAGTGCTCCTTCTAGAGTTCATCGCTCGCAACCGTTATAGGTTGTAACGCAAGTATGCACTGCTCTCCTGGGGCCTCGCAAGGGGGATGTCGGTCGATGGCACGATTCGAGTCCGGGTGCGTGTGGGTAAACAGCCGGAAACACCTTGGAGACGGAGAACTCGAATGACCATCCTCGGCATCGACATCGGCGGTTCCGGCGTGAAAGGTGCCCCGGTCGACACTGCGACGGGCGAGTTGCTCGCGGAGCGCTTCCGGGTACCGACGCCGCAGCCCTCCGACGTCACCAGCGTGGTCGAGGCCGTCGCCGAGGTGGCGGCCCGCTTCGACGGCTACGAGCGGGTCGGCGTCACCTTCCCCGGCGTCGTCGTCGACGGGGTGACCCGGACAGCGGCGAACGTCGACAAGTCCTGGCTCGACGCCCCGGCGGCGCGGCTGTTCACCGAGCGGCTCGGCAAGCCCGTCTCGGTCCTCAACGACGCCGACGCGGCGGGCGTCGCCGAGGTCGCGTTCGGCGACCACGACCAGCAGGGCCTGGTCATGATGCTGACGTTCGGCACCGGCATCGGCAGCGCGCTGTTCCTCGACGGCACGCTGATCCCGAACACCGAGTTCGGCCACCTCGAGATCGACGGCAAGGACGCCGAGGTGCGCGCCTCGGACCGGGCCCGCGAGCAGGACGACCTGAGCTGGGAGAAATGGTCCGGCCGGGTGCAGGACTACCTGCGGCACGTGGAGATGCTGCTGTCGCCGCGGCTGTTCATCGTCGGCGGCGGGGTCAGCAAGAAGGCCGACAAGTGGCTGCCGCTGATCGAGATCCGCACCCCGATCGTCCCGGCGACACTGCTCAACAACGCCGGCATCATCGGTGCCGCGGTCATCGCGGGTCAGCCCGCCATCGCCCCCGAGGTGCACTGACCATGGCAAGGACCATCGCCACGAACAACCGCGTCGGCCGCGACGAGCTCCTGGAGTTCATCCGCCCCCGCCACCACGCGATCCTGATGACCACCCGCAAGGACGGCCGCCCGCAGTCATCCCCCAACACCTGCGGCGTCGACACCGAAGGCCGCGTCGTCATCTCCACCTACCCGGAGCGCGCCAAGGTCGCCAACATCCGCCGCGACCCCCGCGTCACCGTCTGCATCCTCTCGGACGACTTCGGCGGCGAATGGGTCCAGCTCGACGGCGTCGCCGAGGTCCTCGAGCTCCCCGAGGCCCTGGAACCCCTCGTCGAGTACTTCCGGGTCATCGCCGGCGAGCACTCGGACTGGGACGAGTACCGCCAGGCCATGCGCGAGCAGGGCAAAGCACTCATCCGGATCACCATCGAGTCCTGGGGCCCGATCGCCCGCGGCGGCTTCCCCGCACGCCTGGCCGAGTAGCCCGGGCCGGGGACACCGCCCCGCGGCTCGGGAGCTGGATCCGTTGCGGGCATCCCGGGGCGACCCGGCCGGAAAGAGTGCCACCCGGGGCGGCGCAGCCAGGGAGAGAGCCGCCCGGGGCGGCCGGCCGGAAAGAGTGCCGCCTGGAGCAGGTCAGGCGGGGACGCTGCTGCCCGGGGCGGGGAGCAGGTAGAGCAGGTCGTCGCGGTGCAGTCCGGCGACCGAGTCGAGCAGGTCCGGGTGGCGCAGCAGGGCCGCGGCCGCACTGTCGCGGGGATCGGGGGCGGTCAGCCGCCGGAACTCGGCGGGCAGGTCGGTCACCCGGCGCGGGCGGGGCCGCTCACCTTGCGGGAGCGGCTTCAACGGTACGGCCGCCGCGACCGCGTCCACCGCACGCGACGCGAGCAGCGGGTCGGAGAGCAGGCACGCCGCCCAGCTGACCACGACCTCATCCACCCAGGTACGCCAGCCCTCGCCCTCGGCCATCTCGTCCTCCGGCTCGCTGCCCATCCGCCAGTCCAGCGCCGCCGACCCGCCGGGCCCGGCCATGTTGACCAGCTCCGCGTCGACGGGCGTCGGGTAGCGCAGCCACGCCGCGACGGTGATCGCCTGCCGGGCCTGCAGCTCGTTGAGGGTGGCGGCGGCCTGGTCGGTGCCGGTCGCCGGGTAAGCGCGCACGAGCCAGTGGGTGCTCGCGGCGATGACCGGTGACAGGGCGGTGGACGGACCGGGACCGGGCATTGACTCCCCCAGGGGCAGACGGGCGCGGCCTCGGGTGGGGCGCGTCGAGATACCTCTCGGCCGCCCGGCCCTGCGGTTGAGTAGCCTCGCCCCGATGGCAACGCACGGCAACCGACGGGCAACGGTCTTCGCCCGCACCACCTCGGGAAACGCGACATTCGAGCCCGATCCGGCCCACGACCGCGCCTGGACCGTCACCGTCGACGGCGCGCCCCAGAGCTACGTCGACCTGGCGGACCCGGCCCACCTCGCCTTCGAGTACGTGCGCCGGCTGGCGACGATCCTGCGTCTGGCGCGCGCTCCGGGCGTACCCATGAAGATCCTGCATCTCGGCGGTGGTGGCCTGACCCTGCCGCGCTGGGTCGCCGCGACCCGCCCCGGCTCCGACCAGACGGTGGTCGAGCTCGACCCGCTGCTGCTCGCCGCGGTCGCCCGGACCCTCCCCTGGCCCCCGGAGATCAAGATCGAGATCGCCGACGCCCGAACCTTCGTCGACACTCAGGCCTCAGCCGACACCCGGCCCTCCGCCAATACTCAGGCCTTCGTCGGCACCCGGCCCTCCGCCAATACTCAGGCCTTAGCCGACACGCGGCCCTTCGCCGACACGCGGCCCTTCGCCGACACCCAGGCCTTCGCCGGCGCCACGCCCGATGCGGACGGCGGGACCGGGGGCTATGACGCGATCGTCGTGGACGTGTTCCAGGGCGCGGCGATGCCGGCGAGCGTCGCCGGGACCTCGTTCGCGCATGCCGCCGCGCGGTTGCTGCGGCCGGGCGGGGTGCTGGCGATGAACCTGACCGATGTGAAACCGCTCGCCTATTCGCGCATTCAAGCGGCTACTTTGCGTGCCGCCTTTGCGGATGTCGTTCTGATCGCTCCTCCCGGAATGCTGCGCGGGCGCAAGCTGGGCAATGTCGTCCTCGCCGCTGCGGCCATTTGTGGCTCTTTGCCCGTTTCGCGGATTACCAGGTCGGTGGCGTGGGACCAGGAGCCCGCCCGGGTGTGGCACGGCGAGGAATTGACCGCGTTTCTGGGCGGCGCGAGGGCGCGCCTCGACGACTCCCCGTAACGCGGCTCCGGTAGGTTGTCATCCACCGGGTGCCCGGCCGTTTGCGGTTCCTCCATTGCGGAGAAGTTGCGTGGACGGCTGCTGCATTTCGCCCGTCGCCGAGCCCGCTCCCGCGCATTCTGATTACGGTGGAGATCATGACCGGTCGCTTTCCCATCGAAGACGTGACGCCGTCCGTATCCTGCGGCCGCTACCCCTCGAAGGCGGTGGTCGGTGAACTCGTGCCGATCTCCGCGGTGTCCTATCGGGAAGGCCACAACGCGCTCGGCGTGAACGTGGTATGGCGCGGCCCGCACGGCGAGTCCGAGCCGTTCACCCGCCTGGAGCCCGGCGAACCCGGTCTCGACCAGTGGCACGCGGTGATCAAGCCCGACCGCGTCGGCCGCTGGACCTTCACCATCGAGGCGTTCGACGACCCGTACCAGACGTGGCGCAACGCGGTCACCAAGAAGATCGGCGCCGGCCAGGGTCTCGAGGACCTCGCCAACGACCTCGCCGAGGGCGCCGGCCTGCTCGACCTCGCCGCCAAGATCGTCCCGAACGCCGACGAGGAGCGGGTCCGCGAGGCCGCCGCCGCGCTGCGTGACGACGAGCGCTCGCTGTTCAACCGGGTCGCCCTGGCGCTCGACCTCGAAGAGCTGCTCTGGCACAACCCGGTCCGCCAGCTCGTGACCACCACCCGCTCGTACGTCATCTGGGTCGATCGCCAGCGCGCGCTCTACTCCTCGTGGTACGAGTTCTTCCCCCGCTCCGAGGGCGCCGAGGTCGGCCCCGACGCGACCCCGATCAAGCACGGCACGTTCGCCACCGCCGCCGGCCGCATCCCCGCCGTCGCCGCGATGGGCTTCGACGTGCTGTACCTGCCGCCGATCCACCCGATCGGCCGGATCAACCGCAAGGGCCGCAACAACACGCTGGTCCCCCGCCCCGAGGACGTCGGCTCGCCGTGGGCCATCGGCGCCGAGGAGGGTGGTCACGACGCGATCCACCCCGAGCTCGGCACGCCGGAGGACTTCCGCGCCTTCATCAAGACGGCCGCCGACAACGGCCTCGAGATCGCGATGGATCTCGCGCTGCAGGCCGCGCCGGACCACCCGTGGGTCAAGTCGCACCCGGAATGGTTCACCACCCGCGCCGACGGCACCATCGCGTACGCCGAGAACCCGCCCAAGAAGTACCAGGACATCTACCCGCTGAACTGGGACAACGACCCGAAGGGCCTGCGCGAGGAGGTCCTGCGCGTCGTCCTGCACTGGGTCGATCAGGGCGTGAAGATCTTCCGCGTCGACAACCCGCACACCAAGGCGCTGAGCTTCTGGCAGTGGTGCATCGCCAAGGTCAAGGCGGTCGAGCCGGACGTGCTGTTCCTCGCCGAGGCGTTCACCCGCCCCGCGATGATGAACGGGCTCGGCAAGGTCGGCTTCACCCAGTCGTACACGTACTTCACCTGGCGCACCACGGCCGGCGAGATGCGCGAGTACATGCAGCAGCTCAAGGCGTCGATCGACTGGATGCGCCCCAACTTCTGGCCCAACACCCCGGACATCCTGCACGAGACGCTGCAGCACGGCGGCCCGCCGATGTTCAAGATCCGCACCGTCCTGGCGAGCATGCTCTCGCCGTCCTGGGGCATGTACGCGGGTCTGGAGCTCTTCGAGCACGTGGCCCGGCCGGGGTCCGAGGAGCTCATCGACAACGAGAAGTACGAGCTCAAGCCGCGGGACTGGGCCGCCGCGGAGAAGGCCGGGCGCTCGCTGGCGCCGTACATCACCCGCCTGAACGAGATCCGGCGGGAGAACCCGGCGCTGCACTGGCTGCGGAACATCGAATTCCACGACATCGACAACAACGAGCTGCTCTGCTGGTCGAAGCGCGACGCTGAGACGGGTAACACCGTCCTGGTGATCTGTTCCTTCGATTCGCAGGACGTGCAGTGGGGCAATACGACGATCAACATGCCGGCCCTCGGCATGGACTGGCACGAGCGCTTCGACGTGGTCGACCAGATCACTGGCGCCTCGTACGAGTGGGGCCAGCACAACGCCGTCCGGATCGACCCCTTCGTCGAGCCGGCACACGTCTTCGTAGTACGCCCGCGCCGGTAACGGCTCTGGCGGGTAGTGAACCGGTCCCCGGCGAAGTAGCCGGGGCCGGTATTGAGCGCGCCGGCGGCGTACGCGATTCAGTTCCTGCGGGGTGGGGTAGGTGAACGTCTGATGGACCTTACAAGCGAACTCGACGAGAGTGTCGAGCACGATCCCGCTGAGGGCAGCCACGTCGAGGACGGTGTGGTCGAGCACCCCACCGCCGACGACTTCGAGCATGCCCGGACATTGCCCGCGGACCGGACCTGGTTCAAGCGCGCCGTCTTCTACGAAGTGCTGGTGCGGGCGTTCTACGACTCGAGCGCCGACGGCTCCGGCGACCTGCGCGGGCTGATCGAGCGGCTCGACTATCTGCAGTGGCTCGGCGTCGACTGCCTCTGGCTGCCGCCGTTCTACGACTCGCCGCTGCGTGACGGCGGCTACGACATCCGTGACTTCTACAAGGTGCTGCCTGAATTCGGCACGGTCGACGACTTCGTCGCCCTGCTCGACGCGGCGCACAAGCGCGGCATCCGGGTCATCACCGACCTGGTCATGAACCACACCGCCGACACGCACTCGTGGTTCCAGGAGTCGCGCCGCGACCCCGAGGGCCCCTACGGCGATTACTACGTGTGGAGCGACACCAGCGAGAAGTACCAGGACGCCCGGGTCATCTTCGTCGACACCGAGGAATCGAACTGGACGTTCGACCCGGTGCGCCGGCAGTTCTACTGGCACCGTTTCTTCAGCCACCAGCCCGACCTGAACTACGACAACCCGGCCGTGCAGGAGGCGATGCTCGACGTCCTGCGCTTCTGGCTGGGCCTGGGCATCGACGGCTTCCGGCTCGACGCGGTGCCCTACCTGTTCGAGCGCGAGGGCACCAACTGCGAGAACCTGCCCGAGACGCACGAGTTCCTGAAGCACTGCCGCAAGGTGATCGACGACGAGTTCCCGGGCCGGGTGCTGCTCGCCGAGGCCAACCAGTGGCCGGCCGACGTGGTCGAGTACTTCGGCGACGCGGACGCCGGTGGCGACGAGTGCCACATGGCGTTCCACTTCCCGCTCATGCCGCGCATCTTCATGGCGGTGCGGCGCGAGTCGCGCTTCCCCATCTCCGAGATCATGGCCCAGACCCCGGCGATCCCGGACATGGCCCAGTGGGGCATCTTCCTGCGCAACCACGACGAGCTGACCCTCGAGATGGTGACGGACGAAGAGCGCGACTACATGTATTCGGAGTACGCCAAGGACCCGCGGATGAAGGCCAACGTCGGCATCCGCCGGCGGCTCGCCCCGCTGCTGGAGAACGACCGCAACCAGATCGAGTTGTTCACCGCCCTGCTGCTGTCGCTGCCCGGTTCGCCGGTCCTCTACTACGGCGACGAGATCGGCATGGGTGACAACATCTGGCTCGGCGACCGCGACGGTGTGCGTACGCCGATGCAGTGGACACCCGACCGCAACGCGGGCTTCTCCACGGCTCACCCGGGCCGGCTCTACCTGCCCGCCAACCAGGACCCGATCTACGGCTACCAGTCGGTGAACGTCGAGGCCCAGCGGGACAGCTCCACGTCGCTGCTGAACTGGACGAGGACCATGCTGGCGGTCCGGCGCCGCCACGACGCGTTCGCCACCGGCACGTTCCGTGAGCTCGGCGGCTCGAACCCGTCGGTGCTCGCCTACCTGCGCGAGGACGGTGACGACGTGGTGCTCTGCGTCAACAACCTCTCGCGCTTCCCCCAGCCCATCGAGCTGAACCTGCAGCACTGGAACGGTTACACCCCGGTCGAGCTGACCGGTCATGTGAACTTCCCGCGCATCGGCCAGCTGCCGTACCTGCTGACCCTGCCCGGCCACGGGTTCTACTGGTTCCAGCTCTGCGGGTCCGAGGAGAAGCAATGACGCTGCCCTTCGCCGAATGGCTCCCCCAGCAACGCTGGTACGCGGGCCGTAACCGGACTCTGGCCTCCGCCGTGCCATCCTCAAGCACCCCGCTGCGCGAGGACCTGGACCTGGTGCTGGTCGACGCCACCTACACCGACGGCAGCTCCGAGCGTTACCAGATCCTGGTCGCGTGGGACAACGGCCCGATCTCGGAGTACAGCACCGTCGCCACGATCGGCACGGACGACGACCGTACGGGCTACGACGCCCTCTACGACCCGGACGCCGCGCGTTTCCTGCTCGGCCTGGTCGACTCGTCGGCCACCGCGGGCAACCTGATCTTCACCAGGGAGCCGGATGTCGAGCTGCCGCTGCACGCCGCGCCCCGGGTCTTCGACGCCGAGCAGAGCAACACCAGCGTGATCTTCGAGCAGGAGGCCATCCTCAAGGTCTTCCGCCGGGTCGAGTCCGGGATCAACCCCGACATCGAGCTCAACCGGGTGCTGGGCCGCGCCGGGAACCCGCACGTGGCACGGCTGCTCGGCTCGTTCGAGGTGACCACCGACTCGGGCCCGTGCCCGCTCGGCATGGTCACGGCGTATGCGGCCAACTCGGCCGAGGGCTGGGCCATGGCCACCGCCAGCGCCCGTGACCTGTTCGCCGACGCCGAACTGCGCGCCGACGAGGTGGGCGGCGACTTCGCGGGCGAGTCCTACCGGCTCGGCGAGGCCGTCGCGACGGTGCACAAGACCCTCGCCGACGAGCTGGGCAGCGGCCCGTCGCCGTTCCCGGTCGACGTCGTGATCGGACGGCTCACCTCGGCCGCGGCGTCCGTGCCCGAGCTGCGCGACGCCGTCCCCGTGATCGAGGAGCGTTTCCGCAAGCTCACCGGCGAGCCGGTCACCGTCCAGCGGGTCCACGGTGACCTGCACCTGGGTCAGGTGTTGCGCACGCCCGAGGCGTGGCTGCTCATCGACTTCGAGGGCGAGCCCGGCCAGCCCCTGGAGGAGCGCCGGCTGCCGGACTCCCCGCTGCGCGACGTCGCCGGTGTGCTGCGCAGTTACGAATACGCCGCCTACCAGTTGCTCGTCGACCAGGCCGACGACGAGCACCTCTCCGCCCGCGCCCGCGAGTGGGTCGACCGCAACCGGGCGTCCTTCTGCGAGGGCTACGCCGCCGCCTCGGGTACCGACCCCCGGGAACAGGCCGCGCTGCTCGCCGCCTACGAGCTGGACAAGGCGGTCTACGAGGCCGCGTACGAAGCGCGGCACCGGCCCGGATGGCTGCGCATCCCGCTGCGGTCCATCGCCCGCCTCGTCGGCTGACCCCGCCACACCCACCCCCGGAGGAACGCACCGATGATAGGAAAGACCGCATCCACGCCGTCCATGGCCGGGGACGAGCGCTTCCTGGCGGCCGTCGTCTCGGGCAACACCCATGACCCGCACGCGCTGCTCGGCGCACATCCCACGGGCAGCGGCAGCACGATCATCCGCACGATGCGCAAGGGCGCCAAGACGGCCGCCGTCGTGCTGGACGACGAGCGCACGGAGATGACCCAGGTGCACCCCGACGGCATCTTCGCCGTCGAGGTGCCGGGGACCGTGCTTGACTACCGCATCGACGCCGACGGCACCGTCGACGACGACCCGTACCGTCACCTGCCGACCCTCGGCGAGCTCGACCTGCACCTCATCGGTGAGGGCCGGCACGAGAAGCTGTGGACCGTCCTCGGCGCCCACCCCCGCGGCACCGGTGTCGCCTTCGCCGTCTGGGCGCCCGGCGCCCGCGGTGTGCAGGTCATCGGCGACTTCACCGGCTGGGGCCCCTACGACGGCTGGCCGATGCGCTCGCTCGGCAGCACCGGCGTCTGGGAGCTCTTCGTCCCGGGCGCGGCCGCCGGGGCCAAGTACAAGTACAAGATCCTCGGGCAGGACGGTGTCTGGCGCGAGAAGGCCGACCCCCTCGCCCAGCACACCGAGGTGCCGCCGGCCACGGCGTCGGTCGTCTACGAATCCTCGTACGACTGGCAGGACACCGACTGGATGACGACCCGGGCCACGAAGCAGTGGCACCAGGAGCCCATGAGCGCGTACGAGGTGCACCTCGGCTCGTGGCGCCCCGGCCTGTCCTACGTCGAGCTCGCCGAGCAGCTCGTCGATTACGTCATCGACACCGGCTTCACCCACGTCGAGCTGATGCCCGTCATGGAGCACCCGTTCGGCGGCTCGTGGGGTTACCAGGTCACCGGCTACTACGCCCCGACCTCGCGCTTCGGCAGCCCCGACGAATTCCGCTACCTCGTCGACAAGCTGCACCAGGCCGACATCGGCGTGATCCTCGACTGGGTCCCCGCCCACTTCCCCAAGGACGAGTTCGCGCTCGCCCGTTTCGACAGCACCCCGCTCTACGAGCACGGCGACTGGCGCCGCGGCGAGCAGCCGGACTGGGGCACGTACGTCTTCGACTTCGGCCGCAAGGAGGTCAGGAACTTCCTGGTCGCCAACGCCCTCTACTGGTGCGAGGAGTTCCACGCCGACGGCCTGCGGGTCGACGCCGTTGCCTCGATGCTCTACCTGGACTACTCCCGCAAGGAAGGCGAGTGGGTCCCCAACCAGTACGGCGGCCGCGAGAACCTCGAAGCGATCAGCTTCCTGCAGGAGATGAACGCAACCGTCTACCGCAACAACCCCGGTGTGGTGACGATCGCCGAGGAGTCGACGGCGTGGCCGGGTGTCACCCGCCCCACCCACCTCGGTGGTCTCGGCTTCGGCTTCAAGTGGAACATGGGCTGGATGAACGACACCCTCTCCTACATGGAGAAGGAGCCCATCTACCGCCAGTGGCACCACCACCAGATGACCTTCGCCACGGTCTACTCCTGGAGCGAGAACTACGTCCTGCCCATCAGCCACGACGAGGTCGTGCACGGCAAGGGCTCGCTGACCGGCAAGATGCCCGGTGACCAGTGGCAGAAGCTCGCGAACACGCGCGCCCTGCTCGGTTTCATGTGGGCCTTCACCGGCAAGCAGCTGCTCTTCATGGGCGCCGAGATGGGCGACGAGCAGGAGTGGAGCGAGTCCCGCGGCCTCAACTGGGACCTGATCGCCGACGAGAACCGCGGCGGCGGCATCCACCGGCTGGTCAAGGACCTGAACCGCGCCTACCGCGACACCCCGGCGCTGTGGACCCAGGACACGAGCCCGAGCGGTTTCCGCTGGATCACCTCGGAGGACTCCCAGCACAACACGTTCTCCTTCCTGCGCTTCGCGCCGAACGGTGACGCCTTCGCCTGTGTGGTCAACTTCTCCGCGGTCCCGCACGAGGGTTACCGCATCGGGCTCTCCCGCGCCGGAGTCTGGCGCGAGGTGGTCAACACGGACAGCAGCCTTTACGGCGGCTCGGGTGTGGGCAACCTCGGCGAGGTCCACGCCGAGGAGATCCCCTGGCACGGCCTGAACGCCTCGGCATCCCTGCGCGTCCCGCCGCTCGGCGCGGTCTGGCTGCGTTACGAGGGCTGACGCTCGTCACCCACGGACGGGCATCTCCCCACGGAGGTGCCCGTCCGCCGTGTCACCCGAACTTCGTCCATTCCCCTTCGGAGATCACCTCAACGGAACCGTCGACAACCTTGATGGCCGTCTGCTCGTCGATGGCGTAGGCCGGCCCGCCGATCTCGGCGGCCCACCGCTGCGCGTCAGCCGGGGTGTTCTCAGGGAACGCGTTCAGGTGCGGGAAGATCGAGAAGCCGACGACTCCCAGGGTGCGGTCGTCCGGCGCGGACGGCCACTTGACGAATTCCGTGCCGATCCGGGGCGTCATCACCATGCTCCCGGCGCTCACTCCCACCCAGACCTTGCCGGTCAGCGAGGGCAGCAGCCCGGCCAGCCCGGACTCCCGCATCCAATGGCTCAGATACGTCGCGTCGCCACCGTCGACCAGGAGCACGTCGGCCTCCCGGACCCACGGGACCCATCGCTCCGCGCCGATGGTGGGCAGCGCCGTCAGCTCGAGGACACCGAGCGACGCCCAGCCGAGGCTGGTCAGGTGCCGCGAATCGGGGTCCGCCACGAAGCCCCGCACCGAGGACGGACCGCACTTCGGGTGACCCCACTGCGCTGTCGGGACGCAGAGGGCATGGCATTCAGCGATCGGCTTACCGAGCAGCTGCACGAGCGCCGCGTTGATGCTCGGGTTCGTGACGCCACCCGAGGTGAGCAGAAGCTTCATGGTGTCTCCCCGTTCGCGCTTTCGGACGTGGACGCCATTCAAAACCGGCCGGGCTGCGCCTGTCCAGCTCGAAAACCGAGCCTGTGGACAAGTCGCTGTCACCCGTCCGTGCGTTGTCCACAGGCATCCCACGACCGGTGGCCATCAGCGCTATCGTGCGATTGTTCCCGACGGCAAAGGAGCCGATCATGCCCGTACGCCTCAACCCGTACATCGCTTTCGCCGACGGCAAGGCCCGCGCCGCGATGGAGTTCTACCACTCGGTCTTCGGCGGCAAGCTCGACATCAGCACGTTCGGCGAGTTCGGTGCGCCCGACCCGGCCCTCGCCGACAAGGTCATGCACGGCATGCTCGTCAACGACGACGACTTCACCCTGATGGGCGCGGACAGCCCGCCCGGTATGGAGCACGTCCCCGGCAACAACATCGCCGTCAGCCTCAGCGGCGACGACGCGGGCAAGCTGCGCGGCTACTGGGAGAAGATCTCCGACGGCGGCACGGTCACCCTGCCGCTGGAGAAGCAGATGTGGGGCGACGAGTTCGGCACCTGCAAGGACAGGTTCGGCATCGAATGGATGGTCAACATCGCCGGCGTCCAGGCCTGACCCCGGCCCCGCGCGGCGAAACACGGCGGCGGGTGGGGCGGCGATGTTGTTAGGGTCCTGCGATGCCCCACCTGCAGCGGCTCAGAGCTGACCATGCCGATGCGCTGATGCGGTTCGAGCGCGAGAACCGCGAGTTCTTCGCCCGGTCCATCCCGGATCGCGGCGACAGCTACTTCGCCGAGTTCGCCGCCCGGCATGCCGCGCTGCTCGACGAGCAGGACACGGGGGTCTGCCACTTCCACGTTCTGGTCGACGACACCGGCACGGTGCTCGGACGGTTCAACCTGATCGACGTCGAGGACGGGCAGGCGGTGCTGGGGTTCCGGGTGGCCGAGCGCGCAACCGGGCGCGGCACCGCGACCCACGGCGTGGGCAGAATTCTCGTGGCCGCCCGCGACGACTACGGGCTGCGACGGCTGGTCGCCGACGCTGCGCTGGACAACGCCGGCTCGCGCGCCGTTTTGCGCAAGACCGGCTTCGTGCCGACCGGGGAGGAGGTCATGCTCAACGGACGTCCCGGCCTACGGCACGTCCGCGACCTGAATACGCATCCCTGAACACGCGGCCCTGAATACGCATCCCTGAATACGCGGCCTTGAACGCGCAGCCCTGAAACCGGCCACCGGAAACGCCGCCGGCCGTCGAACGGGCTGACAGCCGTCAGTAGCCCGCTAGGCCGTCAGGAAGGCCCGCCGACCGTCAGAACGCACCGTTGGCCGTCAGAACGCACCGTTGGCCGTCAGAACGCATCGCCGGCCGTCAGGAGCGGCTGAGCCAGTCGCCGGCGAGCAGTCCGAACAGCAGATCATCCGTCCACTCGTTCTTGATCCAGGTGTGCTGGCGGCGCAGCCCCTCCTGCGTGAACCCCAGGCGCTGCAACAGTTTTGCCGAGGAGAGGTTGCGGGCGTCGCACTCCGCCGAGACCTTGTGCAGGCCTTGGATCTTGAACAGGTGGTCGAGGATCGCGCGGACGGCTTCCGTGGCGTAGCCGTGGCCCTGCTGGACGGGTGCGAGGGTGTAGCCGATCTCGGCCTGTTTCAGGTTGTCGGCCAGATTGACGCCGACATCGCCGATCAGGGTCTTCGCGGAGGCCAGTTCTACCGCCCACTGGAACCAGCCCGGCATCGCGGGGTCGGCCGCGACCATGGTCTGAACGGAGTAGCGGGCCTTGTCCAGCGAGTACGGCGAGTTCCAGGACTGGTAGCGCGCGACCTCCGGCTCCGACCGGTAGGCCGCCAGCACGGCGGCGTCGTCTTCCCGGAAGCGTCGCAGCACCAGCCGCTCAGTCTCGATCACCACCCACCGACCCTACGTCCCGGCCCCACACCCGAAGGCACCCGGCCCCACACCCGGAGACATCCGGCCGCACACCCGGAGACATCCGGCCCCACACCCGTAAGTACCCGGCCGCACACCCGGAGACATCCGGCCGCACACCCGGAGACATCCGGCCGCACACCCGGCCCGGCACCGCGCGACACCCGCCCGGCGTCCAGAAAGGGGAAGGGGAAAGCCCCTCCTGGAAAAACGGTGTCAGGCCTCTTCGACGTCGGCGACGATGACCGTGACGTTGTCGGGGGCACCAGCTTCCAGGGTGCGGGCTATCAGCTCCGCGGCGCAGACCTGCCGGTCCGGGAAGGACCGCAGCGTGGCCGCGATCACCTCGTCGTCGACGTAATCGCTGAGGCCGTCGCTGTTGAGCAGGAACCTGTCGCCGGCCTTGACGGGGACCATCCGGCCGGCGGGGCGGAACGGGCCGCCCTGCACCGCCTGGGTGACCAGGGCCCGCTGCGGGTGGCGGCGGGCGTCGTCCGGGGAGAGGACACCCTGGTCGACGAGCGCCTGGACGTACGTGTCGTCCTTGGTGATCTGGGTGAGGACGCCGTCGCGCAGCAGGTAGCAGCGGGAGTCGCCGACGTTGAGGGCCGCGGCGCGATCTCCGGCGAGCATCAGGGACGTCACCGTCGTACCCATGCCGTCGCGGGCGTCGTCGTCCTTGACCGCCGCCTCGATCCGCTCGTTGGCGGTGGTCAGGGCCGCGATCAGGTCCTGCAGCGGCTCGCCGGTGTCCGGCAGGTCGTCGACGACCGAGACCGCGGTCACCAGGATCTCGCTGGCCAGTTCGCCGGCGGGCAGGCCGCCCATGCCGTCCGCGACGACGAGGAGCCTGCCGCCCACGAAGACCGCGTCCTCGTTGTTGGAGCGGACCAGTCCCTGGTCGGAGGCGGCGACCGCCCGTAGCACGAAGCTCATGTCACAACCCTGCCAAAGGGCGGGAGAGAAGTCTGTAGTACGTACTACGTAGTGTTGGGTGGTGATGCCGGTACCGATGGTGGGTCGCGCGGAGGCCCTCGAGGAGCTGCGGCGTGCCTGGGAGCAGGCCCTCAGCCGGGGCCGGTGCGTGCCCGCCGTGGTCACGGGGCTGCCGGGGACGGGCAAGAGCACGCTCGCCGCCGCGGCCGTGCAGGTCACGACGCCCGAGGTGACGCTCTTCGGCTCGGCGAGGCTGCATTCTCCCGCTCCTTACGACTGGTTGGCCGCGGTGCTGGCCGGTCAGGGCCCGCTTCCGCGGCTTCCGGTGCCGCCGCAGGCGCTGGCGTGGCTCGCCCAGGATCCGGATGTCCCCCGGGAGCGTTACACACCGGACGCGCTCCTGCGCCTTGCCGTCACCACGGTTCGCGCCCTGGTGGGCGGTCGCCCGAGCGTACTCATGGTCGAAGATCTTCATGCACTTGACCCCGCGAGTCTGAACCTGATCGCCGAGCTGGCGGGCGCAGAGCTTCCCGCGCTGCTGCTGATCACGTCGCGGCCCCCGGATGCGGCGGTCAATCCCCAGCTCGCGGTGCGCACGCTCGAACGGCTTGCGGGGGCACCCGGGGCCGTGCGGCGCCATCTGGGTGCCCTGACCGCCGGCCACGTCGGTCACATTCTCGACCATGTGTACGCGCAGAGCACGCCCTGTGCCGACGTCAGCGAGGCGGTCTGGCGGCGGACCGGGGGAAATCCCTATCGCCTGACCGAGCTGCTCGCCGAAGCGGGTGATCTGAACGGGCTGACGGAGCTCCTCCAGCAGCCCGCGGGGCGCAGAGTGCGGCAGCGTCAGCCCGCGGAGCCCGCCCCGGGTGAGCTGACCACGCGGGAGCGGGAGGTGCTCGGGTGCCTGGCTGAAGGCATGACGAATAAGCAGATAGCGCGAACGCTCGGCATCTCTGTGCGTACGGTCACGGTGCACGTGTCCAACCTGCTGCGCAAGACCGGCGCGTCCTCGCGTACCGAAGCAGCGATCTGGGCAGTTCAAAGCGATGTGAGAGCGACCGCGGCACCATGATCACCGCGCCCGGCCGGGTGATCATGCAGCCCGGAAACGCGGGGCGCCGCGACAAGTGTCAGACCCCTCCGACACAATCGGTGCCGTGACGACAGCCATCCATCAGCGCATAGCCCAGGAGCTCCAGGTCCGCGAGGGCCAGGTGACCGCGGCGGTCGAACTGCTCGACGGCGGCGCCACCGTCCCGTTCATCGCCCGGTACCGCAAGGAGGTCACCGGCACCCTCGACGACCAGCAGCTGCGTGTTCTCGAGGAGCGTCTCGGCTACCTCCGCGAGCTCGAGGAGCGCCGGGCCGCGGTGCTCGAGTCGATCCGCTCGCAGGGCAAGCTCGACGAGGCCCTCGAGACGCAGATCCTGGCCGCGGAGTCCAAGGCCCGCCTCGAGGACATCTACCTGCCCTACAAACCCAAGCGGCGCACCCGCGCGCAGATCGCCCGCGAGGCCGGCCTGGAGCCCCTCGCCGACCTGCTCGCCGGCGATCCCTCGCGCGATCCGAAGGCCGAGGCGGAGTCGTTCGTCGACGCCGGGAAGGGCATCGCCGACGCGACCGCCGCGCTGGAGGGCGCCCGCGCGATCCTCATCGAGCGCTTCGCCGAGGACGCCGACCTGATCGGCTCGCTGCGGGAGCGCATGTGGACCAAGGGCCGCCTGGTCGCGAAGGTCCGCGAGGGCAAGGAGACCGACGGCGCCAAGTTCTCCGACTACTTCGACTTCGCCGAGCCCTACACGAAGCTCCCGTCGCACCGCATCCTCGCGATGTTCCGCGGCGAGAAGGAGGAGGTCCTCGACCTCACCATGGAGCCGACCGCCGACGAGGACGACGCACCCGCGTTCGAGGCCGCGATCGCCGGCCGGCACGACATCAGCGACCACGGCCGCCCCGGTGACCGCTGGCTGCTCGACACGGTGCGCTGGGCCTGGCGGACCCGCATCCTGATCCACCTCGGTGCCGACCTGCGGGTGCGCCTCTGGCAGGCGGCCGAGGACGAGGCCGTCCGGGTCTTCGCGGCCAACCTGCGGGACCTTCTCCTTGCCGCGCCCGCCGGCACGCGCGCGACGATGGGTCTCGACCCCGGCTTCCGTACGGGTGTGAAGGTCGCCGTCGTCGACGGCACCGGCAAATGTGTCGCCACGTCGACGATCTATCCGCACGTCCCGCAGAACAAGTGGGACGCCTCGATCCACACGATCGCGCAGCTCGCCAAAGAGCACAATGTGGACCTCGTCGCGATCGGCAACGGCACCGCGTCCCGCGAGACCGACAAGCTGGCCGCCGACCTGATCAAACGGCACCCCGAGCTCAACCTCACGAAGGTCATGGTGTCGGAGGCGGGTGCGTCGGTCTACTCCGCTTCTGTGTACGCATCGCAGGAGCTCCCCGGCATGGACGTCTCCCTGCGTGGGGCGGTCTCCATCGCGCGCCGCCTGCAGGACCCCCTCGCCGAGCTGGTGAAGATCGACCCGCGCTCGATCGGCGTCGGGCAGTACCAGCACGACCTGTCCGAGGTGAAACTCTCCCGCTCCCTCGACGCCGTCGTCGAGGACTGTGTGAACGCCGTCGGCGTCGACGTCAACACCGCGTCGGCCCCCCTGCTCACCCGGGTCTCCGGCATCGGCGCGGGCCTCGCGGAGAACATCGTCCTGCACCGCGACGCCAACGGCCCGTTCCGCAGCCGCACCGAGATCAAGAAGGTCGCCCGCCTCGGCCCCAAGGCCTTCGAACAGTGCGCGGGCTTCCTGCGCATCCCCGACGCCGACGACCCGCTCGACGCCTCCAGCGTCCACCCGGAGTCCTACCCCGTCGTCCGTACGATCCTCGCCGACGCGGGCACCGACCTGCGCTCAGCCATGGGCAACAGCCCCATCCTGCGCGCCCTGCGCCCGGAGAAGTTCGTCACCGACACCGTCGGCCTCCCCACCATCACCGACATCCTCAAGGAGCTCGAAAAGCCGGGCCGCGACCCCCGCCCCGCCTTCACCACAGCCACCTTCGCCGACGGCGTCGAAAAGATCGCCGACCTCTCCCCCGGCATGATCCTCGAAGGCGTCGTCACCAACGTGGCAGCCTTCGGCGCCTTCGTCGACATCGGCGTCCACCAGGACGGCCTCGTCCACGTCTCCGCGCTGTCCACCAAGTTCGTCACCGACCCCCGCGAGGTCGTCAAATCCGGCGACGTCGTCAAGGTCCGCGTCGTCGAGGTCGACCCGGTCCGCAAACGCATCTCCCTCACCATGCGCCTCACCGACGAACCCCGCCAGGGCGGCCGCAGCGGCCCCCGCGACGGCTCCCAGCCCGCTGCGGGCCGTGAGGGCGCGGGCCGTGACGGCGCGGGTCGTGACGGCGCCGGGCGTGGTGGGCAGGGCGGCGGTCGCGGTGGTCCGGGCGGACGTGGCGGCCAGAGCGGCCAGGGCGGCGGCCAGCCCGGCGGCGGTCGCGGCGGCCAGGGCGGTTCAGGCCGTGACGGCGGCGGCCGAGGCGGGCAGGGCGGCGCGGGCCGTGACGGACAGGGCGGCGGTCAAGGCGGCGGCCAGGGTGGCGGCCGCGGTGGCCAGCCCCGCCAGGGCGGCGGCCAGCAGCGCGGCGCGGGCCAGTCCTCGCAGAACTTCAACGGCGGCGCGATGGCGGACGCCCTGCGCCGGGCCGGTCTGACCAAGGACTGACAACCACCGGGCGCGCCGCTCCACGCGGCGCGCCCGTTCCCGTCCCGGAGGTGGCACGCACATGCACGCAGGGCAGCGGTTCGCTGAGTTCGCCGTCCGGGAGGCCCGGGGCGTCTCACCCACCTATGAGCGGCTGGCCACGGCGGTCAGCGCCGACACCGCCCTGCTGACCCTGCTCACCGGGCTCCCTCCCGCCAAACAACAACCGAACCTGCTGTTCGGCGTGATCCGCCTGCTCGGCGGCCCGGTCGACGACCCGCGCGCCTTCCACGACTTCACCCTGGCCCACTGGCCGGCCGTCCTGGCCGAACTCCTGGCCCGGTCGACACAGACGAACGAACCCGGGCGCTGCGCCCCGCTGCTTCCGGTCCTGGCATCCCTCAGGCAGCCCCTCGCACTGCTCGAAGTGGGCGCCTCAGCGGGCCTGAATCTCTTCCCCGACCAGTACGCCTACCGCTACACCGGCACGCCCGGCCAACCCGGCCCCCCACACCTGCCACCGGTTCCCGGCCGCGCAGACACCAGCATCTCCGCCCAGCTCGGGACCCCACGCCTGCCACCGGTTCCCGGCCGCGCAGACACCAGCACCTCCGTCCAGCCCGGCCCCCATCACCCGCCGCCGGTTCCCGGCCGCGCAGACACCAGCACCTCCGTCCAGCCCGGGACCCCACACCTGCCACCGGTTCTCGACTGCGCGGTGACCGGTGCGATGCCGGCGGCGCGGCTGCCCGAGGTCGTCTGGCGTGCGGGCATGGATCTCCATCCGCTCGACGTGACCGATCCCGCGGACGTCGCCTGGCTCGATGCCCTGATCTGGCCGGAGCACACGCACCGCCGCACCCGCCTGCGCGCCGCCGCCACGATCGCCGCGGCCGACCCGCCGCACCTGGTCACCGGCGACCTGGTCGACGACCTCGCGGCCCTGGCCGGGCAGGCCCCGCCGCACGCGGCGCTGGTCATCTTCCACACGTCGGTGCTCTACCAGGTGCCGCCGGAGCGGAAGTCCGCCTTCACCACGCTGGTGCGCAATCTCCCCGCGCACTGGATCTCCATAGAGGCACCGGAGGTCCTGCCCTTCCGCGATCTTCCCGCCCCACCGGACGACCGCCTCCACAACGTCCTCGCCCTGGACGGCGTCCCCCTGGCCTGGGTCGAGGGCCACGGCCAGGCCATGACCTGGTTCGGCCGGGTGTAGAGGACGGAAGGCCGCGGGTCAGGGCCGGTTGCGTATCGCGGCCTCGAGCCGCAGACCCAGCCCGCTGATCACGAGCAGCCCGGCGAAGAAGTACGCGTCGGCCGACGCTGTCGGCCACCGCGTTCATCGCCGCGACGAGGAATCCCGCTGCCAGGGCGAGTGTGCCCAGTACGCGGACGGCGTACCCGCCGCCTTTTCTGGTGTCCAAGGTCAGCGGCGTGGGTCGCAGTTGGGGAGCCATTGGGCGGCGAGGGTGTCGACGTCCTCGCGGGTCAGGGGGCTGCCGAGGTCGCCGGTGTGGGGGCACGGGCGGAGGCTGTCGATGAAGAGTTGCAGGTAGCGCGAGTAGGCGTCCGGGCGGATGGTCCGGCTGTGGTGTGCCACCTCGCTGACCATCAGGAGACCGACGAGCAGGTCCTGGATGGTGATGTCGCGGCGCAGGGTGCCTTCGGACTGGGCGCGGTCGACGAGCTGCTGGACGTACGGGATGATGCGCTCGCCTTTTTTGGCCGGGTCGTGGGTGCCGAAGCCTGCGCTCAGGGCGACGTCGCGCAGGCCGCGGTCGGCGGCGTGGATCTCGGCTGAGCGGCGCAGCAGGGTGGTCAGCCCGTCCCAGCCGGTCGGTGCGTGCTGGGACTGCTCGGCGATCTCGACCATTTCGTCGAAGCGGCTCTTGAGCACCTCGTGGACCAGCGCTTCCTTCGTCGGGAAGCGGCGGTAGACGGTGCCGACACCGACACCGGCGTGGTGCGCCACGTCGTCGAGGGTCGCGGCGAGGCCGCGCTCGGCGAAGACCTCGCGGGCGGCTTCGAGGACGCGCAGGCGGTTTCTCTCCGCGTCGCGCCGCAACGGCCGACAAGACTCCGTGGACGCCTGGGCATCCGTGGACGCCTGAGCGTCTATGGCCACCCGAGAATCCATGGCCACCCGAGAATCCATGGCCACCTGAGGTTCCGAGGAGGCCACTTGAGGATCCAGGGCCACCTGAGAGTCCGGAAGCGCGCTGCCGATGACAGACATGTTTCCCAGGTTAACAAACGGAGCGAGCCCCTCAACTTTATGTGGGAAGTGCAACAACCGGAGGCAGATCCTCAACTTTGTGGCTAGCGTTCCGAATGCGGAGTACGAACCTCAACTTAGCTCGACGGCGAAGGAATCCCATGACAACGACCACCGCACGGCAGGCCCCGGTCCAGGACCGGGCGTCGACTGGCAACGGCAGATGGTGGGCACTCGTGGTGCTCGCCATGGCCCAGCTGATGGTGGTGCTCGACGCCACGATCGTGAACATCGCGCTGCCCACCGCCCAGGGTGACCTCGGCTTCTCCGACTCCGGGCGGCAGTGGGTCGTCACCGGTTACGCCCTGGCGTTCGGCAGCCTGCTGCTGCTCGGCGGGCGCCTGTCGGACTCGGTCGGCCGCAAGAAGATGTTCATCATCGGCCTGATCGGCTTCGCCCTCGCTTCCGCGCTCGGCGGCGCCGCGAACGGCATCGAGATGCTGATCATCGCCCGCGTCCTGCAGGGCGCCTTCGGTGCCGCGCTCGCCCCGGCGGCCCTCTCGCTGCTGTCGACGACGTTCACCGAGCCCACCGAGCGCGGCAAGGCGTTCGGCATCTTCGGCGCCATCTCGGGTGCCGGCGGCGCGGTCGGGCTGCTGCTCGGCGGCGTGCTCACCGAGTACGCGTCCTGGCGCTGGTGCCTCTACGTCAACCTGCTCTTCGCCGCGGCCGCCGTGCTCGGCGCGATCTTCAAGCTGCACGACGAGCCGGTGCAGAACCGCGACCGGCTCGACTGGCCGGGCATCGTCACCGCGGTCGGCGGCCTCGTCGCGCTGGTCTACGGTCTCGGCAGCGCGGAGAGCGACGGCTGGAGCGACCCCAAGACGTTCGGGTTCATCATCGCCGGCGTCGTCATCCTGACCGTGTTCGTCCTCATCGAGCGTCGCGTCGCCAACCCGCTGCTCCCGCTGCGCGTCGTGCTCGACCGTAACCGCGGTGGCGCGTACGCCGCGGTCGGCATCGCCGGTGCCGGCATGTTCGGTGTCTTCCTGTTCCTCACCTACTACCTCACCGCGGTGCTGGGCTTCACGCCGATCCAGACCGGCCTGGCGTTCCTGCCGATGCTCGCCGGCATCATGCTCACCGCCACCACGGCCGGCTCCATCCTCACGCCGAAAATCGGCCCGCGCCCGCTGGTCCCGCTCGGCGCGCTCATCGCCGCCGCCGGCATGGTCTACCTGACCCGCATCAACCTGGACTCGAGCTACGTCACCGCCGTCCTGCCCGGCCTGATCGTCACCGGCCTCGGCATGGGCCTGATCTTCGCGCCGACCCAGAACGCCGCCACCTCCGGCGTCCAGCACCACGACGCCGGTGTCGCCTCCGCGATGATCAACACCATGCAGCAGATCGGCGGCTCCATCGGCACGGCGCTGCTCAGCTCGTTCGCCGCCACCGCCGCGGCGAACTACGCCATCGACCACGCCGCCGAAGGCCCGCAGGCCCAGGCCCTGGCGATGATCCACAGCTACCACACGGTCTTCTGGTGGTCAGCCGGCTTCTTCCTGCTCTGCGCCGTCATCTCCGCGGTCACCTTCCGCAGCGGCCCCCTCGACGTCGACCCTGACGCCGCCCCGGTGATCGCCCACTGACCACCCCCCGGCTAACCGCCGGCGAACGAACCAGCTGAACGACTGACGCCCAGGCCACCCCGGCCTGGGCGTCAGCCACGTCAGCCCATCCCACCGCACCGCACCGCCGTTGGTTCAGCCACCGCACCGCCGTTGGTTCAGCCAACGCAGTGCCGTTGGCATACGGCCCCTGCGAGGACCGCTCACGCGAAGCCGGCGACGGAGAACAACACAAACCCGGCAGCGGCCAGCGGCACCGCAGTCAGGACGACCCGGGCCCGCTCCCGCCAGGAACGCGCGAGCCATACCACCAGCCCCACCGCGATGCCGACCTCGAGCAGCGCGGTCCAGAGCGGCTCGATGCCATAGTCCGGGCCGCCGATCCGCAGTGTGAGACGTATTGCCTCAGTGACCAGAACAGCGACAGGCACGGCGAGGGCAACAATTCGCGTACGCGCCAAAGCGCCCGCGCCCCCGAACACCAGCCCGGCCACGACGCCGAACCCCATCCACATGACCGTCGTGGAGTTCCCCATCACCGCGTAGTCGTCGTGCTGGATCAACGCCGCCGCGAGGTAATAGCTCGGCGAAGCCACGACGAGCATCACGCACGCCCCGGCGACAGCGGGCACCGCACGCCACCGCCGCCCCAGCAGCACGAAGAGAAACGCCGCCACCGCCCACACCGCCGGCGAGTTGCCCAGGTCCCCCAGCGGGAACGGCACGAACTTGATACACACGAAGTCCAGGAAGCCGAGCAGGAACCCGGCGACTGGGGCGTACACGAAGAGGGTCACGGGTAAAGACCCTAAACAGCCGATAACGCACAGGGATCGGCTCCCGGACCGAGCCGGATCGGCCGAAAGTGAGATCCGCCCCGCCCGGATACAGTCTCCGATCATGACCCGACGTGCCGTAGCGATGCTGGCTGCCCTGGCCGCGCTCACACTCAGCGCCGGCTGCGGCACCATCGTGCAAGGCATCGCCGCAGGCGACGGCCCCGGCCCCGGCACCGGCGACTGCACAGCGACCGGCGACGAAGGACCACCCACCAGGGTCGCGATCGATCACAACGGCTTCGAGGCCAAGCACATCGGCCACACCGCAGACGGCGGGCAGTTCTTCCTGACCGAGCCGTTCGACCCCGGCACGGAAGGCGATGACAACGCCCGCGGCTTCGTGGCGCTCTACCTCTTCACCGCCGACGGGACGTTCACGAAGGCCGAGATCGACGAGGCGGACACCAGGGCCGAGACGAAACGCATCATGCGCCAGCGCCTCGACGAGCTCGGCAAGGTGACCTCCGACCGCATCGAGGTCGCGCCGTTCGAGGTGAAGGAGTTCGGGGAGAGCTTCGGCCTGATCGCCACCGCCCCCGCGACGGCGGACGACATCTGGTGGGTGACCGCCCAGCCCGGCGACTACATGGCCTTCTCGGCCCCCTGGGACTGCGGCGAGTACGACACGTGACTAGCGCTTCACGGGCCAGATCTTGATGTCGCTGAACGCCACCTCGTACGGTCCCTGCACCGGCGCGTACTGCTCGTTGTAGATGCCGAGCGCGACTCTGCCCGTACGCATAGCCTTGTCGTCGGCCTCGACCTCGCCCACCAGCTCGCCGTCGCGCAGCACCTCGAGGACGTCGTCGGCCACCGTGATCGTGATGCGGGTCGGCGGGGCCCCGACCCCGATGGGACTGTCGTCGAGCGGGAACGTTTTGAGCACCTCGATGTCAGCGCCCTTGTGGGTGCCGACGTAGACGTTGCGCTCGCACACGCGTACCTGATAGCCCTGATTGACCCTGAAACGCACCCAGATGGCGGCGCAACTGTTGCGGGTGAGCAGCTGGACACCCACCTCGGCCTGCAGGTTGTCGGGTTCGGCGTCGGCCGGCCCGCGGCAGCGGAAGACGCCCTTGGTCTCGCGGTGGACCACCAGTGAGCCGCGGAACGAGCAGCTCGCCTTCTCCCCGGCGTCGTCGGACGGCTGCCACAGCCGCTCCTGCGTCAGCGCGTCCGCCAGCACGGGCGCCTGCTCGTCGGGGCCTTCCGCGACCCCGCCGGACGAGCGGCCGGTGGGCCAGAACGCCACCGCCATGCCACCGGTCGCGAGCACCGCGACGATAAGCAGCACGATCGCGAACGGCAGCACCCACGGCCGGCGCGGGTGCCGGTCGCGGGTGAAGATGCCGGCGCCGGAGACCGGCTGCGTGATGATCGTGTCCTCGCTGTAGCCGACCTCCGAGACCGGTTGCGTGACGATCGAGTCCTCGGTGTAGCCGACGATCTCCGGCAGCGGCGCGATCGCGGTCAGTTGCCGCCCCGAGTGGTAGCCGGTGGCGGCCTGCGCCTCGTGCGCCGCGACGGCCAGACCGGGCTGATGGGCGAGGGCGGCCGCGGCCGGTGCGGCCTGCTGCGGGCTCGTGACCAGCAGGTCGAGCAGCTCGCGCGCGGTGGGCCGGTTGGCCGGGTCCTTCTCCAGGGAGTGCGCGACCAGGTCGTGCAGCTGCCCGCTCAGACCCGACAGATCAGGCGGCCGGGTCAGGATCCGGGCCGCGGTGGCAGGCGGCGATCCGGCAGAGAAGGGGGTACGCCCGGTGCCCGCGAAAGCCACGACCCCGCCCCACGCGAACACGTCGGCCGCCGTGGTCAGCACCGCCGCCGGATCGTCGCCGAACCGCTCGGGCGCCATATAGGCGACAGTGCCCACCATCTGATCGGTACGGGTGTGAGCAGCCGTGGATTCCAGGGCGCGCGCGATGCCGAAGTCGATGACCTTGGGACTGCCCGGGGCGAGCAGCACGTTGCGCGGCTTGAGATCGCGGTGGATGATCCCGGCGCCGTGGATGGCGGTCAGCGCGGTGGCAACGCCGATCGCCACGCTGTGCAGGTTGGCCGAGGTCAGCGGCCCGCGTTCCTCCACCACCTCGGCGAGACTAGGCCCGTCGACGTACTCCACGACGAGGTACGGCTGCTCGTGGTCCGGGTCGGCGTCGAGCACCTCGGCGGTGCAGAACGGCGGTACCTGGCGTACCCGTTCGACCTCGCTGCGGAACCGCCGCCGGAACTCGTCGTCATGGGCGAGGTCCGCACGGATCATTTTCACCGCGACCAATGTCCCGCCCGCGCTCCGGCCGAGATAGACCGTGCCCATGCCGCCCTCGCCGAGCCGCGCGAGCAGCTCATAGGGCCCGAGACGGCGCGGGTCACGCGGACGCAGCGAGGTGGTCCGCTCCTCCGCCATGCAGTGCTCCTACGCCCCCGGCCTCGCCCCGCGCGCCCGCACGCGCGGACCCTTCACCCCCGACAGAAAAGCACCCTATCGGGCGACGTCACCGGCGCGAAGTCCCGGACGGCGTATGCCGCAGAACCGACACCGGATCGGCCCGGGGCAATTGCGGGGAGTTATCCACAGGGCGGGTCACGGGACCGCCACGGCGTCCCGTACCGCGATAGATTTCCGGAATGGGTGCAGGGTCATGACGCCGACACAGCTCCGGGCCTACTCGGCGGTCGTGCGTCAGGGCTCGGTCAAGCAGGCCGCTGCCGGGCTCGGCGTCTCCGAGTCGGCCGTCTCCCTGCACATCGGACAGTTGCGCAAGGAGTTGGGCGACCAGCTCTTCACGCGTACGGCGGCGGGGCTGGCCTTCACCCCCGGCGGCCTGCGCCTGGCGAGCCGCGCCACCGAGCTCCTCGGCCTGCAGGACCGCACGGTGCTCGAGGTCAGCGCCGCCGGCCGCGGCCGGCGCCTGCTGCGCATCGCCGCGTCCAGCCTCTTCGCCGAGCACGCCGCCCCCGGCCTGCTGGAGCTCTTCGCGAAACGCGCCGCCGACCTCGACGTCGAGCTGAGCGTCCGCAACCCGGCCCACTTCGAGTCGCTGCTGCTCTCCCGCTCCGCCGACATCGCCATCGGCCCGCACCCCGGCGCCCCCGACCCGGCCCTGACCAGCCGCCCGGTGATGAACTACCGGGTCATCCTGACCGTCGCCCCCGGCCACCCCCTCGCCGGCATCCCCGCCGGCCCGCAACGCCTCCGCGACCAGCTCTGGCTGCTCGGCCCCTCCGCCGCCGCCGAGGCCGGCCTGGTCCCGTCCATCCTGCGCCGCCTCGGCGTCCCCGAGGACCACCAGCAGATTTTCCAGAGCCACGCCGCCGCCCTCACCGAAGTCAAGCGCGGCAAGGGAATCACCGCCGGCCTCTCCTTCACCATCGCCCAGGACGTCGCCCGCGGCGACCTCGTCCACCTCACCGGCCCCCAGGTCGCCTTCGACGCGGTCTGGCACTCCCTGCTCCTGACCGGCGACAGCACCTCCCCCGCCGCCGAGCTCAGCCGCTTCGCCTCAACCCCCCGCGCCATCCAGGCCATGATGCGCGGCGCCGGCGTCACGGTCGGCCACTTCAAACCCTCGATCCACGTCACCCTCTGGAGCTGAACCGGCCCACGCCGCTCTCCAGCCGGTGGGGCTGAGGCCCGGTGATCAACCAGGCCCGTCGCAGCCCGGCCCCAGCGTGCCACCGCGGCGGTGCCTGCGCCGTCCACGCCGGCAAGCGATCCGCGACCCGGCCCTCAAAGCCTGCCCCAAAACCGGCCCTCAAGCCTGCCCCAAAGCCTGCTCTCAAAGCCGGCCCTCAAAGCCTGCCCTCAAGCCTGCCCTCAAGCCTGCCCCAAAGCCTGCCCTCAAAGCCGGCCCTCAAAGCCGGCCCTCAAGCCTGCCCTCAAGCCTGCCCTCAAGCCTGCCCTCAAGCCTGCCCTCAAGCCTGCCCTCAAGCCTGCCCTCAAAGCCGGCGCGAGATCCGGGAGGTCACGATCTCGGGGATCGCGGTGGCGAGGTCCGCGAAGGTCGCGGCGGGCAGCAACCGGTCGCAGAAGGGCAGGGCAGCCGCCATCCCACCGGTCACCGGGGCGAAAGCGTCCGCACCGGCCCGCGGATTGAGCCACACCGTCCGATGTGCGCGCCGCGCGAGCCGTGCCATCACCGCCCCCAGCTCACCGGGCGGATCACTGTCCCACCCGTCGGACCCGATCACCAGCACCGACCCCCGCACCAGGTCACCGTGATGCGAGGCGAGCAAGGACCGCAACGACCCCGCGATGCGGGTGCCCCCGAAACGATCCGTGACGAGCTCACCCGCGCGGGCCACCGCCGCCCGCGGATCGGTACCACGCAGGGTCACCGTCAACCGCGTCAGCGACGTCCCGAACGCGAACACCTCCGCCTCGGTCACCGCCGCAAACGCCCGCAACAGATGCAGGTACGCCTCCGCCTGAGCCTGCATCGACCGGCTCACGTCACACACCAGCACGATCCGCCGCGCCCGCAGCACCTTCCGCGCCCGCACCAGCACGATCGGCTCCCACCCCGTACGCCGGGCCCGCCCCAGCGTCGCCCGCACCGAGATCCCCCGCCCGGTCACGCCGTACTCCCGCCGCCGTGACCGCCGGACCGGCCACGTCACGGACCGCAACCACTCCCCCAGTAACGCGACGTGATCAGCGTCCAGCTCCTCAAACGGACGGTCAGCAAGCCCCACCAGCGCACTGGCCCGCACCCGAGGAACCGCGACCCCCTCACCACCCACCGCAGCATCAGCGACAACCGCCGGCCGCGTAGCCCAAGGCAACCCACCCCCATCAGGTACGCCCGAACCCGCCGGCACACTCACAAAAGCCCCACCCCCACCGCCCATCTCCCCCCGCGGCCCCACCAACGCGGCAGCCTCCTCGAACACCCCGGCAAAAACCCGATCAAAAACCCCAAGATCCCCCTCCCGCCGCACCAACGTCACCCGGGCCACCCAGTACAACTCCCCCCGATCCCGAGGCACCGCAACCTCCAAAGCCCGAACCAGATCCCCCGCCCCGGTCAACCCACCCCTAACCCCAGCCCCCCGCAACCGCTCCACCAGCCCCACGGCAAAAGCCGCCCGATCAACCCCCGCCATCACCCCACCCACCGCCTCCCCCGCTCCCCCTCACCAACCGCAAGCCCAACCCGGTCACCGCCCGTCAGCCCCACTCCGAGCGATGAACCACCCGACGTGGCACTGACCTACTTGCGAGCGACGAGCCACACGACGACCCCGACAACGGCCGCCACGGCAACCACCGCGGGCACGATCCGCTTGACCACCGACCGCCCCGCGAACCCCATGAGGTCCAGCGCCTCCGGTTCGGGCGACTTCGCTGCCTGGTCCGGCAAGGTGCCGGAAGGACCCGCGTCCGACGAACTCGCCGCGTGAACCGAAGGGGCGGCGGAGGGGTCCACAATGGCCCCTGCGGCGGGCGCCAGCGATTCAAGCGATGCCGCCGCCGCGACGGTGGGCGCAGCCGATCGAAGCTGGGCCGCAGGTGTCGCCGACGCCGCCGCCGCGGACGACTCAGGCGCGGTCGTGGTCGGGACCGCCGACGATGTCGCATCCTCATCAGCCGGGACAGGCGCGAGCACCGGGACAGCACCGGTCGCATCGGCCGCCCCACCGGAAGCGACCGACCCAGAAGCAACCGACCCAGAAACATCCGACCCAGAAACATCCGATCCAGAAACATCCGATCCAGAAGCCACCGGCCCAGAAGCATCTGAGCCAGAAACACCCGAGCCGGAAACGCCGGAAGACAACGCCCCCGAACCCACCCCGGAAGCCGACGGCTCGGACGTGGACGGCTCGGCGAGTTTGGCTTCGAGGTTGGTGACGAACTGGGTGAGGATCTTGCCGGAGATCTCTTTGATCATGCCGCTGCCGAACTGGGCGAGTTTGCCCGAAACCTTGAGGTCGGTGTCGACGCTGACCACCGTGTCGTCGCCCGCGGGGTGCAGCTGGGCCGTCACCACGGCGCTGGCGTTTCCGGCCGATCGGGCGTCCCGGCCGCGGGCGTCGATCACCGCGCGGCGGGTCGTGTCGTCCTTCTCCACGAAGCGGGCGGTGCCTGCGAAGTCGGAGATGACCGGCCCGACCTTGACCTTGACCCGGCCCGCGTACGTGTCGCCGTCCACTCCGGTGAGCTGGGCGCCGGGCATGCAGGGGGCGATGCCGGCCAGGTCGGTGAGGACGGTCCAGGCGTGGTCGATCGGGGTGTGGACGGTGAACTCGTTGGTGATCTTCATGGGGTCCCCTCGGGGAAGGCGGCGGTGAGCTGGGTGAGGTCGTCCGGTGTTTTGGCGAGGGCGCCGAGGGTCGCGGGGAGGCCCGGGGCCAGGAGGTCGGTCACGCCGAGCACGGTGAGGGCGGCGACCCAGTCGATGGTTTCGGCCATGCCGGGGGCCTTGTCGAGCTCGAGGGTGCGGGCGCGGGCGACGAAGGCACCGGCGGCGCCGATCAGGGTGGCCGGGGCGCCGGGGACCGTGCGGCGGACGATCTCGGTGGCGCGGGCCGGTGCCGGGTATTCGATCCAGTGGTAGAGGCAGCGGCGGCGCAGGGCGTCGTGCAGGTCGCGGCTGCGGTTGGAGGTGAGTACGACGGTGGGTGGCCGGACCGCCGTGAACGTGCCGAGCTCGGGGATGGACACCGCGTGCTCGCCGAGGAATTCGAGCAGCAGCGCCTCGAACTCGTCGTCGGCGCGGTCGATCTCGTCGATGAGCAGGACCGGGGGCACCGGCCCGGGGTGGCGGACGGCGCGCAGGACCGGGCGGTCGAGCAGGAACTCGGCGGTGAACAGGTCGGCTTCGACGAGTTTCTCCCGGCGGGCCTCGGCCAGCCGGATCGCGAGGAGCTGACGCTGGTGGTTCCACTCGTACAGGGCTTCGCTGACGCCGAGCCCCTCGTAGCACTGCAGCCGGATCAGGTCCGCGCCTAGCGCACGGGCCAGCGCTTTGGCCGCCGCGGTCTTGCCGACGCCCGGTTCGCCCTCGAGCAGCAGGGGACGACCGAGCCGCGACGCCAGGAACAGGGCCATCGCGAGCCCGTCATCGACCAGGTAGTCGACCGTGTCGAGCCGGCGCCGGACGTCGGCGGGATCAGCGAACACGCAGGAGCCTCTCGTAGTCCGCCGGGGTGTCCACGTCGATCGGCACCGGCCCCGCGACCGGAACCTCGGCGAACGGCCCGCTGTGCAACAGCTTCCAGACGGCTTTGTCACCGTGCAGCGCCCGCAGCGCGCCGAACAGGGCCCGCCCGAACCAGAACGGATGCCCGAGCCCGTCGTCGTAGCGGCCCACGGCGACGGGCGCCCCGGTGGACCGCACCGCGTGGATCGCCTGAAGACTCACCCCGGGCTGGTCACCGAGGAGCAGCACGATGCCGTCGGACCGGGGCGACACGGCTGAGACACCGGCGCTGACCGACGACCCGCAGCCCGTACCCACGGTCGGAACGGCCTTCGCCCCACCGAGATCAACCCGCTCAGCGAGCTCAGGCCTGATCGTGACGATCAGCTCGTCGAACCCCGCGCTCAGAGCCACGGTCAAGGACGCTTCCAGCAACGTACGCCCACCGTACGGCAGCAGCTGCTTCGCCCGCCCACCCCCGAACCGCACCGAGTTCCCCGCCGCGAGCACCAGCCCCGTGATCATCAGGCCCTGGCCAGAAACGCGTCGCGGCACCCCGTACCGCAGAAGTAATGATCGCCGGCAACCACCGCACCCGGACCCACCACCACGGTCATCCCGCACACCGGGTCGACCTCCGTCCGCGGCCCCGGCAGCACCGCGGCAGCGGGTGCGGCAAGCCCGTCCGCCCGCACGGCCCGCACCACCTCACCCATGATCGACAAGGCGATCTCCTGCGGCGTACGCGCCCCGATGTCGAGCCCCGCCGGAGTGTGAATCCGCGCCAGCTCCGCACCCGTGAGCCCCAGCCCGTCGAGCACCACCGCCCCACGCCGCCGGCTGGCCACCAGAGCCACAAACCCGACCCCGGCATCAAGCGCCGCCCGCACCGCTTCCCCGTCCCCGTCCCCCAGCCCCGCCACCACCGCAGCAATTGCCCCAGCCCCCGCAGCACCCGGCCCGACCTCACCCGGCCCGACACCCTCCGAGCCCAGGGCGGACGGCCCAGCGCCGTGCGGACCAGAAGGGGACGGACCGGCAACATGCGGACCGTAAGGAGACGGGCCCGCGACATGCGGGCCGGAGGACGATGGCCCGGCGATGTGCGGGCCGGAGGACGACGGCCCGGCGATGTGCGGGCCGGAAGCGGGCAGGCCCGCGACATGCGGATCCGGGGCGGTCGAGCTGGAATCCGGCGCGGGCGGGGAGGCGGGGGTGACCTCCCATTCCAGGAAGGTGGCGAGGGAGGTGACCGCGCGGGCGATCGGGGTGTCGCCCGCGACCAGGAGGATCGGGGCGGGCAGGACCGGGCGGAGGAATATCTCGATGGCGCCGCCGGAGTGGCAGGGGTTGACCACGACGAGGGCGCCCGGTGCCTCGGGGAACTCGGCCGAGGACTCGGGGAGGACGCGCAGGAGCAGGGTGCGGCCGTCGCGCAGGGTGTCGAGGGCGGCGGCGCGGACCGTGCTGGTGGCGCACTGGCCGCCGACGAAGCCTTCGATGGAGCCGTCCTCGAGGATGACGGCGGCGTCGCCGGGGCGGGCGGAGGTGGGTTCCTGGGCGCGGACGACGGTGGCGTGGACGAAGGGGCGGCGCTGGAGGGTGAGGGCCGCGACGCGGTCCGTGATGGTCGCCATCAGATCGGCGGCTGCGCGGTGCCGCGCATCGCGTCCCAGACCCGCGACGGGGTGAGTGGCATGTCGGCGTGACGGACGCCGTAGGGCTTCAGCGCGTCCACGACCGCGTTGACGATGGCCGGTGGGGATCCGACGGTGGCGGATTCCCCCACCCCCTTCGCGCCGATGGGATGGTGCGGTGACGGGGTCACGGTGAAGCCGGTCTCCCAGTCGGGCACCTCGAGGGCCGTGGGGATCAGATAGTCCATCAGGGACGCGCCGAGGCAGTTACCGTCCTCGTCGAACGAGATCATCTCCATCAGCGCCATGCCGACGCCGTCGGTGAGCCCGCCGTGGACCTGCCCCTCGATGATCATGGGGTTGATCCGGGTGCCGCAGTCGTCGACGGCGATGAAGCGGCGCACCTTGACCACGGCGGTGCCCGGGTCGACGTCGACGACGCAGATGTAGGCGCCGTGCGGGTAGGTCAGGTTGGACGGGTTGTAGCAGATCTGCGCCTCGAGCCCGCCTTCCAGGCCGTCGGGCAGGTCGCCGGCGCCGTGCGCGCGCATCGCGATGTCCTGGATGGTGACCGCGGTGCCGGGGTCACCCTTGACGTGGAACGAGCCCTTCTCCCATTCCAGGTCGGCGACCGAGACCTCGAGCATCGACGACGCGATCAGCCGGGCCTTGTCGCGGACCTTGCGGGCGACCAGCGCGGCGGCGGCCCCGGAGACGGGCGTCGAGCGGCTGCCGTACGTCCCGAGCCCGAACGGGGTGTTGTCGGTGTCGCCGTGCACCACGTCGATGTCGGCCGGCGCGATGCCGATCTCCTCGGCGATGATCTGCGCGAACGTCGTCTCGTGCCCCTGACCCTGCGTCTGCACCGAGAGCCGTACGACGGCCTTGCCGGTGGGGTGCACGCGCAGCTCGCAACCGTCGGCCATACCGAGTCCGAGGATGTCCATGTGCTTGCGGGGCCCGGCACCGACCGCCTCGGTGAAGAAGGAGATGCCGATACCCATCAGCTCCCCGCGCGTACGTTTCTCGGCCTGTTCCTTGCGCAGTTCGTCGTAGCCTGCCAGCTCCATGGCGAGGCGCATGGTCGGCTCGTAGTCGCCCGAGTCGTACTCCCAGCCGGTCTTGCTCATGTACGGGAACTGGTCGGGCTGGATGAAATTCTTCAGCCGCAGCGCGGCGGGGTCCATGTCCAGCTCGTACGCCAGGCAGTCCACGATCCGCTCGACGAGGTAGACCGCCTCGGTGATCCGGAACGAGCATGCGTACGCCACGCCGCCCGGCGCCTTGTTGGTGTAAACGGCCGTCATCGAGCAGTACGCGGCCTCGATGTCGTAGCTGCCCGTGAACACCCCGAAGAAGCCCGCCGGATACTTGACCGGGGCGGCCGTACCGTTGAAGGCGCCGTGATCCGCGAGGACGTTGGTCCGGATCGCCAGGATCTTCCCGTCGCGGGTCGCGGCGATCTCCCCGCGCATGATGTAGTCCCGGGCGAAACCCGTGGAGATCAGGTTCTCCGAGCGGTCCTCCATCCACTTCACCGGTTTTCCGGTGACGATCGAGCCGACGATCGAGCAGACGTACCCCGGGTAGATCGGCACCTTGTTGCCGAAGCCGCCACCGAGGTCCGGGGAGATCACCTGGATCTTGTGCTCGGGGATGCCGGCCACCATCGCGTAGAGCGTGCGGTGCGCGTGCGGGGCCTGCGTGGTCGACCAGAGCTTCAGCCGGCCCTCGACCGGGTCGAAGTCGGCGACCGAGCCGCACGTCTCCATCGGCGCCGGGTGCACCCGCGGGTAGACGAGATCCTGACTGACCACCACGTCGGCCTTCGCGAACACCGCCGCCGTCGCGTCGGCGTCACCGGTCTCCCAGTCGAAACAGTGGTTGTCGGTCTTGCCGTCGAGGTCGTCGCGGATCAGCGGGGCGCCCTCGGCGAGCGCCTGCCGCACGTCGATCACCGGATCCAGCACGTCGTATTCCACGTCGATCAGCTCGAGGGCGTCGCGGGCTGCGTACCTGTCGGTGGCGACGACGAACGCGACCTCCTGGCCCTGGAAGCGGACCTTGTCGGTGGCGAGCACGGCCTGCACGTCACCGGAGAGCGTCGGCATCCAGGCCAGCCCGAGCCCGGCCAGGTCGGCGCCGGTGATCACGGCCTTGACCTCCGGCAACGCGGCCGCGGCGGAGGTGTCCACGCTGACGATCCGGGCGTGGGCGAACGGCGAGCGCAGGATCGCGAGGTGCAGCATGCCGGGCAGCTGCACGTCGTCGGTGTATCTCCCGCGACCGCGGACGAAACGGGGGTCCTCCTTGCGCAGCATGCGCCCGAAGCCCATCGGTTTCTGATCGTTGTCCTCGAAGGACCGCTGTCTCGTATCGGTCACGACGTCACCTCCGAGGCGGCGTTCACGGCGGCCCAGCGGATGGAGCGCACGATCGTTGCATACCCGGTGCAGCGGCAGATCTGGCCGGAGATGGCCTCGCGGATCTCGCCCTCGCTGGGGTCGGGGTTACGGTCGAGCAGCGCACGGGCGGTCATCAGCATCCCCGGCGTGCAGAATCCGCACTGCAACCCGTGACACTGGATGAAACCCTCCTGCACCGGGTCGAGCTTGCCGTCCACGGCCAGGCCTTCGACCGTACGCACCTCGTGGCCGCCCGCCATGGCCGCGAGCACCGTGCAGGACTTGACCGGCTCCCCGTCGAGCCACACCACACAGGTGCCGCAGTTGCTGGTGTCGCAGCCCCAGTGGGTCCCGGTCAGCGCGAGCACGTCCCGCAGGAAGTGCACGAGCAGCAGCCGCCCCTCGATCTCCCGGGTCACTTCGTCGCCGTTGACGATCATGGTGACTTGCACTCAGGCCTCCCCGCGGGCGGCGCGGGCAACGGCCGTGCGCAGGGTGCGCACGGTCAGCTCCGCAGCCAGATGACGTTTGTACTCGGCGCTGCCACGCTGGTCGGTGGCCGGCTCGCAGCTCCGCGCGGCGATCTCGCCGGCCCGCGCGAACACCTCGTCGGAAGGCTCCTCGCCGCGTAGCGTGGCCGAGATCTCCGGGATGCCGGTGGTGTTGGGCCCCACCGCGGCGAGCCCGACCCGGGCGTCGGCGATCCGGCCGCCGTCGTCGAGCCAGACCGCGGACCCCGCGGACACCACGGCCCAGTCGCCCGCCCTGCGCTCCACTTTCGAATACGCACTGCCGCCGCGATCGCGCACCGGGAAGCGCACCTCCGTGAGGATCTCCCCGTCGGCCACCGCGGTCTCGTAGGGACCGCGATGGAAGTCCGCCATGCTCACCGTGCGGGTGCCGAGCGGACCCCGGATCACGCAGGAGGCGTCGAGCGTCGTGCACACCGCGGAGAGGTCCTCGGACGGGTCGGCCTGGCACAACGACCCGCCGAGCGTGCCCCGGTTGCGGACCACGGGATCGGCGATCACCCGCTCGGCGTCCCGGAAGATCGGGAAGACGCCGGCGAGCTCCGCGGAGTCGAGCAGCTCACGATGCCGGGTCAGCGCCCCGATCCGCACCACCCCCGGCTCGACGGCGATGAACCCGAGCTCGCCGTGCAGATCGTTGATGTCGATCAGATAGTCGAAGTTGGCCAGCCGGAGCTTCATCATGGGCAGCAGACTGTGCCCGCCGGCGATCAGCCGTGCGGTGTCACCGAACCGCCCCATCAGGGCGACGGCCTCGTCCACCGTGGTCGCGCGGGCATACTCGAACGGAGCGGGAACCTGCATGCCGCCATGCTCCGCGCTCAGCCCCGGAAGTCAACGCCAACCTAAGTCAATGCTTAATCCCCTGGCCGACGCAGCCCAGACCCGTTGTTGCAGCCCACGATCGTACGAAACCGCTGGTGAGACCGCCTCCGTGGTGCGATTGAAGTACCGCCCGGTCGTGGTCTCCAGATCCGCAGCGGTCGCCAGCCACAACGCGGACGCGGCACCCTCCGCCGGGGTCAGCAGCGACCGCCTGATCAGCGGAAGAAATGGCCTGGCAACCCCCGGCGCGATGTCACCGATGATCGGCGTGGCGACCAGCCCGGGATGTACGGCGTTCACGGTCACCCCCGTGCCCCGCAACTCCTCCGCCAGGTGGTAGCCACTCATGAGGGTCAGCAGCTTCGCCCGGGCGTACGCGCTGAACGGCTCGAATCCGTCCGCTGGATTGACGTCACGCAGATCATCGAGCGCATCCGGGTCGAGATCGACCGGCCGGGGCCGCGGCAAGATCTTCACCTGACGGGTGTCCCCCATGGTCGCCGACACCACATTGATCACCCTGGCCGGCCCGGCCGCCCGCAACGCACCGAGCAGCAACCCGGACAGGGTGAACCCCGCCAGATGATTCACCGCCACATGCATCTCGACGCCCCGCTCGTCGACGCGACGCTCCCGGTAGTGCGCACCCGCATTGTTGATCAGCAGATGCAACGCGCCGTGCCGGGCCATGAACCCCTCGGCGACCCCGTGCAGATCGTCCCGGGACGCAAGATCCGCCACCAGAACCTCCACGCGATCCGCCTGCACCTGACTCGCGACGTACTCCCTGAGCTTGTCCCCACTGCCCTGACTCCGAGTCACGGCCACCACGGCCGACCCCCGCCGCGCCAGCTCAGTGGCAATCACCCGCCCCATACCCCCGGTCGCCCCGGTCACCAAACTCACCCGCCCCGCCAGCTCATCATGCCCAGCCGAGCCGGTGCGGCCGGCCGAGCCGGTGCGGCCGGCCGAGCCGGTGCGGCCGGCCGAGCCGGTGCGGTCGGCCCGGCCCGTGCGGCCCGCTGAGCCGGTGTGGTCGGTCAGGCCGGGCGGGGGTGGTTCGGCGGTCACGCTGCGATCCTCGGGAACTGACGCAGGTACGCCGGGGTGGCGCTCTCCCGGAGCAGGAAGTCGGCCAGGTCGACGCGGCCGACGGCGGCGGTCAGCGGGATCTTCAGGTCGGTCCCGGTGCGGTACCTGCCGGTGTACGGCTTGTCGTTGAGCGCGGCCGGGCGCACCACCGTCCAGTCCGTCCCCGAGTCGCGGATGGCCTGTTCCATCCGCTCCTTGTCGCGCATCTTGTGCGGGAGCGCGGCCCACAGCGCCAGGCAGTAGAGCGAGCGGTCGTGCGACTCCGCCGCACCGTGGGCGCTGACCGCGATCAGCCGACGCACACCGGCCCGGTCCATCCCGGCCAGGATCCCCGCGATCCCGTCGGCACACACGCTCACAGGTCCTTTCGCGTTCGTGCCGAGCGCACTGATGACCACGTCATGGCCGCGCACCGCCTCGGCCACCGCGTCCACATCGGTCAGATCAGCGACCACGACGGCCGCGAGACCGGACCGCGCCCCCGAACCGCGCCGGGCATCCTGCACGGGCCCGGCAGCCTGAACAGGTTCGACGAGCTGAGCGGGCCCGGCAATCTGAGCGGACCCGACGAGCTGAGCGGACCCGGCGACCAGGGCGTCCGGCCGGCGGACCACGGCGGTGATGTGGTGTCCCGCCGTGAGGGCGCGGTCGACGGTTGCCCGGCCGGTGCCTCCGCTGGCTCCGAAGATGACGATGCGCATCCCAGCCTCCTTCAATCTCTGAGACAAGTTGTCTCAGAACGAGAGTGGCATGGGAGCCAGCTTTGAGTCAAGGTGTCTCATAGACTCGGGTGATGGATGACTCGATGGACCCCCGGGCGACCCGCAGCCGGCAGGCGATCCTTTCCGCCGCGCGCGAGTTGCTGCTCGACCAGGGACCGGCCGGCGTGACGCATCAGCGCGTTGCCCAGCAGGCCGGGGTCGGGCGCGCGACGGTCTACCGGCACTGGCCGCAGGCGGAGCAGCTGCTGCTCGACGTGATGGACCTGGCCGGGCTGCCGTTCTTCGCGGAGCCCCGGGTGCCGCTGCGGGCGTGGTTCCGCCGCCGGCTGCGAGAGCTCGCCGACGAGCTGGCGATGCCCGAGGTCGCCGCCGTCGCGCTCACCCTCATGCAGGGCGCGGTGTGGGATGAGCAGATCGCCCGGCAGCGCGATCAGTTCGTCCGGACGCTGACCGAGCGGATCGCCGCAGGGCTGGCCCTGGCGACACGGAGCGGCGAGACCGGCGGCGAGGCCAGCAGTCGGGCCGGCACAGTCCCGGATCCGCACGACGCTGCCGCGATGCTGGTCGGGCCGATTCTCTACCGCACCGCTCTGCAGGGCGGCTCGGTCCCGGACGCCTTCATCGACCGGCTGGTCGACAACGTCCTGCCTTAGCGAGCCGAACCCGAACAGAAGGACCGCTACGACCACCCCACGGGTCGGCCACGCCCTGCCTCAGCGAGCCGAACCCGAACAGAAGGACCGCCGCGACCACCCCACGCGGGTTGACCACGCCCCACTTCAGCGAGCCGAACCAGGACAGAAGACCACCGCGACCACCCCACGGGCCGACAACGTCCTCCCCCACCGCGCCGAACCTGAACAGCGCGACCACGGGGCAGAACGACCACAGGGCAGAACGACCACGAGGCCGGAGGACAGGAAGCACGAGGCCGGAGGAGGGAGAGAGGGTCAGAGCGAGCGGATGTCCACGTTGGCGAAGGTGACCGCGTACGGCGGGTCCGTGTCGACCGCTTCGACGCTGAGGCCGAGGCGGACCTGGCCTTTGTCCGGGCCGTCGTCGGGCAGGGCGAACTTGCCGGCGAATCTGCCGCCCCGGAAGACCTCGGCCTCGCCGTCGCGGACGACGAGGTGGATGCGTACGGATTTTTTCAGGCCGATGCGGGTGGTGAGGGTGATCCGGTCGTACACGCGCTTGTCGTCCTGGAGGTCCGCGCCGATGGAGATCTCGTCCTGGCAGACGCGCAGGACCTGCCCGCCCTTCTGGGCGTCGATGTGGAACCAGATCGCGGCGCAGCTGCCCGCCGACTGCAGGGCCGTGGTGACCTCGACGCCGAAGTCGTCCTCGATCTCCTCGTCCGGGCCGACGCACTGGTAGGTGCCGCGGTCGATGCGGCCGGCGCGCATGACGCCCTTGGTGAAGCAGTTGGCGCTCTGTTCGCGGATCTCGCTGTCGAGCCACTGGCCGGGCTGGTCCAGCGGGTCCTCGATGATCTTTTCGCCGCCCTCGGGCTCGACCGGCACCGGGGTGGCCCTGGTCCGGGACGGCGTCGGCGAGGCGGAGGGCTTCTTCCGGGTGGGAGAGGGCGACGGTGCCGCCGAGGTCGGCACACCCGCCCCGGCTGCGGCACCGCCGTCCCGCGGCGGGACGAACGCCAGGGGTACGCCACCCCGAGCACCGGCGTGGGTGATCACGAAGCCGACCGTGCCCACCCCGGCGACCACCAGCAGCAGGGCGAACGCCGCGACCAGCATGTTCTTGCGCGATCGGCGACGCGGCGCCATCGGCACCGGCGGCGCATAGAGATCGTAGTGCTCATCGAACCCGGATCCACCCGAGGAGAAGCCATCGGCAACAGGCGAGGAGGCAAAGCCAGCGGGAGCGGGCGAAGAGGCAAAGCCAGCGGGAGCGGGCGAAGAGGAAGAGGCGGATGGGGTCGAGGAGACCGGGGACGGCCGGTCGCCGAGCAGCATGTCCAGCAGCTCACGCGCGGTGGGCCGGTCCTCCGGGTTGCGCGACAACGACAACTCCACCAGATCGCGCAGCGACTCCGGCAACCCGGTGAGATGCGGCGGCTGCGTGAGGATCCGCGCGGCGGTGGCCTGCGGCGAGTCGCCATGGAACGGCGTCCGGCCCGTCCCGGCGTACGCAACGACACAACCCCACGCGAACACGTCAGCGGCAGCGGTCAACGGCGTCCCGGGCTCGGACGAGAACCGCTCCGGCGCCATGTAGGCGACAGTGCCGACCATCTGATCGGTACGCGTGTACTGGCTGGTCGCCTCGAACGCCCGCGCGATCCCGAAATCGATCACCTTGGGGCTGCCCGGAGCCAGCAACACGTTGTCCGGCTTGAGGTCCCGATGGATGACCCCGGCGCCATGGATCCCGGACAGCGCGGTGGCGACGCCCACGGCGAGCGAGTGCAGCGCGGCAGCCTTCAACGGCCCGCGATCCTCGACGACCTCGGCGAGCGAAGGCCCGTCCACGTACTCGACGACGAGGTACGGCGGGTTGTGGTCGAGGTCGGCGTCGAGCACCTCGGCCGTGCAGAAGGACGGCACCTGCCGGGCCCGTTCGACCTCGCTGCGGAACCGGCCGCGGAATTCCGGATCGTACGCGAGCGTGGCGTGCACAAGCTTGATCGCGACGTACGCGCCGTCGGGGTCGCGGGCCAGGTAGACCACGCCCATGCCGCCGGCGCCGAGGCGGCCGGTCAGCTGGTACGGGCCCAGCCGGTCCGGGTCGCCCTGGCGCAGTGGACTCACGCGGTACGTGGTGTCCACGCCTACCTACCCCCCACGATCCGGCGGCGCGACAGCAGGAGCGCCGTCAGCACCAGAAGGGCCAGCAGCAGCGCGAACCACCCCGCGCCGAGCCGGCCGACAACGCCACTCAACCCGTGCTGCACGGACGAGGCAACATTCACGATCGGATCCTGCCCGGAAGTCCTCAGGTCCTTGACAAGGCGCAGCTCGTACCATCCGTAGTAGGCCACGTACGCTCCGGCGAGCAGCAGGATCGCGCCGCCGATCCGGGGCACCCAAGCGGTCGCCCGGCGTAGCCGTGTCACGGCGGAGAGCCGCATCAGCGCAACCGCGAGTGCTGTGACGCCGATGACAAGCCCCATCCCTACCGCATAGCTGACAAAAAGGGCCACTCCCTGGAGGATCGAGCCCGCTCGCAGGCTCGACGCCACGAGCGCCAGGAACGGCCCGATCGCGCAGCCCAGCGAGGCCACGGCGTATGCCATACCGAACGCCACCGTGCCGGTGCTCTTCGGTGCCCGGACCACAAAACCGGGCAGCGAACGCCCCGCCACGAGCCACCCCCCGGCGGTGGCCAGGAGCGCTCCGAACACGACGGTCAGCCACGGGAGCCGGGGCAGCAGCACCCCCGTCAGCGGGGTCAGCACCACTCCGACCGTACCGAAAACGATCACATAGCCCAAGGTCAGAGCGAGAGTGGCGCGCACTGCCCGGACCACCGCTCTCAGCGTCCCGGCCTCCTGACCCACCACCGACAGCGACAGGTACGCAGGGAGCACGGCGAAGCCGCACGGATTGACCGCGCCGAGCATGCCGGCCGTGAGCGCGAGCAGCAGCGGCGCGTCCACGAATCAGGCCACCAGTTCCTTGACCTGCTTCGTGAGCTGAAGGTCGTCGAGGTAGCTGGACACGACGACCTTCCCGGTCGCGTCGAGGATCACATAGGTGCTCTGCTCGGTGATCCCGAACTTCTTCCAGATCGTGCCGGGTTCGTCGTCGAGGTGCGGCACGGCCTCCACGTCGAGGTCGGACACGAACTCGTGCATCTCCTTGTTGCCGCCGAGGCCCGCGATGCCGAGGATGTTGAGCCGGCCCGCGTACTCCTTCTGCAGGTCGTGGATCGACATGGCCTCGCTGGCGCAGGTGGCGCACCAGGGCGCCCAGAACCACAGGATCGTGGGCTTACCCGCGAGCGTGGCGGCATCGAACTTCGTACCGTCCAAGGTCGTGCCCGTGAAAGCAAGCTTTCCCGCACCCGCACCCGGAGCGGCAGCGGGAGCCGCAGCCGGTGCAGCGCCGCAACCGCCCAGAAGAAGGATTGCCGTCACGAGCAGGACCTTGAGCTTCACTTCTTGCCAGCCTCAGTGAGCCGCAGCGCGAGGGCCGGGCAGACGTTGACGGCCTTGCGGGCGCCGTTCTCCAGCCACGGCGGCAGCGGCGTCTGCGGGAACGCCGGGAACCCGTTCGCGTCCAGCCGGATGATCTCCGGGGCGACCGCCGAGCAGAGCCCGTGGCCGTCGCAGCGCGACCAGTCCAGGGCGAGCTTCCGCGCACCCTGCTGCTGGTGGTACGGCAGGGGGAGGATGCCGCGGGTCTGCTTGCCGCAGCCCTCGCCGTTGGCGTGCAGCTCGACGTCGCGGGCGAAGACCTCGAGGGCCGAGAGCGCGAACCGGGACGTGCCGTCGGGGTGGCTGCACGCGCCACGGCCCTTGACCACACCGGCGGCCTGGCGCACGTTCTCCAGCGCGCTGCCGCCGAGCGCGACCAGGGTGACCGCGCGGGCCAGGTCGGGCAGGCCGAGCCGGCACGGGCCGCACTGCCCGGCGGACTCGCCCGCGAGGTACTGCACGACCTGGGCGACCTCGCCGAGCGGGCAGGTCTGCGAGCCGATCGGGATGAGCATGCCGGCGCCGAGCGTGCCGCCGACCTTGGCGAAGCCCTTGCGGGAGATGGTGACCGTCTTGGCGGCCTCGGCGGTGATCCACTTGCCGTGGTAGCCGCCGACGAGCAGGCCGGCACCGATGTCGGCGCCGCACATCTCGAGGACCTCCATCAGCGGGGTGCCGGTGGGGGCCTCGACCACGGCGGGCGCGGTCGACGAGCCGCCGACGGTCAGCATGACCGTGCCGGGCTCACCCTGGATGCCGACGGAGTTGTACTCCCACGGCCCGAGCCGGGCCGCGATGGCGATCTGGGAGTACGTCTCGGCGTTGGAGAGCAGCGTGGGCAGCCCGCCGACGCCGTTGTCGCTGGAGCGGACCTTGCGGCCGGGCGGGATGTGCGCCTCGCCGTTGATCCCGCGGACCAGGGCGCCGCCCTCGCCGGAGATGAAGCGGTGCGGCACGGTGACGATCCGGGTCGGCACCGGCATCTTGCGCTCGGACAGCGCGGCGGCCAGGGACTCCTGGCCGATGCCGTCGTCGGCGATGCCGATGACGATCTCCTCGGCCTCGAGCGCGGCCGCGGCCAGCGCGGCGCCGTCGAGGATGAGGTGCGGGGCCCGGGTCAGGACCGCCTTGTCCTTCCACGACGGCGGTTCGCCCTCGGTGGCGTTGACCACGATGATCGGCGGCAGGTCCTGCCGGCGGCACGAGTCGACCACCGCGCGGACCTTACGTGCGAACGGGAAACCCGCACCGCCGCGCCCGCGCAGTTCGATCCGGTCGGCGAGCCCGATCAGCTCCCCGCTGGACAGGGCCGCGAACCCGCCGTGCACCTCCTGGTGCGCGACCAGATCCAGCCGGCCGTACTCCTCCATCCCCGCGGTGATCCGCGGGGTTCCGACGCTGGTTACTGGCGGTACCTGTCCACTCACGCCAATGCCTCGCTTCGCTCGCCATTGTCGCGAGCGACGACGCTGTGCCTAATGGTGATTCCACTTCGTTTCATCACTGAGCTTCCCCTCGCAGCTGCGCCCAGTATCCGGCGTCATCTGCTTCCTCAACCGTGCCGGCCCGGGGTCCTCGGCGAGCCCCCCGGCTCGTCCCGGTGCGCACGGATTCCTGCTGTGATGCCTTGCGTGCGCGGCGTTGCGCCATGTCGACGAGGGTAGGAGTCTCGTCGGCCTCCTGGTCGTCGTAGGCCACGCGCGGGTCACCGGCGAGGTCCACGAACTCACTGCGGCTGTGCCTTCCCGAGTCGGCGCGGTCGACGTCAGCGCCCCGGTCGCGCCGGGCCCGGGGCGCGTCCTCCGCCTCCTCGGCGAAGCGACCGGCGCGCGACGGGCGCGGCTGCTCGTCCTCGTAGCGCGCGGGGCGGCGCCGTGGCGGGCCCTCGTCGTAGCGCGGGTCCTCGTACCGGTCGTCGTCGGCGTAGCGGCGCTGGCGCGGGGCCGGGGCCTCCTCGTCGGCGTAGCGGCGCGGGCGCGGGGCCGGCATGTCCATGTCGTCGTCCACGAACT
>NZ_BOMN01000078.1 GCF_016862215.1 Winogradskya humida
GGCCACGGGTGGCCGGCATCGGCATCGGCATGTCCTCGTCCACGACCCGGCGGCGCGGCGCGGGCATGTCGTCCTCGTCCACGACGCGGCGACGGGGGGCGGGCATGTCGTCCTCGTCGGCGACGCGGCGGGCCCGGGGGCGCGGGGCCGGCTCGTCGTCGAACCCGGCCTCGGCGAAGCGGCGGGACCGGCTCGCCGTGTCCTCGTAGGCGTCGTCGCGGCGGCGGGCCCGCGGGGCGGGCATCTCGTCCTCGTCCTCGTAGCGGCGCAGGCCTTCTTCCAGGGCCCGGCGGGACATCGCGCCCGTGGGCTCGTCGAAGCGGTCGTCGGCGCCGCGGCGCTGGCGGGGGGCGGGGGCGTCGTCCCGGCGCGGGCGGCGCGCGGGCATGTCGTCCTCGTCCTGGAACTCCCACCGCTGGGTGGGCATGTCGTCGAAGTCGCGGCGGCGGGCCGCGCGCTCCTCATCGTCGGGGCGGCGGCGCGGGCGGCGCTCGTCACGCTCGTCGGCGACCGGGACCGCCATCGGGGCGGGATCGACCGGAGCGGCGGCGGGCACGGGCGGTGCCTCCGCGGCGGCGGGCTTGATCACGGGCTGCTCGGAGGTCGCGCCGGCGGCCGGCCGGGGCGTGGCGGGCTTCCAGGTCTGCACGGCGTTGCCACGGTCCGAGACGATGGCGTCGTCGCCGCCGCGGGCACGGCCACGACCCTTGCCACCGATCACACCGGAGGAGCCCATCTTGCCGACGGGGCTCATCCCGCCGGTGCCACCGCCACCGGCGGTGCCCTGCTGGGAGGCGAAGTCCTTGCGGCGGTTCAGGCTGACCGCGATCCGCACGGCGAGGCCGATGAGCACGACGAGCACGCAGAGGACGTACCCGACGACGACGAAGGTGGCGCCGGGGCGTCCGGCGTTCAGGCCGTGCAGGATGGCGATCGGCCACATGAGGTAGGAGACGCTGTGCAGCGCCCGCCACATCCACGGCTTGCCGCGGCCGATGAACTTGGCGCGGGCGAAGCCGGTCCACATGACCAGCACCATGATCCAGCCGGAGATCGTGCCGAAGCCGATGAACAGCGGCTTGCCCGGGTTCAGGAACGGGATGAAGGCGTCGATGAACTGCATCTTGCCCATCGCGTACTTCGTCCAGATGTGGATGAAGAGGGAGACGACGGCGATGGTGCCGGTGGTGCGGTGCGTCGACTGCAGCAGCAGGCGCTGGCGGATGGAGAGCACCAGGCGGTCCGTCGAGACCAGCCCGACCATGATCGTGATCGAGAGCGACACGAGCGTGAGCACGCCCATGTAGAACTCGGAGTAACTGAAGATGTAGACGTACGCGACGCGCCCCGCGGGGATCATCATCATCAAGGCCCAGACGACCGCCAGGACGCTGGTCCCGAGCAGCGCGACGGTGAGCTTCGACGGTGGTGTGCGACCACCGGTGGCACCCATCTCGACGTCCACACGACTGGTGGCTCGTTCTTTCATCTTCGTCCGGGCCATAGCTCCTCGTTCTCCGCAGCGGTAAGGCATCCGTCGTGGGCGTTGACGGTCGCCGGCATCCGTGGGGGGTGCCCCGCGCTCGTTACTGTCGGGTGGTTCCGGTAGCTCCTGCCTTTCTCACCGTGCGTTCACTCCGGTCCCTGCCCTCCCCCATCTACGTGTCGCGGGCAGGATCGGATGAACGATCGGGAAGTTCTTTGCGGCAATTTTTTCCCGCTCCGGGCAACCTTTCCGGGCACAGGCGCGCTGACCTGCGAAGACACGTCGTTGAAACCCGGGGCTAAGGCAAAAATAAAGTGTTATCCGAGTGGTTCCGGCGTGTCACCTGAACCTTTCGCGCCGTAGCGCCGAACTACCTCACGTGCGAGGCACGATAAATACATTCCGTAAGGAGCTGATTGCTGTGCGGCATCGCGCTGCCCTGGTAGCGATCGTGCTGGCCGTCGCGGGGGCGACATTCGCGCTTCCGGGCCGGGCCTCCGCGGTCGAGCCCGGCTTCGAGGTACGTATCACCGAACTGCCCGCGACCTTTGGCGCGGGCGCCGAGAGCAGGGCGCTGACCGTTGTCGTGTCCTCGGACAAACGGCGCTGCATCAAGGTCCGCTGGGCGCTGCTGCTCCAGGTGGACGGCCCGGACCTCGGCGACGTCACGGTCAGCCGGATCGAGAACAACGGCGAGTTCGCCACCCGCCGGGAGAACGCGGGCAAGGTCGCCCGGATCACCGACGTCCAGGTCGACCCGGGGCAGCTCTGCCGGGGCAGCACCGTCACGGCCAATTACCGGGTGAGCTTCGGCGACGACGCCGACACGGGCCGGGTCACCTTCCAGCCCCAGGCCTTCACCGCGCAGGGCACGCTGCTGCAGGAGGCGACGGGCCAGAGTCCCGTGGTCGGGCAGGAACCCGCGGCCACCGAGTCGCCGTCACCGAGCGGGTCACCGTCGCCGAGCCCCTCACCGTCGGAGACCGCCGAGGAGACGGCCACCGACGATCCGACCGAGGAAGCGGGCGTGGCTCCCGCACCCGACGAGAGCGAGGACCTCAACGCCGTACCGGCCGCCTCGGAAGGAGGACCCCCGAGCCTGCTGCTACCCGGCGTGATCGTCGGCGCCCTGCTGGTCTTCGTCGGGGTGGCCCTGCTGCTGCGCCTGCGTACCCGCCAGCGAGCGGCGGCGGCCCGGTACGCCGAACCCCCGACCGGTTTCTATCCGACGAGATAGGGGTCCCCCGCACTTACCGTCCGTTGCGGTCCATCGGTGGTATGCGATCTTCCTCCACGAATTCCTGCGGTAAACCTGCGCCAATCTTCAGGTGCAGTTAAGAGACCGTCGCGCTCGGTAGCCCTATCGTGGGTCCGGCGCAACCACTGTGGAGGAAGTGCTGTGAGCACCAGGACAGTCCGCATATCAGCCGCGGTGGGCGCCACCGCGTTGGCGCTCGCCGGGATCACCACCGGCGTCTCGTTCGCGGGAGAAACCCCCGCACCCCAGCCCGCGACCAAGCTGTCCGCCGCCGACAGCTTTCTCGGCGGCCCGCCCCCGGTCCCGGCCGGCCTCGTGCCGCCGCCCGGCAACACGCTGACCGCGGTCTTCAAGGCCAAGGGCGTCCAGATCTACGGCTGCGCCACCGGAGCGTGGACGCTGACCGAACCCGCCGCCACCCTCGCCGGGCTCAATCTCAAGCCGGTCAGGCCTGCGACGGCGCTGCACTTCCGCGGCCCGAGCTGGGAGTCCGACGAGGACGGCACCCTCGTCGAGGGCAAGACCCCGGTCTCGGCGCCCTCGGACACCCCCGGCAGCATCCCGCAGCTGCTCGTCACCGCGGCGACGACCCGTGGCACCGGCGTCTTCGGCGGGGTCACCTACATCCAGCGACTCGGCACGGTGGGCGGCGTGGCACCCGCCACGACCTGCGTGCCCGGCGACACCACCGCGGTGAAGTACCAGGCCGTGTACCGGTTCTTCAAGAAATCCTGAGACATTTCTGAGGGGCCGGATGCCGGTGCCTTCACCTCCCAGTTCGGTGGAGGCACCGGCATCTATTCGCTAGTCGTCCAGCAGCAGGACGGTCTCCTCGATGCGTTCGCCGCGCTGGTTCGCGTACGCCACCTCTGTTCCGATCTTGCGGAAACCCACCTTGCGCAGGACGGACAGTGAGCCCGCGTTGTCGCTGGCGGCCCGCGCCATGATCGGCCGCACCGGGACGGCCGCCAGGTGCAGGCGCACGGCCTGCGTCGCGATCCCCCGGCCCCACCAGGCCCGGTCCAGCCAGTACGTGATCTCCGTGTCGTCGCCGACCGCGAAGCTGCCGAGCGTCCCGACGAGCTCCCCGCCGACGGTGATCGCCCGCACGTTGATGTCCGGCCTGGTCCGCAGCTTCTGCATGTGTGCGTCGAACTCGGCCCGGTCGTCCGGATCGTCCGCGGTGAACGCCGCCATCCGCACCGCCACCGGGTCGCGCATCTGGTCGAAGATGACGTCCAGGTCCTCGTCGCGGATCTCCCGCAACGCGATCTCCCCCGTTGTGTCAGTCACGCGCGGCAGCCTAGTTCAAGGACGGACCGCGGCCAGGAAGACGGTCGCGGCGGTGCGGCGGGTCGGTGTGGCCTCCGCGACTGCCTTTTCCAGGTACGCGTCCAGCTGCGCACTTTCCCCTGCCGTCAGCGCCGCCTCGATCGCCTCCGCGTAGGTCGGGGCGAGCGGGTTCGGGGCGGTGCGCTTGAGTGCCGGCCAGTCGGCGATCGGCGGCCCCTCGACGTCGGCCTCGGCCCGGTAGTCCATCGTGACGCCCGTGAACCCGGCCTCGCGTACCCATCGCAGCAGGTCACGCTCGTCGAAGCCCATCATCGCCTCGATCCTCGGGTACACCGCGACGACCCGCGCGGCCAGCTCGGCGACGGGCCCGAAGTCGAGCCCGAACAGCCCCGGCGTGCCGAACCCGTTCACCGGCTCGAAGATCGACAGCCGCCCGCCCGGCCGCAGCACCCGCAGGAACTCGGCGAACGCCGCCGGCTTGTCCTCGACGTAGATCAGCACCGACCGGGTCGTCACCACATCGGCGGACCCGTCATGGACCGGGCTCAGAGCGTCGGCGGCGGCCCGCACGAACCCGCACCGCTTGTCGTCCCCCGTCGCCCGCCGGCACGACTCCAGCAGGTCGGCCGAGACGTCACAGAAGATCACCCGCCCGTCCGCCCCGACCCGCTCCAGCGCGCCGAGCCCGATCAGCCCGGTCCCGGTCCCGACGTCGAGCACGGTGTCCCCCGCGCCGATCCGCGCCCGGTCGAGCACCCCGTCGCGAAACCCGGCCAGCGCGGGAGCGAAACTCGCCCGCACCCCGGCGTCCCCACCGTCACGACGTCCCAGCAGCCAGCTCGCCCACTCGTCCATGTCGCATTCCAGCACGTACGCCACCCGCGCGCACCTGCGGGGACCGGCCGGGCACTCGCAGTGACCGGCTCCGCGCGCTGGTTGGAGCCGGCCGCGCTCTTGCGGGGACCGGCTATGAAGGTGGCATGGCAGCGGATTCCTCGATCGGGCGGGCCGGGCGGGGCATGGCGGTGGCGACGCTGGCCTCCCGGGCGGCCGGTTTCGTCCGCCTCGTCGTGCTCGCCTCCGCGCTGGGCCTGGGCAGCCGGCTGCTCGACGGCTACAACGTCGCGAACACGCTCCCCAACGCCGTCTACGAGCTGGTCATCGGGGGTGCGATGGCCAGCGTGGTGGTGCCGCTGCTCGCCCGCGCCGCGCTGAGCGAGCCGGACCACGGGGTCAGCTACGCGCACCGGTTGCTGTCCCTCATGGTGTACGGGCTGGGCGCCGTCACCGTCGTCGCGATGCTCTCGGCGCCGTGGCTCGTCGAGGCGTACACCCCCGGTTTCTCCGCTGACCAGCGTGAGCTGGCCGTCGTCCTCAGCCGTTTCTTCCTGCCCCAGATTTTGTTCTACGGAGTGAGCGCCACGGCCGGCGCCGTCCTCAACATCCGCGGCCGGTTCGCCGCCCCGATGTGGGCACCGCTGGTCAACAGCCTGATCGTGATCGCCGTCGGCCTGACCTACCTGGTGATCGGCGGCACCACCGGCACCGGCTCCCTGACCACCGCCCACCTGCTCCTGCTCGGCATCGGCACCACCGCGGGGGTCTTCGCCCAGATGGCGCTGGTGGTCGGCGCACTGGCCCGCAGCGGCTTCACGCTCCGCCCCCGCCTCGACCCGCGCGGCATCGGCATCCGCCGCATCGCCGGGCTCGGCGGCTGGGTGCTCGTCTCGGTGATCGCCGCGCAGATCCTCGTGGCCGTCGCCACCCGCGCCGCGTCGGTCAGCGGCCCCGGCGGGATCAGCACCTACCAGAACGCCCTCGCGGTGTTCCAGATGCCGTTCGCGGTGATCGCCCTGTCCGTGATGACCGCGGTCCTCCCCCGCCTCAGCCGCAACGCCGCCCGCCGCGACCTGCACCTGATCACCGACGACCTGTCCCGCGCCGTCCGCCTGTCCGTCGTCGCCCTGGCCCCGGTCGCCGCGGCGATGCTCGTCCTGGGGCCGCAGATCGCCACCCTCATGTACGCCCACGGCCGCAGCTCAGCCCCCGCCATCGCCCTGCTCGGCGCCGTGGTCGCCGCGTTCGGCGTCGCCCTGGTGCCCTTCACCGGCTACATGATCCTGCAACGCGGCTTCTACGCCCTCCAGGACACCCGCACCCCCGCCCTGATCACCGCCGCCGTCAGCACCGTCGGCGTGGCGGGCTGCCTCACCGCCACCTGGCTGTTACCCCGCGCCGACATCGTCATCGCCATCCCGCTCGCCTACGCCGCCGCCTACACAGTGGGCCTGCTCACCGCCGCCATCACCCTGCGCCGCCGCCTCGGCCGCATCGACGGCCACCGCCTCCTGCGCACCCACGCCCGCGTCGCCGTCGCCGCCGGGACGGCCGGCCTGATCGCCGCGCTCGCGGCTCACTTCCTCACCCCACTGGTCAACCCGCTGATCACCTTCGCCGCAGCTGGCCTTGCCGGAGCCGCCGCCTACGTCGCGGTCGCCCGGCTGGTCCGCCTCACCGAGCTCCGCCAGCTCGCCACCACCGCCCTCAGCGGCCTCCGCCCGAGCTGACCCTGCCCCACCCGGTCAACCCGCCCGACCCGGCCCACCCGACCCGACCCGGCCCACCCGACCCGGCCCACCCGGCCAACCCTCCCCGCCCGGCCAACCCGGCGCGGAAGCAGGCCGCACAACACATCTCGTGTCGTCAGTGATGACCGGGGGCCTCAACGGCAACGGGGAGGTGGCGACCGGCCGGTCGCTACCTCCCCGTGGGGCAATCGCGTCTATTTGAACAGTTTGGCCGCGGTGATGGCGGTCTGGATGATGCCGTACCCGAGCAGGACGGTGACCAGGGCCCAGGACAGGATCAGGCGGATCGACGGGGTGGACCTCATGCGACGGCCTCCTTCTGCTCCGCGGGCTTCGCCTCGTGGAAGCGTTCCGCTACCGGCTTGACCAGCAGGTTGGCGACGAAGCCGATCGCCAGGACGCCGACCATGGTGAACAACGCGGGCTGGTACGCCGACGCGGTCAGCGTGCCGGGCTTGCCCTGCGAGTCGAGGAAGCCGTTGACGATGAGCGGTCCCGCGACGCCCGCCGCCGACCAGGCGGTGAGCAGCCGGCCGTGGATGGCGCCGACCTGGAACGTGCCGAACATGTCCCGCAGGTACGCGGGGATGGTCGCGAAGCCGCCGCCGTAGAACGACAGGATCACGCCCGCGAGCAGCACGAACAGCGCCACCGCGGAGTGCCCGACCGAGGCCAGGAGCGCGTACAGGATCATGCCGACGCCCAGATAGACCATGTAGATCCGCTTGCGGCCGATGACGTCCGAGGTCGACGACCACGCGAACCGGCCGGCCATGTTGAACAGCGACAGCAGCCCGACGAAGCCGGCCGCCGCGCCGACGGCGACCGCGGACTTGCCACCCGTACCGTCGCGGAAGAAGTCCTGGATCATCGGGCTGGCCTGTTCCAGAATGCCGATACCCGCGGTCACGTTGCAGAACAGAACCACCCACAGCAACCAGAACTGCGGCGTCTTGATCGCGTTGGCGGCCGACACACTGGCCGTGGTGACCAGCGGCTTGGCTTTGATCGTCGCCGGGTCGAAGCCCTCGGGAACCCACCCGTCGGCGGGCACCCGGATGTTCAGCACGCCGAACATCATCAGCACGAAGTAGCCGATACCCAGCGTCAGGAAGAGCGCGACCAGAGACCCGCCGGACGCCACCGACGTCGCAACATTCGGGTCATAACCGGAGTCGTACGCCGACAGCAGCTGACGTGACAGCGGACTCGCGATCAGCGCACCGCCGCCGAACCCCATGATGGCCAGCCCGGTCGCGAGCCCGGGCCGGTCCGGGAACCACTTGATCAGCGTCGACACCGGCGAGATGTACCCGATCCCCAGCCCGATCCCGCCGAGCACGCCGTACCCGAGGTAGACCAGCCACAGCTGTTTCGTGCTGATCCCCAGCGCGGCGACGAGGAACCCGGCCGCCCAGAAGCACGCACTGACGAACATCGCCTTACGCGGCCCGTTGCGCTCGACCCAGGTGCCACCCACCGCCGCGGACAGCCCCAGCATCACGATCGCGATACTGAAGATCACGCCGACCGACGTCGCACTCGAGTCGAAGTGCGAGATGAACGAGTTCTTGTAGACGCTGGTGGCGTACACCTGCCCGATGCTCAGGTGAACGGCCAGCGCCGCCGGCGGGATCAGCCACCGGCTGAACCCCGGCGGCGCCACGGAACGACTGCGATCCAACGCGGACAACATGACTATGCCTCCAGGTCCCGGCGTGCATGATCCATAGAGCCACATCATTTACCCGGTGGAAACTCCCCGCAACAATTACTTCTCCACCAGAGCCGGTGCGAGCTGCCAGGGCACCGGCCGGGCGGGTCACGAACGCTCGCCGGAGCCCAGCAACCCGGTGAGAAAGTCAGGGGCATCGCCCACGCTGACGACCTCCCGCACCAAGGCGTTGACCGCCTCCTCCACCGGCCGTTCCGAGATGAACACGGGAATGCCCAGAGCGGCCGCGAACCCGGTCTCGATGCAGACGCTGCGCCCGGTGTACCCGCCCTCCGCCACGACGTAGATGCACGCGGAGCGGCGGATCTTCGCCAGGAACTCGTGGGTGAGAGCCCACTTCTGTGCAGCCGGAACCTCGACGATCTCCTCGTCGAAATCGAACCTCGGCGTGTTGACCACCACCTGCCGGTCGGCCAGCTTCCCGGCGAGCGATTGCACCACGCCGTAGTACTTCGAACTGCTGCAGATGGTTACCTCGCCCACGAAGAATTCCTTCCGCCGAACCCGTCAGGACCACGTGACGTCGCCACGGCGAATCAAGTTAGCGCCCCCGCCCGTCTGCTGCAGGACCGCCTGACACAGCCGGCGGGGCGAAAGACACTCAAGCCGGGCGCGGCACTGCCACGCCCGGCCCGGCGCTCGATCAGCTACCGACCTGTCTCGATCAGTTGCCTGAGCTGCACAGCGACACGATCCCGGCCGCCCCCACACCGCTACCGGAGGTGTCAGCCGGCGGCGAGCATCTCGGAGATACGCAGGAAGCCGTCGCTGCCATACCCCCGTCGGATGGTACGGCGAGCCAGGCTTTCCGCTGCCCGCATGACGCCCGCGTCGATGCCGTGTGCCTCGGACGTATGGATGACGTGCGCCATGGAAGCGACCGCCGAGGTGATCGGATTGACCACTCCGGGGAACCGGCCGCTGTCCGCGTCCGCCGCGGCCTGCTCGAAGATCGGTGGCAGGATCGCGGCGATGCCGGCGGCGAACGGTGCCAGCTCTCGCGCGGTGACCCCTTCGGCTCGTGCCAGTGCCAGCGCGTGCGCATAACCTGCCATCGCGGTCCAGAAGACATCGAGCAGGGCGATGTCGTACGCGGCAGCCCGGCCCGGGTCCGCCCCGAGGTGGGTGTGGGTTCCGCCCAGGGCCTCCATCACCGGCGTCGACCGGCGGTACAGCTCCTCGGGACCGCTGTGCAGGAACACGCCGCCCGGCGTACCGATGGTCGGTGCCGGTGTCATGATCGCGCCGTCCAGATACCCGATGCCGTGCCCGGCCGCCCAGTCCGCCGTGTCCCGGGCCCGCCCCGGAGTGTCCGCGGTCAGGTTGACCAGCGTGCGTCCCCGCAGCGCCCCGGCGACGATGTCCGGCCGCACGATGGCGTCCACGGCGTCATAGTCCACCACGCAGACCACGGTCACCGGACTCGCGGCGACCGCCTCGGCCGGTGAGAGGGCGACGGCTGCGCCGTGGTCGGCCAGCTCCTTCGCCCTGGTGACGGTGCGGTTCCACACCGTCGTACGCAGGCCGGCGCGCAGAAACGTCCCCGCCAGTGCGCGACCCATCGGCCCCAGGCCGAGCACGGTGACGGCAGACTCGCCGGTAAGTGGGGTCATGCTTGAGCTCCTCCACAATGGTGTTATTTCACAATGAATGGGGTGACGATGACGCGCAGCCGGGCCCAGGACCCGAACGTCTGCGGGGTGACCGCCGCGATCGCCGTGATCGACGGCAAGTGGAAGACGATGCTGCTCTGGCTGCTGGAACCGGGACCGCAGCGCCCCGGTGAGCTACGCCGGCGGGTGCCGGGACTCACCGAGAAGGTGCTGACTCAGACCCTGCGGGAGATGGAGTCCGACGGGCTCGTCCACCGCGAGGTCCACGACGTCCGGCCCCTCAAGACCGTGTACTCCCTGACCACATCAGGTCGCGAACTGTCTGAGGCGCTGGCACCCGTTTCCCACTGGGGCCATCGTCGTCTGGAGAAACTCGCCGCGTCCCGGCCATCGTGATCACCACCCGCACCCAGCCTGCGGCCGCACGGTCCCGCCCGGCAAGTACCCACAAAAAGGTGGGTACGGCCTCGGTGTCCCGGCCGCCGTAAGCACCCTTGCTGCAGCAACGCCACGCCCGGCGGAAAGCCGGAACGCGGCGAAGACGGCGGATGAGACCAGCGGGGAAGCCCGAGCACGACGGAAACCACGGATGAGACCGGCGGGGAAAGCCGAAGCACGACAGAGACCGCGGGTGAGACCGGCGGGGAAGCCCGAGCGCGACAGAGACCGCGGGTGAGACCGGGCCCGGCCGGTCGCGATGGTGCTGCGACCGGCCGGTGTGCGGTGTTTCCTAGTTGCCCGAGGCGTACAGGGACGCGATCTCGGTCGCCGACAGTGCGCGGTCGTAGAGGTGGACCTGGTCGACCGTGCCGTCGAGGTAGTCGACCGGGTTGCCGCCGTACTTGCCGCGGCCGATGACCGTGTTGCCGGTGGGGGCGGCCTGGGCGGTGCAGGCGCTGACCGAGCCGGCGAGCTGGCCGTCGACGTAGAGGCGGAGTTCGCCCTTCGCCGAGTCGCGGACGCCGGCGAGGTGGTACCACTGGCCGACGACCGGCTTGGCGGGGGCGAGGGCGCGGACGCCCGCGAAGCTCATCGCGAACCGCTGGTCGGCGCCGGAGTACTGCAGGAAGAAGTCGCTGTTGCTGGCCCCGTCCTGGCTCACCACGGTCTGGAAGGCGCCGTCGGCCTTGTCGAGTTTCACCCACGCCGAGGCGGTGTAGTCCGAGGCGGTGTTGAGCACCGGGGCGCCCGTGTCGGCGTACTGAGTCGAGCCGTCGAGGGTGAGGCCTTGCCCGCTCTTGCCCTCCCCGTAGGCCGGACCACCGGTCAGCGTGGCGTCGTGATCACCGGCGGTGTCCTCGGTCGTGCCGTCGAAGGGGTAGAACGCGATGCCGGTCAGGCCGGGAGTGCCCGGCGGCGGCTGCGGGGTGTTGGCGGCGCTGCCGTCGGCCTTGGCGATGATCTCCTTGTTGACCTTTCTGACCTGGGCGAGGTCCATCTTGGCCACCTGCCGGTCGTACGTCCAGAAGCCGTTGAGCTCGCCCTCGACGTCGGTGATCTGGGTGTAGATCGCCGCGCTGATGCCGCAGGACTGCGCGGAGCCGATGACCGCCTTCTGGTTCGCGACGTACTTGGCGGTCAGGGTGGCCGAGTCGGGTTCCATCTCGTACGCCTGCCCGTCACCGAACCACATGTGGTTGGACACCTTGAGCCCGAACCCGCCGTGCTCGCCGTCGATGGAGACCCGGGTGGCGTCGGGCGCCGGGGTGGCCGGGCCGAGGTACTGGTGATGGTCGATGACGTCGCCGCGCCCGGAGTCGCCGTGCGAGTTGCAGCAGTTGACGCCGCTGTGCGCGTTGACGAGCCGGCTCGGGTCCTGGGCCTTGACCTCGTCGGCGATGCGCCCGGTGGCGGCGCGGTCCCATTCGCCCCAGCCCTCGTTGAACGGGACCCACGCGATGATCGAGGTCCAGCTACGGTGCTCGCGAACCAGCTCGTGCAGCTCGGCCTCGAACTGGCCTCGCCACTCCGCGGGGATCGGGCCGGTGTTCGCGGCCGGCATGTCCTGCCAGACCAGCAGGCCCAGCTTGTCGGCCCAGTAGTACCAGCGGTCGGGCTCGACCTTGATGTGCTTGCGGACCGCGTTGAAGCCCATGACCTTGTGCTGCTGCAGGTCGAACTTGAGGCCCGCGTCGGTCGGTGCGGTGTTCAGCCCGTCCGGCCAGAAGCCCTGGTCCAGGGTGGCCATGTTGAACAGGATCTTGCCGTTGAGCGCGATCCGGAGCTTGCCGTCGGCGCCCTTCTTCGTGCCGATCTCGCGCATGCCGAAGTACGACTTGACGGTGTCGACCGTACGGCCGGCGCTGAGCAGGGTCACGTCGAGGTCGTAGAGGTACGGGTCGTCCGGCGTCCAGAGGTGGGCGTTCGGGACGGGAACCTTGAGCTCCGTGCCCGCGGCGCCGGTGACGCTGCCGACGACACGACCGTTCGTGCGTGCTGTAGCCCGTACAGTCAATGGTTGATGGGAATCAACATTGACTGTCAACCTGAGTGACTTGCCGGCAAGGTCCGGGGTGAGCCCCAGATCGGTGACGGCGGCAGCGGCGACAGGCTCCATCCAGACGGTGCGCCAGATGCCCGAGCTGCCCTGGTAGAAGATGCCGCGGTCGCTGGTCCGGCGCTGCTTGCCGATCGGCTGGCCGGTCGCGTCGGTGAGGTCCTCGGCCCAGACGATGAGCTCCTGCGGCCCGGTGGCCTTGAGCGCCGTGGTGACATCGATGTCAAAGCCGTCGTAACCGCCGCGGTGGGTGGCGACCTGCGTGCCGTTGACGTAGACCTTCGCGTCGTAGTCGACCGCGCCGAAGTGCAGCAGCAGCCGCTGACCGCTCCCGACCTTCCAGCCGGCGGGGACGGTGAAGGTCCGGCGGTACCACATCCGGTCCTCGTGCCGCTGGATGCCGGAGAGCGCGGACTCGATCGGGTACGGCACGAGCACGCGCTCGCCGAGCGACTGGCCCGCGGGCACCGCCTGACCGGTCTCGGCCTTGGCGAATTCCCACACGCCGTTGAGGTTCTGCCACTTGTCCCGCACAAGCTGCGGGCGCGGGTACTCGGGCAGCGCGTTGGACGGTCCAACCTGGGCGGTCCACGGTGTCGCGATGGGCGGGATGCCCTTGTGCCACTCGGGTGCGGCCTGGGCGGGCGAGGCGATGACGGTTCCCAGAAGTGTGGCGGCGGCGATCATGGCAAGAGGTCTGATCATGCGCGAGTTCCCTTCGAGGGGTGGGAGCTCACACATTTCAACAACGCTGCTCACGTAACGTCAAGATTACGCGGCACTTTTATTGAAAGATGGACATGCTTGAACATCCACCTACAGGTGGCCCGGGTCACCCAGGCAGATATGGGACGATGCGCGCGTGCCGGAATCGATCTTGGAAGTCATCGCGCTCAGCGCCGCCGACGCCCGTGCCGCCACCGCGGGGGGCGCCGACCGGCTCGAGCTGGTCGCCGACATAAGCGCCCAGGGCCTCACCCCCGCCGTCGAGACCTTCGCGTCGGTCCGGGCCGCGACCGACCTCCCGGTCCGCGTCATGCTGCGAGACCACGACGGGTACGCCCTGAGCGCCCCCGACGCCCTCACCCACGCCGCCGTGGCCCTGCGTTCAGCCGGAGCCTCGGAGTTCGTCCTCGGCTTCCTCGACGAAGCGGGCAACGTCGACCTCCCGGCGGTGACCACCGTCCTCGCGGCCATCGACGGCTGCAGCTGGACCTTCCACCGCGCCATCGACCACGCCACCGACCGCACCGCCGCGTGGTCCGCCCTCGACGGCCTGCCCGGCCTCGACGGCGTCCTCACCGCCGGCAGCCCCAAGGGCGTCGAGAACGGTCTCGGGACGCTGCTCACCGAGGCGTCCGCCACCCCGCCGCTGCTGGTCGGCGGCGGGTTGCGGCAGCAGCACCTCGCCCCGCTACGGGATGCCGGGGTGCGCGCCTTCCACACCGGCAGCGCCGTCCGCCCCGGCGGCAGCTGGCACGCCCCGGTCGACGCCGACCTCGTCCGCCTCTGGCGCGACGCGATCGGCTGACCCCACGGCCGGCGCTCCCGCGCCGGCCTCCACGGGGCGGCCGTTACCGGGTGATCGAGAGGTAGCGGTAGCCGAGGCGGGTGAGGCGCTCGGGGTCGAGGCAGTGCCGGCCGTCGAGGATGACCGGCTTGCGCATGCTGGTGGCGAACTTTCCCCAGTCCAGGTCGAGGTACTGCGCCCACTCGGTGACCAGGACCACGGCGTCGCTGTCGTCGAACACGTCGGCGACGTCGTCGGCGAGGTACGGCGCGAGGTCGGGCTGCTCGCGGCGGAAACGGTCGGCGGCGACCGGGTCGTGCAGGCGGATCCGGGCCCCGCGGTCGATCAGCATCCGGGCGATGTCCAGGGCCGGGGCGTCCCGCATGTCGTCGGTGTCGGGTTTGAAGGCGAGCCCGAGCAGGCCGATCCGGCGGCCCTTCAGGATGCGCAGCTCCTCGAGGAGCCGGTCCACGACAAGGCGGCGCTGGAGCTGGTTGACCGTACGCGCAGCTGTGACGATCGGCATGTCGTGGTGATACTCCGACGCGGTGGCGATCAGGGCCGCGGTGTCCTTGCCGAAGCAGGAACCGCCCCAGCCGATGCCGGGCTGCAGGAAGCGCGGCCCGATCCGGGTGTCCAGCCCGATGCCCCGGGTCACCTGGGTGATGTCGGCGCCGACCCGGCCGGCGAGCTGGCCGATCTCGTTCGCGAAGCTGATCTTCAGGGCCAGGAACGCGTTCGCCGCGTACTTGATGAGCTCCGCCGAGGCCAGGTCGCTGGACACCATCGGCACGGCGCCCATCTCGGCCGGGCGCGGCAGGTACGTCGGCGGGGTGAACGTCTGGTTCAGCAGGGTGCGGTAGAGGCGGTTGAGCACGTCGAGGCTGCGGGGGTTGTCCGAGCCGACGACCACGCGGTCCGGGTAAAGGGTGTCCAGGATCGCCGCGCCCTGACGCAGGAATTCGGGGTTCGAGGCGACGGAGAACTCGCCGTCGCTGCGGCGCTCGTTCGTCCGCTCGAAAGACTCGCGCAGGATCGAGTCGACCCAGTTACTGCTTCCGATGGGTACGGTCGACTTGTTCACGACGACGGTGAAGTCACCGCCGATGTGCGCACCGACACTCTCCGCGGCGGACCTCAGGTACTTGAGGTCCGGGTTGCCGTCCGGCAGCGACGGCGTCTGCACCGCGATGAAGACCACCTCGGCGTCCGGCACGGCGCTGCCGTAGTCGGTGGTGAAGTGCAGGCGCTCGGACGCGTCCGCGAGCAGCGCGTCCATGTGCGGCTCGTAGATCGGCGACTTACCCCCGCTGAGCAGGTCGACCTTCGCCTGGTCGAGGTCGACGCAGGTGACGTCGTGCCCGAGAAAGGCCAGGCAGACGCCGGTCGTGAGACCCACGTAGCCGGTTCCGACGACGCACACCTTCATAGCCGCACTCCCTCTCGTCGCGACCGGCCTCCCGGTGACCGGTCGGGAGAGACGGTAATCCGTCGTGTCATCCGCACCCGCACCGGCTGTGCCCCGGACTATCCATGGGTGGAGCCCTCAACACGCCGCCGGGTCTGCCGATGCTTGATTTCGTGACCCTGCGCAGCGCTACGCAAGCAAACGGCGACACCGCCGTGGTTTCGTCGTGGCCCGCGACCGACGGGCAGCACCTTCTGCTCAGCGAACTCGTCGAGGTCACCGCAAGTAACATCCCGTCGCTGGACCACGTCCTCGAAATCATCGAGCGAAGCCTGGGTGAACCCTGCGGGCTGCGCGCGATGACCGTCTTCACCCTCGACCCTGACGACGGCAGCCTGCGGGTCGCCGCCGGCCGCGGACCGGTGGCGAAGGACGACCCGATGGTCGCCGGCAAGGTCTTCCGGGTCGCCGCGAGCGGTCCCCCGGTGCGGGCAGGCGAACGTACGGCGATCAGGTTGCGGATGGGCGGCCAGACCCTCGGTGTCCTCGTCCTCACCGGCGACTCTCTCGATTCACTGCGTAAGAGCGTCGCCGCAGGTGTCGCCCTCCAGCTCGCCGCCACCCTGCAGGTCCTCGCCGCCGAGGTGCACCGCCAGTTCGTCACCCACGCCACGAACACGATCCGCACACTGTTCGAGGAGGGCGCCCAGGCCCGGACCATCGAGGCTGCGGGCGAGCTCCTGGCCCGGGTGACCGCCGACGCGTTCCGCACCTCCCAGGCCGCGGTGCACCTGGTCGGCCCGGACGGCCGGATCCGCTACGTCGCGGGCATCGGCCTCACCGCCGAGAAGAACGACGAGCTGCACAGCCGCATGATCGGCCAGCTCGCCGAGGAGTCACCGATCTGGCAGGCCGCCCGCAAGGCCCACGGCCCGCTGCTCATCGACGACATCACCGGCTCCGAGGTCCGCCCCGGCGGCATCGCCCACATCATGGGCCTGCGCTCCCTGATCGCCATCCCGCTGATGTCCCCCGCCGGCCCGGTCGGCGTCGCGGTCTGCGGCGACGTCGACGGCCCCCGGCACTGGACCAGCCGCGACCGCACCCTGGCCCACCAGATGGCCATGGAGGGCGCCCTCATCCTCGACGGCGCCCGGATGCGCCAGGCCGAGGAGAAGCACGTCGCCGAGCTGACCCGCCAGGCCTACCACGACGCCCTGACCGGCCTGGCCAACCGCACCCACCTGCTCGACCGTGCCGACCGCGACCTCGCCACCTCCACCGCGGGCGGCACCCGCATGGCGCTGCTCCTGCTCGACCTGGACGGCTTCAAGAAGGTCAACGACACGGTCGGCCACCACGCCGGCGACGCCCTCCTGCAGGCGGTCAGCAAACGCATGCAGTCCGCCATCCGCGACCACGACGTCGTCGCCCGCCTCGGCGGCGACGAGTTCGCCATCCTCCTCACCGGCGACCCCGACGCCGAATCCGCCATCACCATCGCCGAACGCATCCACGCCCGCGTCTGCGAACCCTTCACCGTCGACGACCAGCCCATCGCCATCGGCGTCAGCATCGGCATCGCTCTCTTCCCCGCCGACGCCACCACCATCGCCGACCTCATGCGCTGCGCCGACGCCGCCATGTACCGCATCAAACGCGCCGGCGGCGGCGTCGCCCTCAGCTGACCCCACCCGCTACGTCGCCGGCATCGGCCTCACCGTCGAGCCAAGCTGCGCCACCCAAGATGAGCCTCGGCTCGACTTCAGCGCCTTAACAATGCAGGGCCCCCGCATCCTGCCAAGCTGAGTGGGGACTCACTTTTACCGTCAGAGCGAAGCCGGGCCCACCCCAAGATGAGCCTCGGCTCGACTTCAGCGCCTCAACAACGCGGGGGCGCAGCGCCCCGCCAAGCTGAGCGGCGACTCATTTTTGCCGCCCTACCCCCGCAGGCTGCAGCGTCCGGCCAAGCTGAGTCACGACTCATCTTCAACTGCTCGGTCGAGCCGGCCGAAGTCGCTTCCCGCCCTGAAGTGAGCTGCGGCTCGACTTCGACGGGGTCAGGCGAGCGGGACCGGGACAGGGCCCTGGTGTTCGGGGCGGCCGGTGACGCGGGTGAGGTCGTCGCGCAGGCCGTCGAGCCAGACGCGGAGGTCGGCCAGGTGGTAGAGGTCGCGGCCCAGGTCGGTGGGCCAGCCCAGGTCGGGAGCGGGGTCGTCCGGTGTCCGTGGGACCTCCCGGGAACGGATGGCCTGGGCCGTCGCCTCGAAGCGGCCGGCGACGTCGGTCGTGGCCAGGGTGAGCAGGGCGGCGCAGGGCAGCAGCCGGCCGGTGGGGCAGTCACGCAGCAGGGCCTCGGCTCCGCGTACGGCGTGCTTGCCCGCGATCAGCGTGGCCTGCCAGTCCAGCCTCGCCACCGCGTGGCGCTCACTCTGGTACAGCGCGTACGAAGCCTCGGCGAGCCGTTCCTGCTCCCGGGCGAGCGGCAGGGCCGTCCCGGGCGGCGTCATCGAGGACAGCGTCGCGACCGTCTCGCGGACCACGCCGGCCGAGGCGCCGAGGAAGTTGGCGGTGGCGCGGTGCAGTTCGCCCGAGCCGCCGCGGGGCCAGGCGAACAAGCCGATCAGTACGCCCACCAGCGCACCGACCGCCACGTCCAGCACCCGGGCCTCGGCGAGGTGCCAGTCGGTGGGGGCCAGTTGCGCGAAGACCAGCGTGATGACCAGCGTGAACAGTGCCTGCGCCCAGCCCTGCCCGAGCAGCGGGCCGGCGGCGTTACCGATGAACATGACCAGGGGCAGGGCGATCGCGTACAGCGTCGGGTCGGTGCCGTAGACGAGCAGCACGGCGGCGGCGAGCGAGCCGATCACCGTGCCGGTCAGGGCGGGGCGTAGTGCGGAACGGGTCTCCGCCGCCGAGGTGCGCAACACGGTCAGGATGGTGAGCAGCACCCAGAAGCCGTGCGACAGGTCGAGCTCCCCGGCGAGCAGGCGCGCGACGGCGAGGGCGGCGGCGAGACGCAGGGCACCCTGGAAGTAGACCGAGCGCGGGGTCAGGTTCTCGCGCAGCCGGTGCCACCAGAGCGACGGTGCCGGGCGGGACGCGTACCAATAGGGGCCTTGGACGTCCGCACGCAGCGGTGCCCGGGCGACGATCCGCAGCTCGGTCACGAGCGACTTGGTCCACTCCCCCAGGCTCAACGCGAGTGAACCCAGACGCAGCCGCTCGGGTGCCACCCCGGTCGGGTCCCCGGCCTCCCGCTCGGCCCGGAAACGCGCCAGCGCCCCGGCGATCCGGTCCGTGTCGGGCACCTCGCCCTGACCCCGCAGCCACGCCCCGGCGGCGGAGGCGCAGGACGCGGTCTCGCGCAGCAGCCGGGCCGCGGCGGGCAGGCTCACGGCGTCCCGGTCGTCGGCGAAGTAGAGGTCGACGGCCCGGCCCAGGACCAGCCGCGTCGTCGCGGAGGCGGAGCTCAGCGCCCGGTCCCGCCGTCCCGCCGACGCGGGCCGCTGGGTCACCGGCAGCCGGGAGGGCCTCAGCGCGTCGCCGGCTTCGGTGGCGTCGGGCAGCAGCGCGGCGAGCCGTTCCTTGCCGCGCGGGTCGCCGTCCCAGTGGTCGGCGATGGCGGCGAGACAACCGGCGAGGGCGTCAACGGCGTCGGCGAGACGTTCCCGGTACGGCACCGGCTGCGGGCCGGGCCAGAGCACCACCTCGGCGACCGCCAGCAGCACGACGGCCAGGGAGACCCCGGCGATGCGTTCCGGCAGCACACCCGGGTCGTACGGAGGGAAGCACGGCAGGATGTAGAGCAGCTGCATCCCGGTGGCGAGCCCGACCAGCCGCGGCCCGCCGACGCCGGCGAACGTCACGGCGAAGCCGAGCACGAACATCCCGGCGGCCGCGGCCCAGTTCGACACGGACAGCAGCGTGCCGAGCGTGATCAGCACCCACGTCACGGGCAGCACCGCGAGCAGGGTCCGGGCCCGCTGCCTCGCATTTCCGGGGATCTGAGACAACATTCCCAGAGCGATGGTCCCGAACAAGGCGTACGGCGCCATCGCCGGGCTGCTCAGCGCGTACCGGCAGAAGTAGAAGCCCAGGCACGCGACCAGGGTGACGCGGGCAGCACGCCGCACGGCAGAGAGCTGCGGATCGCGGCTCTCCCACCAGGAGCGCGACAACCACGAAAGGGGCAGCCAGGAAACCGGCGGCCAGGAGTGCGGAGAGGTCACAGCTTAAGGACCCTGCCACGCTCCGCCCGGTTTGTGAATCATGGCCATCAGGTACGCGCGGCGGCTCGGGAACTCGGCGGGGTCCAGGGGCTCGCGGGTCAGTTCGGCGACCATGTCGAAGCCGGCGGCGACCAGGTCGGCCCGGACGGCGGCGGGGTCGAGGAAGTGCACGTCCACGTCGACGTCCGCGCCGAACCACGTCGTCAGGTGCACCGACTCGTCGCCGATGTGGAAGGCCACCAGCAGCGGGGCGCCGTCCCGCAGCACCCGGGCCAGCTCGGCGAAGGCCCGCACCCGCTCGGCCGCACCGAGATGGATGATCGAATACATCGCGGCCGCGCCCGCCCAGGCACCGTCCCTCACCGGGAGTGCCAGCATCGAGGCCACCGTGCCCGGGATCCGCGGCGCGTGGCGGCGGGCGATCGCGATCATCTCCGGCGACAGGTCGACGCCGAGGACGTCGGGGTGCAGCCCGGCCAGGAACCGCGTGACGTGCCCGGGCCCGCACCCGACGTCCGCGATCGTGCCCTCGCCGGCCAGCTCCGTGAGCGCCGTCAGCAGCGCCCGGTCGAGAGGCTTATGAGACAACTCGTCTCGCAGCTGCTCGTCGTACGCGGCGGCGATCGTGTCGTAGGTGTCCCGGAGCTCGTCCACGCCACCCCTCTCGGCTCAACTCAACGGGTGGGAGATGTCGTTGGCGTGGTCGGTCAGCGCCGCCCCCGTGACGTGCGCCTTCAGCGGCAGGATCTCGAGGCAGCGCCGGATCGCCGGGGCCATCATGGGGTTCGGCACGCGCAGGGAGACGGTGCAGTGCGGGACCCAGCGCCCGGGGGCGTACTGATCCCAGACCTCGACCCCGCCCTTCACCAGCCGGTCATGCACGTCCTGATGGTGGTTGAGCAGCGCGGCGGTCGGCACGATGCCCAGCCACAGCACCCGCCCGACGAACTGCCCCGCGAAATCCATGTCGAGCGTCAGCCCCCGCCCGACCGCCATCCCGTCGAGCGCCCCGGCCACCGCCGCCGGCTCCATCGTGCGGGCCGCGGCCAGCGACACGTGCGGCCGGTGCCGCTCGTTGAGCGACCCCATGGTCGGGATGCCCTCCGCCTCCAGGGCACGCCACAGCGTCTTCAGCCTGCGGGTCGTATCGGTGTCGAGATAAAGCTCAAGCGCGGCAACCACACGCTAAAGATATTCACCCCTTCAAGCAGATAAACGGCCCGCGTACGCCACCACTGAACCGCTCCGCCGCCGTCAATGCCCGCAACACCCGCTTCCGAGGCTTCAGCCCGATCCCCGCGGTGGCGTAGAGCGCCCCGAGCGCGATCTCATCCCCGGACCCGGCCGCCGCGAACCCGTCAGCGGCGGTAGCCACCTGATAATCGTCATAGACCGTGAACAGCCGCCCCTGCACCCCGACAAGGAACGTGCCCCCGACCTCCCGCTCGCTTTCCTTCGTCGCCCACCCACCCGCTTTGAGACAGTCCCGCAACGCATCGACGAACGTGGTCGCCATGAACGCATCAAGGTTCCCGATCGGCGACGGCGGCGCGAGCGAGTACCGCAGCAGCTGCCCCATCCGGAACGACGTCGTGAACCCGAAAATGTAACTGTCCTTGCGGAAAACCTTGGTATCGGCCCGCACGGTCAGACTCAGCCCGGCCACCCCGGCACTGTCCCCACCGATGAAAACCTTCCCCTTCGACTCCAGCCCCACGATCGCCGTCATCGTTCCTCCCCCGTTGGCCCGGCCCTGATCTTCGCGCGCCCCGCCGCCCGGGAACAACCAGGGGCAACCGAACGTGGGCGCGCGCGGAGGGCCGCACCCCCCTTCGCGGGGTGCGGCCCTCGTCAGGTCGATCGGGTCAGCGCAGGAAGTTGCGGACCGCGGTCAGGACGGACGTGTCGGTGAGGTAGCCGATGTGGGTCTCGCAGAGGACGTAGTTGTTGGTCGCGCCGCTCAGGGTCGTGCTGGTGTACGGGATGATGATGCCGTCGCACGGGGAGTACCAGGTGGCGTACGTCGTCGGGCCGGGGGTTTCGTCGCCTGCGCTGAGGGTGTTGATGAAGGACGAGCCCGGGTACATCTGCTGGCAGGTGACGTAGATGAGGCAGGCGCTCGCGGAGGTCGTGCCGTGGTTGGCGCCCGCGAGCGAGGCTACGTGGTTGACGTACTGGGCGCCGCCGAGTTGCTTGACGTACCACTGGGTGACGAGGCCGCCCATGGAGTGGTTGACGATGTCGACCTTGGCGGCGCCGGTGCGGCTGCGGACCTGGCTGACATAGGTGGCCAGGCCCTGGGCGTTCTGGATGTTGTTGCCGTAGGAGTTGTACTCGTACGCGAACAGCTCGCTGCTGCTGTAGCCGCCGGCCCGGAAGAGTGAGATGGCGGTCGTCCAGTTCGAGGCGCTTCCGGTGTAGCCGTGCACGAAGACGACCGGGGTGCCCGGGGCCGCCAGGGCGGGGGCGGCGGGGATGGCGACCAGGGCGGTCATGACGGCGATCAGGACTGCGAACATCCGGCGCATGGAACCTCCAGGGAGGGAACGGGATGTCTCGCAGCCTGCTGCCGAAACAGAAATGACACATCGGTGAAATCACCGGCCTTGAGCCGCCATCGGCAAACATCGACACTTGTCTACATGATTTATGCACAGTTCATGCAGAAACGGCCGCGTACGCCGAGAGCACTGCTCCGTCTCGCGTACGCTGCTTCCGGCTCCGACGACGGGCTCGCCGCCGATCTGCTGGAGCTCGCGGGCCGTACGCCTCCCCCACTGGCCGCCGCTGCCCTGCGCCACGCCGCCCGGCTCACCACCGACGCCGCGGTCCGGGCCGACGCGCTGCTCGCGGCCGCACGGCAGGTCTGGCTGGCGGGTCGCCCGGCCGAGGCCGGCAAGCTGCTGCGGCGGGTCGCTCATGAACCCAGGCTGCGCGTACGCGTCCGGGGGCTGGCCGCCGAGATCGCCGTCCACGCCGACGGGTCCGCGGTCGACGACCTGCTCAGCGCCGCCGGGCAGCTCCCCCGGGAGAGCGCCCTCGACGCGCTGCTGCTCGCCACCGAGGTCGTGCACCGGGCCGGCGACCACGAGCGCTACATCGAGGTGGCCCGGCACGTCCTCGACCGGCACGCCGGCCCGGGCAGCACATCCGAGGACCTCGTCGCCGGCCTGACCGCGCTGTACGCCGACGACCCGCGCACCGGCATCGCCCACCTCCACAGCGCGATGACCCGGGCCGGAGCGAGCGACCGGCCCAACGAGCCGACCCGGACCGAGGCAAGCGGCCGGCACACCTCGATGAACCGGTCCGGAGCGAGCGACCGGCACTGCGCGATGACGCGGGCCGATACGAGCTACCGGCCCGACGCGCTGACCCGGGCCGATGCGAGCTACCGGCCCGACGAGCCGACCCGCGCCGCGGCGTGTGACCGGCCCGACGAGCTGATCCGGGCGGCGACCGCGGGGGTACTCGCCGGTGCGGGCGACACCGCGTACGCACTCGCCACCCGCGGTGTCCGGCTGGCCCGGCTGAACGGCGAGACCGTGACGGTGCCGCGGGCCCTCGAAGCCGCCGCGTTCGCCGGGCTCGCGAGCGGCCGCTATCCGGACGCGGAGTCGGCGGCGGTCGAAGGCGCGGACGAGGCACTGCGCACCGGACAGCCCGCACTCGCCGAGGTCCACTTCGGCATCCTCGCCGTCGTGGCGGCGCTGCGCGGCGACCGGCCGACCACGCTGCACCGTGTGCAGCGGGCCGGGGCCGCTGACAGCAGCACCGGGCCGGGCCAGGCCCGGGCGCTCTGCGAATGGGCGCTGGGGCTGCTGGACCTGATCGAAGGACGGCCCGCGGCAACGGTGGCACGCCTCACCCGGATCCTGGTGACGCCGTCCGGACGCGGCAACGCGGTCCTGCAGGTCGCCGCGACCCCGCACCTCATCGAGGCCCTCGCGGCCGCGCAGATGGCCCTCGGGGAACCCGCCGCCACTCCGGGCCGTCGGACCCGGGCCGCAGCTCAAGGCCGCCGGAACCCAGCCGCGGCTCGAGCCCTCGACGCACTGGTCGCGGGCCGGGCCTTCGACGCACCGGTCGCAGGGCAAGCCTTCAACGCACCGGTCGCGGGGCAGGCCGCCGACGCACTGGTCGCAGGCCAGGCCTTCAACGCATCGGTCGCGGGGCAGGCCGTCGACGCACTGGTCGCAGGCCGGGCCTTCGATGCACTGGTCGCGGGGCAGGCCTTCGACGCGCCGATCGCAGAGCGGGCCTTCGATCAGTTCGAACGGTGGGCCTCGGCGACCGGGCGTGCCCCCTGGCTCGCGTTACGGGCGCGCAGCCGGGCCCTGCTGGCCTCCGGCCCGGACGACGCCGTCGACCTGTTCCGGGAGGCCCTGCGGGAGCACGACCGAGGGGACACCGACTTCGCACGGGCGCACACCCAGCTGCTGTACGGAAGGCACCTGCGCCGCCACCGGCAACCGGGAGCCGCCCGGGAACACCTGCACGCCGCCGCCGCTACCTTCACCGCTCTCGGCGCGGGCCCCTGGGCCGCCGAGGCGATGCAACACCTCCGTGCCGCCGGCGCCCCCGCGGTGACGTATCAACCACGGGCAGCCGGAAATCCGGCGGTGACGTATCAACCACAGGGCGCGGGAGGTCCGGCGGTGACGTATCAACCAGAGGGCGCGGGAGGTCCCGGGGTGACGTATCAACCACGGGCAGGCGAAGCCCCCGCGCCCCCGGAGCAGCCCGGCACCACCGGCCTGACCGCGCAGCAGGACCGGATCGCCCGGATGGTGGCAGCCGGGGCCACCAACCGGGAGATCGCCCAGCAGCTCTACCTCAGCCCCCGAACCGTCGACCACCACCTGCGCAACGTGTACGCCCGCCTCGGCGTCCGCTCCCGGACCGAACTCGCCCGCCGAATCCCCCCGGGCTGAGCACACTCACCCGGCGAACGTCGCCCGGCCGAAACGCGCGGCGCACACCGCCGGGCCGAAGCACGCGCGGCGCACACCGCCGGGCCCGAGCACGCGCGGCGCACACCGCCGGGCCCGAGCACGCGCGGCGAACCCCGCCGGGCCCGAGCACGCGGCGAAGTCCGCCGGGCCGGAGCGCGGGCTCCGGGCGTACCGGCAAAAGATCAGACGTGGGCGTAAGCGGCACTGCGGGCCAGGACCCCGATGTCGGCCTGGTCGGTGAAGAGGCCGTCGAGGCCGGTTTTGAGGAAGGTGACCTGTTCGTCGATGGCGCGGCCGTAGGCGGCGGGGTCGGTGCCGACGCGGTAGTCGGCGGGCAGGAACGCGTTCTCGGCGCGGAACGTGTAGGGCATGACCTTGAGGCCGGCGGCGTGGGCGTCCTTGACCAGGGTGGTCGGCTCGCCCAGGGTGTCGTCGGCCTTGCGGGGGATGACCTGGCTCTTGTCCGGGCCGATGCCGTCGGCGTAACGGGCGAGCCTCCTCAGGCCGGCCGGGGTGAGGTATTCGGCGTACGTCGTCGTGTCGCCGAACGGGCTGCCCGTCGCGCTGGTGAGGAAGATGCTCGGGGCGCGCAGCCGGTAGTCCTCGCGGAGGGCCTGCAGGTTCTTCGCCTCGAAGGACTGGACGAAGACCTTGGCGTCGGCGCGGTCGAGGCCGTTGCGACGCAGGACCTGCACCAGCGGGGTCTCCAGGTCCAGGCCGAGCTCCCGGAAGTACGTCGGGTGCTTGGTCTCCGGGTAGACGCCGATCTCGCGGTCCAGCTCCTTCGACAGACGTTTGCGCAGGTCGAGGATCTCCTGGAACGTCGGCACCGGGAACAGGCCGTTGTAGAGGGTGTTGTGCTGGCGTACGGCCGGGATGCGCTCCGTCGCGCGCAGCGTCTTCAGCTCCGCGAGGGTGAAGTCGTGTGTGAACCAGCCTGTCACAGAAATGCCGTCGAGCAGGACGGTCCGCTTGCGCGAGGCGAACTCGGGGCGGGACGCCACGTCGGTGGTGCCGCCGATCTCCGGCTCGTGCCGGGCCACCAGGACGTGGTCCTTGGTGGACACTAGGTCCGGTTCGATGAAGTCGGCGCCCAGCCGCGCGGCCAGCTCGTACGATGCCAGGGTGTGCTCGGGCCGGTAGCCGGAAGCCCCGCGGTGCCCGACGACCAGCGACGGCTGGTGTCCGTGCCCCCCGGCCAGTGCGGGTGACGCGGTGGCTCCCAGCACGGCCGGCGCCCCCGCCGCGAGAGCACCCAGCCGCAGCACCTGTCGGCGATCTGCCACGATCTCCTCCAACGTTCCCGGCCGGCGACACCCGCCTGACCTCCCGCGCAGCAGTCCAGGCCACCCGCGCGACCCCAGGGCGAAGTCGCCGTGACGTCCCGGCAAACGCCACCGAAAGGATCTACGGGTACGCCTTCCGCGCACTCGTTCGTACCCCCTACGGTGGACAACGTGGGATTCCGTACACGCCGCGCTGCCTTCCACACCGCGCCGCGCGGCTCCAACGAACCGGTCTTCAACCCCGCGGCCCCGCAACGCAACCCCGGCCCGCTCACCACCGCCCGCAAGGTCGGCCGCCCCGACCTGACCCAGCTCCTCGGCCGCACGGTCCTGGAAGCAAGAGTCCAAGGCATCTGCCAGGAGTACGCCCTCCTCCCCCGCACCGGCACCGGCCTCTCCCGCGCCTACCGCTCCCCCTCAGCCGGAGTGGAACTCGCCGCCGACGCCCACGGCCTGGTCACCACCGTCGTCCTGCACTTCCAGCCCGCCGACGGCTTCACCCCGTTCCAGGGCACCCTCCCCGCCGGAGCAGGCAGCGTCCCCCGCCGCTCCCGCATGATCCCCATGCTCGGCCGCCCCGACGAAACCGGCGCCCCCTACCGAGACCGCTTCGACTCCGCCAACGGCCCCTGGGACCGCTGGCACCTCCCCGACCTCACCCTGCACGCCCAATACGCCCCGGACGCCGAAACCCTCGAACGCCTCACCCTCGCCCTCCCCGCCCACCTCCCCCGAGCAGCCTGACCCGCGCCGACTTCCTCAGCACAGCGCGAGCCTCTGAGTCGCCTTGTCTCACAGGCGCCCTGCCTCACAGGCGCCCTGCCTCACAGGCGCCCTGCCTCACAGGCGCCCTGCCTCACAGGCGCCCTGCCTCACAGCCGCCCTGTCGCGCAAGCGCCCGCCTCGGATTTGCGCCGCGCTCAGAGCGGAGCGGGCGTCAGGGCTGGGGGTGGGCGGCGAAGATGCGGGTGAAGATGGCGTCGATGACGGTGTTCTTGGCCATCGTGTAGTCCTCCGGGTGGTCGGCTGTTTCGCGGGCGAGGTGTTGCTTGGTGGTGGCGTAGAGGTCCCGGTCCCCGGGGTGGGTGCGTAGCCAGTCGCGGAGGAGGCGGTGGCGGACGGGTTCGGGGGCGTCGCGGGGCCAGATGTGCAGGTGGACGTCCGCGGCGGCGTTGATGAGCATGCGGTGGCCCTGCCACCAGGGGTGGCGGAGCAGGAGGCGGTAGCCGAGGTGCTCCAGGGCCGGGACGTAGCGGGATTCGTCCTCGGTGTCGTCGATGACCACGTCGATGTCGATGACGGGTTTGGCGGCCAGGCCCGGGACCGAGGTGGATCCGATGTGGCCGGCGCTGATGATCAGGTCGCCGAGCGCGGCGTCGATCGGGGGTTGCAGGGCGTTGTAGCGGTCCGGCCAGGACGGGTCGTAGTCCACGATGGTGACCGGGCCCACCCACTGTTCCGGGGGCGGACCGACCATGCCCTCGGCTTCCTGCTCCGGGGTGCCCACGATGCGTTCGGTGATGTCCTGCGGGAACTCGGTCAATTCAACCTCCGGTGTCGGCAAAGTCCGCCAGACTACGACCCCGCGATCACCCGGCGACAGCGAATTTCGAGCTCTCCATCCCCGGGCGGTCTGTGCGCGGCTGATTACCCGGTGGCGGTTGCGGCCGGTGGGAGGACTGATCAAGGGTGGGCGGGGGTATGCCCAGGGCAGGACGGCATCCGGTTCGTCCGGTGGTCATACGGAGGTCGGCATGCTGTTCAACCTGATCAGGCGCTACGCGATCATGGCGGTGGCGGTTCCGCTCGCGGCGTTCGGCGCGCGCAAACTCAGTGACGCGGTAGAGGCCCGCCGGGGGCCCAGCCGCGGGACCCGCATGCTGCGCAAGGGTGCGGACACGCTCCAGGGTCGTTTCGGCCGCCAGAAGAAGCGCCGGTTCTCCTTCGGCCGCTGAACCCGGTCACGGCAACCGGTCACGGCAACCGGTCACGGCAACCGGTCGCTTGGACTGAGCGCGAAGACTGGCGCTTGGACT
>NZ_BOMN01000079.1 GCF_016862215.1 Winogradskya humida
GAGCGCGAAGGCTGGCCGCTTAGGTTGAGCGCGAAGACTGGCCGCTTGGGGCGGGCGCGGACGGGGTGCTTGGGCTAGGTGCGGAGGCCGGGCGCTGGGACCTGGGCGTTGAAGCTGGCAGTTGATCAGGGTGGTCGGTTCACGCAATGGAATCGGCCGCTATACACAATCGAAGAAGCCGCAATAACGTGCGGCAGATAGGCGAGGGCGGCGCACAATTGTGTGCCGCCCATGTCAAGTACGCACATATCTGTCTGCGCATGACATACATTTCCCCGGCTGGCGTGACTGATCGCTACAGCCCTGACACGCAAAGCGCCGACGCCCCGGTCCGGGCGGGCCGACTCGGCCCGGCCAACTCGGCCCGAGCGGTCCGGCCGGCCGGACCGCCCAGCCTGGACGTCCGGCCCAGCCCAGCCAGCTGAGCCCAGCCCAGCCAGCCGAGCCGAGCCAGCTAAGCCCAGCCAGCCGAGCCCAGCCAGCCGAGCCCAGCCAGCCAAGCGAACCAGCCCAGCCCAGCCGAACAGCCCAGCCGGCCCGCCGCGGGGAGACCTATAGGCGCAGCTGGGGCCAGTCGAGCAGGCCGTCGCCCAGGTCGCGGATCGTGGCGAGGAGGCCGAGGCGGGCGGCGCGGAGGGCTGGGTCGTCGGCCATGACGAAGACGTCTTCGAAGAACTGGTGGACGGGGGCGACCAGTGGCAGTGCTGCCTCGGTGAAGTGGGACAGGTCGGTGGCGGAGGGCAGCTCTGTGCGTACTGATGAGACTGCGGTGTGGAGGGCGACCTCGGCAGGCTCCTTGAGCAGGGCGGGGTCATAACGGGCTTCCGTGCCGGCCGGGACGATGCGGCGGGCGCGCTGGATGGCTTCGGCGAGGGACAGGAAGTCCGGGGAGGCGACCAGGCGGCCGAGCTGGGCCAGGAAGAGGTCGGCGACGGCGGGGCGGGAGGCGTGGGGCAGGACCGCGCGGACGCGGTCGACGGGGTGGCCTTCTTCGGTGAGGAGTTGTTCGAGGCGGCGGGTGAGGAAGTCGCGGGTGGCGTCGAGGGTGGCGGGGTCGACGTTGACCGGTTGCAGGGCGGCTGACTGGTCCAGGGCGGTGAAGAGGTCGATGGTGGAGAGGTCGGGGTGGGCGCGGTGGACGGCCAGGAGGCCGAGGACGGCGCGGCGGACGGCGAAGGGGTCGCTGCTGCCGGTGGGGAGGCCTACCGTGGCGGCGAGGCCGGTGATCAGGTCCAGGCGGTCGGCCAGGGACAGGAGGGCTCCGGGTACGGAGGACGGGAGCGCGTCGCCGGCGCTGCGCGGGAGTTCGGCCTCGTAGATCGCCTGGGCGACCTGGGGGAGTTCGCCGGCGTTGAGGGCGTAGTCCTCGGCCATGATGCCGGCCAGGCTGGTCATTTCCGTGACGAGCTGGGAGCCGAGGTCGAACTTGACCAGTTCGGCGGCGCGGGCGGTGTGGGCGGCGTTCGCGGAGGAGACCGATGCCGTCGTGGCGAGCTGGGCGGTGAGGGCGTTGATGCGGGCGGCGCGGTCGGCCATCGAGCCGAGTTTGTCGGTGAACGTCAGGCGGTTCAGACGGTCGCGCATGTCGGTGATCGGGAGGGCGCGGTCGGCGCGGTAGAAGAACGCGGCGTCCTCGTAGCGGGCGCGCAGGACCGCCTCGTTGCCGGTGCGGACCAGGTCGACGTCGACGGGGCCGTTGGCGACGGTGACGAACATGGGGAGCAGCGTGCCGTCGTCCGCGCGTACCGGGAGATATCTCTGGTGTTTGCGCATGACCGTGGTGAGGACGGCGTCGGGCAGTTCGAGGTAGCGCTCGTCGAACGTGCCGAGGAGCGGGGTCGGCTGCTCCACGAGATAGGTGATCTGGTCGAGCAGGGGGCTCTCGCCGGCGACGTCGACGCGGCCCTCGCCGTACACCAGTTCTTGCGCGCCCGAGACGATCAGCTCGCGCCGGTCCTCGGGGTCGGCGATGATGCCGTTGATCGAGATGGTCTCCATGAACGTCTCGGCGGAGGCGACGGTGAGGACGGGCTCGGCGGCCGTACGCAGCACCCGGGTCTCGCGGCCGGCGGACAGCGCCCCCACCGCGACCGGGATGATCTCGTCGCCCCAGAGCGCGACCAGCCAGCGGATCGGGCGGCTGAAGGCGAGCTTCGGGTCGTTCCAGCGCATGTTCTTCGCCGCGCGCAGACCGGTGACGACCTTCGCGAGCAACGGGGTGAGCACGGTGAGTGCGGCGCCTCCCGCGACGTGCTTCTGCACGACAAGGTGGGGTACGCCGTTGACGTCGGCGGTTTCCAGAGACTCGACGGGTACGCCCTGGGAGCGCGCGAAACCCTGCTGCGCCTTCTCCGGTGCCGTGGTCTTCGGGCCCTTCACGGTCTGCGTGTAGTCGGCTTCGCGCGCGGCCACGCCGGTCACGACCGCGATGAGGCGCCGCGGGGTGGCGTGGACGCGGACCTCGCCGTGCTCCAGCCGGGTCTGTTCCAGCTGGGCGGTCAGCTCCTTCTGCACATAGGTACGCGCTGAGCGCGCCTCGGACGGCGGAAGCTCCTCGGTGCCGATCTCGAAGACCAGCGTGCGCGGCCTGTCCTCGCCCTCCGCGGCGGGGGCGGCGGCGATCGCCTCGGGCTGTGGCTCGGCCAGCCCGAGGGGGTGCCCCTGCTCGTCGCGGCGGGCCACCCACAGTTTCGCGACGTCACCGGCGAGGCGGCGCATCCGGGCGAACTCGGCGGCCCGGTCGGCGGTGGAGACGGCGCCGCGCGAGTCGAGGACGTTGAACGCGTGCGAGCACTTCAGGACGTACGTGTGGGCGGGCACGGGCAGTCCCGCGTCGATGAGGCGCTGCGCCTCGGCGGCGTACAACTCAAGAAGTTCGCGGTTGGCGGCGACGTCGGCGTCGTCGAGGTAGTAACGGGACATCTCGTACTCGGACTGGCCGAACACCTCGCCGTAGCTGACGCCGGCGGCGTACTCGATGTCCTTGAAGTGGGTGACGCCCTGCAGCGCCATGATGATGCGCTCGATGCCGTACGTGATCTCGACGCTCACCGGGTCGAGGTTGAGCCCACCGGCCTGCTGGAAGTACGTGAACTGGGTGATCTCCAGCCCGTCCAGCCACACCTCCCACCCCAGACCCCACGCGCCCAGCGCCGGCGACGCCCAGTTGTCCTCGACGAACCGTACGTCGTGGGCGGCCACGTCGATCCCGATCGCGGCCAGGCTGCCGAGGTAGAGCTCCTGCGAGTTGCCCGGGTCCGGCTTGAGGATCACCTGCAGCTGCGTGTGGGTCTGCAACCGGTTCGGGTTCTCGCCGTAGCGGGAGTCGTCCGGGCGTACCGAAGGCTCGGTGTAGACCACGCGCCACGGCTCCGGGCCGAGCACCCGCAGGAACGTGGCGGGGTTGAGGGTGCCGGCGCCGACCTCGGTGTTCATCGGCTGGACGACCAGGCACCCCTGAGCGGTCCAGTACGCGGTGAGCCGGGCGAGCGCGTCCTGCATGGTGAGCATGGACCGGAAGTCTAATGAGCGATCACGTGGGTAAGAGGTTCCCATGCTGACGGGTGACCTCTACCGCTTCCAGGACCTGCTCCCGCCCTCCGAGGCCGCTGTCGTGTCGCGTACGCGTGAGTTCCTGGAGTCCCAGGTCACGCCGATCGCGAACGACTACTGGGCGCGAGCGGAATTCCCGTTCGAGCTGGTCAAGGGCTTCGCCGACCTGGGCATCGCGGGCTCCTCGCAGTCGAACCTGCTCTCCGGCTGGCTCGCGCTGGAGATGGCGCACGCGGACGCGTCCATGGCGACGTTCTACGGGGTGCACGCCGGCCTGGCCATGGGGAGCATCGAAACCTGCGGGTCGGCCGAGCAGAAGGAGCGATGGCTGCCGGCGATGCGTACGTTCGCCACGATCGGCGCTTTCGCCCTGACCGAGCCGACCGGGGGTTCCGACGTCGCCGCGGGCCTGCGCACCACGGCCCGCCGCGACGGCGACACCTGGGTCCTCAACGGCGCCAAACGCTGGATCGGCAACGCGACGTTCGCCGACCTCACCGTGGTCTGGGCCCGCGACCTCGCTGACAACCAGGTCAAAGGCTTCATCGTCGAGAAGGACACCCCCGGCTTCACGGCCACGAAGATCGAGAACAAGATCGCCCTGCGCATCGTCCAGAACGCCGACATCACGTTGACGGACTGCGTGGTCCCCGCCGATCATCTGCTGGAGAACGCACGCACGTTCAAGGACACGTCGAAGGTCCTGCGCGCCACCCGCAGCGGCGTGGCCTGGGAAGCGGTCGGTGTGATGCTGGCCGCGTACGAGATCGCCCTCGACTACGCGAAGGAACGAGAGCAGTTCGGCCGCCCGATCGCGAAGTTCCAGCTCGTCCAGGATCTGCTCGTCCGCATGCTCGGCAACGTCACCGGCTCCCTGGGCATGTGCGTACGCCTCGCCCAGCTCCAGGACGCCGGCGAGTTCAAGGACGAGCACTCGGCGCTGGCAAAGGCGTACACCACCACCCGCATGCGCGAGGTCGTCGGCTGGGCCCGCGAACTCCTGGCCGGCAACGGCATCGTCCTCGACTACAACATCGGCCGCTTCGTCGCCGACGCCGAAGCCCTCTACTCCTACGAAGGCACCCGAGAAATCAACACGATGATCGTCGGCCGCGCCGTCACCGGCCACAGCGCCTTCGTCTAGGTCGCGCCTCGCACCTGACATCCCGGTCCGCCTGGTCGTTCTCCGAGGAGAATCCATCATTCATGACGGCTCAGAGGCCCCACGGGAGGACCTCCGAGCCGTTCAGAATTACTCCAACACGCCCCGAAGCGCGAGTAGTAGGGCCGCAGCGCCTGCCACCTTCTTCCAGCCCTTCGGCAAAACGCCTACACCGCCGAGAGCAACGAAGACCGGGAGCCATTTGCCCACTTCGTCGCCGAAGGCGACAAGTGAAGTCTTGCTCATCTGATTCACCCCCTTTCCTTACTCGGTCCACTTTTGTCCGTCACCAGCGATGCGCTGGTGGTAGCCGTATCGAAGATCCACGCCCCGGGCGCGGGCTGCATGATTCCCGGCGCTATCTCCTCCTGAGCCGAACTCGGAACTGTCGGCTGCAAGGATTTGTATTCACCACGCCCGGCGCGGGCGATCTCACCCTCTCGAGCCATAACGCCCAGCAGGTTGCCAACGAGGTTGACTGGACGGGCACTCTCGGTCCGCCACCCGCGTGATTCAAGCAGAGCGAGCGCTCGACTGGCCGTCCAAATGCCACTCTCCGCGTTGATGGCGTCAAGCAAAGCCGCTCTTGCATGAACAGGCTCCGTCGTCGCGACGTTCGGCGAGGTCGGCTGGAGCAAACGGTCGACACGCTCCTTGAGGTCCGGCCATTGGCTACGGTCTTGCAACATCAAGAGGAACTCCGGCGGCTTTGTGTCGCCTGTGGCCTCTTTAACCTCGGCCTCCAATTCCTCGGTGAATGCCGACTCCAGCCGAGCTCTGACATCGACTGTGACCTGGTAGTCGCGCAACCGGTCTGCGGCACGTCGAGCTTTGAGAATCTGCTCGTGAGCGTTCTCGATTGCGGCCACTGCCTCGTCATGAAGCTTGACCTCCTCTCGGACGCCAGCCACCCGAAGCGCCGCCGCCCTGCGGTCCGCCCAGAGTGCTGCTGCAGCCACGCCAAGGACGGCAAGCGCTACCGCCCCTGCGTTTGTTGGACCGCCTACATCAGACACCTAAACCTCCACCGTCAGGCACACAATACCACCCCAGTTGAGTGTCAGTGACACATATTCTTGTGTCAGTTACAAAAGCCGGACTTGACAAGGCTCCCAAGCAAGCAAGATCGCCACAACCTCACGGGGCAGGCCCGGGCGCCTCGTCTCGCAGGTCGACGAGCGTTCGGGCGATTCCCGACTGGACGAAGCGCCGCGGTGAGAATCCTGGGCTGGAGAGCCGCCCGCCCGCACCCCCACTGACACCGCGAATCGTCATGAAAGTGATGGATCTACGTAAGGTCCTGAAGCGTGACAGCTAGCCGCCGCTCCGGGCCGAGTGTCCGCCGGTGTTCACGGACCGACCACGCGGGGTTCGCCCACCCGTGACCCACGTTGACGATCTTGGAGGGGTTGCCTTCCTGGGGAGATCCATCATGTTCGTGAGCCGTCGCACCTTGCTGCGCGCCGCCATAGCCGCAGCAGCCGCACCCGCGCTGCCGGAGTTCCTGACCGCCGCGCCCGCCACCGCCGCCTCGTCCACGACGGCCCAGGGCACGGCGGCGCAGGCCGTTATGACACAGGCTGCTCCGTCCACAACGGCACAGACCGCGGTCAAAGCGTTCGTCACGGACTACCAGACGAACGTGACCGCGAACCTGACGGTCGAGACCAACGCCGCCGTCAGGATCCTGTCCGGCATGCAGCGGCTCTGGCACACCGGCACCACCTGGGACAGTGGCACGGTGCTGGACCCGGCCGTGCTGCGGGCCAACATGCGCTACGTCGTCCGGGTCACCGGGAAGCGCACGCCGGAGCAGGCCGCTCGCGCGTTCATCCAGGACCGGCAGCACCAGAGCTACGCCGTCATCTCCGCGCTGGGCCCCTACGCCGCCGCGTACAAGGAGAAGGCCCTCGCCGTCACCAGCATCACCACGGCGCCGGAGTCCACCCCGCCGACCACCATCAGCGACGCCGTGCCCGCCGACGCCCCCGCAGGTTCCGCAATCGGGGCCGGCTCGCCCACCTCGGCAATGGGACAGATTGTCTCACTGGTGAACACGGTCCGCGGGCCGTTCGCCTCCGGGAACCCGAGCAAGGCCGCCTACCAGTACCCGCGGCCGTGGCGGATGGACGAGGACAGCGAGGTCGTGGACACCGGGGTGCTGGACGCCCTCGGCTACCCCGTCTACGACTCCGCGGTCAGCGTCGTGCCGCAGCTGCTGCGCCAGCGCGGCCTCGCACCGGCCGACGACGGCGGGTTCCCCAGCGGGCACACGAACGCGTTCCACCTCGCCGCGCTCGCCTTCGCCTACGCCGTCCCGGAGCGCTTCCAGGAGCTCGTCACCGCGGCCTTCGACCTGAGCGACACCCGCATCATCGCCGGCATGCACTCCCCCGCCGACGTCATCGGCGGCCGCATCCTCGCGACCGCCCTGGCCGCCGCCGCCCTCAACGACCCCGCGAACGCGATCCTCAAGGCCGAGGCCCGAGACCAGATCAAGACCACACTCCTCCCGGCCGCCCTGAGCAACGCGAGCCCCACATCCGGCCATGGCAGCGCGAGCCCCACATCCGGCCAGGGCAACGCGAGCCCCACATCCGGCCAGGGCAACGCGGCCGACCCTTACGCGGACCGGGCGGCCAACAAGCGTCTCGTGGCGGCCAAGCTGACCTACGGCCTGCCCCGCCGCCACGCGACCACGCCGATGACCGTCCCGCAGGGCGCCGAGGTCCTCCTCGAGACGCGCTTCGCGTACCTGACCGCGGACCAGCGTCGCGAGGTCCTGCGCACCACCGCACTCCCGGCCGGCTACCCGCTGCTGGACGGCCCGGAGAACTGGGGCCGCCTGAACCTGTTCGCGGCAGCGGACGGCTACGGCGCGTTCGACCACGACGTCGACCTGCACCTGGACGCCACATCGGACACCTGGCACAACGACATCACCGGCCGCAGCGCCCTGACCAAGTCCGGCACCGGCACCCTCACCCTGGCCGGCGCCAACACCTACCGCGGCGGCACGACGCTGAAGGCCGGCACCCTGATTGCTGCAGCCCCGTCAGCCCTCGGCACCGGCGAGGTCACGCTGGCCGGAGGCACCCTGCACGTGACCGAGGCGCTTCGCCTGCGCGGCCACTACCGCCAGCGCTCCGGCGTCCTGACCCTCCCGGCCGAGACCCGCGCGTTGACGATCGCGGGTGAGGCATCCCTGGCCGGCACCCTGGAGGTCACCGGTCGCTCCACCCGCCCGCAGACGCTCCTGACCGCCCACCGCATCACGGGCCGCTTCGCCCAGGTAACGGCCACCGACCCCGCCTACCGCGCCGAGGTCGCCTACACCCGCACCACAGTCACCGTTCGCCTGCACAAGCGCTGACCCGCCCGACCGAACAGTGCGCACCGCCCGAGCAAAGAGCACCACCGCAGCGACAGAGAGCACCACTCGAACGAAGAGCACCGCGGAAGAAGAGAGCACTGCCAGAACCGAGAGCACCCCCGTAAAGAGAAAGCACCGCCCGAACTGAGAGCACCGCCGTAAAAGAGAGCACTGCCCGAACGGAGAGCACCGCTCACGGGCGGTTGTAGAGGGTCCAGTGCGGCAGCGTCTCCAGTGACCGCGCATACCCTCGCAACGTCGTCCGGGCGGTCAGCCCGGCCAGGGTCACGTGTTCGACGGCCACCTGCCAGGCCTCGGCCGGGTCGGCGGGTGGCCGAGGGACGACGAAGCCAGTGGCCAGGCCGGCCACGGTGGGTTCGGCACCGTAGCGGTCGTACCAGCGGCGGCCCGCCGCCAGCATCGTCTCCGGGTCGGCTCCGAGGATGGTCCAGGCGGTGCCCAGGTAGGCGAAGACCGACCAGGGTTCGGGCCGCGGCAGGATGACCAGTGCTTCCGACTCACCGAAGCCGGCAATGTCGTAGTGCTCGGGGCCGAGGGCGTCGTCGTCACTGCCGGGTTCCCGTTCACCCAGCCAGCGGGCGGAGAGCTCGGCGATCCGCGCGTCCAGATCGAGGGACCCCGCGTCGGCGATCAGTGACGCAGGCGCGGCCTTGTGGTGGAAGTCCGGGTCGATGACCTGCTGGATGTCGTCAACCAGCACCGGGTAGTGGTCCGTCAGACCCGCACGGGCCGAGCGCAGGGCCTCGGACGACCGGCCTTCGACCCGCACCACGACGACCGTCGAGCCGTGGATGTCGTGTTCGGACGCCTCGTACCCGTCGAGGCCCGCGGCCCGCAGTAGATCAAGCATCGCCGGATGCCTAGAGGAACCGGAGCAACCAGGAACCGGAGCAACCAGAAACCAGAGCAACCAGAAACCG
>NZ_BOMN01000080.1 GCF_016862215.1 Winogradskya humida
GAGCAACCAGAAACCAGAGCAACCAGAAACCAGAGCAAGCAGAGACCGAGCAAGCAGAGACCGCGGCAGGCGGCGGCAGGCGGCAGGCGGCGGGGAACTAGGCCGCGGGCTGGATCCAGTCGAAGGTGCGTTCGACGGCGCGGCGCCAGTTGGCGTATTCGGTGGTTCGCAGGGCTGGGTCCATGGCCGGGAGCCATTGGCCGGCGCGGTGCCAGTTGTGGCGCAGGTCTTCCAGGTCGGGCCAGTAGCCGACTGCCAGGCCGGCCGCGTAGGCAGCTCCGAGACTGACTGTCTCAGAGGCGAGCGGGCGGACGACCGGGACGTCGAGGACGTCGGCGACGTACTGCATCAACAGGTTGTCGGCGGTCATGCCGCCGTCGACCTTGAGGGTCTTGAGGGTGAGGCCGGAGTTGACGTTCATGGCGTCGACGACCTCGCGGGTCTGCCAGGCCGTGGCTTCGAGGACGGCGCGGGCGAGGTGGCCCTTGGTGATGTACGAGGTCAGGCCGACGATGACGCCGCGGGCCTCGGAGCGCCAGTGCGGGGCGTAGAGGCCGGAGAAGGCGGGGACGATGTAGCAGCCGCCGTTGTCCTTGACCGTGCGGGCGAGGGTTTCGATCTCGGGGGCGCTGGCGATCAGTTCGAGCTGGTCGCGGAACCATTGGACCAGCGAGCCGGTGATCGCGATGGAGCCTTCGAGTGCGTAGTGCGCCGGGGAGCCCTCGACCTGGTAGGCGACGGTGCTGAGCAGGCCGTTGTCCGAGCGTACGAGATCGGTGCCGGTGTTGAGGAGCAGGAAGCTGCCGGTGCCGTACGTACATTTCGCCTCGCCGGGGGTGAAGCAGGTCTGGCCGAACAGAGCCGCCTGCTGGTCGCCGAGCGCGCCCCCGATGCGTACCCCGGCAAAGGCCGCGACCGCCGTCCCGAAGCTGCCGACCGACGGTTTGACCTCGGGGAGCATGGCCCGGGGGATGCCGAAGAACGCGAGCGACTCCGGGGACCAGTCGAGGGTGTGCACGTCGAGCAGATTGGTCCGGCTGGCGTTGGTGACGTCGGTGTAGTGCTTGCCGCCGGTGAGGTTCCAGATCAGCCAGGTCTCCATGGTGCCGAACAGGATCTCGCCGCGCTCGGCGCGTTCCTGCAGGCCAGGGGTGTGGTCGAGCATCCAGCGCAGGCGAGGCCCGGAGAAGTACGTCGCCAGCGGCAGCGCCGAGCGTTCCTGCACCGCCGCCGCCCCCGGGGCGTCGCGTAACGCCGTGACCAGCGCGTCGGTACGCGTGTCCTGCCAGACCAGCGCGCGGCTGACCGGGACGCCGGTGCGCCGGTCCCAGACGACCGTGGTCTCGCGCTGGTTCGCGATGCCGACGGCGGCGACCTGGTCGAGGGTGATGCCGGCGCGGCGCAGGGCGAGCGGGGCGAGGCGTTCGACGTTGCGCCAGATCTCCGCGGCGTCGTGCTCGACCCAGCCCGGGCGGGGGAAGTACTGCTTGTGCTCCTGCTGCGCGAGGGAAACGAGCTGGCCGCGGCGGTCGAAGACGATGCACCGGGTCGACGTGGTGCCCTGGTCGATGGCGACGACGAAACGTTCGGTCGGTGAGGTCATCGGGTGGCTCCCAGGTCCCGGGAGACCGCGCGGGCGGCGTCCCGGACGTAGCCGACGAGGCGCGGGTGCGGGCGGTAGTGGCTGTCGCAGATGCGTTCGACGAGGCCGGAGACGCCGATCGCACCGACGACGAGGCCGCCGTACCCGCGGATCGGGGCGGCGACGGCGGCCTGGCCGACCGTCAGTTCCTCGATGTCGGCGGCCCAGCCCGCTTCGCGGACCCCGGCCAGGTCGGTGGTGAGCCGGGCGGGTGACGTCACGGTCCGGTGGGTGAAGCGCTCCAAGTCAGGAAGAGGAGCCGTCCGGTACGCGAGGAGCACCTTGCCGAGAGCAGTGGCATGAAGTGGGAGCAGTGTTCCGATGTCGAGAGTCTGGAAAGTGTCGTCGGGACGGAACACGTGATGCACCACCAGGACCTTCCCTTCCAGCACGGTGCCGATCCGGACCGCCTCGCCGGAGCGGGCAGCGAGCGGGTCCGCCCAGTTGATCGAGCGGGACCGGAGCTCGTTGATGTCGAGGTAGCTGGTGCCGAGGTGCAGCAGGGCCGCGCCGAGCTGGTAGTGCCCCGAGGACCGGTCCTGCTCGACGAAGCCGACGCCCTGCAGGGTGCGCAGGATGCCGTGCACCGTTCCCTTCGCCAGATCGAGCGACCGGGCGATCTCCGCTAGCCCGAGATGGCCGGGCCCACCGGCGAGCATCCGCAGGATCGCAGCGGCTCTCTCGATCGACTGGACGGTTCCAGGCACGTTACGGATGTTATGCCAGATGATTACGTAGGGAAACCAGTCGATGTTCGACAATGCCGAACGGTGTTCATTGTGTGGCCCCGGTCACCTTCATAGCGTCGTGGTCATGGCAGCACGATGGAAAGTTCCCGGAGGCCTCGCGGGCGAACTGGCCGCGGAGTTCGCCGGGACCATGATCCTCATCCTCTTCGGAGTCGGTGTCGTCGCGCAGGTGGCGGGCGGCGGCATCGGCGACCACGACAGCATCGCCTGGGCGTGGGGCCTGGGCGTCATGCTCGGCGTCTACGTCGCGGGCCGCGTCAGCGGCGCCCACCTCAACCCCGCGGTCACCATCGCGCTCGCGGCCTTCAAGGGCTTCTCGTGGCGCAAGGTGCTCCCCTACTCCCTGGCGCAGTTCCTCGGCGCCTTCGTCGCCGCGCTGATCGTGCGGTGGAACTACACCGAGGTCCTGCACGCCGCCGACCCCGGCCTGACCATCAAGACCCAGGGCGTCTTCTCGACGCTGCCGGGCAACGGGACCCTCCCGGTCGGCGAGTGGGGAGCGTTCCGCGACCAGATCATCGGTACGGCGATCCTGCTCTTCCTGATCCTGGCCATCACCGACGCGGCCGGCACTCCCCCGGCGGCCAACCTCGCCCCGGTCGTCATCGGCCTGCTGATCGTCGGGATCGGCATGGCGTGGGGCACCGACGCCGGCTACGCGATCAACCCCGCCCGTGACTTCGGGCCGCGACTGGCAAGCTATTTCACCGGGTACGGCGGGGCGTTCCGAGATCAGACCGGTTACCTGTATTTCTGGATACCGATCGTGGCGCCGGTCCTCGGTGGCCTGCTCGGTGCCGGGCTGTACCAGGCGCTGGTCGGCCGGTTCCTCCCGAAGGAGCCGGGCGAGCCCGAGGAGCCGGGCCGCATCCCGCAGAATGAGACACCCGAGACCGTGGAGGCAGGCCGTGGCTGATTTCGTCGGCGCAGTTGATCAGGGCACCACCAGCACCCGTTTCATGATCTTCGATCACGGCGGCAACGAGGTGGCGCGGCACCAGCTCGAGCACGAGCAGATCCTGCCGCAGGCCGGCTGGGTGGAGCACAACCCGATCGAGATCGCGGAGCGCACCACGTCGGTCATCCGTACCGCGATGCAGAAGGCGAACCTGCAGGCCACCGATCTGGCCGCGCTGGGCATCACCAACCAGCGCGAGACCACGGTGGTGTGGGACCGCCGCACCGGCCGGCCGTACTACAACGCGATCGTGTGGCAGGACACCCGTACCGACCGGATCGCCTCCGCCCTCGACCGGGACGGGCGCGGCGACGTCATCCGACGCAAGGCCGGCCTGCCGCCCGCGACCTACTTCTCCGGCGGCAAGATCCAGTGGATCCTGGACAACGTCGACGGGGTCCGCGCGGCCGCCGAGCGCGGCGACGCGATCTTCGGCAACACCGACAGCTGGCTGCTCTGGCACATGACCGGCGGCGTCGACGGCGGCAACCACATCACCGACGTCACCAACGCCAGCCGCACCATGCTGATGAATCTGGAGACGTTGGACTGGGACGAAGAGCTGCTCGGCTTCTTCAACATCCCGCGGCAGATGCTCCCGGAGATCCGCCCGTCGTCCGACCCGAACACGTACGGCGTGGCGCGCTGGCCCGGGCCGCTGGGCGGGGAGGTGCCGCTGACCGGTGACCTCGGCGACCAGCAGGCCGCCACGGTCGGCCAGGTCTGCTTCAACGTCGGCGAGGCCAAGAACACGTACGGCACCGGCAACTTCATGCTGCTCAACACCGGCACCGAACTCGTACGCTCGGAGCACGGCCTGCTCACGACGGTCGCCTACAAGTTCGGCGACGCCGCCCCGGTCTACGCCCTCGAAGGCTCGATCGCGGTCACCGGCTCGGCGGTGCAGTGGCTGCGCGACCAGCTGCACATCATCAACGACGCCGCCGAGAGCGAGACCCTTGCCGCGTCGGTCCCGGACAGCGGCGGCGTCTACTTCGTCCCCGCGTTCTCCGGCCTGTTCGCGCCGTACTGGCGTTCCGACGCGCGCGGCGCCATCGTCGGGCTGTCCCGCTTCAACACCGCCGCGCACCTGGCCCGCGCCACCCTCGAGTCGATCTGCTACCAGACCCGTGACGTCGTCGAGGCGATGGCGCAGGACTCCGGGGTCACCCTCGACGTGCTCAAGGTCGACGGCGGCATCACCGTCAACAACCTGTGCATGCAGATCCAGGCGGACGTGCTCGGCGTCAAGGTGAGCCGGCCCGTGGTGGCGGAGACAACCGCGCTCGGGGCCGCGTACGCCGCAGGCCTTGCCGTCGGTTTCTGGAAGTCGACCGACGAGTTGCGCGACAACTGGAACGAATCCCAGCGGTGGAGCCCCGAGTGGTCCCCCGAGCAGCGGGAAGACGGGTACGGCCGGTGGAAGAAGGCCGTCGAGCGCACTCTCGATTGGGTAGACGTTGACTGACACGACGCTCTCCCCCAGCAGCCGTGGAGCCGCCCTCACCTACCTGGAGCAGCACGAGGTCGACGTGCTCGTCATCGGCGGCGGCGTGGTCGGCGCGGGATCGGCCCTCGACGCCGTCACCCGCGGCCTGTCCGTCGGGCTGGTCGAGGCCCGCGACTTCGCCTCCGGCACGTCCAGCCGGTCCAGCAAGCTGATCCACGGCGGCCTGCGCTACCTGGAGATGCTGGACTTCGCCCTCGTCCGCGAGGCCCTGCGCGAACGCGGCCTGATCCTTCAGCGCCTCGCCCCGCACCTGGCCCGCCCGGTCCCGTTCCTCTACCCCCTCAAACACCGGTTCTGGGAGCGGCTGTACGCGGGCACCGGCGTGCAGCTCTACGACCTGATGGCCACTACGCACGGCGGCCTGCCCCGGCACCGCAACCTGACCCGCCGGCAGGCGCTGCGTGTCTGCCCGGCGCTCAAGAAGGACTCGCTGGTCGGGGCGCTGCAGTACTACGACGCCCAGGTCGACGACGCCCGGCACACCATGTTCCTGGCCCGCACGGCCGCGGCGTACGGCGCCCACGTCGCCAACCGCACCGAGGTCGTCGGCTTCCTGCGCGAGGGCGCCCGGGTCACCGGCGTCCGCGTCCACGATCTCGAACACGACCGCACGTTCGAGATCCGCGCCCAGCAGGTCGTCAACGCGACCGGTGTCTGGACGGACGACACCCAGGCCCTGGTCGGTGAGCGGGGACAGTTCCACGTCCGCGCCAGCAAGGGGATCCACCTGGTGGTGCCGCGCGACCGGATCCAGTCGTCCACGGGCCTTATCCTCCGTACGCCCAAAAGCGTGCTCTTCGTTATCCCCTGGGGCCGGCACTGGATCATCGGCACCACGGACACCGACTGGGCTCTCGACAAGGCTCACCCCGCGGCTTCCAGTACCGACATCGACTACTTGTTGTCGCAGGTCAACACGGTGCTGGCGACGCCACTGGACCGCAGTGACGTGCAGGGCGTCTACGCCGGCCTGCGCCCCCTGCTCTCCGGCGAGTCGGAGTCGACCTCGCAGCTGTCCCGCGAGCACACGGTGGCCAGCCCGACCCCCGGGCTGATCGTGGTCGCGGGCGGCAAGTACACGACCTACCGCGTCATGGCCCGCGACGCCATCGACGCCGCGGTGCACGGGCTCGGCAGATCGGTGCCGCGTTCGTGCACGGAACGCGTACCCCTGTTAGGTGCCGAAGGCTATGCCGCCCTGTGGAACCGCCGCCGGGTCCTGGCCGACGAGTCCGGCCTGCACGTGGCCCGGGTGGAACATCTTCTCGGACGGTACGGCTCCCTGGTGCACGAGGTCCTCGCCCTGATCCGCGAGAACCCGGAACTGGGCAGGCCCCTCGAAGGCGCGGAGGACCACCTGCGCGCGGAGATCGCCTACGCCGCCGGCCACGAGGGCGCCCGCCACCTCGAGGACGCCCTCACCCGCCGCACCAGAATCTCCATCGAAACCTTCGACCGCGGCATCGCCGCCGCCCCGATGACCGCCGACCTCATGGGCGACATCCTCGACTGGTCCAACGAACAACGCGAACGCGAGGTCGAGAACTACCGCCTCCGAGTGGAAGCCGAACGAGCCTCCCAGGAACAACCCGACGACGAAACCGCCGACGCAGCCCGCCTCGGCGCCCCCGACGTCCTCCCCCTGCGCGTCACCTCCTGACGTCACCGCCACGACGGCCCGGCCCCGCACCCGCGGTCCGGGCCGTCGCCGCGCATGCCGGACCGTCGCCGCATGCCGGACCGTCGCCGCGCGGTTCGCACCGTCGCCGCGCGTGCCACCACGGCCATGATCAGCTCGCCTGTTCCCGCTCGGTCATCAGGGGTGAGGTCCAGCTTCCGGCTGCCAGCAGGGGCCGTCCCCGCTGTCAGCAGGGGGCGGGGGTGCCGCCGGAGGTGTAGGTCTTCAGGGCCGTGAGGGCGTCGTCGATCGTGGCGACCTTGGCCATGGGCAGCCCCGGCACGGCGTTCTTGAGGGCCTCGTCGCAGTTGCCCTCGGGCACCAGGAAGATCTGCGCACCGTCGTGCTTGGCGCCGACGAGCTTCTGCGGGATGCCGCCGATCTTCCCGACCGTCCCGGCGTCGTCGATGGTGCCGGTGCCGGCGATGATCTTCCCGCCGGTCAGGTCCTCCGGGGTGGCCTTGTCGATGATCCCGAGGGTGAACATCAGCCCGGCGCTGGGGCCGCCGATCTTGTCCAGGTCGATGGCGACCTCGAACGGATGCCCGACCTTCTTCTTGGCCACGACCACCGCACTGCTCTCGGACGTCTGGAACGCCTCGGTGTTGACCTGCTGAACTTCCTTGGTGGTCTGCCCGGGCGGATAGACGACGTCCCGCGGCGCGACCGCGTCGTCGCCGTTGAACCAGCTGCTGAACGCCTGCGAGAACGAGATGTCACTGCGTACCTGGATGGTGGTGAGCCGCAGCTGACCCGCGGAGACCGACGCGGGCGTCCCGGTCACCGTGATCACTTCCTTGCCGTCCCGGCTGCCCAGCGTGTCCACGGTCGGCCCCGGCTGCAGCACCACGTAGGGCAGCGGGAACGTCAGCACCCCCACTGCTAGCAGCGCAGCCACCACGACGCCGGCGATGAGCAGGATGCCACGACGTTTCATGCGAGGAAGCGTACCGATCACGGCCTCCTCGCCTTCATCCACCGCCGTAGCCAGCGCGTCCGGGCCGCGAAGCGGTCCTGTCACGTCGACAGACCGCGGAAGACGACCGCCAGGGTTCGCTCCCGCAGGGCCGGATCCCAGCCGCTGTGCAGGGCGCCCTGGCACAGGCTGGTGAGCAGCGCCATCACCTCGGGCAGCAGGACATCCTTACGTACGGCCCCGGCTTCCTGTGCCTGGCGGAGCAGCTCCGCCACCGCGTTGTCGAGCGCGCCCGTCGCCGCGCCGATGTCGACGCCGGCGAGGGTGATGACCGAGCGCTGCTGTCCCGCGCTCGCCACCACGTTGAGGAAGAAGGTGAACAGGCCGGCCGGGCCGGACAGCTCGCCGGCCTGCTCGACCAGGCTGCCCAGCAGACGTTTCATGATCGCCGTGACCAGGTCTTCTTTACTCGGGAAGTGCCGGAACACGGTCCCGATGGCGACCCCGGCGCGCCGGGCGACCTCCTCGGTCGACGCCGCCGCGCCCCGGGTCGCGAAGACCTCCTCGGCGGCGTCGAGGATGCGGGCGCGGTTGCGCTGCGCGTCAGCCCGCACGGGCGAACCCCCCTTGGAAAATGAGTCCCGACTCATTATCGTCGAGCAAAGTCGAGTCGTCACTCATCTTACCGGAGGCCCGCGATGACCCCACGAGACATGTACGAGCGCATGCGGCAGAACTGGATCAGCAACGCCCCCGCGTTCGACGAGGAGATGCTCGCCGACGACATGGTGCTGGAGACGCCGTTCGCGATGCCCGGCCGCCCGGTCACCACCACGGGCCGGGCCGACGTTCTCGCCTACGTCAGGGCGGGCCACGCCTCGGTCCCGTTCCGCTTCGACGACTGCCGCTCCCTCGCCGTCCACGACACGGCCGCCCCGGAGACCATCGTGGTCGAGTACGAGCTCGCCGCCACGATGATCGCGACCGGCTTCTCCGCCAGCGCCCCGTTCATCGGCGTCCTGACCGTCCGCGACGGCCGGATCACCCGCTGGCGCGAATACCAGAACCAGGCCGCCATCGCCGCAGCGATGAACGACCCGGCCCGGTAAGCGCTGTCGACGTAAGCGCCCTTGCCCCAGAAGGCACCTTGTCTCAGTGAGCGCCCTTGTCTCAGAAAGCGCGCCGCCGCAGCAAGCGCCCTTGCCTCAGAAGGCGCGCTACCGCAGCAAGCGCCCTTGTCTCAGAAGGTGCGCCGCCGCAGCAAGCACCCCTGCCCCAGAAGGCGCGCTACCGCAGTGAGCGCACTTGCCTCAAAGGCGCCGCCTCAGTGAGAGCCCTTGTCTCAGAAGGCGCGCTGTCTCAGTAGGCGACGGAGAAGTGGGCGCGGTGGTGCTTCGGGTTCTGGACCTCGTCGACGACGGCCTTGGCGAAGTCGGCGCCGGAGACCGCGGATTTCCCCGCCTCGTCGAAGAACGCGACGTCGCTGCCCAGCCGGTAGCTGCCGGTGGCCTCGCCGGGGGCGTACGAGCCGTACTCAGCGGCGGGGCTGACGAAGAACCAGTCGAGTGACTCCGGCGCGGCGGTGAGGGCGTCGGCGATGTCGGCCATCTCCTTCGCCTCGGCGGCGAACTGCGGCGGGACCTCGCCGCTCTCGGTGAAGCGCGGTGCGCCGGCCTGCGGGCGCAGCGAGCTGAAACCGCCGATCACCCCGAACCGGACGCCGGAGAGCCCGGCCAGTTCAGCGAGGTGCGCGTCGACGTCGCCCAGTTTCCCTTCGAGGTCGCCGCGCGGGGAAAGTGCGGAGATGATGACCTCGCCCGTGCCGACCGCCTTGACCCGGGAGGCCTCGTCGAGCATGGAACCCTGCTCGTAGCGCACACCGGGGACGGGCTCGGTCGGTTCGGACCGGCTGTACGCGGTGACCTCGAACCCGCGCGCGGCCGCCTCCCGGACGATCGCCGCGCCTGTGTACCCGGTTCCGCCGATAACGGTTAAACGTGTCATGCCTTCTGCTTACCCCGCGGCGGGGCGTGCAGACCGGAACTCGCCGGAGAACACGTCGGGCGTGACCAGCCGGAGCCGGTCACGCCCGAAGTATCGTGCGGGGTGGTGCTTACTGGTTGAGCGTGCAGACCGCGAACTTCTCGAGGCCCTCGGGCTTGGCGGCGTGCCGGCCGATGGCGGTTTCGATGCGGTTGAGGGTGGCGACGCGCTTGTCGGCCAGGGGGCCGAGGATCGCGTTCTGGATGAAGTTGGCGCCGCCCTGGCCCTGGCTGGTGATCAGGCGCTGGTTTGCCTCGGCGATCTGGGTGTCGAGCAGGGTGAGGTTGCGCACGACCTCGTCCTTCGCCTCCGCCGGGATCGACGGGAGGCCGACGACGGCCGGGCAGTTGACGGTCGGGGCCGTGCCGGCCTCGGTGCCGGGGGTGCTGGTCTCGACCGCCGTGGGCTCGGGCGTGGCAGCCGCGCCGCCGCCCTCGTTCAGGCTGCAGGTGGCGAGGGTGTCGACGTCGAGGACCGGCTTCGCGGCGTTACGGCCGATCGCCGTCGCCATCCGGTTGATCGTGGCGACGCGCTTGTCCTTCAGCGGGCCGAGGATCGCGTTCTGGATGAAGTTCGCGCCGCCCTCGCCCTGGCTGGTGATCAGGCGCTTGTTCGCCTCGGCGATCTGCGTGTTGAGCAGCGCGAGGTTGCGCTCGATCTCGGCCTGGGCCTGCGCCGGGATCGCACCGAGCGAGCCGGCGACGGCTGGGCAGTTCACCGTGGGCGCGGTGCCGGAGCCGGCGTCGCCGTCGGCGTCGCCACCGGTGGCCGGTGCGGCGGACTCGACTGCGGTGGGCTCGGGAGCTGCGACGCCACCACCGTCGGCGTTGAGCGTGCAGGTCGCGAGCGCCTGCTCGTCCAGCTTCGGCGCCGTGGTGTGCCGGCCGATCGAGATCACCATCCGGTCGATGGTGGACACCCGCTTGTCCTTCAGCGGGCCGAGGATCGCGTTCTGGATGAAGTTCGGGCCACCCTCACCCTTGCTGGTCACGAGGCGCTTGTTCGCCTCGGCGATCTGGGTGTTGAGCAGAGCGAGGTTCCGCTCGATCTCCGCCTGCGACTGCGCGGGAATGGTGCCGAGCGCGCCGGCGACCGACGGGCAGTTCACCGTCGGGGTGTTCTCGGCGGCCGAGGCGACCCCGAGACCGACGCCGACCAGAGCCACGGCGACCGCGCCGACACCGGCGATCTGCCAGCGACGAGCGGAACTACGGGTGATGTGCATGTTCGCCAAAGCCTTCCTGTCAAAGGACCTCGGCGATCAATACGGGAGCGCTTCCACACCGGATCAGCGCTCCCGAGAGGTTAAGGGATTCTTAAAGAACCGCCCCGTTGAACCTCAACTGAGCAAGCACCTCCGGCGGCACTCCGACCACGCCGGTGAAGTTCGCTCCGCGCACGTTGCGGCTCAGCGTGAACTCGTCGACCAGCGCGCCGGTCCCGAGATCGAAGGCCGCGACCCGCCCGTAGGCGTTCGCGACGACGAGCAGCTCCACTCCTCGCAGGATCAGGAAGTTCGTGACCCGCGGCAGGTCCACGACGAACCTGGGGCGGCTCATGTCCGCGAGGGCGAAGACCCGCACGACGTTGCCGGAGACGACGGCCGCCACAGTGCCCGCCTCGTTGACGGAGCAGATACGACGCTCCGAGACCGGATAGGGGGGACCGCCCCACGTGACGTCGGAGGGAAACACGAAGTCACGCCGGCCGGTCCACTCCCGTTCGAACAGGGAGAGGTGCAATTGCCCCTTGTGCTCCCCTTGGACGAGCGCCGTGCGACCGGCACCGAGGAACGACACCTCCCGCACAGGAGCCGGGGCATCGGCCAGACTGTCGATGATCTCGTATTCGAGGGTTCCGGAATCCGACAGGGTGAGCTCGACGACGGCCTTGTCCGAGGGATCGCTTCCCAGAAGATCAGTGTCGACGAGACCTACCACGCGGCCGGTGCCGTCAGAGACGAAAGAGCCGTACCGGTAGTGAGGAATCGACACCCTGGCGATCTCCTGGAAGTCATCACACCCCAGAACGGCGATCCGCATCGAGTCGTTGTGCGACAGGTGACTGAGCAGGAGCGGACGATCCCGCAGCACGACAGCCACCACCTGGTAGGAGAAGACGCCGAAGGTCCGGCGTGCCCCAGAACCCGGTTCCAGCAGGTAGCTGACGACACCGTTGTCTTTCGCTTCGCTGGTGACCACGACGATTCTGCCGTCGGGGAACCGCGACAGCGACGCCACCCTGGAGTTCGCCTCGAGAAGCGACGCCGGTGCCTCGCCGGCGGTCCAGGTGAAGATCCGGTTCTGCCGATCGGAGAACAGCACAGCTTCGCCGGAGATCTGAAGAAGGCGCGCTACCGCCCGCCGTTCGAAACCGAGGAAGGACGACTCCGCCAGGACCGCACCGGACAGGTCGGCGTCAACGAGAACGACATCCTCGAGATCCGTACCGGCGAGGTCCGCGCGCCTGAGAGAGCAACCACTGAGATCCAGGCCGCCGCCGTCACGATCGAGGATGGCGCTCGGCAGCACGGCGTCGTCCAGGTGGGCGCCGCGAAGGCTGGTCACGTCGGTTTCCGCGATGACCCGCACGAGGGATGCGCCGATCGTCCGGTCCGCGTCCGGCCCCAGGTGGCGAGTGCCGGCGAGCATCCGCACCAGGTCAGCTCCGGCTTCTGCCGTGAACATCGAAACGGTGAGGCGGAGCAGTTCCTCGGAGACGTTGTCCGTGGCGAACAACGCGGTGATCGTCTCCATCGGCTCGGGCCGCCAGCCGAATGCGGTCCGGCGCTGGTCCGATGTCGTCCGTACCACCTCGGACCAGGCGAAGGAGGGCGCCTCAGCCGGCTCCGTGGCGCCGATGAGGGCCATGAAGTCGGCGTCCATCAGGCCCAGTTCGGCGGCGAACTTGTAGGCGGCGAAGAACTCCAGCAGGGAGCGGTGGGCCGGGGTGTAGTTGCCGTCGGCGTCGCGGACCAGCATCGTCTGGCCCATCATGTCGTAGTGCCAGTGGTCGAGGTCGCGTTGTTCCTGGACCACGTCCTTGAAGCAGGCGCGGATCCGGTCGGGGATCTCGCGGTAGTTGATGGTCAGGACCGATTCGGCGAGCATGTGCCAGGACAGTTCGCAGAGGAAGAAGACCTTGTCCGCGAGCGAGGTGAACGTACGCTCCGCCTTGATGTCCGCGTCGATCTTGTGCTGGACCGCGTAGAGGTAGACCCGGGCGAGGTCCACCTTGGCGCCGGCCTCGATGGCGGGCAGGGCGGCCAGGGCCAGTTCGGACATGACCGGCCGGCGCATGAGCTCCATCAGCTCCTCGTTGCCGAGGACCAGGTTCCGGGTGGGGGTGTCGGTGATCCGGGACAGCAGTTCCCCGATCTGCTCGTCCGCGAAGGGCTGCAGCTCGACGACCTCGAACTGCGGCGGCGCGCCGGTCAGTGCCGACGTCGAGGCCACCAGCCGCGCGCCCAGCACGTCGCGGCCCTGCTGGGCTTCGGGGAAGTGCTCGGTGCGGCAGGTCAGCAGGACCTTGGAGCCGGGTACGACCGCCCGGGCCAGCTCCCAGAAGTTGTTGATCATTGCCTGACGGTCGACGCGGGCGGCCATCTCGTCGAAGCCGTCGAAGATGAGCAGCAGCCGGCCGAGCCGGTTGAGGGTTTCGAAGACGCGGTAGCCGTCGGGCAGGATCTCGTGCTTGCGGAAGAAGAACTCGGAGAACAGCGACTCGACGGTGACGGCCTTGGCGTAGTCGCGCAGCGGGACCACGAGCGGCAGCCGGGGGCGCTTGCGCCCGGCGGCCTTGGCGGCGCGCCATTCCTGGGCGAGGGTCCACGCGTAGTGCAGGCAGAACCAGCTCTTGCCCATCCCGAACTCACCCAGCACCGACAGGTGTTCCTTGGTGTCGTCCTCCAGCCAGCCGCCGACGTAGTCGTCGAGGCCGCCTCCCGTCCATGGATAGACACTGGTGCCGCCGACCTTCCCGGAGCGCCGGTCGATGTCGTCCTTGGCGCAGGTCAGCGGGACATAGCAGGTGTCGATGTGGCGGGTGCGGACCTCCTCCTCAAGCCATTGCAGGTACGGCTCGAAGTCCGCCCGTTCGTCGATCAGCTCGTCGAGCGTGTAGCAGAAGATCTCGTCGAGCTCCTCATCGGCGATCCGGGCCGCCTGGCTGACGCGTTGCGGGGCGATGACCCACCCCTCCTTGGCCCGGTGCTCCCCGACAAGCGAGGCCGCGCGCAGGACGTCCGGGCGGCTCATCTCGGCACCGATGCCCAGGACGACCACCGGGTCGTAGCCGCGGCGGGCCGGGACCCGGACCAGCCAGACGAACTCGTCCGGCCCGTTCAGGATCTCCGCGGTGATCTTGTACTCGACCGCGGCGAACCACTCGCGCAGCTCACCGGCGAGCACCTCCGCCGGGGAGTGGTTGCGGACCATGTAGCGGACGATCTCTTCCGGCGTGCTCATCCGGTCGATGCGGTCCACGAGGTCGCTGACGCTCTGGTGGACGTCGCCGACCTTGCGCTCCAGCCGGGCCTGCGCGGCGCTGCGGGTCCTGTCGACGAGCTGCTCGAAGACCGCCTGGAAGCCGGTCAGTTCCAGCGCGAGGTTGTAGTCGATCCGGCCCAGGCCACCGGTCTCGTCGTTCCACTGCAGAACGAGGTCGACCTCACGGCGCAGGTGGCGTTCGTCGCCCGACTCGAAGGACTTCCGGAAGGCCGCCATGACGAACTCGTTGCGGAAGAGCAGGATCACCGGCTCCGGCTTGCCGTAGCAGAACTCCACGATGGCGTACGTGTAGACGCCGTCGAAATCGGCCGGCGGGCGATCCGGTGCGAGATGGACCTTTTTCAGGGCCGCGACCACGGCCTCTTTGCGCTTCAGTCGCTCCAGCGCCGGCTTGGCACCCAGCGTGAGCATCTTGACGAGGGCCGAGGTCTCCACAACTGCCACCGCGGCACCCTACCGCCACGTGAAGTGATCATGAGATCACCCGGGGGCGGGGGCGGGGTCCCGGCGGCGGAGGCGGCGGGGGTGCCTGACCCCCGGCGAGGGTGACCAGGGCGCGGTGCCATTTCTGGTTGGCGAAGCCGTTGCAGGTCCAGATGTTGAGGGGGGGCGCCGTTGGCGGGGTTCCAGCCGCCGATGTCGAGGCATTTGTTCGACGCGGTGTTGACGATGTCGCCGGCGGCGGTGATCCGCCATTGCTGGGCGCCGGTGCCGTTGCAGGTGTAGAGCTGGACCCAGCCGCCGTCCGCGGTGGAGCCGTCCGCGACGTCGACGCATTTGCCGCCGATGCGGATCGTGGTGTCGGGGGCGAAGGTGAAGCGCTGGCCCTGGGCGTTCCAGCAGTCCCAGACGCCGAGCCGGACGCGGTCGGAGTATTCGCCGTTGGGGACGTCGACGCATTTACCGTTCCAGTCGCTGATGATCTGCGTTTCGGCGCCGGTGGGCGGCGGCGTGGCCGGTGGTGGCGTGACCCCGTCGTTGGCGTGGAAGGTGACCGTGAAGCCGGTGCACTCCTTGCAGTTGTACATGACCTGGTTGCCGGGCTCGGTGTCGTGCTTCGACCAGCTGTACGCCCGCGGGCACGCCGCCTTGATCGCCTGGCTGTAGTCCGTGACCGCGTCGCGGTTGGGATTCACGCAGAGCAGCGGCCTGCCCTGGCCGTCGCGGCGCAGGTATGCCGCCGGGCACGCACTGAGCAGTGGTTTCGCGCAGCCGGCCTCGGCGCAGTACTGCGATCCGGGAGCGGGTGCCGGCGCACCGTACGGCGTGATGGTGATCGGCAGCGACACGGCGTTGACATAGCTGACGTTGTACCAGGGCGCGCCCCACGGGTCGGACGGGTCGAAGTTGAACTCGGCGAGGCTGGCGTCCTGCTCATAATTGATCGCGCAGTGGTCGGCGGCGTTCCCGCAGTCCCCGACCTCGCAGTGGAACGTGCTGCCGGTCTCACCCGCGCAGCGTTGCCGGGCGAAGAACTTGCCGCGCCAGTGCCCGGGGGTGGTGTTCTCCGGGATGACGATGGTCGCGGACGCGCCGGGTTCGAGGATCGGCAGCCGGGTGAAGTTGACCGACTCGTCGGCGTTGACCGTGCTGCCGACCCACACCTTCTCACCGCTGGCGTTGACGAACGTCACCGTGTGCTCGCCGGCCGCCCGCGCCGCCCGTCCCCCGGCTATCAGCCCGCCGGTGATCAGGGCGAGGATCACGACGACGGCGAGCAGAACGCGGCGTAAGGCGACAATCGACACGTACCCATCATGGCCCTAGGGGTTGATGGTTGTCGATATGAACCGGGCCGGCGACAGCGCGTCGCCGGCCCGTGAGAAGAGATCAGACCCGGGACAGGGCCCGATCGCTGACCACGCACTGCATGCCGAACTGGTGGGCACGGCGGACCGCGAAGTCCGTCAGGCCCGGGGTGTCCGCGTAGTCGAGGGCGTACAGGTCAAGTTGCAGTTGCAGTAACTGCTCCGCGATCTGCGCGTGGAACTCGAGCACGTCCGCGGGCCAGGGCGCGTACCCGTCGTCGGTCCAGCGGGCCGAGAACGACTCGAAGACCACCCCGTCGACCAGCTCGGCGAGCCGCGGCAGCATGCCGAAACCCCGGTTGGCCAGCATGTACGCGGGCTTCGCCTCGGCCCGGATCGCCGCCACCAGGGTCAGCAGGTGCGGCACGTCCTCCGGGTAGGTCAGCTCGACGTTCAGCGTGTCGAGGAACAGCCCGTCGAACCCGGCGGCCATCGCGTCGCGGGCCTGGCCGACCACGTGCGCCACCCACTCTGGGTGTCCGACGTGGACGAAGGAGCCGCCCCAGTCCGGGTTCTTCTCGGCGCGCTGCCAGACGGCCGGTGGGCCCTGGTCCTCCGACAGCGTGAGGTAGCCGAGGGTCTGCACACCGCGCTCCTTGAGGAACGCGATCTCCTCGGGTTTGTAGAACTCCGGCTGGAGCACCACCCGCGGATAGCCGGCGAGCTCGGTGAGTTTGCCGTTGCCGTAGTAGAAGCAGATCGGGTCGGTCATGACGGTCTCCCGTGCTCGGCGTACCAGGCGTACGTCGATCGCACGCCCTCCTCGAGCGACACCTTCGGCTCGTAGCCGGTCAGCGACCGCAGCCGGGTGAGGTCCGGGCAGCGCCGGCGCACCGAGCCGGGCGGGGCCGGGGTGGCCGCGACCACGGGGTTCGCCCCGGCCACGCGCAGCACCAGCTTCGCCAGGTCGCCGATGTTGGCCTCCTCGCGGTCGTTGCCGATGTGCACGATCTGACCGGCCGCCTCGGGCGTGGTCATCAGCCGCACCATCGCCTCGACGGCGTCGTCGACGTGGCAGAACGCGCGGAACTGGTCGGCGCCGGGCACCAGGAACGGGTCCTCGCCGGCCTGCGCGCGCAGCGACATCTCGGGGATGACGTGGTCGGCGCCCATCCGCGGGCCGTACACGTTGTGGAAGCGGCCCACCACCGTCTCGAAGCCCTTGGCCCGCGCGGTGTGCAGGAACGCGGCTTCGCCGAGGAGCTTGCTGGCCGCGTACGCGAACCGCGGCGCCGTGATGTCCGAGATCATCACCGGGATGTCCTCGGCGGTCGGCACGCTGACGACCCCGGCGTCGACGCCGCCCGCGTACACCTCGCTGGTGGAGGCGAAGAAGACCCGCTCACCGGGCGCCACCCAGTCGAGCAGGTGCATCGCCGCGAGGGTGTTGACGCGGACCACACGCGCCGGGTCCTGCTCCACGTTGCGCACCCCGACGACGGCGGCGAGCAGGTAGATCTGGTCCCAGCCGTGCGCCAGCCCCGCATAGGCGGACGGGTCGGTCAGATCCGCCGAGATCACCTTCACGCCGGGACGGGCGATCAGCTCGTCGAGGTCGGCGTCCTTGCGGCCGCGGGAGAAGTCGTCGACGATCGTGACCTCGTACCCCTCGGTGGACAGGCGGCGGGCGAGGTGCAGGCCGATGAACCCGGCGCCGCCGAGCAGTAGCGCCCTCATGCCGAAACCGCCGAGACCGACGGGAGGTAGCCGAGACCGGCGTAGCGGATGCCGAGCGCTTCCACGGCGGAGCTGTCGAGGATGCGCCACGAGTCGAAGATCAGCGCCGGGCGGCTGTCGCCGAGCAGCTCCGTCACCTCGATCGACCGGTAGTCCGGGTGGTCGTTGATGACGAGGATCGCGTCCGCGTCGGTGAACGCCTTGTCGAGGCTGACCGGGTCGCCGCCGTACTGCCGGATGACGTCCTCGGTGACCATCGGGTCGTGGCCGGTCACGGTGATGCCGGCGGCCGAGAAGATCGGCATCATGTCGGCGATCGGCGTGCCCCGCATGTCGTCGGTGGGAGGCCAGCCCTTGTACGCCCACCCGAGCACCGCGAGCCGCAGCCCCCGCGTCTCCCCGCGCGCCTCGGCCAGCAGCCGCACGACGGTCTCGGCCACGTGCTTGGGCAGGAACTCGTTGAGCGCCCGCGCCTGACCGACCAGGTACGGCTCGTAGTCCCCCGCGCTGTCCAGCATGATGTACGGGTCCTTCGACAGGCACCCGCCGCCGACGTACCCGGGCTTGGCCAGGTCAGGGCGCGGGTAGCCGACGTTCGCCGCCCGCAGGACCTCCAGGGGGTCGAGGCCGTGCTGCTCGGCGATCAGCGCGATCTCGTTGCCGAACGAGTAGATGAGGTCGGTGTGGCAGTTGTTGGACAGCTTCACCATCTCGGCGGTCTCCAGATCGGAGACCTCGACGACGGTCTGCGCCAGACCGCTGAAGAACTCCACACCGGCCCGCAGGCTCGCCTCGTCCAGGCCGCCGACGACCTGCGGCAGCTCGACGAGCTCGCGCAGCGCCTGACCCTGGATCGTGCGTTCCGGGGCCATCACCAGCTTGACGTCGTCGCCCCACGCGGCCCGCAGCTCGGGCAGCACGACCTTGCGGCTGGTGCCGACCGGCACGGTGCTGCGCACGACGACGAGCGTGCCCGGGCGGCACGTCGCGGCGACGCTGCGCGCGGCGCTCGCCAGGTTGGCGAGGTTGGGCCGGCGGGTGCTCTCGTCGACCGGCGTGGAGACGCTGATGACGGCGACGTCGACGGTGTCGCGCGGCAGTTCGGCGGCGACGTGGACGCCGTTGCCGACCCGGGCGGCGAAGATCTCCTCCACCCCGGGCTCGAAGATGTGCGACCGGCCCTGCGACAGGGTGTCGATCACCGTGGGCGACACGTCAGCGCCGTGCACGATGAATCCCTTGTCGGCCAGAGCCGCGGTCAGGGTGAGCCCGACGTAGCCGAGCCCGACGACCCCGATCGTCATAGGCATGTGGTTCCCCTCCAGTACTTCGGTGTGTGTCGGCCGCCGCGTCACGGACACGGCGGGCTGGGCCGATCCAGGTCCAGCACGGTGACCGTGCCGGCGAAACGTTCGGTCCGGTACCGCGCGCAGGCGCTGCGCACGTCCGCGGCCCGGGTCGCGTAGTCGACGCTGAGCACGAACTTGCCGGCGTCCCGCAACGCCCGCGTCTCGCTCAGGTTCTCCGCGCAGTAGTCCTCGGTGCACCGTTCGTCGGTCGCCTGGTAGAACAGCTCCTCCATGGCGATGCCGTCGACGGCCGCGGTGTATCCGGGCTGGTGCCGCAGTTCCGGCGAGTTCTGCGGGACGATCAGAAAATCCTTACTGCGGCCCTTGGCGTACGCGGAGATGCGCGCGATCAGCCCCGCCATGTCCCGGGCCAGCCGCTGCCGGTCCCTGCCCTGCACCGAGCCGAGATCGATCTCCTCGTACGCCAGGGGCGTGTCCAGGTAGACGCCGTCGAACCCGGCCCGCAGAGCCTGGTCGACCCGGGGCCGCACGACCCGCTGCCACCACCGTTCGTCGTAGTAGCGCACGAAGTACTCGCCGGGCCAGTCCCCCCACTCGTTGGCGATCAGCTCGGGCGCGTCGCGTCGCAGCCCCGGATACTCCGGCCGGAAGTCCTCGATGCTGCCGATCTCGAAGTACGCCAGCACGCGCTTACCGGTCGACCGCACCTTCGCGATCTCGGCGGCGGTGAAGTAGTCCTCGTGCGCGTCCCGCGCGAGATCCACCACGACCACCTGCCACGGCCCGGCCGCCAGCTGATCAAGCTTCCCGCCGTCGTAGTCCTGCAACTGGTACGCCCACGAGCGGAACTCCACCGGCGTGGTCGACCCGGGCGTGGCCGGCACCGGCGCGGTCGATCCCGGCGCGGAAGCCGGTCCCGGCGCGGAAGTCGGTCCCGGCGCGACGGTAGGCGCCGGGGACAAACCGGACGTCGAAGGAGCGGGCGGCTGCGGAGAGGAGTCCTCCGAGCAGGCCGCCATGAGGAAGAGCACGGCGGCCACGCAGAGGATGCGGTGGCCGTGGAGTCTCACCCGGGCGCCCCCGCCCAGATGTTCGCGATGGACGTCTCCAGGTCGTGCTGCGGTTTCCAGCCGAGCTCGTCGCGGGCCCGGCTGATGTCGGCCTGGATCCAGTCGACCGCGGCGGAGCGCTGCGGCCCGGTCCCGGCCTCCCGGACGGCCCCCTTCCAGCCGGCCCGCTCGGCGAGCAGGCCGACCGCGGCGCGTACGGTGACCGCCCGCCCGCTGCCCGCGTTGTAGACCCGGCTGCGCAGCCGTGGCTCGGTGACGACCGCCCGCAGCAGCGACGCGATGTCCTGGACGTCGACGAAGTCCCGGTAGGCGCCCAGCGGCCCCAGCGTGATCTCCGTCGAGCCGTCCGCGAGCGCTTCCCTGATCCGCTGCGCGGCCCGGCCCAGGACGTTCTCCGCCGGTTGCCCCGCGCCGATCGGGTTGAACACGCGTACGGACACGGCATCCAGCCCGGACAGCGTGAACAATCGCGTGCCGGCGACGTGGCTGACACCGTACGCGCCGACCGGTTCTGTCCTCGCGTCCTCACCCACGGCCTGGCCGTGCGGCACGACCCCGTATTCCCCGGCCGAGCCGAGCCGGACCAGCCGCGCGAACGGCACCGCCTCGGCCGCCGCCTCGAGCAGTTTCGCCGCGACGAGGGTGTTGGCCCGCACGAGGTCCTCGCCGGAGCCGCCGAGCGCCCCGACGCAGCTCACCACCGTGTCCGGGCGTTCGGCGCGCAGCAGTTCCGCGAGCTCGGTCACGTCCCCGGCGATCAGGTCGTGGCGGTCCCGCCCGGGACAGATCAGGTCCCCGACCCGGTCGTCGGCGGTCAGCGCCGCCCGGACATGTCCTCCGATGAACCCGGACGACCCGAAGAGCAGCACCCTCATACCGGCTCACCCAGCCGTTCGCGCAGGATCAGCGGCCGGATCCGCTCGAAGCTGCGGTTGGCCTCGTCGTAGTCCTCGGGCCGCCCGATGTCCAGCCAGAACCCCTTGAACGGGTACGTCGCCGGGTTGTCGCCGCGGGCCAGCAGGTCGAGCACCAGCTGGTCGAACCCGAAGGACAGACCCGCCGGGTACGGCGCCAGCGTGTGCCGCGACATGCCGTACACGCCCATGCTGACCTGGTAGTGCAGCTCGGGCTTCTCGCGGAACCCGACGATCCGCGAGGCCTCGACGTCGAGCACGCCGAACTCCACCTTGTGGGTGCGCTCGGCGATCGCGACGGTCAGCCCCCCGGCCGACAACGCGTGCTGGTGCAGCAGGTCGGCGTAGTCGAGGTCGGTCAGGATGTCGCCGTTCATCACCAGGAAGTGCTCCGGCAGCGACTCCTTCAGGCCGAACAGCGGCCCGACCGTCGACAGTGGCCGGTCCTCCTCGATGTAGTCGACGCGCAGCCCCCAGCGGTCCCCGTCGCCGACGAACGCCCGGATCAGCGGGCCGAGATGGTTGATCGCGAGGGTGACCGACGTGAAGCCGCACCCCGCGAGCTGCTCGAGGACGATCTCCAGGATCGCGTGCTTGTCACCGATGGGCATCAGCGGCTTGGGCAAGGTCGTGGTGTACGGCCGCAGCCGCACGCCCTTGCCGCCGGCAAGAATCACCGCATGCATAGCAGTTCTGCCTCCCCATGGTCGTGATCTACCGGAAGTGGCGGACCTGGCCCGCGAACGGGGACAGGCCGTACAGGAACAGGCCCTGCAGCGCGACGACGCTGCCGAGATAGAGCAGGGTGTCGGTCAGCGGATGCGCCGTCCGACCCAGCAGGGGCGCGGCGCCGAGGGCGGCACCGATCCCGATGTGCACCGCGAGCGCGGCCAGCATCGACCAGCAGAGCCAGCCGAAACGTTCGAAGCCGGCCAGCAGGAACGCGGAGTAGTAGGCGCCGCCCAGCACGACGTGCGCGGCGATCATCACCACGCCGGGTGCCGAGAGCCACCCGGTCAGGGCCAGCCCGGCCACCAGCACCAGGCCCAGACCCGCCGGGACGGCCAGGCAGAGCAAGGTCTCCCGGGCGATGAGTACGCGCATCGCGCGCTGGAAGTCCTCGGGCCGGTGACTGAGCCGGGTGATCCGGACCGCGGCGGCCCGGAATCCCTCGGCGCGCCACTCGACGAACCCCATGGCAAGGATCAGCGGGGCCACCGCGGCCGCGATGTCGAGCCTGTTCAGCAGGTACGGCGCCTCGGCGTGCAGGAGCAGGGCGGCCGAGCACAGGCCGTACCACGTGACCCCGGCCAGACCGGGCAGCTGCAGGCGCAGCAACGGCAACCCGGACGCCTCCGCCACGTCGCCCCGGTTCCGGGTGAGCAGCAGCGCGGCGACGTAGGCGGCGGTCACCCCGGCAGCCGCGGTGACGAGCGCCGGGGTCCGCAGGGCCGGGCCGGCCAGGAGGTACGCGCAGCCGAAGACGACCGCCGGCACCATGGTCAGCGCCTGGACGCCCTCGCGGCGGTAGAACACCAGCACCGTGCCGGCCAGCTGATAGCCGAGCTGGCACATGGCGAGCACGACCAGCCCCCAGCCACCGCCGGTGACCGCCACCACGAGGAACCCGCACGCCGCACCTGCGAACGGCGCACCCACGGTCGCGAAGCGCAGGAGCCGGGCGGCGGCCCGCGGGCGGTTGCCTCCGAGCAGCTTGTACGCGGCGAACGCGGCCGTCCCGGCGTACAGCCAGCCGAGCGCGCTGGCCAGGGTCAGCGCGAGCACCACCGACCGCTGCCCGAGCACGCCGAGCACCGCGGGGAACACCGCGCTGGGCAGGGCGTACAGCGGGCCGTGTGCGAGGACCCGGAGCCCGGCCCGCCACGTCCGCGGGGTGTCCGCCGCCGCCGGTTGTTCGAGGGGCGGGCCGAGCCGGCGGTAGACCTCGACGGCGAGGGCGAACACGTCGGCGAAGCCGTACTCGACCTTGGCGCCGCGGTCGGTGAAGCCGTCCGATTCGAGGGCGGCGGCGACCTGCAGGGCGTCGACGGCGCGGGCCAGCTTGGGCCGCATCCGGTCGACGAGCTCCTCCAGGGGATCGTCGGAGATCCGGGGAAGAACGACGGTGTGGATCGGCGGGCCGCCCGCTGCCTTGTCCGCGCCGGCGGAGGTGCCGTCCGGCCGTGCGGGGCCCGCGGGGGCGCGGCGGGTCCGGCGTGACTGCGGCGGGATCGGGGGCCGGATCACCTGGGTGTCGGAGTTGTCGGTCCGGTGCGCCCCGGCGGTGTTCGGCGCGGGCATGCGTACGGTCCGGTCGCCGACGTCCATGCGGACGGTCTCGTCCGGGAGCACGATGCGGGGGGTCTCGTCCGGAAGCTCGATGCGGGTGGTCTCGTCCGGAAGCTCGATGCGGACGGTCTTGTCGCCGATGTCGATCCGCACGGTCTCGGTGCCGGCCTCGTCGTTCACTGTCACAGCTGCCCACCCGTGTAGAGACCCGAGGTGGCGGCGGAACGCTGCCGCGGCGGCCTGGCCCGGCCCTGCGCCGTGCCGCGCAGGTGCTCCGGCTGCTCGGCGGCACCGATCGGCGTCGCGAGTCCTTCGTAGACGTTGCGGTACATCTGCAGCGACTGGCTGAGGGTGAAGTGCTCGAGGACCCGGGCGCGTGCGGCGACGCCGAGCCGGAACCTCAGCTCGTCGTCGCGCAGCAGCTTGACGCAGGCCTCGGCGACGGCGGCGTGGTCGCGCGGGGCCACCACGATGCCGGTCTCCCCCACCGCCTCGGACACCCCGCCGACGTTCGTGCAGACCGTGGGCCGCCCGCAGGCCATGGCTTCGACCACGGTGTACGGGAAGCCCTCGGAGATGCTGGTCAGCGCGACGATGCTGCCCGCGTGGTACGCGTCGACGGCGTTCCCGATGCGCCCCTCCAGCACCGCCGAGCCGGTGAGCCCGAGCTCCTCGATGAGCAGCTCGCAGGACTCGTGGTAGATCCGGTTCACGGCGGGCGTACCCCCGAAGATGCGCAACCGGGCCGCCGGGATCTCCTTCTTCACCAGAGCGAATGCCCTGATCAGCGTGTGCAGGTCCTTGAGCGGGTCGATCCGGCCCATGAACGAGATCGTCGGCACCCCGGGCTCGCTGGTCGCCGCGGGGAACTCGGCCGGCTCGACGCCGTTGTACATGGTCCACATCCGGTCCGGGTCCGCGCCGTTGTGCAGCTGCCAGCGGCGGTTGTACGCCGAGTGCGGCGCGAGCACGTCGGTGATGAGGTACGCCGCCCCCGCGAGGGACCGGAAAAAGCTCAGCGCCAGCACGCGCACCGCGTGCGAGGCGTCGTCGTCCAGGTACGAGATGTAACGCTCCCGCAGGTAGATGCCGTGTTCGCTCATGACGATCGGGGTGCCGTAGCGCCACTTGGCCGCCATGGCCACGAGCGTGGACAACCCGTTCATCGAGCAGTGGATGATGTCGGCCTGGACGACCGGGGCGCTCAGCGGCCGCAGCATGTGCTCGATCAGCCAGGCGGCCTGGATCGCGTCCGCCACGGTCGGCGCCGGGGACGTCTGCTCGACGCGCAGCTCACGCCACGCGTCGAGCATCATGCCCAGGGCCTCGTTCGACACGAGCGCGGCGCTGAGGTCCCCGCCGTCCGCGGCGTACTCGTAGAGCCCGCGCAGGGCGAGCAGGAACATGCTGCGGCTGACCGCGCCCTGCTCGGACAGCGTCGTCTCCAGCGGGGTGACCAGGGCGCGCAGGAACACCGCGTACGACTCGGTGAAAGCGGCCCCGGGTTGCTGGTTGTTGCGCCTGGGGTTGTCCGGCCCGCTCCCCCAGAGGGGGATCGAGTGGACGTTGTCCAGGTTCACGGGCGGGGCGAAGACGGATTCCTCGCTGCCGTCCACGGTGAGCGCGACGACCTCCCAGCGGTAGTCCGGGATGCCTCGGATGAGCTGCTCACACCAGATGCTCACCCCGCCCATCGCGTAGGGGTACGTCCCCTCCGACACGAGTGCGACACGCACTGGATTTCCGCCTTCCCCCCGTCCGCCGCGATCAGGCCCGCGGAGCCGCGGTCACCGTCACGGCCGTGTTCGCCACGAGGGCGATCGGCGCCGAGACATCGCTGCCGTACGTGCTCGACGTCGCCGCCGTCACGCCGCTGAGCTGCACCGTGCCGGTCAGCGGCGAGGTCACCGTGACCGTGCCGGTGGACCGGTCGTAGACCGGGTCGGCCCCGGCGGCCCGCTGCGCGAAGTGCGCGTTACGAACCGTCGTGTACGCGCCGAGCGAGGACCAGTCGAGGTTGATCAGCGGCGTCGCGTAGAGCGAGTCGTACTTGCCGACAACGCTCTCGGTCCAGTCCGTGAGCAGCGACTTACCGGCGTTGTAGTCCTTCACGTTCGCGATGTGGAAGGTGTGCGTGTTGATGCCACCCGACGCCACGTGCTGCAGCGCCACGCCGGCCTCGTAATCCACGATCTGCGCGTACGTGCGGTCGGTCGGCCAGTACGGGAAGCGGCCGTTCGGGCCGTAGAAGGAGTTGTAGAACGCGGTCTCCTCCTCCGGCGTGGTGACGTGGTACGCGATGTTGGTCGGCCAGTCCGGCACCACCGACAGGCTCGTCTCCAGGGGGTGCACGATGCTGGTGTTGAAGTTCGCCGGCACGTGGCTCGCGAACGAGAAGTTGCCGTGCAGGTACTTCACCCCGAGGTCCTTGGCCGCCTGCAGCAGGTTCGGGTTCGAGCCTGCCAGGCCGTGATCGACGGGTACGCCGGTGTCGTCGTCGGGGTCGGTCGTGTAGACGCCGAGCCCGGAGTACTCCGGGGTCTTCAGCACGTCGTTCGGCGTCGAGATGCCCGCGGCGGTGGCAGCCGTACGGTTATCGTTGATCTCGCCGTAGGTCGTGGCGTAGTTGGTGGTGTTCAGCTCGTAGTGGTTGAGCGTGTGGTTCAGCCACCGGAAGTCGTTCTTGAGGCACTTGCTGGTCGCCGTCAGCTCGGTCGCCCCGCCGTTCGGGCTGCACGTGCTGCCCGCGAACGGGTCGATGTCCGCGCCGTTGAGGGCCAGGTTGTAGGTGAACCCGGACGCCTGCGGGTGCGCGGTGCGCAGCGCGGCCTGCTTGTCCTTGAGGTTGACCATGTCGTGCGCGGAGACCTGGTAGCCCGGCGTGTACTCGACGTGACCGTCCGGGTAGTAGTGGTCCGAGGTGTTGAACCAGTCGTCGACGTCGACGTTGAGGTAGTGCCGCTGCTCGCCGAGGAACATGCCCTTGGTCGCCCACCGCACCACGCCGTAGACCAGCAGGTCCGACTGCAGCAGGTACTGGTTCAGCGTGAACGTCAGCGCGAGCCGCTCCCGGCCGTCGGTCGACGTCGTCCGCACCCCGAGCACGTTCGTGCCGTCGGTCAGCGTGGAGTCGGCGCTGCAACCCGCGGCGATCGAGGTCTTGTAGACGTACGACTGCACCACCGGGATCGTGGCGCTCGCCTTCAGGTAGTCGAACACCCCGGCACCCGCCGCGGTGAAGTTCACGTTCAGCGGGGTGTCACCGACCGAGGTCTCCCCGGCGGAGCGCAGGCAGTAGTCCTCGGGCCAGGTGCCGTAGCTGGTGTAGAGCGCGGCCTGGCGGACACCGAAGTTCCGCTCGTACGCCCAGAGGATGTTCCACTCGCCGCTCTCGAGGCCGTTGAGGTAGGCACCCCCGGACGAGTAGACCAGCATGCTGTTGGTCAGCAGGACCGCGTTGTACTTGCCGACGCCGTCCGCGCGCACCAGCGTGCCGGTGGTCAGCGTCGTGTCGGCCGAGTAGAGCACGTCGTAGGCCGCACCGAGTCGGTCCAATGTGGCCTTGTAGGTGGCGACACCGAAGTCGTTGGTGTCGGTGGCGATGATCAGCGAGCGCAGGGCGACCTGGTCGTTGACGCCTGCCACCGCGGCAGCCTTCGCCGGGGCCTTGCCGGGCGTGGTCACGGCGACCTTGCCGGTGCGCTTCGGCAGCGGCGCGGGCGGGGTGACCCGCGGCTGGGCGACCTGGCCGTAACCCGGGACGCTGGGCGCGGTTCCGGCGGGAGCGCGCAACTCGGCCTGGGTTTGAGCGCGCAGTGCGGCCTGGGTTTGAGCGCGCAGTGCGGCCTGGGTTTGAGTGTGCTGGGCCGGCTGGGCGCCGGCCGGTGTCGGCGCGGCGGCCACGAGGGCACCGGCGCACAGCACGGCGAAGAGGGAGCGGATCCCCCGTCGTTGGACGATCACTCGTCGTTGGACGAGACGAGCAGGAGCCATCGAGCGTCCTCCACAGCAGAGACGACAGAAACGTAAGAACGGTGCGGTGCATGCTCGCGAGGCCGGCGAGGATGGCGGGCCGACGGCGAGTCTAAGCAAGATTTAAGGATCACCGAGGCCGCATTCGGGTGTCCCCAGATTGACTATTGGTGCGGTTGACTCTGGATCGTCCCTGGTGATAGCACCCGAAACCCCGGAGCGCCGTAACACCGTCCGCAAAGTCGTCCCCATGGACCTGACTTGCGAATCTCCTATGCCTTTCGTAATGCGCCATTAACATTCGGCCGGGCCGCCGGTACGACATCGGAGATCATCACTGTGTGTGATCCGCTGCCCTAATGTCCACATAGGGCACGGTTCACACGAAGCGACGGATCTGCGAGGTTACCTCCGGGCAGCACAAACAGTCCGAAGTGGATTGCGGGCGCAACACGACCGTAAATCGCGGGTTCAGCCCGGGAACGGGAACCATTTCCCCAAGGTTCTCCGGACCACCCCGAATGGATCATCGCGTTACCCGCAAGAAATCTCCACCGAACGGCCACAATTATCGGCCACACGGCGGTTTACCGCCACTCGTGACGCATTCGCAGGACAGTTATCAGTCAACGTTGTTCGATGAGACCATGACGCTGACAACCGCGTTCACGCGGATGACCGGAGCGCGCCACCCCATCGCCCTCGCCCCGATGGGCGGAACGGCGGGCGGCGCACTCGCCGCCGCCGTCGCCCGCGGAGGCGGCCTCGGACTGCTGGGCGCGGGCGGCGGGGAGCGGGAGTGGCTCGCCCGCGAACTCCCCCTCGCAGCCGCCGGCCCCGGCCCCTGGGGCGCCGGCTTCCTGACCTGGGCGACCGGCACCGCGGCGGTCGAGCACGTCCTCTCGTTCCGGCCGGGGGCGGTGATGTTCTCCTTCGGCGACCCCACCCCGTTCACCAGCCTCGTCCACACCGCCGGTGCCGTGCTCATGATCCAGGTGACCGGCCTGGACGAGGCCCGCCGAGCCAGAGACCTCGGCGCCGCCATCATCGTGGCCCAGGGCACCGAGAGCGGCGGCCACGGCGCCCGGCACGGACGCTCGACCCTCCCGTTCGTCCCGGCGGTGGTCGACCTCGTGGCACCGGTCCCGGTGCTGGCCGCCGGCGGCATAGCGGACGGCCGCGGCGTCGCCGCGGCCCTGGCCCTCGGCGCGGCGGGCGCCCTCCTCGGCACCCGCTTCCAGGCGACCCGGGAGAGCCTGGCCGACCCGTCAGCCGTCGCGGCGATCATCGCGGGCCGCGCGGAGGACACCGAGCGAAGCCGCATCCTGGACATCGCCCGGGACTCCCCCTGGCCGTCCGCCTACACAGCCCGGACCCTCGGCCACCCGCTCCTCGACCATTGGCGCGACCGCGAGGCCGCCCTCACCGCCGACCCGCACGCCAAACAGTCCTACCGCGACGCCGTCGACCGAGGCGAGCTACCCGCCCAGCCAATCTGGGCCGGCGAGTCCACCGACCTCATCACCGACCACCCATCCGCCGCCGACCTCGTCGAGTCCCTGGCCGCCCAGGCCGAGACCGCCCTCCGCCAGGCCGCTCCCCAGCCCGACGGCCCTCCGGCCAAGGCCGGCCGCGAGCCCACACAGGGCACGGACGATCCCGCCCCGGCCTGAATACCGGCCGCCCCGGGGGTCGGTGCTCGCCCTGAAGAGCAGCGCTCACCGCAGAGAGCAACGCACCCTCCCAGAACCGCCATCCTCCAGCCCCGGAGAGCAGCGCTCACCTCGGAGAGCAACGCACTGCCTCAGAACCAGCGCCCCCATCCCAGAGAGCAGTGCTCACCGCAGAGAGCAACGCACTGCCTCAGAACCAGCGCCCCCACCCCAGAGAGCAGCGCTCACCGCAGAGAGCAACGCACCCTTCCAGGAACGGCACACCCCGCCCGCCGAGAGCAGCGCTCATTCCGGGAATCACCGCCCACCTTGGAGAGCAGTGTCAGTAGGCGAGGACGGCGCCCGCTCCGGAGACGGCGACCGAGTGCGTCGCCCAGCCGTCGCCGGCGGGGGCGTTGTGCAGGAAGGTGGCCGGCTCGATCAGGTAGCCCGGCGGTTGCGCGTCGTGCAGGCGCAGCGCGGTCTGGCGGTAGGTCGCCGGGGCGACGCTGACCAGCGTCCCCGCCCAAGGCACCGCGATGGTCCGGTGGACGTGCCCGGCCAGGACCCGCGGTGCAGGGCGGTCGCCGGAGCCGCGGCGAGCGGGGCGGCAGGCAGGTGCGGGTCACTCAGAAGGCAGGTGCGGGTCACTCAGATGCGCGATGAGCATGGCCCGATGGCAGGGACGGGTGAAACCGTTCCCGCCGAGCGCGGATCGGACACCCGGCGGGAACGGTGGCTCAGGCGGGCGGTGGGTCAGGCGGGCGGTGGGTCCGCGAGGGGCCAGCCGCCGGCGGCGAGGTGGGCGGAGACGCGTACGACGTCCTCGGGGGTGGCGTCCTGCAGCACCGAGCCGGAGATCATCGCCTCGATGTCCTCGGCGGTGATGGGGTCGGCGCCTTCCGGGGATTGCTTGGCGAGGTCGATGGCGATCTGGCGTACCTCGTCCTCGGTGAGCTTGCGGCGCAGGACGCCGAGCAGGGCGACGTAGTCCTGCCGCGGGACGCCCGTCGGGTAGCCCGCGCGCAGCCACTCGACGGCGCGGGTCATGAAATTCGACCGTGATTCGGTCATGGCCTCACTTGTCCACGATCGTCGGGAACACGTGCTCGAAGCTCAGCGCCTTGCCGAGGCCGCTGGCCACGATGAACGTGATACCCAGGACGACGCCGAGCAACACGATCGCGAACAGGACCCAGCCGAGAACCTTGCCCAGCGCGTGCGGAGCCGCTCCGGCGGTTGCCTCGGCGCTGCCGCCGTCACCCCAGGCGAGGGTGCGGATGCCGAGGGCGAACAGGGCCGGCAGGCCGGCACCGAGGATCAGACCCGCCGCCAGGACCTTCCACGCGCCCTCGAGGGCGAAACCCAGGTTGTGCATCTCGTACGCCTCTCAGCTCGCCACGCCGGCGGGCTCGCGCTCGGCGGGCCGGGCGTCCTCCCACTCGTCGTTGACGTTGTTGTGGTCGACCGGGGTGCGGCGCGACCGCAGGAACATGTACGTGGCGAAGGCCAGCAGGATGACGAAGACCGCGATGGAGCCGCCGAGCCCGTCGCCGAGCAGGTGGCCGATCCACCACATGACCGCGCCGACGACCGCCGCGGCGGGCAGGGTGATCAGCCAGGCCGCGACCATGCGGCCGGCGACCCGCCATCGGACCTGGGCGCCGGGCTTGCCGACGCCGGAGCCGAGGATCGAGCCGGTGGCGACGTGCGTGGTGCTCAGCGCGAAGCCGAGGTGGCTGGAGGCCAGGATGACGGCGGCCGACGCGGACTCGGCGGCCATGCCCTGCGGCGGGGAGATCTCGACCAGGCCCTTGCCCAGGGTCCGGATGATGCGCCACCCGCCGAGGTAGGTGCCCGCCGCGATGGCGAGGGCGCAGGCGGCCTTCACCCAGAACGGGATGCTCTTGGTGTCGGTCCAGTCCCCGGCGGCGATCAGGGCGAGGGTGATCACACCCATGGTCTTCTGCGCGTCGTTGGTGCCGTGCGCGAGCGAGACAAGCGAGGCGCTGCCGATCTGGCCCCACCGGAACCCGTTGTCGGTGAAGCGTTTCGCGACGCCGACGGTGATCCGGTAGATCAGCCAGGTGCCGGCCGCGGCGACGACGCCGGCGATCACGGGCGACAGCAGCGCGGGCAGGATCACCTTGCCGACGACGCCGTCCAGCTTGCTGCCGTCGCCGTTCCAGTTGACGCCGGTCCAGCCGAGCCCGGCGATGGTGGCGCCGATCAGCCCGCCGAACAGCGCGTGCGAGGAGCTGGACGGCAGCCCGAGCAGCCAGGTCAGCAGGTTCCAGACGATCCCGCCGACCAGGCCGGCGAGCACGATGAGCAGCAACGCGGAGCCGCCGTCGGCGAGCAGTTCGGGCTTGGGGGCACCGTTCGAGCTCTGAATCTTCACCACGGCGTTGCTGACGGTGAGCGCGACCTCGACGGAGAGGAACGCACCAACAAGATTGAGGATGCCGGAGAGCGCCACGGCCACCTTGGGCCGCAGCGCCTTCGTCGCGATGGAGGTGGCCATCGCATTGGCGGTGTCGTGGAACCCGTTCGTGAAGTCGAAACCGAGCGCGGTCACGACCACGAGTGCGAGAATCACGGAAGTCTCTGTCACATGCAGATAGTCTCCCCCCAGGTCAGCGCACTGAAGACCCTGGCGGCAGCTAAAACATAATTCTGCTCACGTTGGACAGCGGGTGGCCTCGATGTCACCCATTGGTCACCCTGGCTCGGGTTTATGTGATCAACGAGAGGGAGACAACGGGCCACCCGGCTCCCGTCAGCCGTGCGACTCGGCGGTGCGGATCGCCGCGACGAGGATGGCGAGGCCTTCGCGGGCCTCGTCCTCGGTCAGGGTGAGCGGCGGGCCCATGCGCAGGACGTTGCCGTAGAGGCCGCCCTTGCCGACCAGCAGCCCGCCCTTGCGGCACTCGTCGAAGACCGCGAGCGTGGCGGCGGTGTCCGGCTCGGTGGTGCCCGGACGGCAGAACTCGAGGCCGATCATCAGCCCGCGGCCGCGTACCTCGGCCAGGATCTTGGAATCTGCCGCGACCTCGCGCAGACCGGAGAGCAGGATCTCGCCGGTACGCCGGGCGTTGGCCTGCAGGTCGTGATCGAGCACGTAGTCCAGGACCGCGTTGCCGGCCGCCGTCGAGATCGGGTTACCGCCGAACGTCGAGAAGCTGGTGGCGGGCACGGCGTTGACGAGGTCCGCGCGGCCGACGACACCGGCCAGCGCGAAGCCGTTGCCGATGCCCTTCGCGAAGGTGATGAGGTCGGGCTGGACGTCGTGCGCCTGGTAGCCCCAGAAGTGCTCACCCGTACGCCCCCAGCCGGTCTGGACCTCGTCGGCGATGAGCAGGATGCCGTGGTTGTCGAGCTCCTTCTTGAACGCCCCGAGCAGCCCGTCCGGCGCGTGCACGAAGCCGCCGACACCCTGGATCGGCTCGGCGATCAGCGCCGCCACGTCACCGGCCGTGGTGGTGGCCAGCACCTCGCGCAGGTCCTCGACCGCCGCGTCGATGTGGTCGCCGTCGGACAGTCCCGCCATCCGGCCGCGCAGCTTGTCCCCCGAGTGCAGCCAGCTGACCTGCAGCGGGCTGAGACCGCTCGCCGACCAGCTGCGGTGCCCGGTGACGGCCATCGCGGCGAACGTACGGCCGTGGTAGCTGTTGCGGATCGCCAGGATCTGGTTGGAACGGCGGTGGTTCGTGGCGAACAGCAGCGCCGCCTCGTTGGCCTCGGTACCGGAGTTGGTGAAGAAGACCCGCGCGTCGGGGATGCCGGAGACCCGCGCGATCTTCTCCGCGAGGTCGACCTGCTGCCGGATCAGATACAGCGTCGAGCTGTGCACGATGCCGGTGGCGAGCTGGCGTTCGACGGCCTCGCGCACCTCGGCCACGTCGTAGCCGAGCATGTTGGTGAGCACACCACCGAAGAAGTCGAGATAGGTACGCCCGGACGCGTCGGTCACGCGCCGCCCGGAGCCGGAGACGAGCTCGATCGCGTCGTTGCCGTAGTACGTCGTCACCCAGGAGGGCAGCACGGCCTGGTGCCGGGCGAGCAGGTCATCGGTCATGGGTGTCCTCCAGGAGTGGGCGTCAGCGCCAGCCGCGCGGGTGCGGCTGGCTCCGGGAACCGCTGCCGCGGGCGTCGGCCCCGGCGGCGGAAGCGAAGATGTCGGCGAGGGCGGGCACGCCGTCGCGGATCAGGCCGACCGTGATCCGGACGTGGTCGGCGCCGAGCGTGGACACCTCGAACGGCGCGCCCGGGGCGACCGCGATGCCGTGCCCGGCGAGGCTGAGCATCGCCATCTGCTGGTCCTCGACCCGCATCCACAGGTTGATGCCGTCGTCCGACGTCGCGGACACACCCCGCTCGGCGAGCGCCGTCAGCATGGCGGCGCGGCGGTCCGCGTAGACCTGGCGCGCCTCGGCCACCTGCACGATCGCGTCCACGGAGGTGAGCAGGTCGAGCAGGACGGCCTGCAGCAGGCGGCTGGACCAGCCGGGCCCGAGCAGCCGCCGGTCGGCGATCGCGGTGACCAGCGGCGCGGGCCCGCCGAGCGCGGCGAGCCGCAGGTCCGGGCCGTGGCTCTTGGAGAAACCGGCGACGTGCACGGTCCGGTGCGGCAGCCGGGTGCCCAGGCTCACCGGGGGCGCGGTGGCGATGTCCCCCGCATGATCGTCTTCGACGATGGTGACCTGGGGGTACGCGGCCAGCGCGTCAGCCAGCTCCTCCACGCGCCGGGCGCTGAGGCTGGCCCCGGCCGGGTTGTGCGCGCGAGGCTGCAGATAGACCGCGACCGGGTCGTACGCCCGCAGCGCACTCGCCAGCGCGTCCGGCCGCATCCCGTGCTCGTCCAGCGCCACGCCGACGACGGTGGCGCCGACGGCTTCGAGCAGGTCGAGCACCGGGGGGAACGCGGGGTTCTCGACGAGGACGTGGTCGCCGTACCGGACGATCGCGGCGGTGATCCGGTCGAGGGCGTCGAGCGCACCGTCGACGACGGTCAGCCGATCCACCGGGTACGCCCACCGCGCCCGCAGCACCGTCTCCAGGGGCGGCAGCACGGCGGCCTCGAGGTAACTCGTCGTGAGGCGCGCGTCCCCGACCCGCTTGAGCGACTCGGTGATACTCGGTAACAGATCGTAGTCGGGCACGCCGGTGGAGAAGTCCTGGGTGACGCCGGGGAACGTGCCGCCGAGCTGGGCGTACCGGAGGCGTTGCCGGGGCTGGCCGGGTGACGTGACGAACGAGCCGGACCGGCCGCGGGTCTGGATCGCCCCGGCCCGCGCGAGGCTGCGCCAGGCCTCGCTCACCGTGGTCGGGCTGACGCCCAGGGCCGCGGCGACGTCGCGCACGGTCGGCAGGCGCGCCCCGCTCGGCAGGTCACCCGCCGTGACGAGACGGCTCACCGCCGCGGCGATGCCCCGGGCACTGCGGTCGTCGACCGCCCCCGTGATGAGCCTGAGCAAGCCCCGCCCCCTCCTTGCACTTCCCGGCCGCCCCGCCCCTGGTCGGGCCAAAGCAAATTACCGGCGCGAAACATTTGGTAACAAGCGAGCAATTGTTCGCCTCCGCCTGTGTCATTAGTGTTCCCCTGCATGGGCCCCGGATGTCAAGCAGAGCAGGGGCCATGACAGGTGGTGCCGAGGCGATCACAATCAACACGTGACTCATGCCACCATAAAGAGAGAGGGGCAGCACCGATGAGCAGTATCGTGCGAGCCGCCCTCGTCCAGACCACCTGGACGGGCGACAAAGAGACGATGATCAAGGCTCACGAGGACTACGCCCGCCAGGCCGCCGCCCAGGGCGCCAAGGTGATCTGCTTCCAGGAGCTCTTCTACGGCCCCTACTTCTGCCAGGTCCAGGACGCCGCGTACTACGAGTACGCCGAGTCGATCCCCGGCCCCACCACCGAGCGCTTCCAGGCCCTCGCCGCCGAGCTGGGCATGGTGATGGTCCTGCCGATGTACGAGCAGGAGCAGCCCGGCGTCCTCTACAACACCGCCGCCGTGGTCGACGCGGACGGCAGCTACCTCGGCAAGTACCGCAAGCACCACATCCCGCAGGTCAAGGGCTTCTGGGAGAAGTTCTACTTCCGCCCGGGCAACCTCGGCTACCCGGTCTTCGACACCGCGGTCGGCAAGGTCGGCGTCTACATCTGCTACGACCGGCACTTCCCCGAGGGCTGGCGCGCGCTCGGCCTCAACGGTGCCCAGATCGTGTTCAACCCGTCCGCCACGAGCCGTGGCCTCTCGTCGTACCTGTGGCAGCTGGAACAGCCGGCAGGCGCCGTCGCCAACGAGTACTTCATCGGCGCCATCAACCGCGTCGGCATCGAGCCCCTCGGCGACGACGACTTCTACGGCCAGTCCTACTTCGTCGACCCCGAGGGCAAGTTCGTCGGCGACGTCGGCGACACCAACAACCCCGAGCTCATCATCCGCGACCTCGACCTCGACCTGCTCTCCACCGTCCGCGACCGCTGGCAGTTCTACCGCGACCGCCGCCCCGACAGCTACGACGGGCTGGTCACCCCATGAGCTTCCTGATCAAGAACGGGACCGTCGTAGGCCCGCAGGGGCCCAACGCCGCCGACGTGCTCGTGGACGGGGAACGGATCGTCGCGCTCTACGCCCCGGGCACCGCTCCTGACGTGCCGGACACCATCGACGCGACCGGGAAGTACGTCATTCCCGGCGGCGTGGACGCGCACACCCACATGCAGATGCCGTTCGGCGGCACCGAGGCCAGCGACACCTTCGACACGGGTACGCGGGCCGCGGCGTTCGGCGGCACCACCACGATCATCGACTTCGCGATCCAGCGCACCGGCGAGGTCGTGCAGGACGGGCTGGCGGCCTGGCACGAGAAGACCGCCGGCAACTGCCACGTCGACTACGGCTTCCACATGATCCTCGGCGGGGTGGACGACGAGTCGCTCAAGGCTATGGACCAGCTCGTCGCCACCGAGGGCATCTCGAGCTTCAAGCTGTTCATGGCGTACCCCGGCGTCTTCTACAGCGACGACGGCCAGATCCTGCGCGCGATGCAGAAGGCCCGCGACAACGGCGCCCTGATCATGATGCACGCGGAGAACGGGCCCGCGATCGACGTCCTCGTCAAGCAGGCCCTGGAACGCGGCGAGACCGACCCGTACTACCACGGCGTCACCCGCCCGCAGGAGCTCGAGGCCGAGGCGACGAGCCGGGCGATCTGGCTGGCCGAGGTCGCCGCGGACTGCCCGCTCTACATCGTGCACCTGTCCGCCTCGAAGGCCCTGGAGCAGGTCGCCGCGGCCCGCGACCGCGGACGCAACGTCTTCGCCGAGACGTGCCCGCAGTACCTGTACCTCACCCTGGAGGACCAGCTCGGCGCGCCCGGCTTCGAGGGCGCCAAGTGGGTCTGCTCGACGCCACTGCGCAGCAAGCACGAGAGCCACCAGGCCGACCTGTGGAAGGGCCTGAAGACCAACGACCTCGCCGTCGTGTCGACCGACCACTGCCCGTTCTGCATGAAGGACCAGAAGGAGATGGGGATCGGCGACTTCTCGAAGATCCCCAACGGCATCGGCAGCGTCGAGCACCGCGTCGACCTGCTCTACCAAGGTGTCGTCGACGGCAAGCTGTCCCTGGGCCGCTGGGTGGAGACGGTCGCGACGACGCCGGCGCGGATGTTCGGCATGTACCCGAAGAAGGGCGTCATCGCCCCCGGCTCGGACGCCGACATCGTGCTGTACGACCCCGCCGGGCGTACCCGGATCTCGGTCGACACGCACCACATGAACATGGACTACTCCGCGTGGGAGGGCTGGGAGATCGCCGGCAAGGTCGACACGGTCATCTCCCGCGGCGCGGTCATCGTGCAGGGCGGCGAGTACAAGGGCCACGCCGGGCACGGGAAGTACGTACCGCGCGGCCTCTCCGAGTACCTGGTCTAGGGGCGCGGCGATGCGTGAGATCAAACATTGGATCGACGGTACGGCGACCGCGGGCACGAGCGGCCACCAGCTCCCCGTCTGGGATCCGGCGACCGGCGAGCAGCAGGCGTACATCGTGGCGGCGACCGCGGCCGAGACCGCAGCGGCCGTCGCGTCGGCGAAGAAGGCCTTCCCCGCCTGGCGGGCGGCGTCGCTGTCCCGCCGGGCCGAGGTGATGTTCCGCTTCCGGGAACTCGTCGACGCCAACCGCAAGGAGATCGCGACGCTGGTCAGCGCCGAGCACGGCAAGACCGTGGCCGACGCGGGCGGCGAGCTGGCCCGGGGCCTGGAGAACATCGAGTTCGCCGCGGGCGCCCCGCACCTGCTCAAGGGCGGCTACAGCGAGCAGGCCTCGACCGGGGTGGACGTCTACTCGATCCGCCAGCCGCTCGGGGTCGTCGCGGGGATCACGCCGTTCAACTTCCCGGCCATGGTCCCGATGTGGATGTTCTGCAACGCCCTGGTCTGCGGCAACACGTTCGTCCTCAAGCCCAGCGAGAAGGACCCGTCGGTGGCGCTGCTGCTCGCGGACCTGCTGCGCCAGGCCGGGCTGCCGGACGGCGCGTTCAACGTCGTGCAGGGCGACCGGCTCGCGGTCGAGACCCTCATCGACAGTCCGGACGTACAGGCCATCTCGTTCGTAGGTTCGACGCCGATCGCCCGGGCGATCTATCAGCGCGCGACGGCGCAGGGCAAACGGGTGCAGGCGCTCGGCGGGGCCAAGAACCACATGGTGGTGCTCCCGGACGCGGACATCGGCTCGGCCGCCGACGCGGCAGTCAGCGCGGGGTACGGCTCCGCCGGCGAACGCTGCATGGCCGTCTCGGTCGTCGTGGCCGTGGGCGCCAGCGCCGACCCGCTCGTGGACGCGATCAAGGAGCGGATCGGCCGGATCGCCGTCGGACCGGCCAGCGACCCGAACGCCGAGATGGGTCCCCTGATCAGCCGCGAGCACCGCGACAAGGTGGCCGGTTACCTCGCCGACGCGGGCAGCGCCGAGGTCGTCGTCGACGGCCGCGACGCCCCGATCACCGACGGGCCGGGGTTCTTCCTCGGCGCCTCGCTGGTCGACAAGGTGCCGACGGACTCGCCGCTCTACACCGACGAGATCTTCGGGCCGGTGCTGTCGGTGGTCCGGGTCGACACGTACGAGCAGGCCCTGGACCTGGTCAACAGCAACGAGTATGGCAACGGCACCGCCATCTTCACGCGCGACGGCGGCGCGGCACGGCAGTTCCAGTACGACGTCGTGTGCGGGATGGTCGGCGTCAACGTGCCGGTGCCCGTACCCGTCGCCTATTACAGCTTCGGCGGCTGGAAGTCGTCGCTCTTCGGCGACCTGCACATGTACGGCCCGGAGGGGCTGCAGTTCTACACCCGCAGCAAGGTCGTCACCTCGCGCTGGCCGGACCCGGCCACCTCCGAGGTCGACCTCGGCTTCCCGAAGGTGAGGTGAAGACGATGGACATCGGCGTCGTCCTGCAGTGCGACCCACCCTCGAGCGAGCTCGTCGAGCTCGCGAAGAAGGCGGAGGACCTCGGCTACAGCCACGTGTGGACGTTCGACTCGCACGTGCTGTGGCAGGAGCCGTTCGTCATCTACTCGAAGATCCTCGCCGAGACGTCCCGCGTCATCGTCGGCCCGATGGTGACGAACCCGGGCACCCGCGACTGGACGGTCATCGCGTCCCAGTTCGCCACCCTCAACGAGATGTACGGCAACCGCACGATCTGCGGCATCGGCCGGGGCGACTCGGCGCTGCGGGTCCTCGGACTGCAGCCGAACACGCTCGCTCAGCTGCGCGAGAGCATCGGCGTGATCCGGGGCCTGGCCAGCGGCGAGACGGTGGAGCTGCGCGGCAAGCAGCTCCAGTTCGCGTGGGCGCCGGACAGCAGGCTCGACGTCTGGGTCGCCGCGTACGGTCCCAAGGCCCTCGCCCTGACCGGCGAGGTGGGCGACGGCTACATCCTGCAGCTCGCCGACCCCGACATCGCCGCCTGGATGATCAAGGCCGTCCGGGACGCCGCCGAGAAGGCCGGCCGGGACCCGCTGGCGATCAAGTTCTGCGTGGCCGCCCCGGCGTACGTCGGCGACGACCTCGCGCACCAGCGGGACCAGACCCGGTGGTTCGGCGGCATGGTCGGCAACCACGTCGCGGACATCGTGTCCCGCTACGGCTCCGCGGGCGCGGTCCCGAAGGCCCTGACCGACTACATCGAGGCCCGGCAGGGCTACGACTACGCGGAGCACGGCCGCGCCGGCAACTCGCACACCGCGTTCGTGCCCGACGAGGTCGTCGACCGGTTCTGCATCCTCGGCCCGGTCGAGGACCACCTCGCCCGGCTCGAGCAGCTCCGCGAGCTCGGCGTCGACCAGTTCGCGCTCTACCTGCAGCACGACGACAAGGAAGCCACGCTCGAGGCCTACGGCAAGAGCATCATCCCGGCCATGTCGACCGGCCAGGGCACGCCCGGAGATGGTCGTGGCCCGGACCGCATCGAGCTGACCGGCCCGGCGCCGGCTGAATCCGCGGCCTCATGAGGCGTGCCCTCAGCGTCGTGATCGGACTGGTCGTCATGGTCGCCCTCTGGGAGGGCTACAAGGCGGTCGGTAACCCGGACGGCACGGTGCTGTTCGGCACCCGCGTCCTGCCGCGCGCCGACGACCTGTCCATGCCGCACGTGTGGGACATGCTGTCCCGGTTCGGCCGCCCGGAACTCACGGGCGGCCGGCCGGTCTGGCAGGCCGTACTCAGCGCAACACTGTTCACACTTGGTATCACCGCTCTCGGTTTCGTCGCCGGCGCGGTGGTCGGGCTCGTCCTCGCCATCGCCATGCAGCGCTTCCGTATCGTCGAGCGCGGCCTGCTCCCCTACGTCATCCTGTCGCAGACCGTGCCCCTGGTCGCCCTCGCGCCGCTGATCGCCGGGTGGAGCGGCAACCTGTCGTTCGGCGCGTACCCGTGGCAGGACTGGATGACGGTCGCGGTCATCTCCGCGTACCTGAGCTTCTTCCCCGTCGCGGTCGGCATGCTCCGCGGCCTGCAGTCCCCGCACGTGAGCGGGGTCGAGCTGATGCGCAGCTACGCCGCCGGCTGGTGGCGCACCCTGGTCAAGCTCCGCCTCCCGGCCTCGCTGCCCTACCTGTTCCCCGCGCTGCGGCTGGCCGGTGCCGCCGCCGTCGTGGGTGCGGTCGTCGGCGAGATCTCCACAGGCACGCGCGGCGGCATCGGCCGGCTGATCCTCGAGTACTCCCGCGAGGCCACCTCCGACCCCGCGAAGGTCTACACGGCCATGGTCGGCGCGGCCCTGCTCGGGCTCGTCGTCGCCGGCCTGGTCAGCCTCCTCGAACTGCCGCTCATGCGGCACCGGCGCCGAGTAACGGTGGTGACGATGTGACCGCAGTTTCGGTACAAGCTGTCTCACAGATCTTCAACCAGGGGCACACCGACGAGGTGACCGCCCTGTCCGACGTGGACCTGACGGTCGCCCCCGGCGAGTTCGTCTCCCTGATCGGCCCGTCCGGCTGCGGCAAGAGCACCCTGCTGCGGCTGATCGCCGACCTCATCACCCCCACGAGCGGCACGGTCGAGGTCAACGGCAAGCCCGCGGAGAAGGCCCGCCTCGACCAGGAGTACGGCATCGCGTTCCAGCAGGCCGGCCTCTTCGAATGGCGCACGGTCCAGCGCAATGTCGAGTTGCCACTCGAGTTGCGCGGCCAGTCCCGGGCCGAACGCCGCTCCCGCACCGCCGAGATGCTCGAACTCGTCGGCCTCACCGACTTCGCCCGGCACTACCCCGCCCAACTCTCCGGCGGCATGCAGCAACGCGTCGCCATCGCCCGCGCCCTCGCCGTGCACCCGCCGCTGCTGCTCATGGACGAGCCGTTCGGCGCCCTCGACGAGATGACCCGCGAACGCCTCCAGACCGAGCTCCTCGCCATCTGCGCGAAGACCGGCACCAGCACCATCTTCGTCACCCACTCCATCTCCGAGGCGGTCTTCCTCTCGAACCGGGTCGTCGTCATGTCACCCCGCCCCGGCCGGATCACCGCAACCGCCGACATCGACCTCCCCAGCCCCCGCGACGAAGCCGTACGCCAGTCCCCCGCGTTCTTCGACGCCGTGACCACCGTCCGCAAAGCCCTCCGGGCGGCAGCGTGAAACCCGGCACCGGCGGCACAGGACCAGACCCCGCCGCCAGCGGCACACCAAGACCCACCGCAGGCGGTATGAGACAAGGCGTCTCAGTCGGCGTGAGCCGAAGCACCACAACCGGCATGAGCCGGAGCACCACGACCAGCATGAGCCGGAGCACCACAACCGGCATGAGCCGGAGCACCACGACCAGCATGAGCCGGCGCACCGCTACCGGCATTAGACGCGTCCTCCCGCCATTGGTCCTGGGCATCGCCGCCCTGGCCGCCTGGGAGCTGACCGTCTCGCTAGGCCGCATCGCCCCGTTCGTCCTCCCGGCACCCTCCGCCATCTGGCACGAGCTCATCGCACAGCGCGGCAACATCTGGGACGCCGCCCTGGCCAGCGGCCTGAACGCACTGATCGGCCTGCTCTGGGGCACCGCCGCCGCCGTCCTGCTGGCCATGGTGGCCAGCCGCTTCCGCTTCCTCGCCGACCTGTCCCTGCCCCTGGCCGCGGTGCTGAACGCGCTGCCGATCATCGCCCTCGCCCCGATCCTCAACAACATGTTCGAGTCGACGTCCAGCCTCCCCCGCCGCCTGGTAGCCGGGATCATCGTGTTCTTCCCGGTCTTCATCAACACCCTGCGCGGGCTGCGCGAGGTGAACCCGGTCCACCGCGAGCTGATGACCAGCTACGCGGCCGGCGGCTGGACGTTCACCCGCCTCGTCCGGCTGCCCGGGGCGCTGCCCTTCGTCTTCACCGGCCTGCGACAGGCGTCCTCGCTGGCCGTGATCGCCGCCGTCGTCGCCGAGTACTTCGGCGGGCTGCAGAACGGTCTCGGGTCCCGGATCACCTCCGCGGCCGCGTTCACCGCGTACCCCCGCGCCTGGGCCTTCGTGGCCGGCGCCTGCCTGCTCGGCCTCGTCTTCTACCTAGCAACGCTCCTGCTGGAGCGGATCGCCATGCCCTACCGCAATTAAAGGAGCCCGTGTGCGCCGATATCTAGTCGCCGCTTCCCTACTCCTCCTCCTCACCGCCTGCGGCACCGCCGACACCCCCGCAACCCCTGCCGCCTCCGGCGGAGTGACCCCCATCAAGCTGCAACTCCAATGGTTCTTCCAAGCCCAGTTCGCCGGCTACATCGCCGCCGTGGACCAGGGCTTCTACAAAGAACAGGGCCTCGACGTCCAGCTGCTCGAGGGCGGCGTCGACATCGTCCCGCAGACCGTCCTCGCCCAGGGGAAGGCCGACTACGCCGTCGCCTGGGTCCCCAAGGCCCTGGCGTCCCGCGAGCAGGGCGCCGGCATCACCGACGTCGGCCAGATCTTCGCCCGGTCCGGCACCTACCAGGTGGCCTGGAAGGACAGTGGCATCACGACCCCCGCCGACTTCAAGGGCAAGAAAGTCGGCAACTGGGGCTTCGGCAACGAGTTCGAGCTGTTCGCCGGCATGACGAAGGCCGGCCTCGACGCCGGCAAGGACGTCACCCTCGTCCAGCAGCAGTTCGACATGCAGGCGCTGCTCAAGAAGGAGATCGACGTCGCCCAGGCGATGTCCTACAACGAGTACGCCCAGCTGCTCGAAGCCACGAACCCCGCCACCGGCAAGCTCTACACCCCCGGCGACTTCCAGATCATCGACTGGAAGACGAACGGGTCCGCCATGCTCCAGGACGCCGTCTGGGCCAACACGGAAAAGCTCAACGATCCCGCGTACCAGCAACAGACCGTGAAGTTCCTGGCCGCCACCGTCAAGGGCTGGGCCTACTGCCGCGACAACCCGGAGGCCTGCCGCGACCTCGTCGTGGCGAAGGGCTCCAAACTCGGCAAGAGCCACCAGCTCTGGCAGATGAACGAGATCAACAAACTCGTCTGGCCCGCCACCACGGCCGGCGTAGGCATGATCGACGAGGCAGCCTGGAAGCAGACGGTCGACATCTCCCTGACCGCCAAGAACCAGACCGGCGACACGGTCCTCACCAAGCAACCGACCGGCCTCGCCTACACCAACGACTACATCAAACAGGCACTCGACCAGGTCAAGGCCGCAGGCACCGACGTCACCGGCACAGCCTTCCAGCCCCAGACCGTCACCCTCACCGCCGGCGGCGCCTGACCGGACGGAACCTTCCCGCCTGCCGCTGCCTTTGAGGAGGGTGACACCTTCCTTCAAGGACTCCGGGGGTACGCAATGAGCGAACGAATAAGAGAACTGCTCGACGACGCGGTGGCCGGAATCACCCCGGACAACCCCGACCCGGTCACCGCCGTCATCACCCGCGGCCGCGCAGCCCGCCGCCGCACCCTGACCACCGCGGCCCTCGCAGCCGCCCTCCTCGGCACCGGCACCGCGGTCGCCGTGACCACCCACGTCGCAGGCACCGATGCACCACCCGCTGCCTCCTTCGCTCCCCCGACCCCTCGTGTCCTCAACGGCGAGGTCGTCGCCGGAGCCCTGCACCTCCCGATCCCGGCAGGCTGGACCGTCGCCACCCCGGTCGCGGACGCCCCCTGTGAGACACTCAGTACCACAGTCCTCATCTCCGGCCCGCAGAAGATCGGCTGCCAGACCGCCGAGATCGAGGTGACCGGCACCGCGAGCACCTGGCCCGCCGGCCGGGCTCTCCTTCCCAAGGACGTCGCTCCGTCCGCCGACGGACAGCCGCGGGCCGATCCGTCCGCCCGCACCGATCTCCCACTGATCGTGCTCCCCCCGGAATCCGTCACCCTGCCGGGCGGTGAACCCGCCTGGATGACCGACGCCCTGGACTCCGAGGCACTCGCACCGGACCACGCTCCCGGCTACAGCTACTACAACGTCCTGTACCTCCCCTGGTCCCACGTCTCGATCACCCTCCGCGTCGACGGCGCCGCCTCCCGGACGATCATCGACTCCATCCGCACCGAGCCGGCCGCCCTCGGCGCACTCGTGCTGCCCGTGGACGCCCTCTCCGTCGAGCTGACCACATCGGACATCACCGCCTCCGACCCGTGGACCGGCCACGCCGAGACCACCGACCCGGCAACGATCACCGCTGTGACGAGGCTGCTGGGGAGCCAGCCGGCGGTGCTCACCGGCGCCTGCGCGGGCTCCTCCCACAAGGCCCTCCGCCTCACCCTCGCCGGTGACTCCCCGGACCCGACCAGCGTGATCATCACGCTCGGCGACCGCTGCCAGGAGGCGGTCTCGTCCGCCGGCGGCCGGGTACGCCTCACCGACGCCACGGTCACCGAACTCAAGCACCTGCTCGGGCTGGCCGCCCGATGACCGCACCGGACGGTTTCGCCGAATTCGTCGCCAACCGCTACCCGTCCCTGGTCCGCTACGGCACCCTCCTCACCGGCGACCGCGGCCACGGCGAGGACCTCACCCAGGACGCGCTCGTCAAGACGTACCGAAAATGGCCCAAACTCCACCCCCACGGCGACCCGGAGTCCTACACCCGCCGCATCATGGCCCGAGCCGCCTGGCGCGCCGCCCGCCGCCTCTGGCACCGCGAGATCCCCGCCGCCACCCTCCCGGACAAACCCACCGCGGACCCATACGCCCCACGCGACACCGCCCACGTGGTCCTGGAGGCACTGCGCCGACTCCCCGCAGCCCAGCGCGTCGTCCTGGTCCTGCGCTACTGGGCCGGCCTCACCGAACAGGAGATAGCCACCCAGCTCGGCTGCTCCCCCGGCACGGTCAAGAGCCGGGCCAGCCGCGCCCTCTCCACCCTCCGCAGCACCGACGGCCCGCTCGCCGACGCCTTCACCCTCCTGGACAGCCCGCACTGAACATCCCAGAAACGCCCGGACCGGATCCGGCGGTCAGAGCGGGATCAGCCGGGCCGCCAAGGCGACCGCGTTGAGGTCCCCCTCGCGAAGGCGGCCGGCGGCTTCCGGCTCTCCCAGCCCGGCGAGGCGTTCCGCGGCCGTGTCGATCAGGCCTTCATTGCCGCTGAGGAGTTTGCGGGCGAGGTTGGCCTGGGTGGGGCTGAGCTCCGCGTAGGCGCAGCGATCCAGGGCCGCGATGGTCTCCTCGTCGAGGCTTCCCGCGAGGGCGCGTTCGGTGACGACGCGCAGCAGCCAGCCCGGCCACCAGCTGTAGCGGCCGAGGAGGTGGCCGGCCTGGATGGCCTGGGCGGGGGTCTGGCCGCCGTCGAGCAGGCGCAGGACCATCGGGATGTCGAAGCGTTCGAGGCGCAGGGCCGTGACGAAGAGGCGTTGCAGGCGGGCCGCTCCGACCAGGCGGGTGGCTGCGGCGGCCGCGGCGGCGTAGTTGCCGCGGGCGGCGGTGAGGAGGATGGCTGCCTCGTCGGTGGAGATGGCGGCGCCGGTGGAGCGTTCCTCGATGCGGTCGAGGGTGCGGGTGAGGCGGGCGGTGGCGTCCTGGGCGTGTTCGGCGCGGGTCTCGCTGGAGGGGCGTTCCAGGTAGCGGACGACCGTGTCCGTGGCGATCTTGACCTCGCGGCGCAGGAGCGGGGCCTGGATCTTGGGGGAGATCAGGTCACTGAGGCCTTCCAGTACGTAGGCGCGGTCGAATCGGTCCGATGCTTCGGGGAACTGCATCCACCATGATTCGTCGTGCGCGTCCACACCTCTCACATTGGCGTACCGGGGGCGTACTTGAGTGAATTTCCGGGAGAACCCTGCCGGACCCCCTGGTGGAAGGGGGTCCGGAAGGGGCGGGTCTCAGTCGGTGGACGGGGTGAGGACGACCTGGTCCGAGCCGCTCTGCGGCGGCGTGCCGGTGTCGGTGTACTCGGCGACGAACACGGCGGTCAGGTTGTCCGCCCCGGCGTGGCCGGCGTCGAGGAACGTGGTGATCGAGCCGCTGCAGCCGGACGCCGTGGAGAGCGGGTGCCCGTGCTGGTCATGGCCGAGGATGTAGGTGACGGTGACCCGGGCGCAGTCGACCGGCTGGTCGTCCTCGACCGTGACCTGGAAGTCGACCGTGTCGCCGAACGTGAAGGGCTGCCCCTCGACCGGGGCGACGAGGGTGACGACCGGGGCGGCAGTGCCGACGGGCAGGATGACCTCGGCCGCGGCCCACCGGCCGGTCGGGTCGGTCACCTTCAGGGTCGGGCGATAATTCCCATTCTGCGTGTACGTGTAAACGGCGCTGGCCTGCCGTGAGTCGATCACGCCGTCGTTGTTGAAGTCCCACGCGTACCGCAGGCTGTCGCCGTCCGGGTCACTGGTCCCGGTGCTGGTGAACGTGACCGTGAGCGGCGGGGCACCACTGGCCGGGGTGGCCTGCACGGCGACGATCGGCGACCGGTTGCCGCGCACGTAGTCGATCCGGGCCAGCTGCGCCTCGGGGTTCTCGCTGAAGTAGCCGTCGCCGTACTCGAGGACGTAGAGCGCGCCGTCCGGGCCGAACTCGAGGTCCATCGGGTTGTCGAAGACGATCGACGGGAGCACCGCTTCGATCGCGGTCACCTGGTTGCGCCGGTCGAGGGTGATGCCCTTGACGTAGTCGCGGGTCCACTCGGCGAGCAGCGGCTTGCCGTCGTAGTACTTCGGCCACTTCGTCTGCGACCGGTTGGCGGCGCTGTACTCGTAGGCGGGGCCACCCATCGGCCCGATGCCCCCGGTGCCGAGCTCGGGGAATTCGGCGCTGGCACCGTACCCATAGATGATCTCGGCTTTTTCGACCGGCGGGAGGGCGCGCTTGCCGGTGTTGTTGGGTGACTCGTTGACCGGGGCCGCGCAGTTGAAGGGCGCGCCCGAGGTCTTGGTGGCGAAGTCGTAGTCGACGTAGGGCTGGTCCGGGGCGACGCAGTAGGGCCAGCCGTAGTTGGCGGGCTTGTCGATCGCGGCCCAGCGTCCCTGCCCGGCCGGTCCGCGCGCGGGGTTGGCCGTGTTGGCGTCCGGCGAGTAGTCGCCGACGTAGACGACGCCCTCGGGCGAGACCGTGAAGCGGAACGGGTTGCGCAGGCCCATCGCGTAGATCTCGGGGCGGGTCTTCGCGGTGCCGGGCCTGAACAGGTTGCCCTTCGGGATCGTGTAGGCGCCGTTGCCGCCGACCTTGATGCGCAGGATCTTGCCGCGCAGGTCGTTGGTGTTGCCGGCGGTGCGCTGCGCGTCGAAGACCGGGTTGCGGTTGGCGCGTTCGTCGATCGGCGCGTACCCGTCGGACTGGAACGGGTTGCTGTCGTCGCCGGTCGACAGGTACAGGTTGCCGGCGCCGTCGAAGTCGATCTTCCCTCCGACGTGGCAGCACATGCCGCGGTCGGTGGCGACGTCGAGGATCTTCTGCTCGGTGGTCAGCAAAAGTGAGTTGCCACTCAGCTTGAACCGGGAAAGTCTCATAACTCCTTTGAAGCGGGCGAAGTCGGCCGCGGTGCCGGTCTCGGGCGCGTCACCCTCGTTGACCGTCGGCGTCGCCGGGTCGTCGACGGGCGTGTTCAGCACCGGCGAGTAGTAGACGTAGACCCACTTGTTCGACGAGAAGTGCGGGTCGATCGCGATGCCCTGCACGCCCTCCTCGTCGTGCCTGTAGACCGGGATCGTGGCGGCCAGCACGTTCTCGCCGGTCCGCGGGTCGTTGACGCGGACCTCGCCCTTGCGCTCGGTGTGCAGGACCCGCTTGTCCGGCAGGACCGCGAGCGCGATCGGCTCGCCCGGGAAGTCGTTGAGGGTGACCTTCTGGAAGGACGAGTCGGGCGGTGGGGCGGCGGCTTGCGGGGCGGCTTGCGCCGAGGGGACCGTCAGGCCGGTGACGACCAGGGCCATGACGGGTACGGCGGTGAGCGAACGTCTCATCAACTCTCCTCAGAACCGCAGGGTGTCGAGGAACCGGAAACCGGCCTGCGCGGTGATCAGGGCGTCGGCGGGGGTGCGCGGCGGACTGCCGGCGTCGTCACGCTCCACGATGTACTCGACCAGTCCGGCCTCGCGGGAACGCTCGAAGATGCGGGCGAAGTCGATCAGCCCGTCACCGGGGTCGGCGAAGCTGCCGGAGGTGGCCAGGTCCTTCACGTGCACCTGGGTGATCCGGCCCCGGTTACGCCCGATCAGGTCGACCGGGTCGCTGGCCCCGCGGTACGCCCAGAACAGGTCGACCTCGAGGTGCACGAGCCCGGGGTCGGTCTCGCGGGTCAGCACGTCGTACCCGGTGAGCTTGCCGCCGTCCTGGCGGGCGAACTCGTTGTGGTGGTTGTGGTATCCGAAGCTCAGGCCGTGCTTACGGGCGAGCTTGCCGGCCTTGTTGAGATCCTTGGCGAACGCCTTCCAGACGGCGCTGTCGCGGATCGGCTCGCCCGTGGAGGTCGTCCCGAAGTAGGGATGCACGATGTACTTGTTGCCGATGATCGCGGCGTCGGCGAGGGCTGCCTCCCAGGTGGCCGCGTTGAACGGCTGCGGGATGCCGACGTGACCCGAGGTGGCCCGCAGACCGGCCCGGTCGAGGGCGGCCCGGAATTCCGTGGCGGTGCGGCCCACGAAACCGGCGTGCTCGACGCGCTTGTAGCCGATCCGGGCAAGCTCGGCGAGGCTGGCGTCGAGGTCGATGGCGAGCTGGTTGCGCAGGGTGTAGAGCTGCACGCTGATCTGGTCACGCGGGACACGATGGAGCGAGCCGTGGCCGGAACCGCCGGCCTGGGCGGGCGAGGCGAGCAGCGCCGAGCCCCCGACTGCGGCGGCACCGGCGGTCGCGGCCGCGGCGCCCAGGAGATTTCTGCGGCTGAGAGTGGAGTCGTTGTGCATCGCTTGCATGCCTCCCGATCGGTGGTGCGGGATGGGCGCGGGCACGCGGAAGCGGCCGGTCAGAGGACTCACTGACCAGGCCACGTGCCACGCCGGAGCACTGTGGAACATCGAACTTGTTCGCTAGCTGATGTTAATCACAGGTTTCGCCGCTGTGGCCAAAAGAATCTTCGAAAAATGCAAAAGTTTCTATCAGCCAACGCCTAAGTCCCCGTCAACACGGACAGGCCGGACATCGACGCGCTCTGTCACTGTGGAGGCATGGTCCTGAGCCTGTCCTCTTTGGTGGTTTCGATCCTGGCCCTCGCGGTGTCCGGCGGCGTCGCCGTGCGCCAGCTCGTCCGGATGCGGCACAGCAACATGCTCCCCGTCGCCCTCGACCTGTTCCGCGAGTTCCGCACCCCGCACTTCCGGGACAACATGCGCTACATCGTCGAAGACCTGTGGACCGAGCACCCGCCCGGCGACGACACCGGCATCCTCGACCTGCCCGACGACGACCGCGCCCGCGTCGTCCCGGTGGTCAGCTACTTCAACAACGTCGGCGTCCTCGTCGCCAACGGCGTGGTTGACGCGTCAACGGTCCGCAGCTTCATGGGCGGCTCGGTCCTGCGCGCCTGGGACCGCGCCGCGCCCTACCTCCGCACCGAACGCCGCCACCGCGCCGACCCGTCCTACAACGCCTACTTCGAGCACCTCGCGGCCCGCTGCATCGCCACCCCGCCCGCCGCCAACCTCGAACGCGTCGCCCCCGACTGGACCTACGACGTCACCCCGTACGTACGCCCGTCCCGCCGCCCAACAGACCGCCCCGCCGCCCAGTGAGACCACCCCGACGAGCAATAGGAATGTCCTGCCACGCAATGACACTCCCCACCCGCACTGTGAGACACCCTGCCCCACTGTGAGACCACCCGGCCACACCTCGCGGCCACCCTGCCCCACCGTGAAACCACCCGACCGCACCTCGCAGCCACCCTGCCCCACCGTGAGACCACCCGACCGCACCTCGCGGCTACCCTGCCCCACTGTGAGACCACCCGACCGCACCTCGCAGCCGCCCTGCCCCACTGTGAGACCACCCGGCCGCACCTCGCGGCCACCCGGTCGCGCCGTGAGACCACCCGGTCGCGCCGTGAGACCACCCGGTCGCGGCTGCGCCGGCACTCAGGCCGTGCGCAGGGCCGTGCCGGTGGCCGTGACCTGGTCGCGCAGCAGTTCGGCCAGGGCGCCGGCAGGCATCGGCCGGGCGAGGTGGAACCCCTGGCCGAGCGTGTACCCCAGCGCCCGCAGCAGCTCGGCCTGCTCCTCGTTCTCGATCCCCTCGGCGACGGCGTCCAGCCGCAACGCCCCGGCGAGCTGAATCACGGCCCGGGCGACCGCCTGCCGGGCGTCACGCGCGGCCGGGTCGGCGTCGTCGATCTCGATGCCGTCCACGAACGACTTGTCCAGCTTCACAATCGCCGCAGGGAACGCCCGCAGCAGACTCAGCGACGACTCCCCCGTGCCGAAGTCGTCCAGCGCGAGCTTGATGCCGAGCCCGTCGAGCTCCCGCAGCGCCAGCGACACCTGGGTGCCGCGCAGCACCGCCGACTCGGTCAGCTCCAGCACCAGCCGGTCGGCCGGCAGCGCGTGCTCCTTCAGCGCCGCCAGCACGTCGCCGACAAAGCCGGGGTCGTGCAGCTGGCGTGCGGAGACGTTGACCGCGACCTTCTGCAGCGCCTGCGGACCGAGCTCGGCCAGCCACGCGGCGGCCTGCCGGCACGCCTCGTCCAAGACAAACTGTCCCAGTTCTACGATCAGCCCCGTACGCTCGGCGGCCGGGATGAACTCCACCGGCGGCACCATCCCCCGCACCGGATGCCGCCAGCGCACCAGCGCCTCGACCCCGATCACCCGCCCGGATTCCAGAGCCATCACCGGCTGGTAGTGCAGCTCGAACTCCCCCTCGTCAAGCGCCCGGCGCAGTTCCCCGCCGAGCTGCATGTGCGCGAGGACCGGCGCGGCCATCTCCGGCAGATACCGCACGTACGCCGCCTTGCCCCGCTGTTTCGCCGCGTACATGGCGACGTCGGCGGCCCGCAGCACGGTGTCCACGGTCGCACCCGGTTCCGCGGTCGCGATGCCGATGCTCGCCTGCACCAGCAGCAGGTGCGAGCTGATCGGCACGGTCAGGGCGTCGAGCACACGCTGCGCGACGGCCTCGCCCACCGGCGCGCCGCCGGCCAGGAGCAGGGCGAACTCGTCACCACCTATGCGTACGGGCAGAGCGTCCTCGCCCGCCTGAACGCGCAGCATGTCCGCGAACGACACCAGCAGGTCGTCCCCGACGCCGTGCCCCAGCGAATCGTTCACCGTCTTGAAGTCGTCGAGATCCACCAGCAGCACCGTCGCGCCCCGGCCCTGACCGAGCGTGTCGTGCAGCAGATCGCGGAAACGTGCCCGGTTGGCGAGCCCGGTCAACCCGTCGTGACTCGCCTCGTGCAGCAGCCGCTCCTCCTGCGCGCGAAGACTGTCGAGCAGCCGGACGTGGTCCCGGAACGCCAGGTACTGCCGGACCGTGACGAGCACGCTCACCACCACGGCGGCGCCGACCGCCACCCGCCCCGGCCACTGCAACCGCCCCGCGGCAACAGCGATCAAAGGCAGATCAACAGCCGCAATCGCCACGTACGCGAGGACTGACGACGACCGTCGCGAAGGCTGCCGCAGTCCGGCGGCGGCTCGCCACTGCGCGCGTACGGCAAGAGTCACCAGAACCGGAGCAACCGGAAGGACCACCGCCTGGGCCGGCGCCCCACCCGCGTCCCCGTAGGTCGCGGCGAGCACGGCCACCCCCGCCCCGGTCAGCCCGATCGCCGCGACCAGCCGCATCGCCGTCCGATCGACCGGCCCGTCCCCGAGGTACGACACCTTCGTGATACCGGCGAGCGACATGAGCAACGCCAGTGCGATCAGGACCAGGGTCCGCCCGCTCCACCGCTCGGCCGCCGTGAGCATCGGCGCCAGCCCGAACTGCCACAGCAGCGTCGCACACCCCAGAAACGCGATCGCCCGATCGAGATACATCCTGCGCCGCTCCCGCGGCCCGGCAGGCCGCACCGGCACCCGTGCCACCGCCCACGTGATCATCGCGAACCCGAGCGCCACCGCGACTGCAGCGGAAACCGGCATGTCAGGCGGCACATCCCCGACCGAGAACCGGAAAGCGTTGACGGCCATCAGCGTGAACCCCGCGGTCAGGAAAACCGCCCCGGCAATCAACCCCCGCCAGAACCGCCGCGCCACGACCTCGCCCCGGACCACACCCTCCAGCCGGACCAGCGCCACCACCGAGACCACCCCACCGAGGGGCACCGCCACATAGGCAACCCCCACCGGCCCGGCCCCGGAAACCGCCCAGACCCCGAACCAGACCCAGCTCACCAGCGCAAGCCCACCCGCCACCCACACATAACGCCACGGCGCCCGGCGATCATCGGCCACGCCCCCTGCATCGGCGCAACCACCCCCGCCCTGAGGAAAACCACCCCCAGCCCCGCCCCCGACAAGATCCCCACAAGTCACGAGCCCACGCTGCCGGACCCACGCCCCCACGACCATCCAGAAAACGGACCAACGACTCACCAACCCCGATGACCCCTTACCCAGGACCGGTATTTCGCCGCGGCGGCAGGGGCGGGCCAGACCTGGCATGTCGCGCACGGCCGGGTGACAAACCTCCACCGGTCGGCCCGTCGCCCCAAATCCCGCCCGCCGGCCATGTCCCGGCCGCACCACACCGGGCCACACCGGGCCGGGCCGCACCGGGCCGGGCCGCACCAAGCCGGGCCGCACCAAGCTGGGCCGCACCAAGCCGGCTTCATGGACTCAGCCGCACTCACCCGCCCCGCCCGGTCCACGTCACCTCAGCTGCCCCGGCCCCGGCGTACCCGGCCCAACCAATTGCGCTCAGCTACCCGGCCCCGGTTAAGCCTCACTCTGCCGACTCCCCTCCCCGGGCCGGGCCCGCAGGACCAGCACCCCGCGACAACCCCGCCGGGCCGGTCTCGCCGGGTCGGCCGAAAGGTAGAGGTGGTGGCGGGAAGGCCGGTCCGTGGCTGGATGTGGGGGTGGTGGGCCGGCCGGGATGCTGGGTTCGTTGTCACCGGAGAGTTTGTCAGGGGGAAACGATGATGCCCGGGTCCGATACCGCGCCGCTGGCGCAGGCGCAGGCCGACGTTCTTGTTCTGGACTACCTGGCCGCGTTGTGGGCCGCGACCGACGATCTCGAACCCGAGCTGCGCGACGAGCTGATGGCCGCCGTCGCCGACTTCATCGCCGTGCGTCGCCAGGGGCAGGGCGGCAGCATGGACGACGCCGCGCCTATTCTGCAGCGGCTCGGGCCGCCCGCGTCGCTGGCGGCCGCCGCGAGGCGCGGGCGGATGCCTGCCCACCTGCGGCGGCCCGCGGTCCCGGCACCTGTCCCGGCTTCGTCGGGCACGGACTACGCGGCCCTCGCCCTCCTGACCGCCGGCTCCGTGATCCTGCCGGGCGCCGGGCCGCTGGCAGGACTGGTGCTCGCCACGACCTCGCCGCGCTGGGCCCCGGGCGTGAAGGCGGCAGCGTGGGTGCTCGCCGCCGGTCCCATGCTCATCGCCATGGTCGTCGTCCTCGGCTCGGTGATGTTCGGCGCCGGCCCCGAGGGCCTGTTCCTCGCCTACGCGCTCATGGTGATCGGCGGCTTCCTCGCCGCCATCACCCTGCTCCCGGGCCTCACCACCCGCCGTCAACCGCCCCGCGGCTGAGACGCTGGCCCCACCCCACCCACGGCCATTGACACAACGCAGGCCGAACAAAGCACGCCCAAATCACGGGTCGCCGAACAATGCATACCAACACAGTCATCGACCGCGCAGAGCCAGTAGGACCACCAGCCCGCCAAGGCCGTGCCGACGCGGCCAGCCCGACGCAGCCCGCCCGACGCAGCCCGCCCGACGCAGCCCGCCCGACGCAGCCCGCCCGCCCGACCTGACTCGCCGGCTACTGGCCGGCGGGCTCAGCGGTCGGGTCGGCGGGGTCGGCTTCGGCCGGCGTGCTGGAGAGCAGCCCGGCAGCGGCGAGCGGATCCGTGAGCAACGGATCGAACGCAAGCTCCGCAGCCCCGATCAGTGCGGCCTCGTCCCCCAGCGCCGTGGCCCGCAGCTGCAGGTGTTCCCGGGACGCGGGCAGCGCCATCATGTCGAGGCGGCGGCGGATGGCCGGGGCGGTGGCCGGGTAGAGGTCGCCGAGGGTGCCGCCGAAGATGACGATGTCCGGGTTGAAGACGTTGACCAGGTTGGCGACGCCGAAGCCGAGCCAGTCCCCGACCCGGTCCAGCGCCGCGAGGGCAGCGGCGTCGCCTCGCTCGGCTGCGCGTACGACGGGGAGGTGGCCTGAACCCGGCGGCAGGCCGGCGTGCCGGAGCAGTGCTTCCGTGCCGATCTCGGTTTCCCAGCAGCCTTTCGAGCCGCACCCGCAGCGCCGGCCGGACGGGTTGACGACCATGTGGCCGACCTTGCCGCTGTGGCCGCGGTGGCCGATGACGAGGCGGCCGCCGGTCACGATGCCGGCGCTGACGCCGAGGTCGCCGTGCAGGTAGATGAGGTCGTCGATGCCGGCGGCGGCGCCCCGGGTGTGTTCGGCGAGGGCGGCGATGTCGGCCAGGTCGCCGACGAGGAAGCGGCCGGGGGCGTCGAGGGCTGCGTCGAGCGCGGCGGCCAGCCCTTCGTCCGCGCCGCCGACGTCGAGGGTGCCGTCGTCCGCGCGGGTGGTGTCGGCGACCGCGACCGCGCCGCCGGCGCAGAAGCCCTCCGGTTCGAGGGAGCGGACCAGGGCGGCGAGGGTGGGTACAACGTCGCCGGGCGGGCGGGGTGCCTCGCGCAGGTCGAGGATGCGGCCGCCGAGTCCGACGCGGGCGGCGCGGAGCCGGTCGGCCTCGATGCTCAGGGCGTCGGCGTAGACCGCTGCCGAGCGCGGGCTGACCAGGGGTGAGGGGCGGCCGGCCCGGCGTGCCGGGGGCGGGGCCTCCTCCGTGACGAGTCCGGAGGCGGCGAGGTCCGCGGCGAGGGCGCCGATCGTGCTGCGGTTCAGGCCGAGGCTGCTGGTCAGTTCCGCGCGGGAGGTCGGGCCGTGCACGTGCACATAACGAAGGACGGCGCCGAGGTTCTGGCGGCGGATCTCCTCCTGACCGGCGGCCGGGGAGGGCGGTGCGGGCGATTGCGGGTCGGCGGCGGCCGCGGATCCCGTACGCAGCCCGCGGCGCAGCGGGGTCACCACCAGCGGGCTCCTTCCGGGCCGGGAACGACGAACGGGCCGTGGACCGATGAACGGGCCGTAGACCAGCGAACGGCCGTGGACCAGCGAACGGCCGTGGACCGGCGAACGGTCATGGACCGGCGAACGGTCATGGACCGGCGAACGGTCATCGGGCCGGCGAGAGGGAAACGGGCCGATGACCTACAAAACGGACATGGAGCTCGGGGGACACGGCAAAGGGTCCCCGGAGACGGACTCCGGGGACCCCAAGGGTGCTGCTGCTTACTTGGTGAGTGCCGCGAGCTTCGGGTCGTTCGCGTACGCCTCGGCCGCGTTGGCCTTGGTCACCGCGACCGGGGGAAGCAGGTAGGTGTCGACGACCTTGCTGCCGTTGTTGTACGACTTGGTGTCGTTGACCTCGGGGGCGTTACCGGCCTGCAGCGCCTTGACCATGGTGAGGGTCTGGGCGACGAGGGTACGGGTGTCCTTGTTGATGGTCATGTACTGCTCGCCGGCGACGATCGACTTGACCGACTCGACCTCGGAGTCCTGGCCGGTGACGACCGGGACAGCCTTGTTACGGCTCTTGACCGACTGGATGATGGCGCGGGCCAGCGTGTCGTTCGGGGAGAGGACGCCGTCCAGCTCCTTGCTGCCGTACGTGGAGGTCAGCAGCTGGTCCATGCGGGCCTGCGCACCCTCGGCCTTCCAGCCCTGGATGGCGATCTGCTTGAAGTCCTTCTGACCCGAGGTGACAACGACGTTGCCCTTGTCGATCTCCGGCTTGAGGACGTCCATCGCGCCGTTGAAGAACACGGTCGCGTTGTTGTCGTCGGGGGAACCGGCGAACAGCTCGATGTTGTACGGGCCGGTCGGCTTCTTGGCCTTCATGCCGTCCAGCAGGGCCTGGCCCTGGAGCTGGCCGACCTTGAAGTTGTCGAACGCGACGTAGTAGTCGACGTCCGGCGTACCGGTGATCAGGCGGTCGTACGCGATGACCTTGGCACCGGCGGCGTGGGCCGCGGTGACCTGGGTCGACAGCTGCGCGGCGTCGGTCGCGCCGATGACGATGACCTTCGCACCCTTGGTCACCATGGCGGTGATCTGGGCCTGCTGGTCGGCCACCGTGGTGGACGCGCCGGCGTACTGCACGTCGCTGGTGAAACCGGCCTCCTTGAGACCGTTGGTGAACAGGTCACCGGCGAGGACCCAGTTCTCCGAGGTCTTCGCGGGGAGCGCCACACCGATGAGGGAGTTGGCGGCGAAGCCCTTGGCGCTGTCGCCACTGCCGCTGTCGGTGTCGCCGTCGCGGCCGGAGCCACAAGCCGTCAAGGCCAGCATCGCGATGGCGCCGACCGCCACCGTCTTGCCGAAGAAATTACGCATGCGGGGGTTAGCCCTTCTAGTGAGAGGTGTTGCGGGTGAGAGGGGGGTGGTGACCGGCGTCAGCCGGCCACCGTCGTCTTCGCGGGCTCGTTGCCCGTGTCCGACGTGGGTGCCGGTTTGGATGGTTCGTCCCGGCGGAAGGGGCGCGTCAGGCTTCCGATGATGGAGAAGCGCCCCTGGCTCTTGTTGTAGACGTCCAGCGCCACCGCGAGCAGCAGCACCAGGCCCTTGATGATCTGCACCCGGTCGGAGCCGACACCGAGCAGCTGGAGGCCGTTGTTGAGCACGGCCATGACCAGGCCACCGACGATGGAGCCGGAGATGGTGCCGATACCGCCGGAGACCGCGGCGCCACCGATGAACACGGCGGCGATCGCGTCGAGCTCCCAGCTCAGGCCGTCCTGCGGGCCGGAGGCGGCGGAGCGGGCCACGAAGATCATGCCGGCCAGCGAGGCCAGGATCGACATGTTCATCATGACGAAGAAGTTGACCCGCTTGAGCTTCACACCGGACAGTTCCGCGGCGCGTGAGTTGCCACCGACCGCGTAGATGTGCCGGCCGCCCGCGGTGTTGCGGGTGTAGAAGCCGTAGATCAGGACCAGGGCCACGAGGATCAGACCCGAGATCGGGAAGCTGGTGCCGACCCGGCCACCCGCGAAGCGCAGGGTCACGAAGATCAGCACGGCGACCATGACGGCCATCCGGAAGATCGAGACCCACAGCGGCGCCGGTTCGGCGTTCATGTCCTTGCGGGTCTTGCGGGCCTGCAGCTCCCGCCACACCACCGCGAGGCAGGCGGCGAGGCCGAGCAGCAGCGTCAGGTTGTTGTAGCCGGTGTCCGGGCCGACCTCGGGCAGGAAGCCCGCGCCGATGTCCTGGAACCCCTTGGGCACCGGGATGGTGTCCGCGTTACCGACGTACTGGTTGGCGCCGCGCCACAGCAGCATGCCGGCCAGGGTGACGATGAAGGCGGGGACGCCCACGTAGGCGACCCAGAAGCCCTGCCAGGCACCGATGACCGCACCGATCGCGAGGCCGAAGAGGATGGCGACGGGCCAGGGGAGGCTCCAGTCCGCCATCGACTTGGCGACCAGGATGCCGGTGAACGCGGCGACCGAGCCGACCGAGAGGTCGATGTGGCCGGCCACGATCACCATCAGCATGCCGATGGCCAGGATCAGGATGTACGAGTTCTGCTGGAACAGCGCGATCAGGTTGTCCGACCGCAGCGTCAGGCCGTCCCCGAAGCCCACACCCAGGTTGTTGGCGGTGAGGAACTGGAACAGCAGGACGATCGCCACCAGGGTGAAGATCATCCCGAACTGGCGGGCGTTGGAGGTCGTGCCTCCGAACAGGTTCTTCTGAAGGTCCTTGAATCGGCTCATCGCGTCTGCATCTTCTTCGTCGAGGTCATCTGCTTCATGAGGGTCTCCGGGTCCGCCTGTTCGCGGGCGAGCTCGCCCGTGATCTGGCCTTCGAACACGGTGTAGATGCGGTCGCAGAGGCCGATCAGCTCCGGCAGCTCCGAGGAGATGACGATGACGCCTTTGCCCTGGTCGGCGAGCCGCTGGATGATGCCGTAGATCTCGTACTTCGCGCCCACGTCGATACCGCGGGTGGGCTCGTCGAGGATCAGCAGGTCAGGGTCGGTGAACATCCACTTCGCCAGGACGACCTTCTGCTGGTTGCCGCCGGAGAGCTTGGAGACTCCCTCGTCGACCGTCGGAGCCTTGGTACGCAGCTCCTTGCGGTACGCCTCGGCGGCGTCGTACTCCTCGACCTCGTTCAGCACGCCGTGGTGCGAGATCTTGGAGAGCTTCGCGGCCACCGTCGAGGTCTTGATGTCGTCGAGCAGGTTGAGGCCGATCGCCTTGCGGTCCTCGCTGACGTACGCCAGGCCGTTGTCGATCGCGTCGGCGACCGACTTCAGCTTGATCTCCTTGCCGTCCTTGAAGATCTGGCCGGACTCGAAGACGCCGTAGGAACGGCCGAAGATGCTCATCGCCAGCTCGGTGCGGCCGGCGCCCATCAGGCCCGCGAAGCCCACGATCTCGCCCTTGCGCACGTTGAAGCTCTCGTGCTTGCAGACCTGCCGGTCGGCGGAGATCGGGTGGCGCACGTTCCAGTCGCGGACCTCGAAGAAGACCTCGCCGATGTTCGGCGTGTGGTCGGGGAAGCGGCTGCTGAGCTCGCGGCCGACCATGCCCCGCACGATGCGGTCCTCGTCGACGCCGTCGCCCCGCACGTCCAGCGTCTCGACGGTCTTGCCGTCGCGCAGGATCGTGATCGAGTCGGAGATGGCCTCGATCTCGTTCAGCTTGTGCGAGATCATGATCGAGGTGACGCCGCGCTCGCGGAACCCGCGCAGCAGGTCGAGCAGGTGCTGGGAGTCAGCCTCGTTCAGCGCCGCGGTGGGCTCGTCGAGAATGAGCAGCTTGACGTCCTTGGCGAACGCCTTGGCGATCTCGACGAGCTGCTGCTTGCCGACGCCGATGTCCTTGATCAGGGTGTCCGGGTCCTCGGAGAGCCCGACGCGGGCCATCAGGTCGAGGGCCTGGCGCTGCGCGGACTTCCAGTCGATCGCGCCGCGCCTGCGCGGCTCGTTACCGAGGAAGATGTTCTCGGTGATCGACATGTCCGGGATGAGCGCGAGCTCCTGATGGATGATCACGATGCCGGCGTTCTCGCTCTGCCGGATGTCGGAGAACCGCGCCGGAGAGCCCTGGTAAACGATGTCACCGGAGTAGGTGCCGTAGGGGTAGACGCCACTGAGGACCTTCATCAGTGTCGACTTCCCGGCGCCGTTCTCGCCACAGATGGCGTGGATCTCGCCGGCCTTGACCACCAGGTTGACGTCGGAGAGAGCCTTGACTCCGGGGAACTCCTTGGTGATGTCACGCATCTCCAGGAGGATGGGGGCGTTTGTCGTCATCGCACGCACCACCTCACGAACGTCATGGCTGCCTCCGGAGGGGGATGGAGTTTCGCTGTTTTGTTGCCGTCGGCAACCTATTCCGATGAGAAGATGATTCGCAAGTTTCGAGATCACCGTTCAGGTAACAATCCGGCAATGAAGAACCGGGACGCCGAGGGGCGTCCCGGACTCCGTGTTAACTCAACCGGTTCAGACGGTGACCGGTTCCCGATCCTCGGGCGCCGCCAGCTCAGCGCGCAGCTTCTCGCCCTCGATGTCGACGTTGGGCAGTGCCCGGTCCAGCCAGCGCGGCAGCCACCAGGCAGAACGCCCGAGAAGTGACACGACGGCCGGGACGATCGTCATCCGTACGACGAACGCGTCGATCGCGACCCCGAGCGCCAGGGCGAAGCCCATCGACTTGATGATCGGATCGTCGATCAGGGTGAACCCGGCAAATACGCTGATCATGATCAGGGCGGCGGCGGTGACCACCCGGGCACCGTGCCCCATGCCGCTGACCGTGGCCTCCTGCGCCCCGGCACCGTGCACGAAGTCCTCGCGCATCCGCGACACGAGGAAGACCTCGTAGTCCATGGCGAGACCGAAAAGGATCCCGATCAGCAGGATCGGCAGGAAGCTGATCAGCGGCCCCGGGGTGTCGACGCCGAGCAGCCCGGCCAGGTGCCCCTCCTGGAAGATCAGCACGGTGATCCCGAACGTCGCGCCGACGGTCAGCAGGAAGCCCAGCGCGGCCTTGAGCGGCACCAGGATCGAGCGGAACACCAGCATGAGCAGCAGCACCGACAGGCCGACGACCAGTACCAGGTAGATCGGCATGGCGTCGGAGAGCTTCTCGGAGACATCGATGCCGACAGCGGTCTGCCCGGTCAGCGACACGTCCGCGCCGCCGATGCCGTGGGTCCGCTTCCGCACCTCCTGCACGAGCGTCTCGGTGCTCTCCGCGGTCGGCCCGTCCTTCGGGATGATCGCGAGCAGGGCGGTGCGCTTGTCCCGGCTGAAGTTCGGCGGGGTCACCGCGATCAGGTCCGGCGTGTCCTGCAGCGCGGGGAAGATCAGTTGCACGGCGGCGGCGGTCTTCTCCGGGGACGCGCTCGACACGACCATGGCGAGCCGGCCGTTGAACCCCGGCCCGAACCCGGTGCTGATCAGGTCGGCGGCCTCACGTGCGGGCGTACCCTCCGCACTGGCACTGGGGTCCTGCAACGCGAGCCTCATGCCGGCGGCAGGCAGCGCCAGCGCGCCCAGGCCGAGGATTCCGACAATGATGACGGGTACGCGCAGACGGGTCACGATCCGCGCCCAGCGGAACCCGAAGCCCTCCTTCGCCGCCGCGGCGGCCCGATCGGCGGACCCGTCCCGCAGCTTGCGCGGCAGCACCTTGGCACCCGCGAACCCGAGCAGCGCGGGCAGCAACGTCAGCGCGACCAGCACGGCCACGGCGACGGTCCCCGCGGCGGCCAGCCCCATGACGGTCAGGAACGGGATGTTGACGACGGACAGCCCGGCCAGCGCGATGATCACCGTGATCCCGGCGAACAGCACGGCGGAACCAGCGGTCCCGACGGCGCGCGCGGCGGCCTCCTCCGGCTCCTCCCCCTCGGTCAGATGCTGCCGGTGCCGCGAGGTGATGAACAGCGAGTAGTCGATGCCGACCGCGAGCCCCAGCATCAGCGCGAGCACCGGAGCCGTGCTGGTCAGCGAGATGACACTGCTCAGCGCGAACAGCCCCGCCATACCCGCGGCCACCCCGATGAGCGCGTTGAGCATCGTCATCCCGGCGGCGACCAGCGACCCGAACGTGACCACCAGCACCACGAGCGCGATGACCACGCCGATCCCCTCGGTGCCCCCGACCTCCGGCTCGGCGTTCATCACCTCCCCGCCATGCTCCACCCGCAGGCCGGCCGCCCGGGCCGTCGCGCCGCTCTGCTCGTACTTACTGCGCTGATCCGCGGTGACCCCGTCGGCCCGCTCCGCGAACTGCACCTGAACCAGCGCATACCGCCCGTCCGGAGAAAGCGCCTTCGCGGCGAACGGATCCACCGCCCCGACCACACCCGGCAGCGCCGAAGCCTCCTTGACCAGCCCCTGCACCGCCCCGGTCAGCGCCGGGTCGGCGAGCGTCCTCCCCTCGGGAGCCCGCACGACAATGACGCCCGTCGCGCCACTGGCCTCGGGAAACTCATGCTTGAGCGCATCGATCGCACGCTGCGACTCCGTGCCGGGCATCGTGAAGTCACTCGACGTCGAGCCCTTGAACGCCAGAGCCGCGCCACCGACGGCAGCCAGCAGCACAAGCCACAGGACCACCACCATCCTGCGACGCCGGAACGAGGCCCGGCCGAGCCGGTACAGCAGGGTTGCCATGTCAATCCTTGTCAGATGAGGGGTACGCGAACCCGCGCGGGACTGACCCCGCACGGGGTGCGGTGATGCGGCCTTGCCACCGGCACGGATGCTCTTGCTCTTACCGAGCCGGGCTTTGTGTCAGATGAGGGGGATAACAAGAGCTCTTCTGTCCGGCCGGTCCTGTGTCAGATGCCGGGGAATACAAGAGCTCTTTTGTCCGGCCGGTCCTGTGTCAGTCAGCCGGGAGCAGGGCCCGCCGGGCGACACCGATCAGGGCGGGACGCAGCTCAGCCGCGTCCCGGTCGTCGTCGATGACCACACCGGCGATCCCACCCAGCAGCACCTCGGCGGCGATGCCGTTACCGGGATCCTCCATACGCCCGGCGAACGCCGCGCACAACTGATCCGTGAGAGGACGCACCGTGTCGAACGCCGGCTCCTGCAAGAACTGCGGGATGACGTCATAGATCAGGGCGACCTCGTGCCGGAACCGCAGCACCAGGTCGACGTACCCGTCGATGGCCGCGGCCTGCACGACCGCGTCGTCGACGGTCTCCAGATGGGCGACGAGCCCGGCCAGCGCAAGCGCCGCGGGAGCGACCAGCGCGTGCAGGATCGCGTCCTTGCTGGCGAAGTGGTACAGCAGCGTCGCCTTCGAACACCCCACCGCAGCAGCGATCTCCTGCAGCGAGGTGCCCTTGTATCCGGAGTGGGTGAACTGCTCAGCCGCGACGCGCAGAATCTCGTCACGGGTATTGACGCGAACCATTGCGCCATCCTGCCTGACCGATCGGTCAGAACCTGTCCGATCGGTCAGCCAAGTGGTGCACCTAACACCAAACCCCGCCGGGCCGATGTCCGAGCGCTACCTCGTGGGTCTCATCGGCGCCAGAAAGGGCCCCGACCCCGACCCCTGCCACTGCCCGAGCTCCTGCCCGGGCCCCGACCCCGGCTCGGACCCCGACCCTGGCCCCGGCCCCGGCTCCGGCCCCCCGGTCCCGGCCCTGGCCCTGGCCCTTGGCCCTTGGCCCTTGGCAGCATCGTCAGTCACGCAGAGCGAACCGTCCGCGTGACTCGCTGTCAGTCACGCGGGCGCACCTCACCGTGCGGGGCGGGCCTCAATCACGCAGGGTGCGCAGGATGCGGGTCAGCTCCGTACGGTCCACGGGGTCGAGGGAGCCGAAGAAGCGCTCCGCCTCCGCCTGCCTCGTCGCCTTGATCCGTTCGGCCGTCTCGCGGCCGGCCCTTGTCAGCGAGACCAGGGTGGCGCGCCGGTCGGCCGGGTCGTGGTCGCGCTCCACCAGGCCGCGCTCCTGGAGGTCGTCGACGACCTCGGTGGCCGAGCGGGCGGCGATGCGCAGGTGTTCGGCCAGCACGCCGGGGCGCATGGAGCCGTGCCGGGTGAGCTCGCCGATCGCACGCGCCTGGGACGGGGAGATGCCGAGGGGCTCGAGGGTCTCCTTGCCGAGGTGGCGCAGGCGGCGGGCGACGGACCAGAAGAGTTCGGAGAGTGTGCTGTCCTCCACAGGGAATACCGTACCAGCGGTTGCTGTTGTTCCCTCATGTTGAGGTAACCTCAGCATGTTGACGTACCCGAACCGGAAGAAGGCTTCATTTGGACAGCCCCCGCAAACCCAGGAAATTGACCGCCGCCGAGAAGAAGCAGGCGAAGGAAGTCTCCCTGCGCCGCATCGGCCGCCTGTTCACCGCCCACCGGGCCCAGCTCACCGTGGTCGTCGCGATCATCGTGGCGTCCTCGGTGATCTCCATGGCCTCGCCGTTCCTGCTCCGCGCCGTCATCGACGACGCCCTCCCCCACCAGGACCTCGCCCTGCTCGGCTGGCTCGTCGCCGGCATGGTCGCCGTCGCCGGGGTCACCTCCGCCCTCGGCGTGATCCAGACCTGGATCTCCACCACCGTCGGCCAGCAGGTCATGCACCGGCTGCGCACCGACGTCTTCACGCATCTGCACCGCCAGTCCGTGGGCTTCTTCACGCGCACGCGCACCGGTGAGGTGCAGTCCCGGATCACCAACGACATCGGCGGCATGCAGTCGGTCGTCACGTCGACAGCCACCTCGATCGCCTCGAACCTCACCACCGTCGTCGCCACCGCCGTCGCGATGGCCGCGCTCTCCTGGCAGCTGTCGCTCGTCTCGCTGGTCGTGCTGCCGCCCGCGATCTACCTGACCCGCCGGGTCGCGCAGATGCGCCGCGAGATCACCGCCCAGCGCCAGCGCGAGCTCGCCGACCTCAACGTCACCGTCGAGGAGGGCCTGTCCATCAGCGGCATCCAGCTCTCCAAGACGATGGGTACGGGCGCCGCGCTCGTCAGCCGCTTCACCGAGTCCTCCCAGCGTCTGATCGACCTGGAGCTGCGCTCGGAGCTCGCGGGCCGCTGGCGGATGGCCTCGATGACCATCCTCTTCGCCGCGATCCCGGCGGTCATCTACCTCAGCGCCGGCCTGCCCTTCACCGCCGGCAAGCTCAGCATCGGCACCCTGGTCGCGTTCACCGCGCTGCAGTCCGGCCTGTTCCGCCCGCTCATGGGCCTGCTCGGCGTCGGTGTCTCACTGACCAGCTCGCTCGCCCTGTTCGCGCGCATCTTCGAATACCTCGACCTGCCCGTGGAGGTGGACGACCCGGCGCACCCGGTCACCGTCGACCCGGCCCGGATCCGGGGGCACCTGCGGTTCGAGGACGTCACCTTCGCGTACCCGGGAAGTGAGACCGCGGCCCTCGCCGGCGTGACCCTGGACGTCCCGGCCGGGACGTCACTCGCCCTGGTCGGCGAGACCGGCTCCGGCAAGAGCACCCTCGCCGCCCTGGTCGCCCGCCTCTACGACCCCGACGCCGGCCGCGTCACCGTCGACGGCATCGACGTGCGTGACCTGCGCCTGGCCGACCTCGCCGGCATCGTCGGGGTGGTCAGCCAGGAGACCTACCTGCTGCACACCACGATCCGCGAGAACCTGCGCTACGCCCGCCCGGACGCCACCGACGACCAGATCGAACGGGCCGCCCGCGCAGCCCAGATCCACGACCTGATCGCCGCCCTGCCCGACGGCTACGACACCATGGTCGGCTCCCGCGGCCACCGCTTCTCCGGCGGCGAGAAGCAGCGCATCGCCATCGCCCGCACGCTGCTGCGCGACCCCCGCATCCTGGTCCTCGACGAGGCAACCAGCGCCCTCGACAACGAGACCGAACGCGCCGTCCAGCGCGCCTTCGACGAACTGGCCAAGGGCCGCACCACGGTCACCATCGCGCACCGCCTCTCCACGGTCCGCGACGCCGACCAGATCGCCGTGGTCGACCACGGCCGCATCCTCGAATCCGGCACCCACGACACCCTGGTCTCCGAAGGCGGCCGCTACGCCACCCTGGCCGCATGACACACCGTTCTCCAAGCGGTGCACCGCTTGCGTCGCAAGCCCGCTCACAAAACGGTGCACCGCTCACGTTGCAAGCCCCACCCCGCTCACAAAACGGTGCACCGCTCATGTCGCAAGGCCCAACCCGCTCACAAAGCCGTGCACCGATCGCGCTACAACGCATCGCCCGCTCACAAAACGGTGCTCCACTCACTCGCGAGACGATGCAGTGCTCTCAGCGCGGTGCACTGTTCGCGGGGTACGCATCACCGGCGCGCAACCCGATACAGCGCTCGCAGCGCGGACGCACCCTCACAACCGGACGCTTGCTCGTAGCGTGACCATACGGTCACAGCTCATCCACATGTGCTGCTCAGGGTGGTCACAAAGCCCGAGCCGAAACTCTCCTCATGACGATGGTGACCTCAGCCGCCCCCGGCAGCCGGTACGGCTCGGCGGGACGGCCCGCTCGGATCCTGGTGGTGGACGACGAACCGTCGCTGGCCGAACTGCTCACGCTGACCCTCAGCTACGAGGGCTGGGACGTCCGCAGCGCAGCCGACGGCGAGGCGGCCCTCGCGACGGCGGCCGTGTTCACCCCCGACGCGGTGCTGCTCGACATGATGCTTCCGGACCTCGACGGCGTTGAGGTGCTGCGCCGCTTGCGTACCGAGTGGCCGGGTCTGCCTGTCCTGTTCCTCACCGCGAGGGACTCGGCCGAGGACCGGGCGGCCGGCCTGCTCGCCGGGGCGGACGACTACCTGACCAAACCGTTCAGCCTCGACCTCGTGGTGTCCCGCCTGCGGAACGTGCTCGGCGACGCCGCGGACACCCCGGCCGGGACCGTCCTGCACGCGGGCGACCTCGAACTGAGTGTGGAGAGCCGGACCGTGCGCCGCGGGGGCGCCACGATCCCGCTGACGGGCATCGAGTTCGACGTGCTCGAGCAGCTGATGCGCGTACCCGGCGACGTTGTCCCGGAGACCGACCTGGGGGCGCGGATCCCGGGCGGGCGCACCGCCGTGGTCGCGCTCTGCCTGGCGTCCCTGCGCCGCAAGCTAGGCGTGGAGATCAACGGGGTCGGACCCGGCTACCGCCTCGCCGCAGACTGACACAGCCGTAGACCGGCAGAACCGCAGACCGACAGAACCGCGGACCGACTGAGCTGCAGACCGTCAGAGCTGCAGACCGTCAGAGCTGCAGACCGTCAGAGCTGCAGACCGTCAGAGCTGCAGACCGTCAGAGCTGCGGACCGTCAGAGCTGCGGACTGTCAGAGCTGCGGACTGTCAGAGCTGCGGACTGTCAGAACAAACGACCTGACAGAACAAACGACCTGACAGAACAAACGACCGGGCAGAGCAGCGACCGGGAAGAGCAGCGACCGGGAAGAGCCCGGCGACCTCAGGCGTCCGGCGGCTTCAGACGTCCGGCGGCTTCAGACGTCCGGCGGCCCCAGGCTTCAGACGTCCGGCGTCCGGCGTCCGGCATCCGGCATCCGGCATCCGGCATCCGGCATCCGGCATCCGGCTGATCGCGGTCCCGGGAGATCCGGGCAAAGAAAACGGCCGCCGGGCCCGGGCCCGGCGGCCGTCATCGATGTTGTGCGATCAGCGTCGGCCGGCAGCCTTCGCCTTGGCGGGAGTGCCACCCTTGGCCGCCGCAGCAGCAGCCCCGGTGCCCCCAGCAGGAGAAGCAGTCGAAGCGGACGACGCCTGCACAGTGGTCCCGGAAGGCGTGGTCCCGGCGACGGCCTTCTCGGCAGCCGCTTCCTTCTCAGCAGCGGCGGCGGCCTCCGCCTCCTCGACCCGGCGCCGTTCGAACGGGTCGCCGTACTCGCGGGTGGCGATTCGGGCGTACGACTGCTGGAACGTCGACACCCGCTCCGAGCGGCCACGGCCGAAGAAGCTGACGAACCAGTGGACCACCGCGGTGAACCTGTTCTTGAAGCCGACCAGGTAGAGCAGGTGGACGGCGAGCCACATCAGCCAGCCGATGAAGCCGGAGAGGTGGATCTTGCCGATGCTGGCCACCGCGTTGAAGCGGGAGACGGTGGCCATGCTGCCCTTGTCGAAGTACTGGAACTTCTGGCCGGTTTCCTTGCCCTTGAGGCGGCGCTTGATCTGGTCGGCGGCGAACCGGCCGCTCTGGATGGCGACCTGGGCGACGCCGGGGAGGCGGTCCAGGGACATCATGTCGCCGACGGCGAAGATCTCGGGGTGGCCCGGCAGGGTGCAGTCGGGCTCGACCATGATGCGGCCGGCGCGGTCGGTCTGGGCGCCGGCGGCCTCGGCGAGCTTGCGGGCCAGGGGCGGGGCTGCGACGCCGGCGGCCCACATCTTGGTCATGGACTCGATGCGCTCGTGGCCGCGCTTGGTCTCGACCTCGATGCCGGTGGCGTCGACGTCGACGACCTTGGTCTCGAGCTCGACCTCGACGCCGAGCAGGTGCAGCTGGCGCAGGGCGTGGGTGGAGAGCCGGTCGCCGAACGTCTTGAGCACGGCGTCGACGGCGTCGATCAGGATGACCCGGGCCTTGCGGGGGTCGATGTGCTTGTACTGACCGGCGAGGTTGCGGTGGGCGAGCTCGGCGATCTGGCCGGCCATCTCCACGCCGGTGGGGCCGGCGCCGACGACGACGAAGGTCATCCAGCGTTCCTGGTCGGCCGGGTCCTGCTGCAGGTCGGCCAGCTCGAACGCGCCGAAGATGCGGGCGCGCAGCTCGAGGGCGTCGTCGATGCTCTTCATGCCGGGCGCGTGGTCGGCGAAGTGGTCGTTGCCGAAGTACGACTGGGAGGCCCCGGCGCCGACGATGAGAGTGTCGTACCCCACCTCGTACTCGATGCTGGGGGCTGTGACCTTGACCTTCTTGGCCTCGACGTCGACGTCCGTGACCCAGCCGAGCTTCACGTCGATGTTGTCCTGCTTGCGGACGATCTCGCGGATCGGCGGGGCGATCTCGCCCTCGGAGAGGATGCCGGTCGCCACCTGGTAGAGCAGAGGCTGGAACAGGTGGTAGGCGGTGCCGTTGATCAGCGTGATGTCGACGTCCGCGTTCTTCAGCGCCTTCGCCGCGAAGAGCCCGCCGAAACCGGCTCCGACGATCACCACACGGTGCCGGTGAGCAGTGCGTTCAGCCATTTTTCGGGCCTCCGGTCCTCAGGTCGTCTCGTCGTACGGTATCAACGAGCGAATGGAATCTCAGTTCGTGTTGTTCCCAGGCCGTCACCATGTTCTAACCAGGTTCCAGGCCGGGTATCTGACGGGTTTCCCGGATTCGACGATCATATGGGCGGTAACTTCCGCGAATCACGCGAACACCAAGCGCAACCCGGTGCCGTTCCACCGCCGGGAAGCCGCGATCGAGCGTTTCAGCGTGCTGGCGGGGCTGCGGTCGCTGGTAGTGCCGGTTTTCGACACCGCGCCGACGGACCGCTTCGCCGAGGTCACCCTCAAAAACGTGACTGTTGCCACGGGAATCACCCTCACCCCACAGAACACGGTGGTTGCGTGTTCGACGCCATCAGTCTCAGCGTTGTACGAGCGTCTGGGCTTCCCGGTGGCCGGAGTCGAGTCGGACATCACACCCGAACCGGAGCGTCCGTGGGACGTTCTGCTGCGCCTGGCCGCCGGTGACCGGCGGTGGCGTGAGCTGGCCCACCCGGCCACCACCGACGTCTTCGACCGCTACCGCCTGGAGGACAGCGTCCGGACGGTCGTGAACGACCCGGTGGTCGGTGACGAGGGCGGGCTCACCCCGACCCGCGACTACCGGACGTACGCGGAAGCTTTCGCCGACGCCGCCGGCCGCAAGTGGGACCTGGTCCGCCCACACGTGCGGCCCGGCCGGATCGTCGACATCGGATGCGGCGCGGGCTCGGTCCTGGAACGCGCCGACCAGGAGCCCGCCCTGCGCGAGAGCGACCTCATCGGCGTCGAGATCGCCCGGCACCTCTACGACGAGTGCGTCCACAAGAAGGCCCAGGGCGTCTTCCAGAACGCCAACGTCTACTTCTACCGCCGCAACGTCCTCGGCGGCGCGATCTTCCCACCGCGTTCGATCGACACCACGCTGACGTTCGCCCTCACCCACGAGATCTGGTCCTACGGCGACCGCATGGCCTCGGTGCGCGCTTTCGCCCAGGCCATCTACGACCACACCGCTCCCGGCGGCGTCTGGATCAACAGCGACGTCTGCGGCCCCGACGGCAAGGACCGCCCGGTCCACCTCACCCTCACTGCCACCGACGGCCGCAATCCTTCATCAGTACGCAGTGAGCTCGCCGAACTGTCCTCCTCCGAGGTCGCGGCCCACGTCAGCGCCCTGTCCACCCGCGCCCGCCTCGACCGGTTCGCCGCCGACTACCGCTTCCCGTTCTCGTTCACGGCGGTGGGCGACACGACGGTGGAGCTCCCGTTCGGCGACGCCATGGACTTCCTGACCCGCAAGGACTACACCGACAACTGGCTGTCGGAGACCCAGGAACAGTTCTGCGGCCTCGAGTTCGCCGACTGGAAGTCGCTGCTGACCGACATCGGCTTCGAACTCGACCCCGCCTCGGAAACCACCCGCAACGACTGGATCGTCGACAACCGCCTCGCCCCGGTCGCGTCACTGACCACCCCGGCCGGCGACCCGGTCGACTGGCCCGTCACGCACGCCTTCCTGGTCGCCCGCCGCCCGCTCAACACATAGGCGAACAAACGCCCGTTTGTCCCGCACCGCCTGTAACAAACAGGCGGGCGCGGCGACTTTCTGAGACACCGCGGACGGCGTGTACGTGTCGGCATGCGCGACGGCGGCGGGGCAGCGAGCTGCTGGAACACCACAGACCGCGCATACGCATGGGCCTGCGCGACCGCAGCGGGACAGCGAACTGCTGGAACACCACAGACCGCGCATACGCATGGGCCTGCGCGACCGCGGCGGGGTCGCGCTGTCGTTGACAGCAACGGACGGACGGAGGGTCCCCGTGGTGGGCCTCTCCTGAAGAACGCGATGCGGCTGACGCCGTGGCCGCGCGCTCACGCGCGAGGCCGACCCGGTCGTGCTCAGCAGCCGACGGGTCCGGCAGCCAACGAGTCCGGCAGCCGACGGGGTCCGGCAGCCGACGGGGTCCGGCAGCCGACGGGGTCCGGCAGCCGACGGGGTCCGGGCGGACCGGCACGCGGTCCGCCCGCTTCTGCGGCTGGAGCCCGTCCCCCGTGCGCGGGGTCAGGGGTTGCCGATCATGGAGTAGTCGTCGGTGGTGAGGCTGCCGGTGCCGGCGAGGGTGAGACCGAGGCTGACCGCCTGGGTGCCGGCGGGGACCGCGGGGGTGGTCCACGCCGCGGAGGCGTAGGACGACGTGGCCGCGTACGGAGGACTCTGGGTCCACCAGGCCCAGCTGCCGTCGGAGAGCTGGCGGTAGAGGGTCCAGAAGACCGGAGCCGTTGATTTGTACGCCGCATTGAGCGCGTATGTACGGTCTGTTACCACCGCCGGTGCACAGTTGGCGCTATCGAAGAGCGGGATGAGCTTGGCGTCGCCGTCGGTCCAGGCGGTGATGTCGAGCTTCTGGGCGTACGTGCCGTCCGCGGCGTCGGTGACCCTGGTCCAGGCCGGCGTGTTCGTGCCGAAGCCCGCGCCCGTCCAGCATTGCGGGAAGCCGTCGGCGCCCGCGGTCTCCAGCGACGGGTTGCGCAGCGCGTTGACGCCCGGCGGTGCGGGGTCGGGCAGGGCCGGGGTGTCGGCGAAGCCGTAGTCGTCGCTGGTGAGGGTGCCGGCCGAATCGATGGTCAGGCCGAAACTGACGGCGACAGCCTCCGCCGGGACGGGCGGGGAGACCCAGGTCGCATGCGTCCAGTCACCCTGGGCGGCCAGGCGCGGGCTCTGTGTCCAGTACGCCCAGGACCCTTCAGCCGTACGCCGATAGAGCGTGAAGAACACCGGCACGTCGGAGTGGTACCACGCACTGACCTCGTAGTGGTGTCCCGTGGCGACCGACAGTGAGCACGTGCCGAGGTCGAACGTCGGGATGATCTTCGCATCGCCGTCGGTCAGGCTGCTGACGGCGACGCGGGAGGCGTACACGCCGGTGTGCGCGTCCGGGACCCGCGTGTAGGTGACGGTGTTCGTGCCGTATCCGGCGTTCTGCCAGCAGGTCGGGTTGTCACCGGTCTCGGGATCTTCCAGCGACGGGTTGAGCACCGTGTTGACGCCGGGCGCTCCGGGCGGGGCCGGCGAGTTGGGTGCGACGGCCGGGTGCAGTGTGCCGCCGAGTGCCTGCTGGACGGTTCTGACGGTGGTGCCGACCGAGGTCCGTGGCTGCAACCAGTCGAGGAACTCGTCGAGCAGCGCCGGGGAGATGGACTCCAGCGCGCAGCCGTCGCAGACGTGGTGCAGGTTGAACGGGAGCCAGCCGCCGGTGGCCTCGGCGTTGAGCACCACGGCCTGCAGATCGGTGAGCGTCCACGTCGACTCCACGTCGTCGGGGGTGCGGGTCTCGAAGCGGTCGAGCGGCGGCACGGTCTCGGCCGCGTCGCAGTCCGAACAGCTGGCGGGTGACCAGAGATCGCCCACCGCACGGGCGGTGTCGTATCCACAGTGGGCGGCCATCGATTTGATCGTCGCATTGAATTCCGCGAACGGGTACGCAAATGACGTTACCGCGTATCCCCACGACAACAAAGTGTCGCGGTCCTGACAGATCTGCCTATTCATCTCGTCGGCCGGCAGCGTCGTGAGGTCCTGATGAGTGGCGGTATGTCCACCTATCTCATGTCCGGCCGCGGCAAGGGTGCCGAGCTGCGCGCGGGTCATGTAACCGGTTGCGCCGACCAACGCGGAATTGATGTAGAAAGTGCCGTCCATTTCATGGTCGTCGAGCATCGTGACACCGGCCAGCTGGTCGGTCACGCCGTCGTCGAAGGTAAATGTCACGACCAGCGGGTTCGCCGGGGAGGCGTTAGCCGGAACGGCTCCGACCAACGGGCTACCGAGCAACGCCAGTAGTACCGCAGCAGCAAGTATTCGCAGGTGGACACGGGTCTTATCGAATAATTGGAGAGTCATGGAGATCCTTTCTGGCACCGCACTCGCCGGCACGGTCGTGACGACTTTCCCACGTGCCCGCTAAAAGCCACATGGCACGATCGGCGGATATCCGACCGTCCCGCAAATACGGACAACTGGGGTGCCGCCGGTAATTTCCTCTTGATTTCCGCAGGATTACCCGCAGCCTCGTGAACATTTATTCATCCACGTCACGACCTGCGGATATTTCCCGATCTCAATGATCTGATCCACCGATACTCCACCGGTCGGCCCGCGTTACTCACCCTTACGGTCACTAGCTGAGTACACAGTGCACACCGAATACTCGGCGCCGAAGCGCTTCTCGTCTACAGGCACCAACGCAATGCGAGGGGACGGCACAAAAATGGGGGCAGACCGGAGCCAGTCCTACCAGGACGATCGCGGCTTAACCGGCGAGTCGGTGGGCAGACCGGCGGGGGCCGGCATCAGGATCGGCGTCGTCGGCGTCGGCTATTGGGGTTCCAAGCAGCTACGGGTCATGCAGTCGACGCCGGGGGTGGCCCGCGCGGTCGCCATCGACGCCCGGCTGCCGCTGCTGTCGGGCATGGGTCACCTGCTCGCCAACGGCGGCGGCTACACATCGCTGCGGGCGGCGCTGCCGCACATCGACGCGGTGGTGGTCGCCACGCCGCCGGCGTCGCACGTCGAGGTCGCCCTCGAGGCGATCCGGGCGGGCAAGCACGTACTCGTGGAGAAGCCGATGGCCACGAGCCCGGCCGGTGCGCGGCAACTCATCGACGCCGCCCGCGCGGCCGGGGTGACGCTGATGACCGGGCACACGTTCGAATACAACGGCGCGGTCACGATGCTGCGCGAACTCGTCGAGTCCCAGGAGCTCGGCGACCTCTACTACCTGGACAGCGCGCGGCTCAACCTGGGCCTCTACCAGAGCGACGTCAACGTCGTCTCGGACCTGGCGCCGCACGACATCTCGATCGCCAACTACGTCCTCGGCTCGACCCCGACCTCGGTACGGGCATGGGGCTCGCACCACGTCGACCCGGTCTTCGAGGACGTGGCGCACCTGGAACTCGACTACGCCGACATCGGCGTCGGGGCGCACATCCACGTCAGCTGGCTCGACCCGCGCAAGGTCCGGCTGGTGACCGCGGTCGGCTCGAAGAAGATGGCCGTCTTCGATGACACCGACGCCGCGGAGCGGATCCGCGTACACGACAAAGCCGTTCTTCCCAACACCGACCGGCGCTCACCGTCGCGGTTCAGTTACCACCAGGGCGCGATCACCTCACCGGTGGTGCCCTTCGAGGAGCCGCTCGCCGTCCAGGCCCGGCACTTCATCGAATGCATGAGGACGGGTACGGCACCACGCACGGACGGAGCCAACGGCCTCGCCGTCGTCGAGGTCATCGAGGCCGCCCAGCTCTCGCTCGCCCAGGACCGCCGGGTACTGCTCGAGGAGGTGGCCGGTGACGGTCCGCCGCTCCCCGGCCTCGTACCCGCCCCACCATCCGCGGCCGCGCCTTCCGCCGCAGGACCTTCCACGGCCGCGCCTTCCGCCGCCGGACCCGCCGTCACCGCCACCGCCGTCACCGCGACCGTCCGTGCCTGACCGGGAAGGGACATCACGCATGCAGACCACCGTTCCCTTCACCGACCTGGGTGCCATGGCCCGCGAGATCTGGCCCGGCATCGAGAAGGAATTCACCGAGGCGCTGCTCACCGGCCGCTACATCGGGGGCGAACCGGTAGCGGAGTTCGAACGCCGGTGGGCCGCGTACTGCGGCACCACCCACGCGGTCGGCGTCGCCAACGGCACCGACGCCCTGGAACTCACCCTGCTCGCACTCGGCATCGGCCCCGGCGACGAGGTCGTCGTCCCGTCCAACACCTTCATCGCCACCGCCGCGGCGGTAGTCCGGGCCGGAGCCACCCCCGTCTTCACCGACGTCGACCCGGACACCCTGCTGCTCACACCGCAGCACCTCACCGCCGCCCTCACCCCCCGGACCCGGGCCGTCATGGTGGTCCACCTCTACGGCAACGTCGCCGACCTGACCGCCCTGGAAGCGATCGCGAACACCGCCGGCATCCACCTCATCGAGGACGCCGCCCAGGCCCACGGCGCCGAACGCGACGGCCACCGAGCGGGCTCCCGCGGCACCGCGGCCTGCTTCAGCTTCTATCCGGGCAAGAACCTCGGCGCCCTGGGCGACGCCGGCGCGGTCGTCACCAACGACCCGGCCCTCGCCGAACGCGTACGAGCCCTCGCCAACCACGGCCGCACCAACGGCTCAGCCCACTACGAACACGACTACGTAGGCACAAACAGCCGCCTCGACACCCTGCAGGCCATCGCCCTCACCGCAAAACTCGACCGCCTCGACGCCTGGACCGACGCCCGCATCGACCTCGCCGCCGTCTACCGCAAACGCCTGACCGGCACAGAGGTACGCCTCACCGCCCTCGACGACGGCGTCCGGCACGCCTACCACCTGATGGTCGTACGCGTCACCGACCGCGACAAGGTCCGCCAAGCCCTGACCCACCGAGGCATCCAGACCGGCATCCACTACCCGGTCCCGTGCCACTCCCAACCACCCCTACGCCGGTACGCAACCGGCCCGCTCCCGGTATGCGAACAGGCCGCCAAGGACCAGTTCTCCCTCCCGATCTACCCGCACATGACGCTCGACCAGGTCGACCTCGTCTGCGAAGCGCTCATCGAAGCGGTGGCCTCATGACCCCGGAACCCGGCCGCCCAGACACGGGCCGCCCAGACACGGGCCGCACGGACACCGGCCGCACGGACACCGGCCGGGCCGGGGGCGGGCCTGACCGGATCGGGGCGGGGGCAGGCTGGGCCGAACCGGCCAGATCTGAGACAGACCGTGCCAGAGACATGATCGACCGCTCGCAGACCGGAACGGGCCGGATCGACCGGACCGGGACCGACCGGGCCGGAATCGACCGGGCCGGGCCGAATTGGGCTGGGCAAGGGTGGGTCACCGATGAGGGGGTCCGGATCGGATATCCGGCCGGGCGTGGTCCGGGGCGCGGGCTGCAGTTGGGTCGCGATGCCCGGTTGCGCAGCGGGACCGTGCTCTACGACGGCTCGAAGATCGGCGCGAACCTCGAGACCGGCCATGGTGTGGTCATCCGCGAGGAGTGCATCATCGGCGAGCACGTCAGCGTGTGGAGCAACACCGTCGTCGACTACGGCTGCCGGATCGGTAACCGGGTGAAAATCCACGCGAACTGTTATATCGCCCAGTTCACGTGGCTGGAGGACGACGTGTTCCTCGCCCCCGGGGTCACGATCGCGAACGACCTCTACCCGGGTGACACCCGCTCGGCGCAGCTGATGAGCGGCCCGCACATCGGGGCCGGCGCGCAGATCGGCGTCAACGTGACGATCCTGCCGTTCGTCCACATCGGCGCCGGCGCGATGATCGGCTCCGGCTCGGTGGTCACCCGCGACATCCCGGCAGGCATGGTCGCCTACGGCAACCCCGCCGTGCCGCACCGGCGCGTGGCCGACCTCCCGGAGATCGGGCAGCGCGTCGCCGACCTCAGCGAGAGAGCACCGCTCACTCAGTCGTCGTCCGGCCCCGAGAGAGCACTGCTCGCTGATCGGTCGCCCGATACTCAGAGAGCACCGCTCGCTGATCGGTCGCCCGGCACTCAGAGAGCACCGCTCACTCAGCCGCCGCCCAGCACCCCGAGAGCACCACTCGCTCAGCCGCCGCCCAGCACCCCGAGAGCACCACTCGCTCAGCCGCCGTCCGGCACCCCGAGAGCACCACTCGCTCAGCCGCCGTCCGGCACTCGGAGAGCACCGCTCTCTGAAAGGGCACCGCACGAACAGCGAGCACCGCTCACCGAGAGGACGGGGCGATGAAGCGCGCCCTCGACCTGCTCCTAGCGAGCGCCGGCCTGATCGTGCTCGCCCCGCTGCTACTGGTGCTCTGGGCCGTGGTCCGGATCGGCTCGCCCGGCCCCGCCGTCTTCCGCCAGGAACGGCTCGGGCTGCACGAGAAGCCGTTCACGATGCTCAAGTTCCGGTCCATGAGCACCGGGGCGAACGATGCCATCCACCGCGCGTACGTGAGTCAGATGCTGAAGGCCGGCGACCGGGCCGAGCCCACCGCGGGTCTCTACAAGCTGGAGGGTGACCCCCGCGTCACCCGGCTCGGCGCCTGGCTGCGCCGGACCAGCCTGGACGAGCTCCCGCAGCTGGTCAACGTCGTCCGTGGCGAGATGTCCCTGGTCGGGCCACGGCCGTCGCTGGCGTGGGAGGCCGAACTGTTCACCGACGAGCAGCGGGCCCGGTTCGCCACCCGCCCCGGCCTGACCGGGTTGTGGCAGGTGAGCGGTCGGGCGCGGCTGACCATGCCGCAGGCGCTCGCCCTGGACGTCGAGTACGTACGGCGGCAGAGCCTGTGGCTGGATCTGACGATCCTGGCCCGGACCCTGCCCGCACTGCGCCGCACGGCATGACCACGACCACGACCTCACCCGGCGCCGGTGTCATCGAGGGGCCCGACGCGGGTCTCGCCGCACCCACGGAGGCCGTCGGCGACTCGATGACGGTCGCCGCCTGGACGGTCATCAGCCGGATCACCGGCGTCGTGCGGGGCGTGGTCATCGCCGCGGTGCTGGGCGTGACCGTGTTCGCCAACACCTACCAGTTCACGAACTCGCTGCCCAACCTCGTCTTCTACGGCTTCCTCGGCGGCTCGATGCTGTCGTCGCTGCTCATCCCGGCGCTGGTCGCGCATGTGGACAGCGGCGACCGGCGGGCCGCCGAGCGGGTCGCGGGCGGGTTTCTCGGCATGGTCGCCGCCGGTGCGGCGGTGGCCGTGCCCCTCGCGGCGCTGGCCGCCCCGGCGGCGCTGCATGCAGCGGAGGTGGGCGGTCAGGGCACCACCGCGGTGCTGCTGGTCCTGCTCCTGCTGCCGCAGATCCCGCTGTACGGCCTGGTCGCCACGGCAGGGGCGGCGATGAACGCACACGGGCGGTTCGCGCTCGCGGCGGCGGCACCCGCGCTGGAGAACGTCGGGACCATCGCCGTCCTGGCGGCCGTAGCACTGCTCTACCCCGGGATCACTGCTCTCCCCCAACCGCCGGGCGGGGCCCTGCTCCTGCTCGGCCTGGGCACGACCGGCTCGGTGGCCCTGCACGCGGCGGCCCAGTGGTACGGCGCCCGGCGCGCCGGGGTCCGGCTCCGGCCCCGCCGCGGGTGGCGGGACCCGGAGGTACGGCGGGTACTGGCCCGCGCGCTCCCGTCGCTCGGTCAGGCGGCGCTCGCTGCGGGGCAGTTGCTGGTGCTGCTCGTGCTCGCCAACCGGGTCGCGGGCGGCGTGGTCGCGTTCCAGCTCGCCATGAACTTCTACTTCCTGCCGATCGCCCTGGCAGCCACCCCGGTCGCGCTGACCCTGGCGCCGCGGCTGGCCCGGATGCGCGGACCGGGCACCGGTGCGATGTTCCGTGACACGTTCCTGCGGGGACTGGCCTTCGCGTTGTTCGTCGCGGTACCCGCAGCAGCCGGCTACGTCGCGATCTCCGGACCGATCGCGCGGGCCATGGCGTACGGCGGGTTCGGCAACGACACCGGGACCGGCCTCATCGCCGCGGCCCTTGCGACCCTCGCGGTGGGGGTGGCCGGCGAGGCGGCATTCCTGGTCGCGACATATGCGTGCTACGCCCGGGAGGACACGCGCACGCCGCTGCGGGCAATGGTGCTTCAGCTCGCCGTCTGCCTGGCGGTGGCGTCACTGGCGCCGTTCACCTCGGGCGCCGCCGTCCTGGCGATCCTCGGCGCCGCACTGTCGGCGGGCACTGTCGTCAGCTCCGTGTACCTGGTCAGCAAACTCCTTCACGGCTTGCCGCCGGGTGACGAACCGCTGCTCCGGCCGCTCGGACGGATCCTCGGCATCGCCGCGCTGATGCTCGCACCCGCGCACGTGGCCGGCGCCGTCGTGATCCGCCACGTCGGCGGTGGGATCGGAGGGCTCCTAGGGGTCGCGGCCGGCGGGGTCGCCGGCGCGGCCCTCTACCTCGGACTCCAGGCCTGGGCCCGCGCCCCCGAACTGGAGTGGGTACGAGGCTCGCTGCGAAGCAAGCTCGGCACCGGTGCACCCCGGGCGCCCGGGGTTGCGGCCGGCAGGCAACGGCGACGGGTGCGGCGGCACGGACATTCATCGCGGGTGCTTATCAATCTGGCGCTATTGATGCTCTGTGCGGGGATGGGGGCGCTGCTCGGGCGGGAACCGTTGCTCGCCGTCGGCGTGGTTGCTGCTGTGGGGCTCGGCACCTGGATCGTGCTGCGACCGGCCGTGGCGGCGTACCTCATCATTGCGCTGACGCCGATCACCGCCGGGATCGACCGTGGCACCCTGCTGCCGGTCCTTCGTCCCAATGAAGCGCTCTGCGTCTTCGCCGGGGTGGCCCTGCTGGTGCGGTATCTGCTCACCGTGCGGACCGGGTCGGTGCGGCTGGTCCGGATCAACCGCATCGACCTGGTCCTGCTGGGGCTCGCGGTGTGCAGCTCCGTCGTGCCGCTGCTGATGATGGTGGCGCGGCACCGCGAGATCACCGGCGACGATCTGCAGCACGCGATCGTGCTGTGGAAGTACCTCGCGGTCTACCTCATCGTCCGTTTCAGCATCGCGGACCGGCACCAGGCCTACGTGTGTCTGGTGCTGTCCATGGGCGCGGCGGTCGTCGTGTGTGTGATCGGCATCCTGCAGTCACTGGACCTGTTCGGCGTACCCAAATTGCTCGGCACTTTGTGGGCGCCCTTCGGGGTGGAGCGCACTCTCGCGATCGGCCGGGGCAGCTCGACCCTCGCTCTCGCGGCGGCGGTCGCCGACCTCGCCATCCTCAACCTCGCCATCGCGGTGGGGTTGTTGCTGCACGGCAACAGGCACCGGGTCCTTCTGGCCGGCGTGATCGCCGTCTGCACCTTCGGGGCGCTCGGCGCCGGGGAGTTCTCCACGATCCTCGGCCTCGTCGTCGCGATGGGCGCGTTGATCGTTGTTTCCAAGGCCACCCGGATCCTCGGGTACGCGCTGCCGTTGCTGATGGCCGGCGCGGTGGTGATGTGGCCGGTGATCGAGACCAGGCTGGCCGGGTTCCAGAGCGCGTCCGGGCTGCCCGAGAGCTGGATCGTCCGTTACCACAACCTGAGCACGTACTTCCTGCCCGACCTGAGCGCGCACGGCAACTGGGCGACCGGGGTACGGCCGTCCGCGCGGGTCCCCGCCGCGCACGAGGAGTTCGGCTGGGTGTGGATCGAGAGCGGCTACGTATGGCTGCTCTGGGGCGGCGGTCTCCCACTGCTCGGCGCGTACCTGTGGTTCGTGGTCGTGACCGTGCGGCGCGCGAGTGCGGTAGCCCGCCGCGCCACCGGCGTGGTCGCGACGATCGGCCTGGCCATCGCCGCGGTCGTCACGGCGAACGCGATCCTGATGATCTTCGACCCGCACCTGACCTATCGCGGCGCGGCCGACGCCCTGTTCGGCCTGCTGGCGCTGCTCCGCGTGCTCGAACACCAACCTGAACAGGTGGAGTCATGAGGGTTCTGCTGATGGTGGAGAACGTCTCCCTCGCCCGCGACCACCGGCTGCGCAAGCACGCCGCGGCGCTGATCGAGGCCGGCATGCAGGTCACTGTCATCTGCCGGCGAGACCCGGGCAACAAGGCCGTGCCGGGCGTACGCGTCCTCGACTACGCACCGCCCCGCGACGGCACGTCCAAACTCGGATTCCTCTGGGAGTACGGCTACTCGCTCGCGATGGCCGGCCTGCTCACGCTGCGAGCACTGCTCTCGGGCGGGATCGATGTTCTGCAGGTTTCCAGCACCCCGGACATCTACTTCCTGCTCGCCCGGCCGCTGAAACTGCTCGGGCGCCGGGTGGTCTTCGACTTCAAGGACCTCTCCCCCGAGATCTACGCCGCCCGCTACCACACCCGCGAAGGCCTGATGTACGCGCTGCTGCAACGCCTCGAGCACGCGAGCCTGCGCGCCGCCGATCACGTGGTCGCGGTCAACGAATCGGTACGCGAGGTCGCGATGCGCCGGGGCGGCGTCCCCGGTGACGCGGTCACGGTCGTCGGCAACGGCCCCCGGCTGTCCGAACTGAACGGCGGCGGGACGGTCCGGCCTGAGCTGCGCCGAGGCCGGGAGCACCTCTGCGTCCTGGTCGGGATGATGGGTCCGCAGGACAGCATCGACCTCGCCATCGAGGCGATCGCGTACCTGGTCCACGGCCTCGGCCGCACCGATACCGCGTACACCTTTGTCGGCGTCGGCGACGCCGTCCCGGACCTCGTCCGCCTCGTCGAACGGCACGGGCTGGAGCCATGGGTCTCGTTCCCGGGCTGGGCCGGGCAGGCGGAGGTCTTCGACTACCTGGCCACCGCGGACCTGGGCCTCGAACCGAACCTCGAGGAGTTCGTCACGCCCGTCAAGGCCATGGAGTACATGGCCTTCGGACTGCCGTTCGTGGCCTTCGACGTCACGGAGACCCGGCTGATCGCATCCGGAGTCACGACTCATCTTTCACCGACCGGCCGCACGCCGGGGAAGGACGCCGCCGGCCTCGCCTCGGTGGAGGACGCTGCCGGGTTGGCGCCGGCCGGGGATGTGAAGGCCTTCGCTTCGCTCATCGATGCGTTACTGGCTGATCCCGTACGCCGGGAGCGGGTGGGCGCCGCGGGGCGGCGGGCCGTGGTGGAGAGGCTGGCCTGGGAGCACCAGGCGAGGAAGTACCTGACTGTGTTCAACCGGCCGGTGGGGGCCGATGTTCTGCCCAGGGAGGCAAGAGCGTGACGAGTGGGGGTCCGGCGCGGCTGATCCGCGTACACGGATGGTGGATCGTCCTGGTGACGGTTCTGGTGATGGCGGGCGCGTACGCGGTGGCGAGCAACGCGCCCGTCGAGTACCGGTCCGCGGCGATCGTGGTGGTGGAGTCCCGGGTCCGGGCGAACACCACACCGGTGGCGCCCGACATGGGCACCGAGAAGCAGCTGGCGCAGTCCGGGCTGGTGGTGGACCCGGCAGCCAAACAGCTCGGGATCGGCCCGGGCGAGATGGCCGAGGGCCTGGTGGTCAGCGTGGCCCCGGACGCGAACGTGCTGACGTTCGCTTACACCGACGCCGACCCGGGTGCGGCGCAACGGCGGGCGCAACGGCTCGCCGAGGCGTACGTGGGATACCGGAACTCCGACGAGGCCAAGAGCAAGGGCGCGGCCCAGGCACAGCAGGCGACCCTGGTGACCGACGCCTGGCTACCGTCCCTGCCGGAGGAACGACCGGTCTACCTGGACCTGGCACTGGGTCTGGTGATCGGGCTGCTGCTCGGCGTCGGCACGGCGCTGCTACGGGACCGGCTCAGCGACCGGCTCCGTGGCCGCGACGACCTTGCGAAACTGCTCGGTTCACCGGTCCTCGCCACGATCCCCCGCGAACGCCGGTGGCGCCGCGGTGACCGGACCAAGCCGGTGCTGCTGCGCGACCCCTCGTCCCCGGCAGCGGAGGCGTTCCGTTATCTCCGCTCGCGCCTGCGGCCCGTATTGCAGGACAGCACGACGATCCTCGTGACCAGCGCCGACGGCCGCGAGGGACGCACGACCACGGCGGCGAACCTGGCGGTCGCGCTCGCCCAGGCCGGTCGCAGCGTCATCCTGGTCGACGCCGACCTGCGGCACCCCTGCGTCGCCACGGCGTTCGGCGTGACTTCCGGGGGTCGTGCTTCCGAGGTCCCCGGTCCGGAGGTTCGCGCTGACACTCACGACTCCGACGGTGCGGGCCCGAGAGCCGCCGGCTTGTCCGGCAGCCCAGTCTCTGGGCACGCCGGCCTCACCGACGATCGGGGCCAGCGGGTTGGCCTCATCCCTGGCCCGGGCCAGGGGCCTGTCGGCCCTACCGAGGGTCCGGGCCCGAGGCCTGTCGGCCTTGCCGAGGGTCCGGGCCAGCGGCGTGTGGGCCTCGCCGATGGCCAGGGGCAGGGGCTTGTCGGCCTTACCGATGTACTCGCCGAGAACGCCGATCTGCTTGCGGCACTGCGTGACAGCCCGGTGCCGAGGCTGCGGTTGCTCACTGCGGGCCGGCATGCGGAGGCAGCGGCGGATCTGCTGGGCAGTACGCAGTTGCGGCGGATTCTGCGTACCCTGCGCTCCCGCTGCGATGTGGTGGTGCTCGACTGCTCGCCGGTGCTGACCGTCTCGGATGCGATCGTGCTCGCGGCGGCCAGCGATCACATCCTGCTCGTCGGCGATCTGCGTCGCTCCACACGCAAGGCGGTCACCCGGGCGCTCGCAGAGCTCGCGGCGGGTGCGGAGGGCGAGGTCAGCGGGGTGCTGCTCAACGCACCACGCAGCGCGGGCGGTCTGGCACCGCAGGGCCGTGACACCAGGCCGGTCGAGGCCATCACCGTTCCGGCCGCCCGGGTCGCCGGTGCGGCGGCGGACGACACGGTGTCGATCCCCGGCGTGGTCAATCCGATCTCACCGGCCCCGACCTCGACCGTCTACGGCTCCTCCAACGCCGGCACCCTGACCGGCCCGTCAACGCTGGACCCCTCGAACGGCTCGCCATCCAGCACGCCGCACGGCCTGCGGGCCGGGACCACCAACGGCGGGCCGTCCGACACGTCGCCGCACGGCTTGCTGGCCGGGACCACGAACGGCGGGTCGAACGGCTCCCTGCCTGGTGAGGCCACTGCCAACCTGAACCCGGCGTGGTATGTGCCGGGCCAGCGCGGGGACGGGCCGCCCCTATGACGCGGCGAGCCGGCGTCGCACGCCCACACCCCACCGCGACGTCGGCTCGCCGCCCCAGTCCTTGACCAGGGCCCAGCAGTCCGGCCAGGGATTCCAGCTCCAGGCCGCGTACCCGGCGGCGTGATCGTCGAGCCAGTCCAGCGTGGAATCCGCGAACCCGCCCTTACGCACTGCGGAACTGGGGCAGTCGGCATCGACCCCGTCGGCACCGATCGTCAGCGTCGGCCCGACCTCGCCCGCGAATACCGGAACACGATCGGTGAGTTGGTCGAGCTCTCGCCGGAAACAGTCCTTACCGGTGCAGTACTCGTTGAACGAATAGGTGTGCCATGAGGCCGCGAGCTGATTCCCGGGGTCGACCGGCCGGTATTTCAGCCATTGGGTAAGACTTTCCGCCCAGTGGATACCGCCTGCCAGCAGCGGCACCCGTGACCCGGTCCCGCGCACGGCGGCGATCAACTCGGTCATTCCCGCCGCCACATAGGGCCCACCGGTGTTGACCGAGGTCTGCGTGCAACCCCCGTCGCGCCAGCATGACCAGGCCCGGTCACTGTTCGTTTCCGCGTACGGAAACGGCTCGTTGAAAAGGTCGAAGATGACGGCCTGGGCCGGGAAGTCCCGGGCGACCGACTGCCAGAATGCCGGGCTGTGCTCGCGGTCGGGCATGGGCTCCTGCTCGCGTGGAATGCCGTCGCCGGGGGCGCTGCGGTGCAGGTCGAGGACGGCGACCATCCCGTGCCGATTGAGGCGGTCGACGAAGGTCCTGACCTGGTCCCGGTACCCGGCACCGGAGAATTTCCCGGGGACCGACGGCAGTCCGAGCCAGCATTGCTCGTTGAGCGGCACCCGCACCACGGAGGCGTGCCACTCCCCCATCGCCGCGACGACCTTGTCGGAGGGCGCCCGCCCGTCCTCGGTGTCGAAGAACCCATCACCCTCGACGCACGAATACTCGGCACCGGAATGGTTGAATCCGCGTAGTTGCAGCTCCTGCCCGTCCACATCGACGAACCTGTTGCCATCGATGTGGACGGGCTTCGCGGGGCCCCGGTCCGAGGGCTCCGAGGAATCACACCCACTCAGGACAGTCGCGACCAGAACGACGGCAACCGCCGCCCGGGATATCCGCACACCCCTCAGTCTGCCAATTTTTCAGCGCGGCGCTGTCCCCCATCCGACCGACCCTTACCGGAAGTCCTCAGCGTGGTCCCGGACCCATTCCCGGAATTCGACGGGCGGGCGGCCGAGCACGTTTTCGGCGGTTTTCGTCGCCGGAGAGCCACCTTCGGCCGCCTCACGGATGAAGTGCAGAATCGCCTCGACGTTCTCCGCGGTCTCGAAGCGGCCGAAGTGCTCGCGGGCTTGGGCCTCCGAGAGCTCCTCAACCCGGAGGCCGGGGTCGATCGCTGCCACCTGCTCGCGCTGGGAGAGCAGTCGAGGGCCGGTAAGTAGGCTACTTACCTCGCTGCTCGCAGTACCTAACAAGGCGGCCGTCGCCACCGCGGCGATGTCACGCTCGTGGATCGGGGCCGTCATGGCGTCGGGGTGGACGAGGCGGACGACACCCTCGGAGCGGATAGACCGTGCCCAGTTGAGGGCATTGCTCGCCAGGACCAGAGGGCGGATCGGTATCACCGACTCGAAGACCTGCTCGACCGCGCGGTGCTGTTCCGCGATCGCGTTGCCGATGGCGGTGGGAAGCAGGACGCTGCCGGAGCTGAGCAGCACGACACGGTCGAGGCCCCGGAATGCGGCCGCTTGGGTGCGAGTGAGGTGCTCAGGCGCGTACAGAAAGACTTTGCTGATGCCGTCGAGGGCCGCTCGGATGGTCTCGGGTCTGGTGAGGTCCGCCTCCACGACGGACACGGCGGCCGGCAGGGCTGCCTTGTGCAGGGAGCGAACCGAAGCGCGAACGGGTTCGCCGGCGGTCAGGAGATGGTCGACGACATGGCGGCCGACACTGCCGCGGGCTCCGATAACCAGGGTGGTCATGGGGTGGGTCTCCGGTCTGGGAAACGGCCCCCGAGGGCGTGGCACACACGATGACAGCGCTCCTCGGCGCGTCACGGGGCCACTGTGGTGACACACGAAGCGTTCCGACGCAGCACTTCGTGCGATTCCACGGTAACACCGCATCCGCAGCGACGGCGAAATGCGTGATTATGACCCCGAAAGCTAAAGTCGGCGGTCATGCTGAGGACATGCTGCGTCCGGTCCTCGCCGCACTGACGGTCTGCGCCGTCCTCGCGTCGCCCGCCCCTGCCCAAGCCTCCCGTTCGGCCAGACCGACCTCCTCGACCGCACTGGGAACTTCGGGAGCGCTGGTGCCGATGGCCGCTTTTGCGGAGCGAGCCATGTCTTCCGCCTACGGTGGGCGGATCAGCCGTAACCAGACCATCGTGCGGGCGGCGGACTGGCTACGCCGCGACATCCCGTACTCGCAGAGCAACAGCGACGCGCGCTGGGACCTGAACCGGGGACGCCGTTACCGCCCCGACTGCTCGGGCATGGTCTCCATGGCGTGGGCGCTCGACCCGACGGGTATCGGCCGTGCGCTCGTCACCTGGGAACTGCCCACGGTGTCGTCCCGCATCGGCTGGCGCGACCTCAGCCGCGGCGACATCCTGCTGCGCCTGGTGCCCGGCAACCGCGCCCTCGAACACGTCCAGCTGGTCCAGGCCTGGGCCAACCCGGCGCACACCCGAGTCTGGATCATCGAACAGAGCGGCACCGCCACCGACATGCGCCGTCGCGTCGTGACGATCTCCGCGATCCGCGCCGCCTACGCCCCGTACCGCTACAACCGGATCAGCTGACTCCCGGCGCGCCGTTACGGTACGACACATGCTTTCTTACTGGGAGAACCCT
>NZ_BOMN01000081.1 GCF_016862215.1 Winogradskya humida
AAAGCCTCAGTGCACAGTGACTTCAGGCCACAGCGCATTCGAAATCGAGGTTCTTGAGGGCCACTGGTTTCTTCGTGAGTGTTTTGGCGAGGTGTCGGACGGCGTGTCCGTGGGGTGCGGGTGGGTCCGGGTGAAGGTCAGTTGGTGGCTCGTGAACGGACGTATCCCTCGGATTTGACCGATGAGCAGTGGGAGATCATCGAGCCGATGCTCCCGCTGATCAAAGAGCCGGGGCGGATCCCGTGCATCCGTTCCGCGAGATCGTGGATGCGATCTTTTACATCGACCCGTCCGGGTGTTCCTGGCGGCAACTGCCGGTGGACTCCCGCCCGCCCTGGCAGACCGTCTACGGCTGGTTTCGTCGTTGGTAGGCCGGGGGTGTCACCAACCGGATCATGGAAGAGCTCCGGGAGCAGATCCGCCTCGCTGAGGGCCGTGACCCGCAGCCCTCGGCCGGCGTCATCGACATCGTGCGTAAACCGGCCTGGCAGCGCGGGTTCGAGGTGCACTCGAAGCGGTGGGTTGACGAACCTTGGCCTGGCTGACCGCTCACCGCCGCTTGGCGCGCGACTATGAACGTGACCCGGAGTTCTCCGAGGAGATGATCCGCTGGGCCGCGATCAGCAACGCCGGACGCTGCACAAGCCCGAGTCACAACCCTCTAAAACACTCACTGAGCGTGGTTCCGGCGGGCATCGCTGCCGGGACGACGTTGGAACGCTCACCGTTACCGACGTCCCCCAGACCCGGGGCCGCGTCGGAGATCTACGGCTTGAGGAAGGTGGTGACGGCGGCGAGGAACTCGGTGGGGTGGGTGGCGTGGACGTCGTGGCCGGCTTCGATGGTGATAAGGGTGGCTTGGGGCATGTGGGCGACCATGTCGGCCAGGAGGGTTTGGGGGATGGTGCTGGGGGTGCCGCCGCCGATGACCAGGGTGGGTGTTGGCAGTGAGCGGGTGCGGTCCCACCAGGCTGGGTCCGGGTTGCTGAGCTGGGCGAAGAGTGGGTTGACCGCGGCGAAGTCGAACGGTGCGGGCTCGGCCGGTGGGTCCAGGGGGTCGCGGTGGAGGACGTTGAGGCGGGGTGCGGCTACGTCTTCCAGGATGAGGTGGGTGAGGCGCGTCGGGTCGAGTTCGGCGAGGAGTAGCGCGGTGAGGCCGCCCATCGAGTGGCCGATCATCACGCACGGGCCGATGGTGTGGGCGTCGAGGAAGGCGATGACGTCGTCGCGCATCAGCTCGAACGAGTAGTTGCCGGGGTGCGGGCTGGAGCCGTGCCCACGCAGGTCCACCGCCCACACGTAGTGGTCGGCTGCCAGGTCGGGAAGGATGTTGTCCCAGTCGTGGGATGATTCGCCGAGGCCGTGGAGGAGGAGCATGGGTGGGTTTTCCGGGTCGCCCGCTACGCGGTAGGCAAGGTCCACCCGAATCACCATAGTCAATGGTCAAGCGTCGCCCGATCCCGCGAAATCAGCGTGGAGCGAACACGCGGCGAGGCGCGAATTCGGGGAAGGCAAGGGCCAGGACGGCCAGGCCGCCGAGAGCAACAACGGTGAGCCAGAGGGCAGGGTTGGTCGCCAAGCCAAGGACGCAGATCAGGGTCAGGACGAAGCTCAGGTCGCGGAGGTTCCGGCGGCAACCGAACAGGGCGCGCCACCCTGGGCGTACCGAGGGAAGGAAAGCCAGTGCAGCCACCGTGAGCAGCGCGAACAAGGCCGATCCGACCGCAAGCCCGGCCGTGGAAAAGGCCCACCCGCTCAGCGCGACCAGTCCCAGATAAACCACCGCGGAAGCGACAACCAGCCCGGACGATCCGGTCGTGGCCTGCAGAAAACTGACGCAGAGATTGAGCAGCCCGATGGCCAGACCGAGCACCGCCGCATAAGGCAGCCACCGTCCGACTGCGGCGAACGTCGCGGGGAAAAGCGCTGACCGTAATGCCGCCGGCAGGGTGATCATCGCGCCTGTCATGAAGATCCCCACCAACAGGTACGCCCGCAGCGCAGCCCCCTTCGACAAAGCCGACCCGATCCGCGGAAACGCCGCCGTAGCCACAGCATTGGAAGCGAACAACGGCACCCGCCCAAGTGCCGATGCCGCCTGATAAGCCGAAGCGCCACCGAAAAGCGCGGCGAGCACGGTGTCCCCCGCCGCCGTGACCGCGACGGCCCCCTGCAGGCGGGTCTGGCGCAACGCCCCGCGCAGCAGCGAGGTGTGCGCGATCGTCGGCCGCCCGACCAGGTGCCGGTAGAGCGGCCACGGCGCGAGCAGGACCAGGCTGCCGACGACGAACCCGGCGAGGGCGCCCGTCGAGCCGAGGTGCAGGGCGAACACCAGGATCGCTCCGACGGATGCCTTGAGCGCTGCCTCCACGGCGAAGAGCAGCGCCATCAGCCCCATGCGGTTGGTGCCCTGGAGGAAGCCCATGCTCGTCGACCCCACCGACATGATCAGCGACGCAAGAGCGATGACCGTGGCTTCCCGGGGACTGCCGAAGGTCAGGACGAAGGCCGTGATGACGACGGTCAGGGCGGAACCCAGGGCGAGGTTGGCCCAGAAGGCGAACGTCGTGACCAGGGCGCGGTCGGTTGCGGGCTGGGCGAGCTCGCGGGCGAGGATCCACGGGATGCCGGCTGCCGAGATGGTCGCTCGGACGAGAAGGAGGGCCTGGCCGCCGGCGAAGGCCGCGTATTCGGCGGGGGTCAGGCCGTGTGTGAGGAGCAGGGCGTACACGTAATTGACCAGGCCGGAGGCGGTGGTGGCGAGCATCAGCCAGCCCGCGCCGGTGCGGACGGGTGGGGCTTCGGCCAGCGTGGTCATCGTTTGGCCCAATGGCGGGCCCACTCCCGGCGACGGATCGTCACGTGCCACGCGTACATGGAAAGGGCGATGGCACCCATCGTGCCGCCGGCGATCGTCAGGAAGAGGCGTGCTGACGCGTGGGGGGAGGCGGCCGGGCGGGTGTTGCCGCATTCGCGGAAGGCCGGGATCGCGGTGGGCAGCGTCCAGAGCTCGATGCGTTCGTAGCGGCGGCTCGGGTACGCCTGGACGAGGGTCCCGTAAGTGCGGACGAAACCGTCGAGGGCCGGGGAGCTCACGCCGTACCTCATTCTGCTGTCTTTCGGGGAGAGCAGGAAGAGCCGGATGCCGGACCGCAACGCCTCGCCGCCGCTGGTGAACGATTCGACGTGGTTCCGGGGCAGCGCCGGTGCCCAGCGCAGGGCGTTCCCGGTGACGTTGACCGGTGCGCAGGGCATGGTCCGGGTCAGGTAGGCGCCCATCCGCGAGGTGCCGTCGTCATGAACGAAAAAGACGTTCAGACCCCACAACACAATGCCGGCCGACGCGACGACCACGATCGTCAGGCGTGGCGCGGAACCCCAGGCCAGGACGGTGAGCAGGACCGAGGCGGCCACCGAGTAGACCGTGAGCTGCTCGTTCGCCTGACCGACCAGCACGCAGTATGCGAGGAACCCGTAACTGAGCACCCCGAACGCGACCAGCGAGGCATCCCTCGAGTTCAACCGTCGCTTGTGGAACAGTCCGCCACGCCACACGAGGACAATCAGGCCCACCGCACCGATCGCGAAGATGAGATAGCCGCCCGCGTACATCCGGATCGTGTCCCCGAAGACGCCGGTGGCCGAGACGCCGGTCCGGTTGAGCCCGCTGACCTGCAGAAATCCGGCGAGCCGGCTGAGGCTGGTGTCGTGCTCGGACCACCACCAGCCGGCGGCGCCGTTCAGCGTCGCCCACACCGGGAACGTGGCCCAGATCAGTCCGCCGGCGAAGGCCGCGGCGGTCGCGCGCCGGAAGAACACCCAGTCCCGTTCGAGGACCGCGGCGAGCAGCGGCACCCCGACCGTGAACAGCAACGGCTCCTTGACCAGCAACGCGATCCCGGAGGCGACACCGACGACGCCGATGTAGGCGGGGCTGCCCGCGTTCCGCAGCCGCACCGCCAGATAGACGACCAGCAGCCCGGCGAAGGCCGCGGTCGGTTCGATCATCCCGGTACGCCCGAACCGCAGCAGGAACCCGTCGAACGTAGCGAGCAGCATCGCCGCCCCGACCAGCCACGCGTTCCGGGTGTAGCGCCGAGCCATGAGCCCGACCAGAGCGACGGTCAGCACGCTGAACAGCGCCCCGAGGTACCGCGCGGTGTAGAGCGCCTCGGTGATGCCGGCGTGTTCCGTGCCGGTGAGCAGCATCCAGCCGCCGAGCAGCAGGAAGTGCAGCGGCGGGTGCACGGCGGTGGGTTCGCTGGTCCACGAGACCGAGTTGGCGGTGGCGACGTTCTGCCCGGCGATCGTGTACATGACCTCGTCGAGGTCGAAGTCGAGCCCGCCGCGCAGATTGATCAAATAGGCGGCGGCCGCGATCACCAGCCCGACGGCAAAAACAGCGGGCGTTTTGTCCCTTTTGGCGCGAACTGCAGGCCGCGCGAGCACCAGCGTCATGGCGTCTCCACCAGCTCGAGCTGACGCAGGATCAACCCGGCAACCCGGTCATGCCCCCGGTCGTTCAGATGAGCACCATCCTCCAGAAAATCCCCGGCCCCCACCGCATCCCACGTAGGCACATGGATGACATCGGCCCGCCCCGCCGCGATGGACCGCAGGATCTCGTCGTTGTCCCGCAGCCGGTCGTTGGACCGCGGAAAAGCCCGATCATCAACCCGCCACAACCCGATCATGATTTTCGGTACGCCCGGATCAAGCGAGTCGAGCAACGCCAGCAGATGGTCCTCGAACCCCGGCGACGGTAATCGCTGGAACCCGCCGCCCACACCGATCAGAGCCCGCTTGACCAGCACCTTCGCCCCGGACACCACCCGCTGACGCCACCGCCGTGCCCGTTTGCGCGAGTAGTACGGCCGCGGCTCGAGCCCGTGCCAGCTCCGCGGCGCGAACCGGTCGAGCAACCGTTGCAGCACCCGGCTCGGATGCACGAACCCCTCGGAAGCCCCGAACGCGACGATCACCGCGGTCGGCGCGAAGGCCCGCAACCGCAGCAGCTCGTCCCCGCCGATCTCGTCGACGGTCTGCGTGGTGCGGGCCAGCGGCAGCAGGTCGGCACCGAGGCGCTCGGCGAGGCGGACGGCGTACGACCGCCCATAAACGCCGAGCCCTGCCGCGTGGCTGTCCCCGAGAACGGCCAGTCTCATACTCTCCCCATCCCCGTGTGAACCCCGGCCTGGTGCTTGAAGTAGGTGCGAAGGTCGGCGGCGCGCTGCCCGGCGACGCGTTTCCAGCCGAGCAGGTCCGCCGGGCGTGCCACCCAGATCCACGTGGTCGGCGGTTCGGTGTCGACGCCGGCGCGTTGCAGCAGCGCGGTGGCGTCGCACTCGTCGTATCCGGCGAGCAGCAGGCGTACCCGCATGGATCCGGCGTCGGCGGGGTCCGGGAGATCCCAGTCGACCTGGTCGACGTCGCTGAGCCGGGTGTAGTCGATCCGGGCGGCGAGGTGGACGGGCAGGTCGACCACCGTGGAGAGGTCGCAGATCTCGCGCTGGTCCGGGTTCGCGCGCCGGGCATCCTCCCCGGCGAGCAGCCCGATCAGCCGATCGGTGGTGGCGTCCCAGGTGAAACGGCCGGCCCAGGCCCGGCACCGGCGGGCCCAGAGCGCCGCGACCGCCGTGTCCTCCAGCTCGATCAGCGCGGACGTGATCTGCCCGGCGAGGTGCTGGGGCCGGGCGACGACCCAGCCGGTGAGTTGGTTGCGCACACAGTCGCGCAGGCCGGGAGAGGCCAGCACCACCGCGGGCACGCCCAGGCTCATCGCCTCGGTCACCGCCAGCCCCCAGCCCTCGACCTCCGATGTGCAGACGGTCAGCCAGCCCGAGGCGAGCAGCCGGTTGCGGTGGCTGTTCTCGAGGCGTCCGTGCAGGGTGACGCGGTCGTCGATGCCGAGCTCGGTGATCAGCGCGGTCAGCTCCGCGCGGCACGGGCCGTCGCCGACCAGGTGCAGCTCGACGTCGGGGATCAGTTCGGCGATCCGGGGCAGGGCACGCAGCAGCAGGTCCCAGCGTTTGTGCGGCGCGAGCCGGCCTACGCAGACGATCCGGGGCACCTCGCTGCGGGTGGCGCCGGGCACGAGCAGGGGTTCCTGGCCGTTGGCGGCGACATGCACAGGACCGATCAGACCCAGGACCTTGCGCACCTCGGTACGCGAGGACGGCGAGACGACCGCAATCGTGCGTACGCCATAGACGACCCGGTTTCCGACACGCTCGATCCACCGCCCGATCTGCGCCACCGGAAACCGGAAGTGCTGATGGAACATCGCCTGGTGCACGTGATGGATGAGCACGACGACGGGGATCCGCCGCCCGACCGCCAGCGGCGAGAAGAACGGGATGCCGTTGCAGGTGTCCACAATGGCGTCGATAGCACGGCGGTTCCGCAGCAACCAGATCAGCGCCAGCGGATACACGGTGTACGCGTTGCCCATCCGCCGCACAGCCGCGCCCCGGACGTGGGTGCGCCGGGCTGCCCCGCGCGGGCGGGACGTGACGATGGTGACGCGCTGACCGGCGTCGACCATCCGGGCGGTGACCTGGTGCATGTACTCCTCGGCACCGCCGCCGTACGGATGGCTCCCGTCCTTGAAGTTGAGCCAGACGACGTGGTCTCCGGGCGTACCCCGATATCGGCGTTTCACGAAGCTACCGCGACCTGACCAGCGTGGCGTCCACGGCGGTGGCCCGGCTGCTGCCGTGCGCGGCCATCCTGATCCCGGCGTACCGCGGGATGTCGCGCAACCGGGGCACGAAGCCCGCGTCGTCGGGCAGCTCGTCGCTGAAGAGCAGTTCCGCGACGCCGCGCTGGAGCACCGTGAGCCGGCGGCCTGCGGGCCCGAGGCACACGATGTGCTGCCCGCTGTCGAGCACCCGGACCGCGTGGTCGAGCTCCCGGATCCGGTCGGCAAGATCCGGCGTCTCGGTGAAGACCACGAACCGGGCCCGGCTGGTACGCACTCCGCGCAGCGCGGCGGCCCCCCAGCCCGACGCCGAGCACCCGAGGATCCGCACAGGCACCAGCGTCTGGGCCGCGAACTCGTCAACGGCTTCGACGGTCCGGTCGCTGGAGCCCCGGTCGACGACCGCCACCCCGGCGGCCACGCCCAGCGCCAGTAGCCACGTCGTCGCGGCGGCCAGCTGCTCGCGGACCCCGTCCTCGCCGTTGCGGACCGGCAGGATCAGTTCCAGGTCCACCGTCAGCGCTCTGAGCTGGGATCTCTGCTCAACAAGAGGCTGTCGCATGCCTCAACACTGAGGCAGGAGGGGGCGGTGGGGCCGGGGAAACCCGGAGGGAACCACCTGACCGGTTGTTATCGCGGAACCGGGCGGCGTAGCCGGGAAGTGTGCGCCATAATTTGCGAGAAACGGTTGTGAAAACCTGACCGAGCCACTGACCCCGTAGCGGTTAGCCGCCCAGTGCCACAGCGCGTTGTCCCGCATACGGTCGATGGGTGGACTTCACCCTCACCACCATCCTGGTCACGCTCTGGTCGGTCTTCGGGCTGACCGCCGTGGCGATCCTGACCGTGCTCTGGCGTGGCCGGCGGTCGCCCGCACTTCCAGCTTTGTCGGAAGAAGCACCGGTGCCGCTGCCGGATGTCGACCTCGAGGACGTCCACCGCCGATGGCTCGACGGCCTGGCGGAGACGAACACGTGGGACGAGCTGACCGACAGCGGCCGGCATCATCTGCCACCGGACCTGCTGAACCTGCCTACCTACCAGCTGGGTCCGGACCGGCTCGCGCGGGCCAAGGTGCAGGACCAGGACTTCACTTCGTGACGCCGATCGAGCTCTTGAGATCGTTCCAGCCGTGTTTGGCGTTCCAGGTGCCGTCGTTGGCGACCCGGATGGCGTACGCGGAATTGATCGCGTCGCCGTTGACCAGAGGAAGCTCCCCGCCCAGCACCTTCGCCGGGTCGGGCAGGTTCAGGTAGAGGTCGTAGTCCGCGACGTCCGACGGCGCGGTGAACGTCGCTACCAGGTCGATCATCCGGCCCGGCGTCCATGTGGTGACGTCCGCCGGGACGGCGATCTTGATCCGCCCGCCGTTGCCCTTGAGCACGAGCTGGACCGGGCGGTTGCCGATCGGGGCGGCGTACCCGTCGTTGATCAGCTTGATCTTGACCGTGCCGGTGGCTCCGGCGCGGAGCTTGGCCGGCGCGGTGGTCTGGACCAGCCGGAGCCGGTAGCCGAGGCGGCGGTTGGCCTCCGCCAGCCCGGATGCACCCCACGAGTTCAGGACATCCTTGTGGTAGTCGGCGTTGAGGTAGGTGTAGTGGTACCGCGACAGCTCCGCCGCGGCGTTCGGCCACTGGGTGCGGGGAACGTTCACCACACAGGTCTCGCCACCGATCAGCACCGTGTTGCCCTGAGCCGCGAGCCAGTCCCGGTCAGCGCTGGTCTTGTAGGTGCCGTAGTCCTCGGTGCCGGCCAGGAAGCAGTCGTTGTGGATTCCCACCCGCTTCGCCTGCGGGGTGTTCGAGTCGGGCAGCAGCTTCTGCTTGATGGACGGGTACCGCACCTGGACCGGGATCGCGGCGTTCGTGGCATCGAGCAACGTCTTCAGGACAGCACCCCTGGCCTGCCAGTCCGCGGCGCTGGGCGTCGCAGGCTTTGACTTGTCGGTCAGGAAGTTGTCCGAGTAGTACCACTCACCCCAGCGGCCGATGAAACCCGCCTGGAGTGCGGCGATGACGGCCTTGTTCTCGTTCAGTATCGGCGCCAGCTGCCGGATGTGGCTCTGCACCAGAGCCGGCGTGGCGTCCGCGCTGGACGACTCGCTGTACGCGAACCGAGCGATGATCTTCACCCCGGCCTGCCGGGCGGCGACCAGGTCGCTGCGGATCAGCCCTAGGTCACGCGACGAGATGGTTTCCTTGGCGCGGTACCCGTCGAGATAGAAATACCGCAGGATCAGCGTCGCGCCGGTGCGGACCCGCTGGTCGGCGAGCTTGTCCGCATCGAGCGATGCGTATGTCGCCGGGTCGCCGGTCAGGTGGGTCTCGGTGTACTTGAAGAATCCCCGGCCGGGGTTGGGGATGTCGGTGGTGGTGACGAGAAAATTGTTCACCGTCTCGTCGCTCGCCGCCAGGGCCGGCGCGGCCGGTAAGGCAACCGCGCAGGTCAGCGCGGTCACAACGGCGGCGACGGTCCCCAAAAATCGGCGTGAGCGCATAAAATCAACGTAAGCGGAAACCGGCACTGTCGAAGGCATATTTTAAATCGCCAACCTGTAAATTCAGGCCCGGCCTAGGCGCGGCGAAGAAGCACGCCGCGGCGCGGGGCGAGCGTGATGACAGCGGGGGCGGGATGCCCGGCCTCGTCGACGAAACCGGCGGGGACGTCCACCGTCACCGAGGGCCCGTTGACCGGCCCGATGTGGGTCGCGGCCCAGCCGAAGGTGAATTCGCGGTGCCGGATGTGATCATGCTGTTCGATGCCCGTGAGCGGGTCACCCAGGTCCCAGTCCAGCGCGCCGATGGTCGGCGTCCCGCTGTACTGGTCGTGCCCGGTGGCGGTGAAACTCGTCCCGTTGCGCCCGGCTCCGAAGACCCAGAACGCGGCGAGGCCGTAAAGGACGTTGGGGTGGTCGTCTGTCCCGTCCGTGGCGATCCGCACGATGCAGATGCCTGGGCCCTGCAGACAGTCCATCTGCGCGAGCACATCCGCCGTGTCGAGGTGCTGGTCCGGCTCCCACGCCAGCCACACCTCCTCGTAGCCGCCACCGTGCGCGGCGTGGCGCTGCCAGCGGCCGGGCTCACGCCGTGACTCGGCGATGTTCGGCACCAGGATCTTGCCGATGCCGTTCAGCGCCCGGCCCGCGTCGACGACCAGGGTGTCGAGGGCGCCGCGTACGTCCTCGAGTTCCTTGCCACCGGCCAGCGGGAATTCCAGCGCGTAATAGTCGTCGTACACGTCATTGTCGGCCATCACGCCGTCCCACACGCTGCCGCGCAGTTCGTCGACCACATTCATGATCCAACGCTCGCGGTATTCGGGCTCCCACACCGCCATCTGCCAATGCCGCGGATAGTTCTTCCATTCAATTCGGGAAAAACCGTCGGCGCGGTGCGCGAATAGGTGCTCCCCGACCGCGATCGCCTCGGGGTAACTCCAGCCCGAGGTGAAGTACGGGCCGGGCTCGTAACTACGCGTGGACGACAGGCACTTGTAGACGAGCACCGTCATGTCCGGCCGGGCGCGCTTCAGCGCGGCCGCGGCCTCATGTTCCCAGGGCTGCAGGATGGCTGTTGCGTAGTGCTGGATGGCGAATTCGACCTGACCGGGCAGCAGTGGATCTCCGTAGCGAATCCACGCGCCGAAGCGCCGTTGCATCACGAACGTCTCTCCAATATTCATTTGCCGGGCGGACATCATGTGACCAACCCGGTGCCGGTGCAGCGGGAAACGTCGGGTCATCCATTGAGCCGGGAGTTTCATCCGTTCGTTTCACCCGCCCGGGGGGATTCGCCCGGGGTTTCCAAGACCATCGTTTCCCATAGAGCGTGGCCGCGTTCCCCCACGGGAGGTTTTATGAGATCTTCGGGAATTCAGATACGTCACGTCGCCGGCGCCGTGCTGGCGCTTTCACTGGTCGGCGCCGCCGCCGCACTGCCCTGGAGCAGTGCCCGTCCGGCCCTGCTGGACGCGATCGTGCGCAACAGCACGGTCCAGTACACCGCGGTCGGTATAGCCGTCTTCATGGTGGCCGCGCTGGTCCTGCGGCGCAGCCGGCTCTCCAGATCAGGTCTGGGCCTCGCGGGCGGGCGCGGTGCCAGCCTGCTGCTGCACCTGTGGCCGGTCGTCACGCTGACCGCGGTGTACCCGACCGCCGCGGGACGAATGGCTGGTCACGATGTCGGCGGCATCCCGCTGACCGAGTTCCTGCTCGCGGTCGCGCTGGTGCTGCCCTGGCTGCTGCAGGGCGTCTGCATGCCGCTCTACCGGGCCATCGGCGACCTCTCGCACGACGGGAACCTGCCGGCACTGCGGCGGGGCTTCGTCGCGGCGATCCCGGGCACGATCGTCCAGGCCATCCCGGCGGTGATCATCTCCGCCGTACCGCTGGCCTTCCTGCTGCACTGGTCGCCGGAGGCGATCCTCACGTTCATCGGGCTGCTGCTGCTGGACGTGCTGTTCGCCCAGTCGCTGGTGCTGGCCAACGTGACCCGGTCGCGGTCGGACTGGGTGATCGGCTGGTCCGCGTACGCCGTGGCGGTGCTGATCGCGCCGACCTGGTGGTGGCTGCCGCCGCTCGTCGGCCTGGTCACCCAGGTCATCCCGCTGTGGCGTTACCTGAAGGTGCGGCCGACCTGGTTGAACAACCGCACGGTCAGCGGCGACATCCTGCAGGGCCTGCTGCTCGGCGCCGTCATGTGGGGCGACAAGGTCTTCTACTTCTACGCCACCGGCGGTGACTTCCCGGTCGTCACGCTGTTCCTCGCGTCGCTGCCCGCGGTCATCGCGTACAACTTCTATTTCATCTGCCGTACGCCGGAGTTCGACGCGTCCGTGAAGAACCTGCACTCGGCGATGTCCTCGGAGCCCATGAACAGGCTGGGCTCGCACTCGAAAGCGGTGTACAGCACCGCCGCCCGGTCCATTCAGGACTCGGCGTTCGTGGGCGCCATCCTGGTCGGGCTGACCGCGATCCTGCTGTGGTCGACGACGCCGAGATACGCGGCGCTCATCGGCGGGATCACGGCCGCGTGCTGGCTGTGCACGGTCATCTCGATCGCCTGCTACAAGCTCGAGTACGTCGGCGAGCGCCGCACCAGCCGGGCCATCGGCGCGTTCCACCTGCTGGTCTGCGCGATCGCGTTCGCGAGCTCGCTGCCCGACGCGACGGCTTACCTCGTCCTGGTGGCCGGCGACACCTTTGCCCTGGTGGTGGCCCTGGTGCTGTTCCGCCGCGCCTGGCGTACCCCGGAACACACGTTGTTCTGGCGTCGCGCGCTCACCTGGTAACCCCGCCCTTCGCTTCGACGAAAGATTCGAGGATGTTGGATGTCCCATCCCGCTGACCTAGCCATGGTGGATGTCGCGATCGTCATGGAGTCGACGTACCCGTACCTCAAGGGTGGCGTCTCGGCCGTGGTCCACGACATCGTGACGAGCAACTCCAGCCTCACGTTCGGCATCATCCACATCACGTGGGACTCGAACGCGCCGAGCAAGGACCTGTACGGCATGCCGGACAACATCGCGTGGGTCCACCCGATCTATCTGAGCATGCAGGAACACCGGGACGGCTTCATGGAGCTCAGCCCGGAGGTGCTGAACATGAGCGGCCGCGAGCGGGCCACACTCACCAAACGGCTGTTCGACGCGCTCGCGGCCATCCCCAAGGGCGACATGGCGCCGATGTGGAAGCTGTTCGACGAGGGCATGAACCCGAGCACCCGCCGCTACCCGATCTGGGCGCTGCTCGGTGCCAAGGAATTCCAGCAGCAGCTGCCGAAGCGGTTCCCCGCCCTCGACATGCCGCTGTCGGACGCGTTCTGGCTGATGCGTGAGTTCTTCTCCCTGACGTACGCCCTGCTCGCCCACGAGATCCCCAAGGCCGACGTCTACCACGCCCACACCACCGGGTACGCCTCCCTGGTCAGCGCCGCAGCAGCCCGCCGGCACCACGCCCGGTTCCTGCTCACCGAGCACAACCTGTATGTCCGGGACACGGTGAACACGCTGCTGGCCCGCAACATGGCGCTCAAGCTGACCGGCGACGACTGGCGCACCTTCGACGTCACGCCGGTCCAGCGGGCATGGATGTGCTGGTGGATCGAGATGGGCCGGTTCTGTTACCCGAGCGCCTCGCACATCACGTACCTCTACCCCGACGCGGTCGCCGACGCCCGCGCGCTGGGTGCCCCGAAGCACGACGCGGTGTTCTCGATCGTCCCGAACGGCATGACGATCAGCAACTTCGAGGACGCGTACCGCCAGCGGCTCGAGGCTCTGGAACGCATCCTCGCCGAGGGGTTGCGGGTGTGGCGGTTTGCATACATCGCCCGGGTCGTACCCATCAAGGGCCTGTTCGAGTTCATCGACTCGGCCCGGATCCTGGTCGAGCGGGGCATCAAGAACTGGACCCTCGACATCCTGGGCCCGACCGACCACGCCCAGGACGGCTATCTCGAGAAGTGCCTCAGCAAGATCGAGGAGTACGGGCTGGAGGACCACTTCGTCTTCCGCGGCACGGTCAACGTCCCCGCGGTCATCGGCGACTTCGACCTGCTCGTGCTCCCCAGCTACAACGAGGGCCAGCCGATGGTCGTGCTCGAGGCCATGACCGCCGCCGTCCCGACAGTCGGCACCGAGGTCGGCGGCATGCGCCAGCTGATCGGCGACAAACTCGTGCACTCCACCGGCCGCAGCTGGGAGGCGTGCGGTGTCCTGGTCGACCCGGTCGACATCGTCGGCGGCATGGCCGACGCGCTGGAAACCGTCATCACCGACTTCGAGCAGTACGAGAGCCTCGCCCGCAACGCCCGCGGCCGGGTCGAGGACTTCTTCCAGCTGCACGAGGCCATGGCCCTCTACCACCACCTCTACCGGCGCCTCCAGCAGCCGCGGGCCCAGCAGAACCCGGCGGCCGCGGCCAAGCAGAAGGTGCCGATGCCGGTGGTCGTCATCCCCTCCGACCCCGTCGACCCGGCCGAGCCGGGCCAGACCCGAGGGGTCGCGAAGGTACACCCGCGCCTGCTCATGAGCCGGCCTCTGACCCGATCGACGCAGCAGTACTACCGCGACTGAGGAGCACGCATGAACGTCCTTGTCACAGGTGGCGCCGGCTTCATCGGCTCTCACCTCTGCGCGGAACTGGTATCGCGTGGCGTCAAGGTGTCCGTCCTTGACGACCTGTCGACCGGACGGCTGGAAAACATCATCGACCTGCCGGTGACCATCCACATAGCCAGCGTCACCGACGTCCCCGCGGTCGAGAAGGCGGTCGCGGGGGTCGACGCGATCGTCCACCTCGCGGCCGTCGCGTCAGTGCCACAATCCATCGAAGAACCGATGCGTACGCACGAGGTGAACGTCAACGGCACCCTCAACGTCCTCGAAGCAGCCCGCGCCGTGGGCGCGCACGTGGTCGTCGCCAGTTCGGCAGCGGTCTACGGCAACCAGTCGGAGTCGGTCAACGCCGAGTCCACCCCGCCGCAGCCGTTGTCGCCGTACGCCACGAGCAAACTGGCCACGGAGGCGTACGCCACGACCTGGCAGGAAGCATTCGGCCTGCCGACCCTGGCCCTGCGCTTCTTCAACGTCTTCGGCCCCCGCCAGCACCCGGGCGACGCCTACGCCGCGGTCATCCCCGCCTTCGTCGCGGCGGCGGTGGCCGGCGAGCCCCTGAAGATCTACGGCGACGGCGAACAGACCCGCGACTTCATCCCGGTCTTCACGGTGGCCAGCCTGCTCGCCGACGCGGTCGCCCGCCGTGTCACCCACCCCCGCCCGGTCAACGTCGCCTTCGGCCGCCGCACCAGCCTCCTGCAGGTCGCCGATCTCCTGGAAGGCATCGTCGAACACCCGTTGCCCCGAGAATTCGCCCCGGTCCGAGCGGGCGACATCCGCAACTCCTCCGCCGACGACACCATGCTGCGCAGCCTCTTCCCCGACCTGCGCCGCACCGGCCTGACCGAATCCCTGCGCCGCACGGTCTCCTGGTGGCGCTCAGCGGACGGCCGGGCACCGGCCCTGCTGGGACGATCGGCCGACGCAGCCTGAGAAAAATCGGATGATCGACGCAGAGCATCACGAAGCTCCTGACCAAATGCCCCGTTCGCATCTCGTGACCCTTCCCCGCAGGTCAAGGTGGTTCCAACCACCGAAAACCGTACGAGAGGGACCCAAGCAATGCGAAACACCTTGGCGAGATGCGCAGCCGCCGCGGCCACAGCCGTCCTGGCCGCCACCGCGATGCCGGCGGCGGCCGCCCAGGCAGCTCCCTCCGGCAGCATCACCAAGGCAGCGAACCTGCATCTGCTCGGCAGCGCCACCGTCGAAGGCAAAACCATCAGACTCACCAGCGACACCAAACGCCAAGCGGGCGCGGCCTGGTACAAATCCAAGCTCAACCCGAAACGCTCCTTCGAAACCGCCTTCACCGTCACCATGACGGGCGAGGTCGGTCACGCCGACGGGGTGGCTCTGGTGCTGCAAAACGACGGCCCGAAAGCCTACGGTGGCCACGGCGGCAGCCTCGGCTACGGCGGCATGACCCACAGCGTCGCCGTCGAGCTCGACACCTTCAAGAACCCGCTCGACGTGGACAACAACCACATCGCCATCGTCGCCGGCGGCCTCTCGGACGCCGCCCAGCCCATGTCGGCCTCATCCCCGATCATGATGTTCGGCCAGACGCTGCGGGTCCGGATCACCTACCTCGCCGAGACGAAGACCCTCAAGGTCAGGCTCAGGGCGGCGGGCAGCACGACCGAGATCAAAGTCCTGCAGGAGACCATCGACCTCGCCCAGGCCCTCGGCAACAAGAAGGCCTTCATCGGCTTCACCGGAGGCACAGGCGAGGACGTCTCGGTCCAGGAGATCAGCAACTGGGTGGTCAAGCTCAAACCCTGACGCCCTCCAGCCTGCTTCACCTCTCGAAAAACGGCCGCTGCCATTCGTCCTGGCAGCGGCCGTTTCTTGGTCCCGGTCGGCTCAACGAGCCACTTTCCGCATGTACGCGACCTGGCCGTTGTCCACAACATTCAGACACTCCCAGCCCCTCGCCTCCATGAACTCCACGGCGCTGAACACGACGTCCATCCGGTGCAGAAGACCCGCGTGTCCCGCACGCACGGTGGACACATCCCCGATCATCACAAAGGCATACCGGAACGGATAGTTGTCCAGATCGATACGCCCACCAAGAACATCCTCGGCATAGAACTGACGAGACGGCCGCGGAAATGTCACGCCGGCACCAGTTCGTCGATGACATCAGCGGCGATCTTCGGCGCAGCGACGCGCAGGTCGTCCGTGCCGTCGGTGGCGCCCTTGGCGGGAATGACCCGAACCCTCGCGTATGCATTCCCGGTGCGCACGTCGATCTGGACGCCCCGCAGGTCGAGCGGCGTAGAGACGAACGCCTCCTCACCGACCTCCGCCAGCGGCTCCGGCTCGACCAGGCCGGTGCTGGCGGTCTGCCATCCCGCATCGGCGCCGGCCTGGTTACCGAACACCGACACCTTCGCGGTCACCGCTGTGACGCTGTCGTCGTCCGGTCCCCACCGGCACTCGACAACCCTGCTGACGTCGCCGACCGCGTCGTCACGGGTCACCGTGGCCTCGCCGCTGACCTTGAGTTGTTGAGCGGCGTCACCGGCCAGCGCGGGGCATTTCGTATCGGCAACGCTCCACTTGTGCGTAGCCGGTGCCAGCGAGCGGGAGGGGACCGCGCCGGACGGAGTCGGGATCGTCGACTCGATCGGGGAGATGCTCGGACTCGAGCACCCGGCCAGGACGGCGGTGACGCTCAGCGCGTACGCGATGGGCCGCAGTCTCATGCGTTGACTGCCTGCGGCCATTGCCCTTGCGGAAGACCGGTGTGGTCGCCGTACTCGGTGGCGAGCTCGTTGATCTGGGCCACCACCGAGGCCAGCCGGGCGGCCAGGCTGCCGAGATATTTCAGGACCATCGCAACGGCATCGCCGGCGCCCTCGGTCGCGTGGTTCGAAGCCTGCAACACCGCCGCCGGATCGGTCGCCGCAGCCTCGGCCACATCGCCGCCTACCGCGGTGAGGGTAGCCACGACGTCCGCCACCTGGTCTGTCAGATTGGAGACGAACGTGACGTTGGCGTCCGCCACACTCGACTTGCACCAGTGCCCCGGCCAGGTCCATCACGCAATAGACCGTTCCCGAAGCCGCCGAGCCCTCGATGCCATCCAGCCCCGGCACAGAAGCGCCAGGCCGTATATAACGCAGCTCGTCCCCAAGATTGGTCACGAACCGACCGGTGTCAGCAATCCGGTACTCATCGGTCAATTGCCTTCTCAGTCAGTGGTCAGCATGATCGCGACGAAGAATGTGAGCAGCCCGGCGGCCGTCCACAGCAGGGCTCGAAAGCCGGCCCTGCGCGACGCGTTGACGTTGCCGCTTCTCAGCTGCGCAAAGAGGCCGTAGACCCCACCGACGATCAGCAGCACGGCGCCCGGAGCGACGGCCCATGAGCTCTCGCCGCGAGCCATGGGCAGGAACGACACCAGCCCTATGAGGCCGAACAGCATTGACAGGCCAGCCCCGAAGAATCGGATCCGCCCCACGGCGGGGCTCTCACCGCTCATTGGTCACGCGACGCAGGAAGGCGAGCTGGCCGCCCTCAAGGAAGTGCAAAAACTCCCACCCGCGGGTCTCGAGCAGCTCCACCGCGCTCATGACGACATCCACCCGGGCGAGCTCCCCCACGTCACCGAGCCGAAAGTCCAGCCGGTAAGGGATGCCCAGGTAGATGTACCGGAACGGGTAACCGTCCAGGTTCACCCGCCCGGCCAGCACGTCCTCAGCAACAAACCGCCGCGGCGGCCGTGGAAGCGTCATTCCGCCACCCGGTCGCCGCAGGTCTCAAACGTCTCGGTCAAGGCACTCCCCGTTCTCAGCCCTGACCGGATGCTACCCAGGCCGTTCTACACGCGGGCCTTCACGCGGCCGTCCGGGTAGACCTTGTGGAATGTGATCAGCCACCTGATCTGCTCCTGCGGCGGCACGCCACAGCCTCGCAGGAATCCGAGCAGCGTCGACTGCCGCGGGGTGCCTCCGGCGGTGATCAGGTTGTGGACCGTGGCGCGGGAGATGGGCGTCCCGGCGTCACGGCTGCGCTTGGCGATGCTGTCCAGAGATCGTTTACGCGTATGCATCAGCGCACGTAAACGTCCGGCAAACTCAACCGGCGTCGCGGCACCGGTGGGATCCGGCGGCGCGGCCGGCATGGTGGGGACGCTCATCGGCCTCGTTCTCATCCTGGCTGGAATCGGCTCTGCCTGTCTCGACAGACGTCGATCATCGATCGGCCCGCCACCCCAAACAAGAACGCAGCCGCGCACGACTTTCGCATGCAGACGTCGCCGGCCCCGGCCGCACGCACCTATCACGCTTGCGCCGAGCGAACCGCCGAGTGGTTGCATATCACGTCGCGCATACTCGCGTAAGGTTTCCGAGGATCCTCGAATAGAGCGCGCGGTGTGCGGCTTATCGTGACCGAAGCGGTTACCTCACGGTTCCGGCTCATGAAGCCGACCAGCATTCAGGTCTCATTGCTCCAGCGTACAAATAGAAGCGTGCCCATAAGGGACACGCCGGGTAGCTGTAGGACGTGAAAGATGGGCAACGAATTGACGCCAGCTGAGGATTCTTCGAGCTCTCATCATTGGGCACGGCTGGCTTTGGCCGTCGGGCTTTTCTGCGGGGCGGCCCTGATCGGTGGTGTGCAGCCGGCTGCCGCCGCTGTTCAGCCGAAGGACCCCCTGGGCGATGTTCTCTCGATCTTCGACCCGTCCGGGCAACCGATGCCCACCGGGGATGTCCCCGGCTGGACGCAGGTGTTCGCGGATGACTTCAGGACGACGGTGTCGCTCGGCGACTTCCCCGACCTGGTGTCCGACAAGTGGGGAGCGTACGGCGACGGATGGAAGGACACCACCGGGAACGGCATCAACTTCCCGTCCAAGGTGGTCAGCGTCGCGAACGGCGTGATGGACTTCCACCTGCGGTCCGAACAGGGGCAGCGGCTGGTCTCGGCTCCCGTTCCCAAGATCCCGGAGCCGGAGAACGGCCCCCAGCCCTACGGCCGCTACGTCGTACGGTTCCGGGCCGACCCCATGCCGGGATACAAGATCGCTTGGCTGCTCTGGCCGGACAGCAACGTTTGGGAAGAGGGCGAGATCGACTTCCCCGAAGGTGATCTCGACTCGGACATCTGGGCTTTCATGCATTTCCGTGACAGCCCCAAGGAGCAGGACTGGTTCAACACGAAATCGGCGTTCAAAGGCTGGCACACCGCCGAGATCGAGTGGACGCCGAACCTCGTGCAGTTCACGCTGGATGACAAGATCGTCGGCCGGTCTACCGACCCCAGCAGGATCCCGGATACCCCGATGCACTGGGTTCTGCAAACCGAATCGAATTCCACAACGACCTCATCGATTCTTCAAGTATCAGGGCACGTAAAGATCGACTGGGTAACCGCATACCGCATGGCTGACACGAAGTAGGGATCTCGACCACCGGGCAACAACTGGCCGCATCGATCAGATGCGGCCCGTTGTTTGTCCGCGCCCCACGGTAGCGGCGATCAGTCGACTACCTGCTCCTAGCACGAGCTCTGGGCGGTCCAGTCGATCCGGTTCGCCGCGTTGAACCTGGCAAGCAGGAGTTGGTGCGGATTCCTTGCAGGCAGGACCGGCCCGGGAGGGGCTTCGGCCCCGGAGCCTTCGTCCGCTATGGCGGCAGAACCGGCGGCGGTCGCTGGCCGCGGCTGGGAGCGATTCGCGGCAGTCTCGTCCGGGGCCACCCACAGGTCACTGCCGTCGGCGTCCTGCCACCGCCTCGTAATGCCGACTGACCACACGGACCGCGCTGACCGGACGAGCGGGTCTTCCTCGCCGTCCCCGAGGGCGCGAGTGCAACCGGGCTGGACGACGTGCGGGACAACCGCCGGGTCGGAAGGTGGCACCTGGCCGATCCGATTGTCGCGGGGCTACCAGTGGTAGGTCAGGTTGATGATGAGATTGGCCAGGACGGTGGTGAAGAAGACCGCCCAGCCGGTGAGGTTGCGGGAGCCTACTCGGAGGTGGGCGATGAGGGCACCGGTGAAGTAGAGGACCAGGCCGATCGCGGCGAGGGTGCCCAGGAGTGGGACAGCGAAGCCTGCCAGGAGGCCGAGGGTGCCGGCGGCCAGGAGGGCGCCGAGGATCGGGACCCAGGAGCGGGGGATTCGCTTCATGTCGGCTTGGGCTTTGGGGTAGTCGTGGCCGATCAGGTAGGTGATGGCGGCGATCGCTGTGAAGAGGGCCGTGATGATCGTGAGGGTGACGTATGCGGCGTACATGGGGCACTCCAATGTGGTTGGTTGCCGCATGGACGAGGTGGGCCCGGGAAGTGTGACGGGATGTGGAAGTGGCTGCCTGGGGTGGGTGGCGGTGCGACGATCCTGGGATGGCCGTGCGGATCGGGGTTGACGGGCGGGTGCTCAACGAGCGGTATCACGGGATCGGGCGGGTGGCTTATGAGCTCTGCCGGGGGATGGCTCGGGTGCCGGGGGTGGAGCTTGTTGTGTTCGTGGGGGATCAGCGCTCGGAGCGGTTTGATGTGGAGGCGTTGGGGGCGCTGCCCGGTGTGAGTGTGCGGCGGGTGGGGATGAGGGCCGTTGACGTTCGGCAGCTGTGGGGGTGGTGGGCTGCTGCCAGGGACGTTGACGTGATGTTTTTTCCCTATCACCTCGGGGCTTCGCCGGTGCTGGGGAAGCCGGGTGTGGCGCTGGTGCATGACTGCATTTTTGAGACTGATGCTCGCTTTGCGCCGTCGCGGGCGGTCGGGTGGGCGTACCGGATCATGACCGGGCTGGTGGTTCGGAGTTTGACCGTGGCGACCGTGAGTGCGGCTTCCGCGCAGGAGATCGAGCGGTTCTACGGGCGGCGGGTTCATCCGGGGCGGGTCATTCACAACGGGGTTGATCAGCGGCTGGAAGGCAGTGCGGACGGGGCGCGCAGGCTGCGGGAGGAATTCGGGCTCGAGCCGGGGTACGTGTTGCACGTCGGGGCTCAGCGGCCGCACAAGAATGTCGGGCTGCTGGTGGAGGCGATGGCCGGGGTTCCGGGAGCACGGCTTGTGCTGGTCGGGTCGGCGGACGAGCGGTTTCCGGTGGAGAAGAGCGACGGGGAAAGAGTGGTGCGGCTTCCCTTCGTACCCGAGGAACTGCTGGGGAGTCTTTACGCGGGGGCGGCGCTCCTCGCGTACCCGTCGCTGGTTGAGGGGTTTGGGTTGCCCATGCTGGAGGCGATGGTGGCCGGGACCGCCGTGCTGGCGAGTGACGTGCCGGTGTTGCGGGAAGTGGGCGGCAGTGCGGCGCTCTACGCGGCGCCGACGTGTGCCGAGGCGTGGACGGCTGCGATCTCCCGGCTGCTCGCCGATGATGATCTCCGGGCTGAGCTGGGTGCAGCCGGTGTTGTGCACGCCTCGGGGTTCACGTGGGATGCGGCCGCTGAGCGGCTCGTTGCTGCCTGCCGGGAGCTGGCGGGGAGTTATCCGGCCGCGGCCGAGAGGTAGCGGGCGTTGCCGATGATGTCGGACGGGGCGAGGCGGACGATGTAGAGGGCCGCCAGGTTGTTGCGCTGGGCGATGGCCATCACGGCCGGGAGCTGGCTCGGGAGGCAGACGTGGCTGGTCTCGGCCATGGTGCGCAGGCCCTTGGCCTTAGCGAGGCCGGAGAGGTACGCGATGGTGTCGGCGTTCTCGGCCCAGGTGCCGTAGACGACGACCTTCGGGTCCTTGAGGGCCGCGATCTGGCGGGTGGCGTCGTAGCCGCGCTGGACCTCGCCGTTGATCTCCGGGCTGGACGTGCCGGCGAGGTTCGTCGCGACGGCCTTGTCGAAGTCGCCGGCGCGCATGCCGTAGGAGGGGTAGAGAACCGCGGCCGTGCCCAGGTAGCCGGCGGAGCGCAAGGAGGCGATCTGCCAGTTCTGGTACGCGGCGAGCGAGTTCAGGTACCACTTGAGGAACTTGGCCGGCTGGCCCTTGGTGGCGGCCATGCCGGGCTTCCAGCCGGGGGTCGGCGTGGCCTTGCGGGCGTTGACGTCGAACGCGAAGTAGAGGCTGCGCAGCTTGCCGGTGGCCGGGTCGAGCTTGAAGGGGTAGGTCAGCTCGCCCCAGTGGCCGCCGCCGGTGCGTACGACGGAGAAGTTCCTGCCGACCGTCGCGAAGACCTTCTTGAGGTAGCGCGTGGCGAGGGTGCGGTACTGCGTACCGAAGATGAGGTTCGGCTCTTTCGAGTCGGTGTAGGTGTCGCCGTTCTGGTCGACGTAGCGGGCGCCAGGCAGCGCGAGCAGCCAGTCCGGGGCCTCGTGGACGCCGGCGTTGAAGGAGATCTTGTAGCCGAGCGACGTGAGGCGGGCGATCCGGGTGGCAATGCCGGCCAGGTACGCCTCGTCGTAGTGGCCCTGGGCGGGCTCGGCCTGGAACCAGTTCATCTCGACCAGGACGTCGGCTGCCCCGCCCGTGGTGTGCAGGCTGGTCATCTCGGCGTCGGAGTAGTTCCCGATGATGCCCAGCTTCGGCGTGGCGGTGCTGGCGCCGGCCTGAGCCTCGGCAGGGGTGAACGCGAAGAGGGCGATAGCGGCGGCGGCCGCTGCGGCGATCTTGCTCGGGATGTTGTTCACGAAGGTGTTGTCGGCGCGGTCCGGGAGGCGAAGCGCACTGGCAACCGAGCCCTAACGCGCGGCACCCCAACTGCAATACGCACCCCGCCTTCCGGGTGGAGATCGAGGCGCTCGCGGCCCGCCCTTGAGGCATTTAGCCATTTTCACGGCATTTCGCAGGGCATGATGCAGGAATGTCGCTGATCGCGAACCGGCTGCCGCGCGGTGGCCGGCTCTCGCCCGAATCCTGGCGGGCCCGGCATCGGATCGTGACGGCCCTGCTCTGGGCGCACATCCCTGTGCTGCTCCTGCTGGGGATTGTCGGACCGAGGCCGTTGTGGGAGGGGATCGCCCTCAACGCGGGCATCGCCGTCTTCGCCGCCGCGGCCATGCTGGTCGGTAACAGCCGGGCGCAGGCCTCGCTCGCCAGCGTCGGGCTCATCGCCTGCACGTTTGTTGCGATCGAGCTGTCCGGTGGCCAGATGTCACTACACATCCATCTGTACGCCATCCTCGTCTTCATCGCCCTCTATCAGCAGTGGGAGCCGCTCTCCTGGGCCGTGCTCGTGGTGGTCGTGCACCACGGCATCCTCGGGCTGGTCGCGCCCGGCCGGGTCTTCGGCATGCCCGGCATGTCGCACTGGGAGGGGCTGCGCCAGGTCGTCCTGCACGCGAGCCTCGCCCTGATCGAGGTCGCCGGGATCCTCGTGCTCTGGCACTTCGCCGAGATGGCCGAGAAGGAGACCGAGGCCGCCAACCGGGCCACCGAGGAACAGCGGCTCGACCACGAGCGGGTTCAGCGCGAATCCCAGGACCGGCTGGTCGCGGAGGAGCGGCAGAACCTCGCGGCCACCGCCGAGCGGGCAGCGCAGATCGCCGGGGACGCCGAAGCCGTCGGCGGCGAGGCTCAGGCGGCGATCGCGGCCGTTGCGGCGGTCGACGCGGAGCTCGCCACGCTCGCGACGGCGGTGCGCGACGTGGCGGCCCGCTCAGGGGAAGCGGCTGGCAACGCCTCCCGGGGCCGGGACACCGCCATGCAGGCCGTCGAGAAGGTGCAGGGGCTCGAGCGCTCGGTCAGCGAGATCGCCGAGGTCAACGCGCTGATCGCCCAGCTCGCCGCGCAGACGAACCTGCTCGCGCTCAACGCCACCATCGAGGCGGCGCGGGCGGGGGAGGCCGGTCGTGGCTTCGCCGTGGTCGCCAACGAGGTGAAGGAGCTGGCCCAGCAGACGGCCAGCTCCGTCGAGCGGGTCAACCAGGTCATCGAGTCGATCGTCGCGCAGACCGGGGACGTGTCGGAGACCTTCCAGTCCACCACCGCCGCGGTCACCGACATCCACACCGTGCAGACCGACATCGCCGCCTCGGTCGAGGAGCAGTCCGCGGTGCTCGGCGAGGTGACCCGCCAGCTGTCCCACGCGACCGCGGCGGCCGAGTCGGTGCTGACGGGTCTCAACCGCCTGACGAGCCGGGCGGCCAGCGGGTCCTGAGATCTCAGGTCCCGGGAGGTGCTGCCGATCGGTGCGGGCATGGACTGGCCGATGATCGAGCGTTTGCTCGGTCTCGCGCGCGCCCATCTCGGTGCCGAGGTCGCCGTGCTCTCCGACATCAGCGACGGGCGCCAGGTGGTGCGTGCCGTCAGCGGTGATGTCGGTGCCTGGGTGGTGGGCGTGGAGCTTACGGATTCGTACTGCCTGCGGGTGGCCGAGGGGACGCTATCCCCGGTGATCCCCGACGCTCGTCGCGAGGTGTCGACGCGTGACCTGGGATTCACCCAGCGGCATGGGATCGGTTCGTACGTCGGGGTGCCGTGGAGCACCGCGGACGGCTCGCGTGCGGGGATTCTCTGCTGTCTCAGCCGTACACCCGACCCGCGGCTCGGCCAGGACTCCGCCCTCTTCCTGGGGATGCTCGCCGAGCTGATCGGCGACCAGGTGAACAGCCCGGTGGTGCAGCACGAGCGCGAGGACATCGGCATGCTGCGCGACGTCCTCGACGAGCGCACCCTGCGGATGGTCTTCCAGCCCGTCGTGCGGCTGACCGACGGCGTGACCGTCGGCTACGAGTCGCTGGCCCGCTTCGACCTGACCGCGTTCCCGACGCCGGCCCACGCGTTCGCCGCCGCCGGGCGTGCCGGGCTCGGCGTGGACCTGGAACTGCTCGCGATCGAGCGGGCGTTCGAGGCGCTGCCCGACATGCCGTACGACACGACGCTGGGCATCAACCTGTCGGCCGAGGCGCTGATGTCCCCCGCGGTGCAGGAGTCGGTGCTGGCCCACGCCGGCGGCAACATCTGCGTGGAGGTCACCGAGCACACCGCGGTCACCGACTATCCCGCGCTGAACGAGGTCACCGGGCGGCTCCGCGAGGCGAACGTGCTGATCGTGGTCGACGACGCGGGCGCCGGGTTCGCCAGCCTGCAGCACATCCTTCAGCTGCGGCCGGACATCATCAAGCTCGACATCAGCCTGACCCGCGACATCGACGCGGACCCGGTGCGCTCGGCGCTGGCCCGCTCGCTGGTGTCGTTCGCGGCCGAGGTCGGCGCCCGGCTGGTCGCCGAGGGCATCGAGACCCGGGCCGAGCACGACAAGCTGCGTACGATCGGCGTGGACTTCGGCCAGGGCTACTTCCTCGCCAAGCCGGGGCCGCTTCCACTACGTCCCTTTGACTGAGACTCCCACAGCCAGTACGCCGAGCAGGCCCATCAGGAGCAGGATGATAACGGCGAAGTGGGTCTTGTCGCGTCGGGTCATACGCCGGGGTTGCTTGCCGCCCCAGTCGAATCGTTGATCGGGCACCCGTCCAGTCTTCGCCACCGCACCGGTCCACGGTCATAGGCGAAAGAACCAAAAATATTTAGCCTATTTCCGTACGACCTCCGGGGCCTATTGTTCGTTGAAGCTCTTCAGTGAGCTACCCGCAGAACCGCGTTCGAGGCGATGCGGCTTCAGCTCGCGAGCGAACTCGGGGCGTACGGCATCCGATCACCGGCGGGGCCATCAACATGACCTGCGGCGCGGTCATCGACTGAGCGTTCCCACGGCGACGTCGTCCGGGTCGGGGCCGGCGCGGTCGATCAGCTCGCCGGTCGGGGACCAGATGCCGGAGCGGCCCGCGTTGTCCTCGTAGCCGTCGCCCGTCGGTCCCGCGAAGCTGGCGAAGGCCACCCAGATGCCGTACTGCCTCGAGATGCGCTGGGCGCGTTCCTCCTGGACCACCGCGTCGGGGGCGAGATCGAGCACGCCCGCGACGTACGCGTCGATCCCCAGGTTTGCCGTCTGTTCCTGGTGCAGCGGGATGCCGGTGTCCTTGCACAGGGCGAGCCCCAGCCGCCAGCCGTCCACATCGATCACCGCGGGGCCCGGGCCGGGTGCGAAATGTCCCGGCTCGTGCCCGGCCAGATTCACCTTTCGGTACGCGACCCGCGCGCCCTCGCCGTCGATTGCCAGCATCGCCAGGTAGCGGTCCTCAACCGGTGCACTTGCCAGCGCGAGGGTGCCTGTCCCGGCGCACGCCTCGATCAGGGGCGCCAGGCGGGGATCGGCGGGGTCCACCGCGGGCGCGTCCAGCTCGTAGCCGGTCAGCGACAGCTCCGGGAACACGACGACCCTGGCTCCGGCCAGGCGCACGGCTGCGGCGTGGGCTCGGGCGTTCGCCTCGACGTCCAGTGCCGAGCATTTCGGCTGTGCGACAGCCAGCCTGAGCTCAGTCACCATCGGGATGCCTGCACCAGGAATCGGTGGGTCATCGCGGTGAAGTGGCCATGGGTGCGGATCAGGGCGTCCATGCGGCGCAGCGTGCGGTCGTAGCGCTCGGCGGTGAAGTCGCGGATCTGCCACGGCACCGCGCGCAGCTGGTAGACGACCGCGCCGACGTCGCGGAACGTCATCGGGAGCCGCTCCTCGCGGACGTCGGTGACGGTCAGGCCCGCCGCCTCCAGAGCCGTTACCGCGGTGGCCGCCGTCCACGCCCGGGGATGCGGTGGCGGGGCGCCGAGCTCAGCGTTCAGGGCGGCCAGGTCGTCGCTGCCCACCTGCTGACTCAGCACCGTGCCGCCGCGGGTCAGCAGCCGGGCGATGTCGTCGGCGGGCAGCCGGCCGTGGCGGCTCAGCACCACGTCGAACTCCTCCTCACCACCCGGCAACTCGGTCACCACCGAAACCCCGAACGGCGTCAACCGGTCCCTCGCAACGGCGACGTTGGGCCCCCAGCCCTCCACCGCGACGGTGTGCGGCGGCAACGGCGCCAGCTCAGCGAGCAACTCCCCGCCGCCGGTGTCAAGATCGAGCATGCTCGTCGCCCGGCGCAGCAGCGGCCGCGCCAGCCCGGGAAACGACCAGGACGGATCAGGCCCCACCGCACGGCCATCCCGCCAGGCAAATTCCCAACCCGTCATGGGTACGCCCACCGCGTCACGAACAAGCTGGTCATACTGCGGTCCGGAACCCATGAACCGACCGTAGCCGGGCATCCCGGACCAGAGACCTCCCGTTGCACGACGGTTACCATCCGGTGATGCTGCTGCAGCTCAACGGCCGATTTGAGACGCAACGGCCGCACTGCTGACGGCGTGGCGTTCCCTGACGTTCATCACCGGAGTGGTCCAGGGCACCCCCTTGGGCCCCCAAAGTTTTTTGAACTTCACTGCATTGTGGAGCGAGGGTCGCGCGTGTCGATGGTATGAAGAAAACCTTGCTGGTCCTGGCTACGAGCCTCACCGCCCTCGCCGTCCCCGCCGCCGCAGCGGCCTCGTCCTCGGCCCCTGCCGCCCTGTCCTCGGCCCCCGCCGCCTCATCCTCGTCCTCCGCCGCCCTGTCCTTTTCCAGCCCGGCGTCGGCCTCCGGTCGCGGGGCCGCCCAGCCGGCGTCGTCGCCTGCCGTTCGGGGGAGCATCCAGCCGGTGACGCGGGTGGCCGCGCTGGACCCCGAGCCACTCAGCGTCAAGCTCACCGACGTGGTGCTGGGCGGCGACCCGCGCCGGCCGTCGGCGGTCACGAAGGTCACGGTGACCAACGACAGCACGCAGGCGGAGCGGGCCGGCTTCACGCTCAGCCTGGTGTCCAACCTGACAATCGGGTCGTCCACCGACTGCGCGCCGACCGGTGACACCGGCCACAAATGGACGTGCGGCGGCTGGGACCTGGCGCCCGGCAAGTCGGTCACGGTTGGCGTCCCGATCGTGGCCGCCCAGCCGGAAGCGGTCTTCGGCATCAAGATCTACGCCGGCACCGTCCAGGGCATCACCCCGGACGGCAGGACCGGCCTCCCGCAGGACTTCGCAGCCACCTACCCAGCCAAGACAACCCTGAAGCTCAACGTGGTACGCGACCCGCTCGACCCGCAGTCCGTCCAGGTCAAGGCCACCAACGCGGGAACCATCCCCCTCGACGCCTACTCCCTGATCGTCCTGACCCCGACCGGCGTCAAGGTCACCAGCACCGCCTGCAAGCCCTCCGACGACGGCCAGTGGTGCGAGGTCTACCGCAACACAGGCCTCGCCCAGGGAGCCACGGACACCTTCCAACTCCACCTCTCCGCCCCGAACGGCCCGCGCGACGTCAAGTTCTACCTCGCCCCGACCGCCCGCTACACCAACGCCGACACGACCGCCCTGGTCAGCGTGGGCTGACCTCCCCCTCATCCGAAGAGACCGCCGCTGCTCGGCGCGCGTTTGCGGTGGGACGCCCACCGAGCAGCGGCGGTGGGCCTGGGGCTTCGGGTCTGAGGTTCAGGGCCCTGGGGTTCCGGGTCTGGGCTTCGGGTCTTGGGTTCCGGGTCTGGGCTTCGGGTCTTGGGTTCTAGGTTTGGGCTTCGGGTCTGGGGCTTTCGGGTCTGGCTTTCGGGTCTGGGCTTCGGGCCTGGGTTTTTGGCTCGGGTTTCGGCCCGGGCTCCCGGCCTGGGGGCTCCCGGCCTGGGGGCTCCCGGCCTGGGGGCTCCCGGCCTGGGGGCTCCCGGCCTGGGGGCTCCCGGCCTGGGGGCTCCCGGCCTGGGCAATATCCCGAGGCTGCGGCGGTCGTTCCGCGTGGAGGGCTGGCATGCGCTTGCTGACCTTTCGCGAGCGCACGCACCGTCCAAGCCCATCAACTCCACCGGGAGGACCGCCACTGAAGAACAACTGCCGCAACCCCCATTGACCCACCCCCGTCTTCTCCCGGCCAGGGTCGGGGTCTGGGGTCAGATGCAGAGGCCGGCGAGGATTTCGGCGATGGCCTCTGGTTTGTGGCGGAGGGTGGCTCGGCCGACGGTGAGTTCGGTGCGGAGGATGGCGGGGTCGCCGGTGGCTACTGCGCTGGGCCAGACCCAGAGGCCTGTTTCTTCGGCGAGGCGCCGGGAGTTGGCGCGGAAGGTTTCCGGCGAGGTGGCGAAGAGCAGGTGCATCATCGGTGACTGAGGCGGGTCGGGGACTACGCGGACCTCGGGCAGCGGTCGGAGGGCATCCGCGATCGCCTGGGCGTGCTGCATCCGGAGGGGCATCTCCTCCAGGGTCGCGTCGAGCTGGCTGAGGGCTGAGGACGCTGCGGGCCACATTCCGTAGAGGGTGCCGCCGAGGCGGGAGCGCCATTCACGGATTTCAGCGATGTCCTGCTCGGAGCCGGCCACGCAGCAGCCGGGAAGTGCGCCCACTCCCTTGTAGAACGAGACGTAGACCGTGTCGAACAGCGCGGCGATCTCCGCGTGGGTCCGGCCGTAGCCGGCGCTGGCCTCCCAGAGTCTTGCCCCGTCGAGGTGGGTGGCGGCGCCGCGCTCCCGGGCCCAGGCTGTTTGGGCCATCAGGTCTTCCCAGACCGGCATCTGGCCGCCGATGTCACGCTGGGGGAGCTCGATGACGAGGGCGGCGATCGGCTCGGCCACCTTGTGCAGGTCGCTGAGCTCCAGGATGCGGTCGAAGTCGCCCGTGGCCCGCCCGACCAACTGGTGCAGGCGCTGGTAGGCCTGCAGTTCGTGCCGCTCGACGTGGCAGTAGGGGTGCCAGACCACCGTGCGGGTGTTTCGCCGGTCGGCGTGGACGCGGAGTGCTGCGGGCTGGGCCATCGTGCCGCTGGGCAGGAACACGGCAGCCGGTTTGCCGAGCAGCTCAGCGATCCGGGCCTCGAGCTGGGCGACGACGCCGCCGTCGCCGTAGACGTCCGCTTCCGCCTCGGGGTCGATGGAGTCGAGCAGCTCCTGGGGGCGGCCCAGCCCATTTCCGAGAAGCGTGTCGGTGCAAGCGGCCCGCCGGGCCCGAATTTCCTCATCCACGGCGCCCAGTCTGTCGGTCCCGCCGTCATCTGTCAGGCCTCTCCGTCGTCCCGTCACCAAATCGGTCCGTCCCCGTCGGTCCGTCCCCGTCGGTCCGTCCCAGTCGGTCGGCCCCAGAGAGGGCCGCCCAAAGAGAGCTGGGCGGAGGTGGCTGCCTAGAAGGGGCCGCCCGGAGTGGGCCGCCCGGAGTGGGCCGCCCGGAGTGGGCCGCCCGGAGTGGGCCGCCCGGAGTGGGCCGCCCGGAGTGGGCCG
>NZ_BOMN01000082.1 GCF_016862215.1 Winogradskya humida
GGAGTGGGCCGCCCGGAGTGGGCCGCCCGGAGTGGGCCGCCCGGAGTGGGCCGCCCGGAGTGGGCCGCCCGGAGTGGGCCGCCCGGAGAGGGGCGGGCGGAGAGGGTCGGGGGTCAATGGCGGACGGGCATGAGGATTGAGTAGGTCGTGGGGGTTCGGACGGCGAGGGGTTTGATGGGGCCGTCGAGCTCGAGGGTTAGTTGGCCTGGTCCGGTGGCGGCGAGGGCCTGGAGGAGGAATTCGCGGTTCACGGCGATGTGGGTGGGGGAGTCTTCGGACCATTCGGATTCGTCGGCGGTGCGGAGGAGGGTGCCGGTGGGGTCGAGGGTGAGGATGGCGAGCTCGTAGGGGGTGCCTTCCAGGTCGCGGTGGATCGGGGTGGCGGCGTGGACCACGGCGCGGAGGGTGGGGGCGTCGGCCTTGATGCTCTGGGTGTCGCGGGAGCTGGAGGTCAGGGCTCGGTGGTCGGGGAAGTCGACGTCGAGGGGGCTGGTGTCGAGGCGGCCGGACGGGGTCTGGGCGCTGATGGTGGTGGGTGTGAGGTCGAGGGTCACGGTGCCGGGGCTGAGCAGGGGGCGGAGGGCGTCGATGAAGGGGAGCGGGGCGACGACTCGGGTGGGTGGGCCGGTGGTCGTGGCGGCGGATTCGGCGACGGCCAGGCGGTAGCGGTCGGTGGCGACCAGGGTGAGGGAATCGGGGCGGGTTTCGAGGAGGACGCCGTTGATCATGGGGAGGTCGGGGTCGGTGGAGGCGGCGAAGCGGACCGCGTCCAGCGCGGCGGACAGGGCGTCGGTGGGGAGGCTGATGCTGGTCATGGCGATCTCCAGGGAGTGGGGGCCGGGGTCGAGCAGGTGGCGCAGGCGGGTCAGCTCGTGGCGGGCGTCGGTGAGGCCGTCCTCCAGCCGCTGCTGGTAGTCGTCCAGGAGGGCGCGGACGGCGGGTGGGTCGGGGAGGTGGGCGACCGCGCGGGCGATCTCGGCGACCGGCATGCCGACCCGGCGCAGACCCGCGATCAGGCGGGCGGCGAGGAGCTGTGACTCGCTGTAGCGGCGGTAGCCGGTTGCCGGGTCGACCTCGGCGGGAACGAGCACCCCGGCGCTGTCGTAGAACCGCAGGGCACTCACGGCCAGACCGCTTGCTCTGGCCACCTCGCCGATACCTCTCATCGCTGCCACGATGAAGAGCCTGGTGTCTCCACCAGGTGGAGAGTCAAGGGGGACGCGCGTGGCGCACGACGTGGTGCTGGTGAACGGGCTGCCCGGCTCGGGCAAGAGCACCCTCGCTCCTCGCCTCGCTGCCGCGCTCGGTGCCGCGTGCCTGGTCAAGGATCGGATCAAGGAGTCGCTGGCGGAGGCCGTGGTGACCGAGGTGCCGGGTCTCGGCGCGGTGGCCATGGAGACCGTCTGGGCGCTCGCCGCCGCGGTGCCGGGCATGGTCGTGGTCGACTCGTGGTGGTTCAAGCCGCGCGATCTCGACCACGCTCAGCAGGGCATCACCCGCTCGGGCGCGACCGCCACGGTGGAAGTCTGGTGCGACGTCCCGGCCGAGACCGCCCGGTCCCGCTTCATCGCCCGCAAAAGGCCATCTGTGTACGCGGATGCCGAGCGCCTCGCCACCGACTGGTCCACCTGGGCAGCGGTCGCCGAACCGCTGGCGATCGGCCCGGTGGTCCGCGTCGACACCTCCCGGCCGGTGGACATGCCGGAGCTGGTGACCGCCGTCCGGGCAGCGTTGTGGGCCTGACCCGATCCGTCAGGTTTCGAGAAGCGCGAGAAGCACTCTGCCTCCTAGCGTGGACAGCATGACCATTTCGCTGTCGCACTGCTTTGTGATCGTGCACGACTACGACGAGGCGCTCGCCTTCTACCGGGATGCCGTCGGGCTCGAGGTTCGCAACGACGTCCAGTTCGAGGGGAACCGCTGGTTGACGCTGGGCGCGGCCGGCCAGCCCGAGGTCGAGATCGGCTTGGAGATCCCCGGCTACTATCCGAACACCTTGCCGGAGGACAAGCGGGCCACGGCGGCTCTGCTGGCGAAGGGCCTGCTGCCGGGGATCATCTTCCGCACGGACGACTGCGACAAGATCTTTGACCGGGTACGCGCGTCCGGCGCCGACGTTCTCCAGGAGCCGATGGACCAGCCGTACGGTGTCCGCGACTGCGCCTTCCGCGACCCGTCGGGCACGATGGTCAGATTTTCCCAGACGGGTTAGAGGACGAGCCCGATGCCGAGCGCGGCCATCACGATGGCGATGACGCCGTCGAGAACCCGCCAGGCGCTTGGCTTTTCGAGCACCGGTGCCAAGCGTCGCGCGCCGATGCCGAGTGTTCCGAACCAGAGGAGGCTGGCCGTTGACGCGCCCGCGCCGAAGAGCCAGCGGTGGGGGTGCTGCTGGGCGACCGAGCCGAGTAGCAGCACGGTGTCCAGGTAGACGTGCGGGTTCAGGTAGGTCAGGGCCAGGCAGGTCAGCATGGTTGTCCGGAGGGTGGCGGGGGGACGGCCGGTCACCACGAGGGACGAGGACGTCAGCGCTCGTTTTGCGGCGAGGACGGCGTACGAGATGAGGAAAACGGCCCCGGCCCACCGGATGACGGTGACCGTCACGGGATGCGCGGCCACCAGGGCTCCCAGGCCTGCGATCCCGGCCATGATCAGCAGGAGGTCGGAGAGCGCGCAGATCGCGACGACCGGGAGGACGTGTTCGCGGCGCAGTCCCTGGCGGAGTACGAAGGCGTTCTGGGCGCCGATGGCGACGATGAGGACGAGGGCAGCGGCGAAGCCGGCGAGGGTCGAAGCGAGCACGTGCTTGACGGTAGGAGGAAGAAACGCTGTACTCCAGCTAAAGAATTTACAGGGACATTAGGAAAACTGATGGACGCGCAGCAACTCGCCACGTTCGAGGCCGTGATCACCGAGGGCAGCTTCGACGCGGCCGCGCGGGCGCTGCACGTGACGCCGTCCGCGGTCAGTCAACGGATCAAGGCGCTGGAGCAGGCCGTCGGGCAGGTTCTCGTACGCCGCACCAAGCCGGCCGAACCCACCGAGGCGGGCCAGGCGCTCGTCCGGCTCTCCGGCCAGATCGCCCTGCTGGAGCGCGAGGCGCTGGACGCCGCCCGGGGCGCGCCGGCGGGCGGTGGGCGGACCAGGATCTCGGTCGTGGTCAATGCGGATTCCCTGCTCACGTGGTTTCTGCCGGCGCTCGTGGCCCTGCCCGCCGAGCCGGCGCTCAGCTTCGACATCCACCAGGACGACCAGGACCACACGGCCGATCTGCTGCGCAGCGGTACGGCGATGGCCGCGGTGACCGCGCAGGACGTCGCGGTGCAGGGCTGCCGGGTCGAGCCGCTGGGCTCGATGCGCTACCGGGCGGTCGCCGCGCCCGGGGTCTTCACGGGCTTCGCGAGCACGCCGATGATCCTGCTCAACCGCAAGGACCGCCTCCAGCACCGCTTCGTCAACGACCCGGCCGTGACGCCGCCGATCCATTACGTCCCGGCGTCGGCGGCGTTCGAGCAGGCCGTGCGGCTCGGCCTGGGCTGGGGAATGCTCCCCGAGCCGACCGTCACCGGCGACCTGGTGGAGATCGTCCCGGGCCGCCACCTCGACGTCCCGCTCTACTGGCAGTACTGGCGCATGGAATCGACGGTCCTGGCGGCCCTGACCAGCGCGGTCAAGCAGGCAGCCAGGGCCGCACTGCACTAAGCCAGGGCCGCTTCGATGTGGTCGAGGGCGGCGTCGATGGAGGTGACGACGGTGACCTGGGCGAGGGCCTGGGTGCGGACGAAGGCGGTGTCGGTGATGTCGTTCAGCCACTTCCACAGGCCCGTGTAGAAGCCGTCCGGGTCGAGGACCACGATCGGTTTGCGGTGCAGGTCGAGGGTGGCGGTGGTCCAGACCTCGAAGAGCTCGTCGAGGGTGCCGAGACCGCCGGGGAGCGTGATGAAGGCGTCCGAGCGCTCGATCATGATGTTCTTGCGGACGCCCATGTCGGTGGTGACGACCAGCTCGTCCGAGGCGGTGTCGGCGACCTCGAGGTCGACCAGGGACTGGGGGATGATGCCGAGGGTGTGGGCTCCGCCGGCGCGGGCGCCGTCGGCCACTGCGCCCATCATGCCGACGCAGCCGCCGCCGGAGACCAGGGAGTGGCCGCGGGGGCCGAGGGCCTTGCCGACCGCGGTGGCGAGGCCGAGGTGCTCGGGGGCGAGGCGGGTCGAGGAGGCGCAGAAGACGCAGATCGCGGCCATGTCAGCGGTTTCCGTTGCCGGAGAGGGCCTTGTCGGCTTCCACGATGTACTGCACCGCTTCCTCCACGTCGTCGGTCAGCATGATCAGCTCCATGTCGTCCGGGCTCACCTTGCCCTCGGCGAGCAGGCGTTGCTTGATCCAGTCGACGAGGCCGCCCCAGTATTCGGTGCCCATGAGGATGACCGGGAAGCGGGTCACCTTGTGGGTCTGCACGAGGGTGACCGCTTCGAACAATTCGTCGAGGGTGCCGAAGCCGCCGGGGAGCACGACGAACGCCTGGGCGTACTTGACGAACATGGTCTTGCGGACGAAGAAGTAGCGGAAGTCGATGCCGATGTCGACCCAGGAGTTGAGGCCCTGCTCGAAGGGGAGCTCGATGCCGAGGCCCACGGACATGCCGCCGGCCTCGGTCGCGCCGCGGTTGGCCGCCTCCATCACGCCGGGGCCACCGCCGGTGATCACGGCGTAGCCGGCTTCGGCCAGGGCGGCGCCCAGAGCGGCCGCCATCTCGCACTCGGGGCTGTCGGGGCCGCTGCGGGCCGAGCCGAAGACGCTCACCGCGGGCGGCAGGTCGGCTAGGGTATCGAAGCCCTCGACGAATTCGGAGAGGATGCGCAGCGCCCGCCAGGCGTCCTTGGTCTTCCACTCGCCGCGATGGTGCGAATCGAGCAGCTTCTCATCGGCCGTGCTGGGCGGAATCGAGTCACGACGCAGCGTGACTGCGCCGCGATGACGCTCGTGAGGTGGGCGAGCGCGATCACCGGAGCTGTCCGTCATGGCACCCACCGTAATGCTGACGGTCTTTCGCCGGTGAACTATCCGGTGGGCTTTTGCCAAGAGGATTGCGACGTCGCGGGCTTTTTGCCAGATTGAAGCAACGCAAAGTAGCTCTGCAACGTCTGTACAGTTACGAAACCCCGCACGGCATGCACGGCGTCCGGCTTCGGCCGGGCATCAGGGCGAAGGAGCCACCGTGATGACCCGGTACGAGCGAATGAAGATGCAGCGTCGCATGCAGCGGCGCATCCGAATGGTGGTCGAGGAACGGCGCATGACGCTCGCCCATCGACCGCCCGTTGATCAGGGCTTCGAGGGCATCGACCCGGAAGCCACGGTCGAGATCCCCCGGCCCGAAACAGCCTGAAGCCGGCCCTACTCGTCAGCGGCCAGCCATCGATGCAGGGTGGCCGCCCCGTCGCGGATCTTGCCGATCTCCACGTGCTCGTCCTGGGCGTGCGCCAGCCGGGGATCGCCCGGCCCGTAGTTCAGCGCGGGGATGCCCAGCGCCGCGAACCGCGCCACATCCGTCCAGCCGAGCTTCGCCGCGGGCTCCTCGCCGACCGCGATGAGGAAATCCCGGGCCGCCGGCGCGTCCAGTCCGGGCAGCGCGCCGGGCGCGGAGTCGGTCACCTCCAGATCGAAGCCCTTGAAGACCTCCCGCAGGTGGGCGAGCGCCTGCTCCTCGGAGCGGTCCGGGGCGAAACGCAGATTGACGTCGATCTCGCACTGGTCGGGGACCACATTGCCGGCCACCCCACCCGAGATCCGCACCGCGCTGAGCCCCTCGCGGTAGTTGCAGCCGTCGATGGTGACCCGGCGCGGCTGGTAGTCCTCCAGCCGGCGCAGCACCTCGCCCGCGGCGTGGATCGCGTTGATGCCGCGCCAGGCCCGCGCGGTGTGCGCCCGGCGGCCGTGGGTGCGCACGGTGGCGGTCATCGTGCCCTGGCAGCCGGCCTCGACCACGCCGTACGTCGGCTCGAGCAGCACGGCGAAATCGGCGCGCAGCCAGTCGGGTTGATCCTGGCCGACCAGGTGCAGCCCGTTGAACTGCGCGTCGATCTCCTCCGACTCGTAGAACAGGTAGGTGATGTCGTAACGCGGGTCGGGCAGCGTCGCGGCCAGGTGCAGGGCCAGCGCCACACCGGACTTCATGTCGGCGGTGCCGCAGCCGTAGATGAGGTCGTCGACGACGGTCGACGGGAAGTTGTCGTTCAGCGGCACGGTGTCCAGGTGCCCGGCGAGCACGATCCGCTGTTCCCGGCCGAGCCGGGTGCGCGCCATGACTGTGTTGCCCTGCCGCTCGGTGCTCAGGTGCGGGATCTTGCGCATCGCGTCCTCGACGCAGTCGGCGATGACCTTCTCGTCGCGCGAGACGGACTCGATGTCGACCAGGGTGCGGGTCAGCTCCACCGGGTCGACGAGCACGTCAGGGGTAAGCGGGTTGGCCATGGGCCGCACATTACCGCCCGAACGTGAACCGGATCGGGGTGCTCGCGGGAGCTACCTTCGAAGGCGGGTCCCGAGCGGAAGGTGACGCTGATGCACGTCGATGCCGCAGAGCTGCGAGCGGTCGCTGATCGGTTACGTGACCAGGCAGGAGATCCACTCGCGCGGGCGGGCGGCCTGATCGAGCGGGCCGGGTCCGGCGTGGTGATCGACACTCTCTTCGACGACTACGTCACGGCCGGGCCCTACCGGGAGGTCGCGGCGAGCTGGCAGGGCGAGCTGCGGGTTCTGCGGGAAGCCATTGCGGCGTTGAGTGATGCGTTGACCAGGGCCGCGGATGACTACGACGCCGCGGACGAGCGGGCGGCGGCGGGGATGCCGCGATGAGCCACTCCGGGTTGGACCGGCTGACCTCGCTGCAGGACGAGATCCACGCGGCCGGCGGGGGCTGGGGTGCGGGGGCGCGCGCCGCGATTGATGTGCCGGGTTTCGGGGGCGATCCGGATGGCGTGGGGGCCCTCGCCCGGGGCTGGGAAGAGGCTGCCGGGTCGGCGGAGGTCGCGCTGGAGACGCTGGTCGCGATCGAGAGCGCGGATGTCGCCGGGGTGTGGGCCGGTAATGCGCACAATGCGGCGGCTGAGGTCGTACGGGCGCTTGCTGATGAAGTTGCCCGGGCGGCGCAAGCATTTCGGGACGTTTCCGCGCAGCTCCGGGCGTACGGAAAAGGGATTGAAAGCGAGCAGTGGCGCGACCGGACCGGCCAGGCCGTGTTGCGCGAGAGCCCGATCGAGGGTGTTGATCTGCGGGTGGCGGCGCACATCTCGGCGCGGTCGCACGGGGAGGATCTTGCGGTGGGGCTGCACGATGCGGCGACCCAGGCCCGTGCGCACCTGCTCGACGAGCCTTATCTGGCTCCCGTGGACGACCCCTATTTAACTCCGGTGGACAACATTGTGGTGGCCAATACCGGCGTGCTCACCCCGGCTATGGCAGTGCGTGCTTCCGAGGCGCTTTTCAAGGCGCCGGAGCTTGTGGTGGGCGCGGAATCGGCGGAGCTTCGGGCGTACCTTATGAAAGGTCTCGCGGCTGGTTATGGCGCCGCCGACCTTGCGCATTTCGAGGCTCGGATCGCGTCACACGATGCGGAATGGCTGGAGCAGCACCTGAGCCCGCTCGATCCCGACCGGGGCCCGGTCACTGCGCGTCGCAGCCGGACGCCGTGGAGTCAGGGGCCGTTGCCCACCTGCGTCGCGACCTCGACCGTCACCGCCCGTGCCGAGGTCGACCCGATCTATGCGCTGAGCATCACCGAGGGTGACTTCGACAAGCGGCTCCGGGCCGAGCAGCTACGGGTGTACGACGGCGGCCGCAGCTGGATCCAGGACGCGCTCGGGCGCGACGGGATGACCGCCGGCCAATCGGAGCAGGTCGCCAACGAGGAGATCGGCCCGCGCACCGGCGTCACCTACGAGAATGTGGCGCTGACCGAGGACGTCCTGGACGACGTCGAGCGGGCCGCCGACGACGGCTATCCGGTGCCCTTCATCACAGCCGATCACCAGCTCGTGGTGACCGGCCATACCGGCGACCAGCTGCAGATCTACAACCCGTGGGGCTACACGTACTGGATCGGCGAGGACGAGTTCCTCGACGGTTCTCCTGGGTCGGTCCGGCTGCCCCGAACCGGGTAGGGTTCCGGACGTGAGTAGCGAGATTTCCCCCGCCTGGGGCATCGGCCTGGCCACCGTGACCGCTGACGGCACGGTGCTCGACACCTGGTACCCCGCCGGTTACCTCGGCCTCGGGGAGCTTCCCGCCGACGCCCCCGCCCTGCCCGCAGGTCTCACCGGCCCGAAGGCGCTGGCCGGGCTGTCGACCGTCGAGGTCCGCGTCGAGATCGCGTCGCTCGCCGACCCGATCAAGGACTCGTCCGACGCCTACCTGCGGCTGCACCTGCTCTCGCACCGCCTGGTCAAGCCCAACGCGCAGAACCTCGACGGCATCTTCGGCATGCTCGCCAACGTCGCCTGGACCTCCGCCGGCCCGTGCCCGGCCGATCGCGTCGACGAGCTGCGCCTGATCGAGCGCGCCGCCGGCCGTCACCTCGCCGTCTTCGGCGTCGACAAGTTCCCGCGGATGACCGACTACGTCGTGCCCAGCGGCGTCCGGATCGCCGACGCCGACCGGGTCCGCCTCGGCGCGCACCTCGCCGCCGGCACCACCGTCATGCACGAGGGCTTCTGCAACTTCAACGCCGGCACGCTCGGCACCTCCATGGTCGAGGGCCGCATCGTGCAGGGCGTCATCGTCGGCGCCGACTCCGACATCGGCGCGGGCTCGTCGATCATGGGGACGCTCTCCGGCGGCGGCAAGGAGAAGGTCACCATCGGCGAGCGCAGCCTGCTCGGCGCCAACGCCGGCATCGGCATCTCGCTCGGCGACGACTGCGTGGTCGAGGCAGGCTGCTACATCACCGGCGGCGCCAAGCTGACCCTCCCGGACGGCCGCGTGGTCAAGGCCCGCGAGCTCTCCGGCGTCAACGGCCTGCTCTTCTGGCGCAACTCGGTGACCGGTGGCCTCGAAGCCCGGCCGCGCAAGGGCACCGGCATCACCCTCAACTCCGACCTGCACCTAGCTCAGTAACGCGTCGCCCTTCGGGGTGGTCGTGTAGAGCACCGAGCGGCCGGTCCTGGTCCGGGTGATCAGGCCGGCTCGCTCGAGGACCTTCAGGTGTTCGCTGACGCCGGCCAGGCTCATGTCCAGATGAACGGTGAGCTGGCTGGTGGTGGCGGGCAGCGTCCGCAGGATCGCCGCGCGCTTCGCCCCGATCAGCGGTGCCAGGTCGGCTCCGGCCCCGGGCGGATCCGCTATTCCCCTGGCGCGGTAGGCGATGGTCACCGGGCGTGACGGGTCGGTGCTGATCGCCAGGTTGGCGAAGACGGACGGGACGAGCAGCAGGCCGTTGCCGGTCAGCGCATAGGTCCCCTTGTCGCGGTGCTCGATCGCGATGGTGCTCTCCGCGGACCACGTCACCCGGGGATGCAGTCCGGCCAGGCCCTCGGCCCATCCGTACGCCGCGATCCGGCCGGCCCGCTGCACGATGTCACGCTCGAGCACCGCGCGGAACCGCGGCCATTCCGGCTCGATCAGCGTCGTCCACGCCGCCTGCAGGGCGTCGGCGAGCCGGTCGACCACGTCGTCGGCGGCCAGGATGTGGCGGGCGTACTCCGGTGGGGTGCGGTGCCCGCGCAGGTTCAGCTCCAGCTCGGCCCGCGCCCGCTCCAGCGGGGTCGCCCGGACCACGGCCAGATCCTCGCCGATCTCCCGCCGCGAGCTGACCGGCGCCGGATGCAGGAAATCGGCGTTGTCGTCGCGGCGGAACAGGCTGGTCAGCGCGCCGATCGCGGGCACTTCCCGGCGCAACTGCGCCAGCTGCGGCCTCATCCGGCGCACCCACGACGTCAGCACGCCCGCCTCGGTCCTGCCTGCCAGCAGGAACAGCGCCCCCTCCACCTCGAACAGCGGCGAGATCGCATACCGGCACCCGGCAAGATCGGCAGGCGAGACCTGGATCAGCACGTTTCGCTCACCACCGAAACTTTAGCCGTACGCCCACCGCGCACCGATCGTGATCCGGTGACCTATCGCGACGTGTTCGCCGTAACCCAGTTCCGCACGGTGCTCGGCAGCTTCGCCCTCCTGCTGATCAGCGAGAGCATCAAGATGCTGGCGCTGTCGGTGCTCGTCTACACGAGTACGGGCTCGACGTTGCTGGCCGCGCTCGCCTACGTGGCCGGGTTCCTGCCCCAGGTGCTCGGCGGGACCCTGCTGCTCGCGTTCGCCGACAGGTGGCGGCCGCGGCGGCTGATGGTCGGCTACGACCTGGTCCGGATGGCGCTCGCGGCGGTGCTCGCGCTGGCGGTGCTGCCGCCGGTCGGCGCGATGCTGGTCGTCTTCGTGGTGGGCAGCTTCGCCCCGGTGGCGCAGGCTGCCCGGACGGCGTTGACGGCTGATCTGCTGCACGGGGACGCGTACATATTGGGTCGATCGCTCTTCACCGTTGTGTCCGGGGCGATGCAGGTGGTCGGGGCTGCCGTGGGCGGTCTGCTGCTGACGGTGACCGGGCCGGCTTCGGCGCTCTGGCTCGCCGCCGGGGGCTGCGCGGCGTCGGCGCTCGTGGTGCGTTTCGGGCTGACCGACCACCCGGCCCGCCGTACGGGTGACCGGGGTGCGGTGCGGGAGACCTGGCAGGTCAACGGTGCTCTTTTGCGGGACCGGGGCGTGCGGCGATTGCTGCTGGCGCAGTGGTTGCCGGGGTCGCTGATGGTCGCGTCCGAGGGCGTCGTCGTGCCGTACGCGTCCTCGCTGGCGGGGGTCCTCCTGGCTTCCGCGGCAGGAGGAATGCTGCTGGGCGATCTCCTGGTGGCGCGTTTCCTGTCACCCGTGCGGCTCACGCCCTGGCTGGCGCTCATGCTGGGGGCGCCCCTGCTGGTCTTCGCCCTGCGACCTGGCGTGGTGGCGGCGTCGATCGCGCTGGCAGTCGCGGCCGCCGGCTTCTCGTATCAGCTCGGACTGGCCCAGCGATTCCTCGACGCCGTGCCGGCCCGATGGCGAGGACAGAGCCTCGGACTCGCCGGCACCGGCTCGATGGTCGTGCAGGGACTGGCGATCACCGGGGCGGGCGCTCTCGCCGAGATCCTGTCGCCCGGCGTGGTGATCGCGGTCGCCGGAGCGGCCTCCCTGCTGTCGACCTTCACTCTTTGGCGGACACTTTCAGGCCCTGCCGGACCGGTGCGATTGATGGCAACCGGCCCGACAGGGGGATCAAGTGCCCGCTAAACGCATTCAGCCGTTTCCTCGATGAGGAGTCAAGGTTTGTCTATTTCTCGACAGGTCGTGGAAGACTCTCCGCATGGCCCCGCAAAGGGCGACCCTCCTTCAGGTCGCACAGCGGGCCGGGGTGTCCCGAAGCACGGCGTCCTTCGTCCTCACCGGACGCCACCTGGACATGCGGATCTCCGAAGACGCCCGGCAACGGGTCCTCCGGGCGGCCCAGGATCTGGACTACCGGCCCAACCTGATGGCGCGCAGCCTGCGCACCAAGGTCACCAAGACGGTCGCGCTGCTCTCCGACACCCTCGCCTCCGATCAGTACGCCGGCCGCGCCATCCACGGCAGCCTCGCCGCCGCGGTCGCCCACGGTCACCTCCTGCTCATCGGCGAAACCGAAGGCGACCCGGTCGTCGAGGAACGCCTCATCGCCGACTTCCTGGACCGCCAGGTCGACGCCTTCGTGTACGCCAGCATGTCCACCCGCCACGTCCGCGTCCCCAAGCTCCTCAAAGGCCACCCCGTGGTCCTGCTCAACTGCCTCACCCGAGCAGCCACGCCGACCCACCACGCGGTCATCCCGGACGAGCTCGCCGCCGGCTGGAGCGCGGCCCGGACCCTCGCCGAGGCGGGCCACCGGGACGGCATCTACCTCGTCGGACACCCGGCCCAGCACGTCTTCGCCGGCCGCGAACGCCTCACCGGCCTGCGCGAAGGCCTCGCCGCCACCGGCACAGAACTCGCCGGCACCATCGGCTGCGACTGGTGGCCCGAGCAGGCACACGACGCGGTCAGCCAGGCCCTGGCAGCTGGAACCGCCCCGAAAGCCCTGGTGTGCTTCAACGACCGGGTGGCGCTCGGCGCGTACCAGGCCCTGCAGGAAGCAGGCCTCACCATCCCGGCCGACGTATCGGTCCTGTCCTTCGACGACTCCGAACTGGCCGCCTGGCTCCGCCCGCAGCTCACCAGCATCTCCCTGCCCCACTACCAACTCGGCTGGAAAGCCGTCGAACTCCTCCTCACCCACCAGGTCCAGCCCCCCACAACCCACCGCATAACGATGCCGGTCCGTCTCCGCGCCTCGGTGGGCAAGCCCACCTGACTGTCTCCGCGCCGACGCCGGTGAGCCGCTACGGTTATGCGCATGGCGAAGGCGGTTGAGCGGGACGGGCGGTTCACCGCCCCGCTTCTGACTGCCTCGGCTGCCGGGGTCCATCTGGGCATAGCAGCCGAGACGGTCAAACAGTGGGTCAAGTCAGGCGGAGATCTCCTGCCGGTCATGCACTCGGTGCGGCCGGCCAGCCACTACGGCCCCCGGCTGCCATTCGTGGCGCTGGCCGAGGCCCAGATCCTCCGTGAGCTTCGAAATACCGGCCTGACCATGCAACACATCCGAGCGGGCGTTGCCCGGCTCCGGGAACAAACAGGCGACGAGTACGTCCTCGCGACCAACATGATCGCGTCGGACGGCGGCGAACTGCTTTACAACGCCGCCTCGATGGTGGCACCCGAATGGGTCAGAGCCAGGGACGGACAGCTCGCCATCCGGCAGGTCATCGAAGCCGTCATCAAATACGTCTCGTACGCCTCCGACGGTTACGCCTCCCGGCTGGTCCTGCGGCCATACGGCTCGGCCGATGTCATCATCGATCCGCGATTCGGCTTCGGTCAGCCGGTCTTCGGAGCCAGCAAGGTAAAGGTCGAAACCATCGCCGATCTCTTCTACGGCGGCGGAGAGTCGGTCGAGGACATAGCCGATGAGTACGATCTGAGCACCGAAGACGTAGAGGTGGTCCTTCGCGTTATGGCGCGTCGTGCGGCTTGAGTTTCTCGCCGATCGCAACATCGGCAAACGCGTGGTGGCTGCCCTTCGCGATGCCGGAGAAACCGTGCACACGCTCGCCGAAGTCTTCGGCGAGCAGGTCTCCCAAGACGTTCAGGACACCTCATGGATCGCTCGGGCGGGATCCCAGGAGTGGGCCGCTTTGACGAAGGACAGGCGGATCCGCCATGTGACCCTCGAACGCGATGCAGTTCGAGAGCACAACGTCCAGCTGTTCGCCCTGGCAAACGCGAACCTCGGCTTCACCGAGATGGCCGGGGCGTTCGTCGCCGCGATGCCGCGGATACATGAGATCTGCGCCGAGTCGGGTGAAGGTTGTATCTGGGTGGTGCAACGAGACGGCCGGGTCGAGCGGATCTGGGGGCCCGGCGACCAGTAGGACACCCGGGGCTCGCTTGGGATTTTGTCGTAGGTGCGTGGTCTTATTGGTGCCGTGACCTCGACTCCTGGTGCTGTTCAGCGGCCTGCGTACCGGCTGGTGCGCAGGCCTGCGGCGGTTGTGGAGTCGTTGCGGGACGATCCGTTGCAGCGGTATGTGATCGGGCACACGTCGGGGCCGTTGCTGGTGGTCGGGGGGCCCGGCACGGGGAAGACGACGGTGCTGGTCGAGGCGGTTGCCGCGCGGGTGGCGGCCGGGGTGGATCCGGAGCGGATCCTGGTGCTCACGTTCGGGCGGCGGGGGGCCACGGCGCTGCGGGATCGGATCGAGGCCCGGATCGCGGGGCCGACGTTCCACGAGCCTCTGGTGCGTAGCTTCCATGCGTACGCGTTCGGGCTGCTCCGCCGTGCCGCCGCTGAGCGGGGTGAGCCCTCGCCGCGGCTGCTGACCGGGCCGGAGCAGGACCTGATCATCCGTGAGCTGCTCGAAGTGGTGAGCGACGCGGAGACCGCCGACACGATCGGGTGGCCCGACGCGTTACGGCCGGCGCTGCCGACTCGGGCGTTCGCTCAGCAGTTGCGTGACCTCATGCAGCGGGCCGCCGAGCGGGGGATCGGCCCCATCGACCTCGCCGAGCACGGCAAACGACTCGGGCGTGACGATTGGCCGGCTGCTGCCCGGTTCCTGCGGGAGTACGTCTCCGTGCTGGCGCTGCGTGATGTCACCACTCGGGGCTCGACTGCCTACGACCCCGCTGAGCTGGTCCGCGCCGCTACGGGGTTGCTCGCCGACGATCCGGCGCTGCTCGACTCCGAGCGGCGGCGCATCGACTACGTCTATGTGGATGAACTGGCCGATACCGACCCGGCGCAGATCGAGCTGCTCGCGCTGGTCGCCGGGGGTGGGAAGCCACTGGTCGCGTTCGGTGACCCGGATTCCTCGATCTACGGGTTCCGGGGCGCCGACCCGGAGGCCGTGGACGGCTTCGCCACCAGGTTCCGGACGGCCTCCGGCGCGCTCGCCGAGACCGTCATGCTGCACACCAGTTACCGGGTCACGCCGGGGCTCCTCGCTTCTACCGGACGGGTCGCCCGGCGCATGCGCGGCCGGATGAAGCACCGCGCCCTGCACCCACCGCCCGTGCTGCCCGAGGCGGCTCCTCCGCTTGCTGATGCGGTCCGGGTTGAGGCGGATTCGCCCGATGCCGGGCCGGCCGGGGGATCGGCCGCTGTCCGGGTGCCCGCTCAGGGGACCGGTGAACAGGTCTCGCCGTCTGGTGGGTTGCCGGTCTCGCCGCCTGGTGAGCCGCTTGGTGGGCCGCCGGCTTCGCTGCCTGGTGGGCCGCTTGGTGGGCCGCCGGTTTCGCCGCCGCGGGCTGAGGCTGCCGCGGCTGTTGTGCGGACGTTTCGGTCGGCGGCGAGTGAGACGGCGTTTGTGGCGCATGCGCTGCGGGAGGCTCATCTGTTGCAGGGCGTTCCGTGGTCGCGGATTGCTGTTGTGCTTCGGTCGACGACGCTGCAGTTGCCCTCGTTGCAGCGGGGGCTGGTGGCCGCGGGGGTGCCGACCGTCACCCATGCCGAGGATCTTCCGCTGCACCTTCAGCCGGCGGTTGCTCCCTTCCTTCTGCTGCTGCGGTGCGCGTTGGAGCCCGATCTGCTCGACGAGGAGTCGTCGGTCGCGTTGCTGCACTCGCCGCTGGGCGGGGCGGACCCGCTCGCCGAGCGTCGCCTGCGGCAGGGGCTGCGGGCGTTGGCGCTGGCGGCTGGGGACCGGCGGCCTTCCGGGGAGTTGCTGGTCGACGCGTTGCGGGATCCGGCCGGGCTGGATGTCGTCGAGCGCAGGTGGGCGGTTCCGGCGCAGAACGTCGCTCGGCTGATCGCCGTTGCGCGGGCGGCCGCCGCTGTTCCCGGTGCTACCGCCGAGCAGGTTCTGTGGGACGTCTGGCGGGCGAGCGGGCTCTCCGACCGGTGGTATGCACTGAGCACACGCGGGGCGCCCGTCGAACCCGGTGGCGAAGGGGGACGGGCTCGGCAGTGGCGGGCCGAGGCTGCTGATCGGGATCTCGACGCCATGGTGGTGCTGTTCGACGCGGCGGCGCGGTTTGTTGATCGGCTGCCGGGTGCGCGTACCGAAATCTTTCTCGATCATGTTCTTGGTCAGGATCTGCCCGCGGACTCGATCGCACCCAGCGCGGACCGGGGTGAGGCCGTGCGGCTGCTCACCGCGCACGCCGCCAAGGGGCTCGAGTGGGACGTCGTGGTGCTGGCCGGGGTGCAGGAGGGGATCTGGCCTGACCTGCGGCTGCGGGGGAGTCTGCTCGGATCGGAGCGGCTCGTCGACCTGATCGCGGGGCGGCCGGCCGCAGGTGCTGCGGCGGTCGTCGGGCAGACTTCGGCGCTGCTCGACGAGGAGCGGCGGCTGTTCTATGTGGCGGCGACCCGGGCCCGGCAGCGGCTGATCGTGACCGCTGTCGCCTCGGCCGGGGTGGGCAGCTCCGAGGGCGAGGAACAGCCGAGCCGATTCCTGATGGAACTGGGCCTCCCCGACCGTCGCGGCGACGGCCCCCCACCCCCCGACCCCCACCGCCCCGACCCCGACGACCCCGGCCCCCCCGAGCCCGACGACCCCCAACCCCCGGACCCGGACCCGGACGGCTCTGGCCCGGACGGCTCTGGCCCGGACGGCTCTGGCCCGGACGGCTCTGGCCCGGACGGCTCTGGCCCGGACGGCTCTGGCCCGG
>NZ_BOMN01000083.1 GCF_016862215.1 Winogradskya humida
CCCGGACGGCTCTGGCCCGGACGGCTCTGGCCCGGACGGCTCTGGCCCGGACGGCTCTGGCCCGGACGGCTCTGGCCCGGACGGCTCTGGGTTGGACGCCGGGGGCGTTTCTGAGGTCGGCGCGGTCCGTGCGGGCGGCCCGACGAACGGTGGCGCTCCGGCTCGCGAAGCTGACCCAGGATCAGGTGCCGGGCCGGACGCTGAAGACGCGCCTGACATATCCGACATGCCGGAGGGTGGCGTGGGGGATGGAGTGGTCAGCGAAGAGGAGCTGGCTGTTGGGCGGCCGCCGCGTGCGTTGACGCTATCGGCGCTGGTGGCTGAGCTTCGTACGGTTGTTGTTGCTCCGGACAGCACGCCGGGGCGGCGGCATGCGGCTGCGGGTGAGTTGGCGAAGCTGGCTCGGGCGGGGGTGCCCGGAGCTCATCCGGACGAGTGGTGGGGTCTGCGGCCGCTCTCCGATGATCGGCCGTTGGTGGACGACGGTGATCCGGTCAAGGTGACGCCGTCGAGCATGGAGAGCGCCCTGCGGTGCAGTCTTCGGTGGCTGCTCGAACGCCATGGTGGCGCGGGGCCGGCTGGTCCGGCGCAGGGTGTCGGCAACCTGGTTCATGCTGCGGCGATGCTCGCCGAGGATGCGAACGCTGACCGGGAGCAGCTCGTGGAGTATGTGTCGGCGCGGTTCGACGCGATTGAGCTTGCCGCTCGCTGGCTGGCCGGGCCCGAGCATGAGCGGGCTCAGGGGATGGTGGACAAGCTGCTGCGATGGCTGGCGAAGAATCCGCGGCGGCTGCTCGCGATCGAGCACGAGTTCACCGTACGGCTGGATGATCCGAGCCGTCCTATCCAGTTGACCGGGCGGGTGGATCGGCTGGAGGTCGACGAGCAGGGCCGGTTGGTGGTCATCGACTTGAAGACGGGGAAGAGTACGACCGTTTCCGCGCCGGAGGTCGAGGAGCACGCGCAGCTCGCGGGCTATCAGGCGGCGGTTGATGCGGGGGCGTTCGACAGTTTCAGCGTGGGTGCGGAGAGCGGCGGGGCGGGGCTGGTGCAGCTCGGGCCGACGAAGGAAGCGCGCGAGCAGATGCAGGTGCCGCTCAGTGAGGCCGAGGATCCGCAGTGGGCGTATGCGATGGTGCGCCGGACCGCGGACACCATGGCCGCGGCGACGTTCTCGGCGGTGGCCAATGCGAAGTGCCGGGTGTGCCCGGTCCGTACGAGTTGCCCGATCAGCGGCCAGGGCCGCCAGGTAGTGGAGCCGTGACTCAACCGTCCCTTTTCGCCGATGCAGCCCCCAAGCCGCGACGCCGTGCTGATTCCGGGCCCCGCTACACCCCGGACGAGCTGGCCAAGCTGCTGCGCCTGCACCGGCCGACGCCCGAGCAGGCTGCGATCATCGCGGCGCCGATCGAGCCCGTGCTGGTGGTGGCGGGGGCCGGGTCGGGCAAGACCGAGACCATGGCGGCGCGGGTGCTCTGGCTGGTCGCCAACGGGTACGCGCATCCCGACGAGATCCTGGGGCTGACCTTCACGCGTAAGGCGGCCGGCGAGCTCGCGCACCGGGTGCGTACCCGGCTCGGGCAGCTTGTCCGCCGGCTGGGCCGCGACGATCAGTTCACGGGCGAGGCGACGATCTCGACCTACCACTCGTACGCCGCCCGGGTGGTCACCGAGCACGGACTGCGCGCCGGATACGAGCCGTCCGCCCGGCTGCTGACCGAGGCCGCCCGCTGGCAGATCGTCGACTCGATCGTGCGCTCGTACACCGGTGAGATGACCGGGCTGAACCGCGCGCCCAGCACGGTGACCGACGATGTGCTCGCGCTCTCCGGCGAGCTCGCCGAGCACCTGGTCACGCCGGACGACCTGGCCGCCTGGACCGGCCGGTTCTTCGCCGACGTGCAGTCGCTGCCGGGGCGCGTCTACAAGGACGTGTCCGACGTGCTGTTGCGCCAGCGCCACCGGCTCACCCTGCTGCCCCTGGTCCGCCTCTACGACCAGCGCAAACTCGACCTGGAGGCGATGGACTTCGGGGATCAGATGGCCCGGGCGGCGCTGGTCGCCCGCGATCATCCCGAGGTCGGCGCGATCGAGCGGGGGCGCTACAAGATCGTGCTGCTCGACGAGTACCAGGACACCAGTCACGCGCAGGTGGTGCTCCTGAACGCGCTGTTCGGCGGCGGGCATCCGGTCACCGCGGTCGGTGACCCGTGCCAGTCGATCTACGGCTGGCGGGGGGCGTCGGCGGGGACGCTGGACCGGTTCCCGGCCGAGTTCACCGGGCCGGGCGGGCGCGAGGCGTGGGTGCTCAACCTGACGCGCAGCTGGCGGAACAGGCCGGAGATCCTGCAGGTGGCGAACACGCTGTCCCGGCCGTTGCGCGCCGCCGGGGCCCGGGTCGCCGAGCTGATCCCGGCGCAGCGCGTGGCTGAGCACGTCGGGGGGCGCACGGTCGCTTGTGCGCTCCTGCACACGTACGCCGATGAGGCCGAATGGATCGCGGACTCCCTGCTCACCGCGTGGCGGCTGGCAGCGGGGCTGCCGGAGGCGCTGGCCGGCGACATTCCCCTGGACAAGCGGCCGACCACCGCCGTGCTGGTCCGGGTCCGCAGTCAGATCCCCGCGATCGAGGAGGCGCTGCGCTCGCGCGGTCTGCCGGTCGAGGTGGTCGGCCTGGGCGGTCTGCTCGACACGCCAGAGGTACGCGATGTGGTGTGCACGCTGCGGGTGCTGGCCGACCCGACCGACGGGGCCTCGCTGCTGCGGCTGCTGACCGGCTCGCGCTGGCGGATCGGCCCACGGGACCTCGTGGCGCTGCATCGGCGGTCCCGGGCGATCGCCTCCGCGCGGGTCGCGAACACCACGGGTGACGCTCAGGACGCCGAGCTGGCCGAGATCGTCGGGGACCGGCTCGACGACGCGTCACTGGTCGAGGCGATGGCGGATCTCGGGGTGGCGCAGCAGTACTCGCAGGAGGGGTATCCGCGGCTCCGGGCGTACAGCAGGGAGCTGGCTGAGCTGCGGCACCGCCTGGACCAGCCGCTGCCCGACCTGATCGCCGACATCGAGCGGACCATCGGCCTGGACGTCGAGGTCGCGGTCCGTGGCTGGGGTGCGGGCGACGCCGGTCTCGCGCGCGGTCACCTGGACGCGCTCGGCGACGTCGCTGCCCGCTATTCGGGGGAGACCGACGGTGGCACGCTCGCTGGTTTCCTGGCGTTCCTGGTCGCCGCCGAGGAGGAGGAACGCGGGCTCGCCCCGGGGCAGGTCGACGTGATCGAGGGCGCGGTGCAGATCCTGACCGCGCACGCCGCGAAGGGCCTGGAGTGGGACGTCGTGAGCGTCGCGGGGCTGGCCAAGAACGTGTGGCCCGGTATGACCCGCGGCTCGGACAACTATCTCGGCGGGATGGGCGTGCTGCCGTTCCCGCTGCGCGGCGACTCCGACGGTCTGCCGGTGCTGGACCTCGGCGAGGCGGTCGACCAGAAGGACGTCGCCACGGCGGTTACGGCGTTCGGGCGGGCGTGGCGGGAGCATGACGAGCGGGAGGAGCGGCGGCTCGCGTATGTCGCGGTCACCCGGCCGCGGCGACTGCTGCTGGCCTCGGGCTACTGGTGGGGCGACGGCGTGAAGCGCCCGCGTGGCCCGTCGGTGTTCCTGAACGAGATCCGCGCGACCTGCGACGACGGTGCCGGCGTGGTGGACCGCTGGGCCCCGGAGCCCACCGCCGACGCGGTGAACCCGAGCGCCGAGCTGGTCGCCTCCGCGGAATGGCCGTCGGACCCGCTGGGCGCCCGCCGCCCGGCGATGGCCGCCGCCGCCGACCTGATCCGCCGGATGATCGCCGCCCCCGACCCGGAGACCGCCGAGGCGTTCGTGGCACTCGCCTCGACCGACGACGAGATCGCCGCCCGGGCAGGCCTCGCCGCCGATGTAACCGGCCTGGCCCCCCACGGCGACGAGCTGCCGACCGGGACCGGCACGGCCCCCCACGGCGGCGAGCTGCCGACCGGGACCGGCACGGGCGCCCATGGCGACGAGCTGCCTACCGGGACTGGCACGGGCGCCCACGGCGACGAGAGCGCGAGTGCGGCTGAGAGCTCTGACATCGAGCGCTGGCGGACCGAGGTGGCGCTGCTGCTTGCGGAGCGTGAGGAGCGCGCCCGTCACGAGGGCCCCCTCGATGTGGCTCTCCCGCCGCACCTGTCGGTTTCTCAGCTGGTCGTCCTGCGCCACGACCCGCAGCATCTCGCCCGCACGCTGCGCCGGCCCCTGCCCGCGCGGCCGGCGCCCTACGCCCGGCGTGGCACCGCGTTCCACTCCTGGCTGGAGCAGCGTTACGGCTCGGTCCGGCTGCTGGACCTGGACGAACTCCCCGGTGCCGCGGACGAGGACGCGGCCGACGATGCCGAGCTGGTCGCCCTTCAGCAGGCCTTCCTGGCCGGGGACTGGGCTGAGCGCACGCCGATCGAGGTCGAGGTGCCGTTCGCGACCACCGTGGCGGGCATCGTGCTTCGGGGGCGGATGGACGCCGTCTTCACGGAGGTGGGTGGCCGTTACGACGTCATCGACTGGAAGACGGGGCGCCGCCCCACCGGCCCGGCCGCTGAGGCTGCGACGGTGCAGCTGGCGGCGTACCGGATGGCTTGGGCGGCCTTGGCGGACGTGCCGGTGTCGCGGGTGCGGGCCGGGTTTCACTATGTCCGCGAGGGTGTGACCGTGCGCCCGGCCGACCTGCTGGATGCGGACGGCCTGGCCGCACTGATCACCGCGGTGCCGCTCCTAGATGGCGGCGGCGAGCAGATGGAGTAGCGCCTCCGCATAAGCGGCCGACGGCGTTTCGGCCGTGAAAGTCCGTTCTTCACCCAGCAGGATGATCTCCACATCCCATCGATCGCCGGAGCGCCGCAGGGCCTGGAACGTGCCGCCGAGCAGGCCCCGCAACTGGTCCTCGCGCGGCAGCCAAAGTGCCTCCTCCAGCTCCACGTCGTCCATCGCCCATTCCGTGGTTCCGTTGAACCCGATCACCTCGCCTTCGGGGAGTGTGTGCACCTCAATGGTCATATTGCTGAGCACGAACACGTCCTCGTCCAGGTCCCGATCGGGGATCGCGAACCGGTCGCCGGGGGCCGGTTTCCAGAGCAGTCCGGCGCCCTTCAGAGCCTGTGCCATGTCCACGCCGATCACGGTGAAACCGCCTCTCTTCGTGCTACGCTGCCTTGCGTTGTGTCAGTTTGGTTCCCAAGTACTCAGGAGCGCCTGTGGGGAAGTCTGCCCCAGGCGCTCTTTGTCGTAACCCGGGTTTCTCCGGGACGGGCGATCAGTACGGCGACACGAGACCCGCAAATTTCGGGTCTTACTACCTCGTTTCAGTCCATAATGGGCAGAAGCGATCGACCGTCGAGGAGACGAGCATGGTTACCGGCGTTGTGAAGTGGTTCAACGCGGACAAGGGCTTCGGGTTCATCACCCCGGACGACGGCGGCGCCGACGTCTTCGCCCACTTCTCCGCAATCCAGACCTCGGGTTACCGCAGCCTGGACGAGAACCAGCGGGTCGAGTTCGAGGTGACCCAGGGCCAGAAGGGCCCGCAGGCGGCTAACATCCGCCCGCTCTGATCACAGCCACGAGCTGACAACAGCGCCGGCCCCCTGAGAAGGGGTCCGGCGCTATTGTTTTGATGCGGATCCGTCAGGCTTCGAGGGGCTCCACCGCGCCGACCTTCCGCGGGAGCGGGGCCGTGCCGCCGAGGTGGGCGGGCAGCCACCAGGTCTCGTCCGGGCCGGAGGGGCGCTCGGGGTAATCGCGCTGGGCTTCGTCCAGCAGCGCGCTCAGCCGCTCGTGCAGCACCAGCGTCATCGCCTCGGTGGTGGCGTCCGCCGGCACCACGATCGGCTCGCCGATCTTGATGATGACCGGGACATGGCGTTTGGTCAGTTCCTTCGGGCGGCCCTTGGTCCAGAGGCGGTGCGGGCCCCAGACCACGCTCGGGATCAGGGGCACCCCCGCCGCCTGCGCCAGCCGGGCCGCGCCGGACTTGAGGGTCTTGACGGTGAACGACTCACTGATCGTCGCCTCGGGGAAGACGCCGACCACTTCGCCCTTGCGCAGGGCGTTCTCCGCTTCCAGGAACGCGGCGCTGCCGGCGACCCGGTTGACCGGGATGTGCCGCATGCCGCGCATCAACGGGCCGCTGATCTTGTGGTCGAAGACGGACTTCTTCGCCATGAAACGCACCAGCCGCTTGGAGGGCTGCGCACCGAGACCGGCGAAGATGAAGTCGAGGTAGCTGACGTGGTTGCTCGCGAGCACCGCCCCGCCGGTCGTGGGGATGTGCTGGGCACCGTCGACCTGGATCCGCATGTCCAGCACGCGGAACAACGTCTTCGCCGTGGCGATGACGGGGGGATACACGATTTCCATTCGATTACGGTACCGGCGAACGATGAAGCTTTCCTGTGAGAGCTGCAACCGATTCGGGGGTTCCGGCGTCTTTAAGAGTGACTGCGCCGAGCCGTGCCCGGGTCCAGCCTGCTGGAGACCTGGGGCGCGGCACCTCCAGGAGGCTTTGCATGAAGACCGTGTCCGCGCGCCGTGAGCTGGCAATTGTGCTCGCCCTGGCCGTGTTCGGCCTCGGCCTGGTGATGGCGGTGGCGTTCACCCCCTGGTATACGCCGGCCAGCAAGGCGGCTCCTACGGTGGTCGAGACGGTGACTCCCGGCAGCCAGCTCTGAGGCCGTGCCAACTTCTTGACGAAGGATCGCGCGGCCGGGCGGTGAGCGGTCACGGGCCGTGGTGGTGTTCACTGGGATGATGTCCGAGGGCTCGCCGATCACTCCCGCCTGGTCACGGCCCGACAGCCAGTGGTCGTCCGGCATGGTGACCGCTTCGGGCGTACCCCCCGTGGTGCCGCCTGGACCGCCTGCCCCGCCGGAGCCGCCCGGCGAGAACGGCCCGCAGCGCACCCGGCGCCAGCTGTTGATCTTTGGTGGGATCGCCGGCGGCATCGTCGCGATCGGCCTGGTGATCATCCTGATCGTGGGCCTGAGCTCGGACGGCGACGCGTTCCGGAGCAAGGCTTCCGCCCCCAGCGACGTCCGCCCGCCGCTCGCCCAGATGTGCCCGGCTCCGACCACGATCCCCAGCGAGGAGCCCAGCGCCCCGGCGCAGCAGCTCCCGCCCGAGACCGGGGAGCGCACGGTCGACCAGGAGGCCGGGATCTCCTACAAGAAGTACGGCGCCCCGTGGGTCGCCTGGAACACCGTCTGGCGCGGCGGCACGCTGGAGATCCCCTACCGGGTGGGTCAGCACTTCGTCACCGAGCAGTACTCCGGTGGCAGCTACCACGCCTCGATCCTGTCGGCGGCGGTCCCGGCGGCGGACAACGACGCGGTGTCACTCAACCTGGACTGCGTCGGCCGGCAGGTCACCGCGGACGTGCGCGCCGAGTACTACCCCCAGCCCAACACGCTCGAGACGATCCGTGACGGGATGACGACCCTGGGCGGCCGCCCCGCGTACCTCAGCGAGTTCCGCCTGCACTTCGACTCGCCGGGGCTGAACGCCAAGGACGAACGCTCCGCGGTCGCCGTGATCGACGTCGGCAAGACCACGGCCGCGGTCCTCTACATCTCGATCCCCGGCACCCACAAGCAGTTCGACTACGTCATCAACGACGTGCTGAAATCCGTCCGGCCGCTCTGACGCGGATCAGGAGCCGGTCAGGCCCCAGCGCTTACGCAGCGCGTTGTCGGCGGCGTTGAAGAGGACGTCGATCAGGATGCCGATGACGAGCACCACGATGATGAAGCTGATGACGAGGCTCGACTCGCTGAGGTCGCGGGCCTGCTGCATGCGTACGCCGATGGAGAGCGCGCCCGGCACGATCACCAGGAGCTCGCCTGCCATCAGGCTGCGCCAGGAGAATGCCCAGCCCTGCTTGAGTCCGGAGATGAACGACGGCAGCGAGGCGGGCAAAATCAGGTGCCGGTACTTGGCGAACCCGGTCATGCCGAGCACCTGGCCGACCCGCAGCCAGGTCCGCGGCACGTAGTCGATGCCGCTGATCAGGCCGTTCGCCACGGAGGGCGCGGCGCCGATCACGACGACGAACAGGATGGCGCTCTCGCTGAGCTGGAAGAGCAGGATGGCGAGCGGGAACCACATGATCGACGGCATGGTCTGCAGGCCGGTGATCAGCGAGCCGATCGCGGCCCGCAGCGGGGTGAAGCGGGAGACCGCCGCGCCGACGATGGTGCCGATCAGCACGGCGAGGCCGAAGCCGGTCACGGCGCGGAGCATGGTTACGCGTACGCCGTCCCAGAAGTCCCCGGTTTTGATCAGGGTGCCCAGGTCCTCGAAGACCGTCGCCGGGCCGGGCAGGACGTAGACCGGCTTCCATTCGGCCCAGACGACGATCTGCCAGGCCAGCATGACGATGGCGATGGCCAGCAGTTTGGGCCAGGCGCTGCGCCAGACGCGTCTGCCCAGCGAGCCCTTCTCGCTCTTGCCGCCGAGCTCGAGCGCGTCGAGGCCGGTGATGCGGTCCTTGGCGGCGTCCGGCTTCTCGACGGGGGCGGGAAGGCTGCCGGTGACGCCTTCGAGGCCCGCGCGGGCCGACGGGTACTTAATTGGCATGACGGGCGACCTCCGCGCGGAGCCGATCGGTGATCTCGGCGGCCTGTCCGGCCACCTCGGGGGAGTCGATGCGGCGCGGCCGCTCGTGGGTGATGGGGAAGTCCTCGATGACCCGGCCGGGGCGGCTGCTGAGCAGGATCACCCGGTCGCCGAGGCGGACGGCTTCGCGCACGTTGTGGGTCACGAAGACGACGGTGAGCTCCTGCTCGCGCCAGATCCGTTCGAGCTCGTCGTGCAGGATGTCGCGGGTCATGGCGTCGAGGGCGCCGAACGGCTCGTCCATCAGCAGGATGTCGGCGTTCTGGGCCAGCGCGCGGGCCAGGGCCACGCGCTGGCGCATGCCGCCGGAGAGCTCGTGCGGGCGTTTGCCGCCGAAGTCCTTGAGCCGGACGATCTCCAGCAGTTCCCCGGCGCGTTGCTTGCGTTCCGCCCGGGCAACGCCGCGCAGCCGCATGGGCAGTTCGACGTTGCCCGAGACGGACAACCACGGGAAGAGCGCCGCTTCCTGGAACATCAGCGAGACGTGCCGCCCGCCGATGTCGAGCGTGCCCGCGCTGATCCGGTCGAGCCCGGCGATCAGCGAGAGCAGCGTGCTCTTGCCGCAGCCGGACGCGCCGAGCAGGCAGACGAACTCGCCCTTGCGGACGGTCAGCGACACCTTGTCGAGTGCGAGCAGGGCGTTGCTGCCGCTGCCGTACTGCTTGGAGACGCTGTCGAGGCTGACGACCGCTTGACCGGTCTGTACCGGGTCGGCTTCCACCGTGGTCATGGTCTTACTCCCAGGCTGAGCGGGGGATCAGGAGGCTGCGGCGTCGCTCACGGCGGGCTGACCGTCGGCCTTGAGCAGCTCGTTGAGCGGCCCGAGGTCGTAGATGCCCTTGAGGTCGACCGGCTTGAGCAGGCCGACATCCTCGGCGTGCTGTGCGCTGGCGTACAGCGATGTGGCGATCGGGTCGTTGGTGAACTGCAGGTTCTTGAACGCCGAGGCGAGGATCTCGTCCTTGAGCGGCTTGCCCGAGAGCGCGGCGAGCTGCTCGTTGGCGGCCTTCTGTGCACCCGCGTTGTCGGTCGAGATGTACTTGACCGCCGCGATGTGGCCCTGCAGCAGCTTCTTGACCGTCGCCGGGTACTTCTTGAGGAACTCCTGCGTGACGATCAGGTGGGTGGTGACGAACTGCCCGTTCGGCCACAGGTCCTTCTCGTTGACCAGGATCTTGCCCTTGGACTCGAGGACCATCCGGCTCAGGTTGGGCTCGGGCACCCAGGCGCCGTCGATGGCACCCTGCGCAAACGCCTGGATGGCGGTCGCGTTGTCCTGTGGAAGCACGGAGACGTCGCCGCCGCCCTGCTGGTCGGCGTTGAGGCCGTTCGACTTCAGGTAGGCACGCAGCGCCACGTCCTGGGTGTTGCCCAGCTGCGGCGTGGCGATCTTCTTGCCCTTGAGGTCGGCGACGCTGTTGATGCCCTGCTTCACGACCAGACCGGCGCCGCCCGAGGTGCTACCCGCGATGATCTTCAGCGCGGTGCCCTTGGAGGTGGCCCAGCCGTTGATGGCCGGGTTCGGGCCGATGTACGTCGCGTCGATCGCGCCGGAGAAGAGCGCCTCGATCGCGGCGGGGCCGGCGTTGAAGGTCTTCGTCTCGAGCTTGGTGCTGCCGAGTGCCTGCTGGAAGAGGCCGTTCTTCACGCCGATCAGGGCGGGGGCGTGGGTGATGTTGGGGAAGTAGCCGAGGCGGATCGCGCTGGCCTCGCCACTGGCGCTGCCCTTGTCGTCGTCGCCACCGCAGGCGGTGAGCGCAGCGGCGGAGAGAAGAGCGGTAGCGGCGACGGCTAGCGCACGGAGAGTGCGGGAGCGCATGCGTTACTCCTAAAGAATTTAAGCGGCAGCGGCGATGGTGAGCTGGGCGAGCGTGCGGTGGTTGACGACGCCCTCGATGGCCTCCTCCACCGCCAGCCAGACATCCTTGAGGCCGGTCGCGACCCCGTGGTACGTCGTGGTGGTGGTGGGCAGGCCGCGAACGGTGGTCAGCGCTCCGCCGACCGCACGGACGACATCGCCGACGGTGATGTCCTCCGCGGGGCGGGCCAGGGCGTATCCGCCGTCGACGCCGCGGTGGCTGTGCAGCAGGCCGGCGCGGCGCAGGTCGAGCAGGATGCCCTGGAGAAAGCTCAGGGGGATGTCCTGGGCGGCTGCGAGCGTCGCGGCCTTGACCAGCGTGTGGTCGTCGGCGGTGATCGCCAGCATGGCCCGGACGGCGTAGTCGGTTCGTGCCGAGACGTACACGAAATCCCCCTGCGGTCTCGCGTTAAACCCTGGTATCTCTATCAGTTGCATGGGAATAGTGGATGAGGTAGGCGGGGAGCGTCAAGTCCCAACCGCATCATGAGAACCGCCACGAGCAGGTAAGGTCACCCGCCGTGAGTACGCAGATCAAGATCGGCCTGCATGAGGTGTCCCGGGTGCGCTGGCCCCGCCAGACCCTGGCCGGCGATGGAAAACAGGTCAAAGTCGCCGTACCGCTGCCTCGGTTGCCGTGGTCCAGCGCGTCGGTCGAGGTGCCGATGGGCGAGAGCGCGGCCCGCGGGGTCCAGCGGGTGACCCGCCTGCGGCAGATCTTCGGGTACGGCGTCGCACCCGCGATCATCCTGCTCTTCGTGATCGCGGACGTGCTGCTGCTCTGGGGCAGGTTCGGCGACCTCAAGCCACCGGGCGGACTCTTCGCGGTGCTGGGCGTGGTCGGCGTCGTCCTGATCCTGACCGGTCTGATCCCGGACCAGGTCGCCCGGGCCACGGGTACGCCGTACGTGACCCGGGGCACGCTGCGGTTCTCGAAAGCGCGTACCGAAGCCGTCGAACAGCTGGCCAAACTCAACCCGCAGCTTGAACTGGGCAGCGTGACCAAGGGGTAAAGCCTAAGTGGAGAGCCGCCGTGATGCGGCGGACAGGCCGACTGACCTCCCGGGGGGCTAGATTCTTGGGGTGGCTCGCAAAGTGAAGATTCCCGCGACGAAATACCCGGTCGAACGGTTCACCCTCGACAACGGCCTGCGCGTGGTCCTCACGCCCGATCGCAGCGCGCCCGTCGTCGGTGTGGCCGTGGTCTACGACGTCGGCATCCGCTCCGAGCCGGAAGGACGCACCGGCTTCGCTCACCTCTTCGAGCACCTGATGTTCCAGGGCTCGGAAAACCTGGAGAAGCTCGCCCACTTCCGGCACGTGCAGGGTGCGGGCGGCAGCTTCAACGGCTCGACCCACCTCGACTACACCGACTACTTCGAGGTCCTGCCCGCCGGTGCCCTCGAACGGGCGCTGTTCCTCGAGGCCGACCGCATGCGCGGCCCCCGGCTGACCGAGGAGAACCTGCGCAACCAGGTCGACGTGGTCAAGGAGGAGATCCGGGTCAACGTCCTCAACCGGCCCTACGGTGGCTTCCCCTGGCTGAAGCTCCCGCCGGTGATGTTCGAGACGTTCCCCAACGCGCACGACGGTTACGGCTCGTTCACCGACCTCGAGAGCGCCACCGTCGACGACGCGGCCGAGTTCTTCGAGAAGTACTACGCGTCGGGCAACGCGACGCTCGCGGTGGCCGGCGACTTCGACGTGGCCGTCGCGACCGAGATGATCCAGCGGCACTTCGGCGACGTGCCGGCCCGGCCCAAGCCGGTGCTGCCCGCGTTCGACGAGCCGGGTCTCACCGCCGAGCGCCGGGAGAGTTACGTCGACCGGCTCGCCCCGTTGCCCGCGATCGCGGCCGGCTGGCGGGTGCCCGACCCGATCGGGAGCTTCACCGACTACCTGCCCTTCGTCGTGCTGGCCGAGGTGCTCACCGACGGTGACGCGTCGCGCCTGGTCGAGCGGCTGGTGCAGCGCGACCGCATCGTCACCAGCGTCGGCGGCTACATCGGCTTCATGGGTGACGAGTTCCAGGTCCGCAACCCCACCGCGTTCCTGCTGCAGGCGCACATGCCCCCCGGCGGCGACTCCGGCAAGGTGCTGCGCGTGGTCGACGAGGAGCTCGACCGGCTCGCCACCGGGGGCCTCGCCGCCGGCGAGCTGGCCCGCACCCAGGCCCGGATGGCTACCCACCTGCTGCGGGACACCGACGCGGTCCTGGGCCGCGCCCTGCCGATGGCCGTGCTGGAGCTGCAGCGCGGGCGCCCGGAGCTGCTCAACGAGCTGCCCCGGCTGATCGGCGAGGTCACCGAGACCCAGATCGTCGCGGCCGCTGCCGCCCTGCGGCCCGATAGCCGCGCCACCGTCGAGGTCGTCCCAGGAGCAAACCAGTGAGCACCCACACCCTGCCGGACCTCGTTCCGGACTCAAAGATCAAACTCCCGAAGCAGCTGGAACGTACGCTCAGCAGCGGACTCACCGTGATTGCCGTGCGCCGCCCGTCGGTGCCCCTCGTCGAGCTCCGGCTCCGCGTGCCGTTCGGGCGTGCCCCGCTGCCCCGCGCGACCCTGCTCTCGCAGACGCTGTTCACCGGCACGGCCACGATGAGCAGCATCGACATCGCCGCCGAGCTGCAGACGGTCGGCGGCGGACTCTCCGCAGGCCTCGACCCCGACCGGCTGCTGATCACCGGCAACTCGCTCGCCGCCGGTCTCGACCGGATGCTGGAGATCCTCGCCGGGGTGCTGACCGAGCCCGCGTACCCGTCCGACGAGGTCGCCGTCGAGCGCGACCGGCTCGTCGACCACATCCAGGTCGCGCAGAGCCAGCCCGCGCACCTCGCCCGGACGGCGCTGCTCAAGCGGGTGTACGGCCGGCACCCGTACGCCGTCCAGACCCCCGAGGCGGAGCAGATCAAGGGGGTACGCCCCGCGCAGCTACGGGCGCTGCACGCCGACCGGGTCCGGCCCGACGGCTCCGTGCTCGTACTCGTCGGCGATCTCAACCCGGAGAAGGCGATCGACGCCGCCGAGAAGGCCCTCGGCAGCTGGGCCGGCGCCGGCCGCGACGCCACCGTGCCGCCCACCCCGGCGCTCGAGCCGGGTCCGCTGCTGCTGGTCGACCGGCCGGGCTCGGTGCAGTCCTCGCTGCGGATGGCGCTGCCCGCGCTGCCCCGCACCGACCCCGACTACGCGGCGCTGCAGCTGGCCAACCTGGTCTTCGGTGGCTACTTCTCGTCACGCTGGGTCGAGAACATCCGCGAGGACAAGGGCTACACGTACGGCCCCCACACCTCGATCGAGCACCTGCTCGCCGGTTCGTCGCTGGTCGTGGCCGCCGAGGTGGCGACCGAGGTGACCGGCCCGGCGATGCTGGAGACGCTCTACGAGCTCGGCAAGATCGCCAGCCTCGCGCCGGGTGAGGACGAGCTCGAACAGGCCCGCAGGTACGCCCTCGGCACCCTGCGCCTGGGCATGTCCACGCAGGCCGGGCTTGCCGGGCTGGCCAGCATCTACGCGAGCTTCGGGCTGCGCCTCGACTATCTCACCGAGCACTCGGCGGCGTTGGCGTCCGCGACCCGGGAGCAGGTGGCCGAGGTGGCGTCGCGCTTCCTCGCCCCGGCCAAGGCGGTCACGGTCGTGCTCGGAGACGCTGACAAGGTGGAGGGATCACTGACCGCCCTCACCGCCGTGGAACGTGAGGCCGAGTGAGCTCCGAACCCGACATCGACGAACAGGCCGGCAGTTCCGAGCCCGACATCGGCGAGCAGGCCGGGAGTTCCGAGCCCGACATCGGCGAGCAGCCGGGGTGGGGCGGGCCACCTCTGGCGCGTACCACCCTGGATCGTGCGGCCCATCACCGCACGGACGCCGAGTGGATCGCCGAGGCCTGGAAAACGGGCCTGGTCCTGCTCATCGACATCTCGAAGGGCGGCCGTGCCCTGATCACCGGGCTGGACCAGGGGGATCCGTCCCTGGTGCTGGTCAGCGCGGACGCGGCGCCCGAGGGTGAGCGGCTCTTCCTCGGCATCGACGCGGAGGGCGTGCCGATCTTCGCCGTCGACACGCCGCTCCCGGAGCATCCGGGCGCCGAGGCACGCACCCTGCGCGATATCGGTCACCGGCTCGACTCGCGCGACGCCGGGATCCTCACCACCGCCGCCGCGCTCGGCAACTGGCACGCCTCGCACCGGTTCTCGCCGCTCAACGGTCAGCCCACCACGGTCATCGAGGCCGGCTGGTCCCGCGTCGACGAGAACGGCAAGGCCATGTGGCCGCGCACCGACCCGGCCATGATCGTGCTCGTGCACGACGGCGTCGCCGGGCCGCAGGGGCGCTGCCTGCTCGGGCACAACGCCTCCTGGCCCACCGTCGACGGGGTGCGCCGCTTCTCCTGCCTCGCCGGCTACGTCGAGCCGGGCGAGTCGACCGAGGCCGCGGTGGTGCGCGAGGTGCGCGAGGAGGTCGGGATCAAACTGCGGAGCCTTCAGTACGAGGGGAGCCAGTCCTGGCCGTACCCGGGCTCCCTGATGCTCGGCTACCTCGCCGAGGCCGACCCCGCGCAGCCGATCGTCGTCGACCCCGAGGAGATCGACGAGGCGCTGTGGCTCACGCGCTCGGAGATCGCCCAGATGATCTCGGGCGAGTTCGAGGTCGCCGGTGTCCGCCTCGGGCTGCCCATGCGTTCCTCGATCGCCCTGTACCTGATCGAGACCTGGCTCAACGCATGAAAAAGGCCGCCCCCGGATCTTCGGGGGCGGCCGTTTTCGATGTCACCTACGCGGAGAGCGCGGCCAGATGTTCCTTGACCTGGATGATCGAGGGATTGGTCATCGCGGAGCCGTCGTCGAAACGCATCGTCGGGACCGTCTGGTTACCGCCGTTGACACTCATCACGAAGTCAGCGGCAGCCGGGTCCTGCTCGATGTCGACGACCTCGTACGCGATGCCTTCCCGGTCCAGCTGCGACTTGAGCCGGTGGCAGTAGCCGCACCAGGGCGTCGAGTACATGGTCAGCATCGGTCTGGGTCCCTTCGAAGAAGTCACATGGCACAGCGCCATCCGATGAAACGTCGGACCGGGGTGTCATGATTCCCGGTTGTGACAGCCGAACGTGTTCTTGCCGGGCTCGATCCCGACCAGCGCCGGGCCGTGACCGCTCCAGCGGGCCCGGTCTGCATCCTCGCCGGTGCGGGAACAGGTAAGACACGTGCCATTACCCACCGCATCGCCTATCGAACTCTTTCGGGTGAAATCAGTCCCCGGCATGTGCTCGCGGTTACCTTCACCGCACGGGCCGCCGCTGAGATGCGAGCCCGGCTGACCGCGCTCGGCGCCGGAAAAGTGCAGGCCCGCACGTTCCACGCCGCCGCGTTACGCCAGGTGCGGTATTTCGCGGCCCGCCTGCTCGAAGGCCGGGGCATGCCCGAGCTGGTGGAGAGCAAGGCCCGCCTGGTCACCCTCGCCGCCAACCACGCCGGGGTGCGCGCCGACCGCAACGCCGCCCGTGACCTCGCCAGCGAGATCGAGTGGGCCAAGTCGTCGCTGGTCGAGCCCGGGGAGTACGTCGTGGCCGCGACCAAGGCGCTGCGCGAGCCGCCGTACGAGGTGGGCAAGGTCGCTGACGTCTTCGCCGCGTACGAGTCGCTCAAGCGCCGCCAGGGTGTGATCGACTTCGAGGACATGCTGCGCGCCGCGGTCTGGGGCATCGAGGAGCACTCCGACGTCGCCGAACAGGTCCGCTCGCAGTACAGGCACTTCGTGGTCGACGAATACCAGGACGTCAACCCGCTCCAGCAGCGCCTCCTCGACGCCTGGCTCGGCGGCCGCGACGACGTCACCGTGGTCGGCGACGCCAGCCAGACGATCTACTCGTTCACGGGCGCGACCTCGTCGTACCTAGTCGACTTCCCGCGCCAGCGCCGCGAGGCCGTGGTCGTCCGGCTGACCCGCGACTACCGCTCCACCCCCCAGGTCGTCGGTCTCGCCAACGCCGTGATCAAGCAGGCCCGCGGCACCGAGGCCAGGCTGCGCCTCGAACTGGTCGGCCAGCGCCCACCCGGCGCCGAGCCGGACCTCAAGATCTTCCCGGACGAGCCGGCCGAGGCCCTCGCGGTCGCCAAGCGCTGCCGCGAGCTGATCGCCGCGGGCACCCCGGCCAGCGAGATCGCCGTCCTCTTCCGCACCAACGCCCAGTCGCAGGGCTACGAGGAGGCCCTCGCCGAGGCCCACGTCCCCTACGTCGTCCGAGGCGCCGAACGGTTCTTCGAACGCACCGAGGTCCGCCAGGCCATGATCGCCCTGCGCGCCGCCGTGCGCTCCACCCCCGGCGAGACCCCGCTGGTCCAGGCCGTCGTCGAGGCACTGTCGGCGACCGGCTGGGCCCGCGACAGGCCCCCTGCAGGCGGTGCCCAGCGTGAGCAGTGGGAGGCACTCGCAGCGATCGTCGCCCTTTCCGAGGAGTACGCCCGGAGCCCTGCACTTGTCCCGATAGGCGAAGCGGGAGCCGTGCAACGCGACGTCTCGTTGTCCGAATTCAACGAGGAGCTTGCCCGCCGTGCCGAGCAGCAGCACGCCCCGACCGTCGAAGGCGTGACGCTGGCCTCCCTGCACTCCGCCAAGGGCCTCGAATGGGACGCGGTGTTCCTGGTCGGGCTCGCCGACGGCACCCTGCCCACGACGTACGCGAAAACCACCGAGCAGCTCGAGGAGGAACGCCGCCTGCTCTACGTCGGGGTGACCCGGGCCCGGCAGTGGCTCTGGCTCTCCTACGGCCAGATGCGCGCGTCCGGCGGCCGCACCCGGCGCCCGTGCCGCTTCCTACCGCAGCTCACCGACACCCGCCACCGCACTTTCGAGAAACCTGGCGTGGCAGCCGCGAGCCGGAAAGCCGCCAGCCGGCACGCCCCCGTGGCCTCGTGCCGCATCTGCGGAGCCACGCTGACGGCCGGTGTCGACCGCAAACTGGGCCGCTGCGCCACCTGCCCGTCGGACCTCGACCAGGAGCTCTACGAGCGGCTGCAGACCTGGCGCGCACTGGTCGCGAAGGAGCAGAAAGTCCCTGCGTACGTCGTCTTCACCGACGCCACGATCGTGGCCATCGCCGAGCGTCAGCCGGGCACGCCGCCGGAGCTGCTGGCGATCGCCGGCCTCGGCCCCCGCAAGCTCAACCAGTACGGCGCCGCAGTGTTCGCTCTGGTCGCGGGCGCCGACCCCGCAGAGACAGCCGAAAAAAACTTTGAAAGTTAGTCCGTTAATTCGTTTGCCCTCCCTGCGGGGGAGCGAATAGCCTCAGTTCACACCTTGGCGAGCGACCTGCTCGCAAAGGGTTTCGGATCGAGTGCAACACGATGGAGGAGGTGGCAATGATGAGGCTCAACTACACGATCGAGCGTCCGTCGACGCTGCCTGCTGCATTCTGCGCTCCCTCCGCTTCTTGGCTCCCCTTGACCGCCCTCGCGCTGGAATCCGCCCTCGTGGTGGAGTCCGCCCCCGTGGTGATCCTGGCTGCTGAGCAGGCCCCGGTTTCGCAGGCGCACCAGGTCCAGGTCCAGGCCGAGCTGGCCCAGGTTCTGGTGTCCGTCGACGGAAGCTACGAGACCAGTGGGTTCACGGGCGGCAACGGCACGGATATCCCGATGAAGCGTCGGAATGGTGCCAGCGGCGTCCCGCCTCGAGGAAGGCCGGTCTGATCTACAGACCTCCGGCTCACCTCGAGGCCGCGGAACCCCTAACCGGGATCCGCGGCCTTAATTTTTTGCCGGCTCACCGGCCGGTGTAAACGAAGCACCACGATCCAGAAGATCGAGAAGAAGAGAGAGGTGACCGGGCTTTATGAGTCTGGCGCTGGCCCCCCTCGACGTGAGCGTCGAGATCGAGGCAAACCTGCCCTGTCGGAAGTTCGACCCGGACCTTTGGTTCTCGGACTCCCCGGCCCAGCTGGAACTGGCGAAGTCGCTCTGCGGGGACTGCCCGCTGCGCGTCGAATGCCTGGCCGGCGCGGTCGAGCGGAACGAGCCCTGGGGCGTCTGGGGCGGCGAAATCTTTGAGCGCGGCGCAGTCGTCGCGCGCAAGCGGCCCCGTGGCCGTCCCCGCAAGGTCGACGTCGCCCGCGACGCCGAACTGGCCGTTGAGGTCGAAGAGCGTCTCGAGGCCGTCGGTCTCGAATCCCGCAACTCGGTCCGGCTGGCAGCCTGAAATGACCACCATCACCACCCCTTACCGAAAGACGGAAGACGCAGCGATGACCCCGAACGGAACCCCCAAGGTAAGACTCATCCAAGAAGCGCTATCACGAGCCCGAATGCGTAGGCCTCAGGAAATCCACACCCCTGAGGCCCACCGCCCCGCACGTCAGATCGCCATGGAGGCCCGCCACCGGGCCGCCAACGAGCTGGGTGGACGCCTCTGATCGTGCCCCTACCAAACCGCCCCGCCCGCAGTTCAACCTGCTGGCGGGGCGCTTTTCACACCCGTCACTCCCACGTCCGTGGGTTGTATGCCGGGTGTTCTCATGTCCGTGGGTTGTATGCCGGGTGTTCTCATGTCCGTGGGTTGTATGCCGGGTGTTCTCATGTC
>NZ_BOMN01000084.1 GCF_016862215.1 Winogradskya humida
TTGTATGCCGGGTGTTCTCATGTCCGTGGGTTGTATGCCGGGTGTTCTCATGTCCGTGGGTTGTATGCCGGGTGTTCTCATGTCCGTGGGTTGCATCCCCGGCGTTCTCACGCCGCTGGCTTGCATGCCCGGCGCTCCCATCCCCGGCGCCTTCATGCCCGGCGCCTTCACTCCCCGGGCTGAATCAGGAGACGGGGGCGAACCCGGGGAGCCATTTCTCGAGAATCGTCCGGTACGGCGCTTTGGCCTCCAGCTGGCACAGGACTCCGATCGAGCCGAGCGTCACCCGGTGGATCAGCAGGTAGGACGGCGGAAGATTCAGCTTGCGGCTCAGCTGGAAGCCCGGCGAGCGGGGGCTGGAGAGCCGGGTAGCCTCGGCGCGGATCCAGGCGCGGGTGAACCGGAACTCGTCCACGGCAACCGGCTCGATCATCGGCCGCAGGAAGTCGAGAACCGCCCGGGCGTCAAGCTCGTCATCCGGCTTGATGAAGCCTTCTTCACGCAGCCCGTCCGCAACCCCGTCAGCGTCGCCGTCGAGGGCGAGCCGAACCAGCCGCCCGATCGGCTCGGGATGGCCCTCCGGCAACCGAGCCACCGCCCCGAAGTCGATGACACCCAGTCGGCCATCAGGAAGGATCCGGAAATTCCCGGGGTGCGGGTCAGCATGCAGCAACCCGGCCCGAGCCGGCGCCGAGAAGTGCAGCGTCGCCATGAGCCGCCCGGCCTCGTCCCGCTCCTCCTCCGTGCCGTCCGTAATGACCTTGGCCAGCGGCGTTCCGTCAACCCACTCGGTAACCAGCACCCGAGGCGACGACGCCAGCACCCGGGGCACATAGATTTCCGCGTCATCCGCGAACGCGTTCGCGAACGTCGTCTGAGTCTCCGCCTCCATCGCGTAGTCAAGCTCTTCGATCACGCGCTCACGCAACTCCGTGAGCAACGGCTTCATGTCCATGCCCGGCTGAATGACCTTGAACATCCCGGCGAGCCGCCCGAGCTGCTTGAGATCCGAGATCAGCGCCTCACCGGCCCCCGGATACTGAACCTTCACCGCAACGGTGATCGTCTTCGGCTTCGCCCCCTTACGCGAAGGCGGCAACTTCCAGACGGCCTTGTGCACCTGCCCGATACTCGCCGCCGCAGCCGGACTGTCATCGAACTCGGCGAACTTGTCCCGCCAGTCCTCACCCAACTGCTCTGCCAGTGCCTTGTGCACACTCGCCACCGGCATCGGCGGGGCGGCTTCCTGGAGCTTGGTCAACGCCTGCCGGTAGGGCCCGGCCATCTCCTCGGGCATGGCGGCCTCGAAGACCGACAGCGCCTGCCCGAACTTCATCGCCCCACCCTTGAGCTGGCCAAGGACGCTGAAAAGCTGCTCGGCGGTGCGCTGCTGGATCTCCGCGGAAATGACATCGCCGGCGATCCCCGTGACCCTCTTACCGAGCCCGAGCACCGTCCGCCCGGCAAAGCCGAGAGGCAGCGCTGCAAGCTTGGCGGTCCGGGACGCCGCACGACGCGGGATATCGGTCACCAGATCATTGTGACCGACGTGACGCCAAACGACCCCCCGCCCCGATACCCCACCCACCCAACCACCCTTCCAACCCCCGATCGTTTCGTACGCACTTAGCACCTTCTGGGGCTTCCATCCCGCGCCCGCCGAGGCCAGATCGTGCCCTCCAGCCCCAAAATGCCGTCTTGAAAAAGATTGCCCCACTGCTCCACCCCACCTCAGGGCTCGGGCTGCGGCCTTCATGGTTGGCGGCGGGACTGAGTGCAGGTGCAGTAGGGGTGGGGCATCCAGCTTCGCCGTCGGATGTGCCTCGGGGATGAGATTTCGACCTCGGCTCCGAGGGTTTCCGGTACGCCGCCGTCGATGAAGGTGAGCACCTCAGCAACGATGTATCCGCAGGCTGCGAGCGTTGTGGCCACGGCGAGGGGCTCGTCGCTCACGCGGAACTCGTCGTATCGGGGCTCAGGCCTGTGATTGCCCTGCTGCGGGGGCGGCGACTCCCGGGGGCCCGGGTCGCGCGGTCTTGGAGGCCCGGCGTGGGAGTGGTCTTGAGCGCGCTGTCCGTGGGCGGGTGGTGGTGGAGAGGGCGGGATCTCGGTTCCTTGGAATTGGCGGTAGAGGGCGATGCAGTTCAAGCAGGGTTGACCGGTTGGTGGAACGAAGGGGCCGATCACCGCTGTTCCTTCTCGCACGGTGACGGCCAGGTAGGGCTGGAAGCGCTGGGTGTGGGCGAGGGCCAGGAGGGCCACGGGTTCGTTGTGGGAGAGCTGTACGACCAGTGTGGCGTGGCCGCGGCGGATTGCACGGGTCTCTGTTGCCGGTGCGATTTCCCTGATGGCTGCGGTCACCGCCGTTGTCCGGACTGTTCCCACCTCGACGCCCCGGAGGGGGCCGCCGATGCGGTCGAGATGGGTGACTGTGCCTGCGAGGTCTGCGTGGACGTGTCCTACGCCCGCTTCTGCCAGCGCGACCGCGATTCCGGGTCCGAGCCGGCCGTGACCTGACACCGCTACCCGGGCTGACCGTCTCCGTCGCAGAATCGCGGCGGGCGTCGACGGGTGGGTGTCGGATGAGGCTTGGGGAGTGCGCTTCCGGGGTTCCTCGGCTGGGTGGCCGGCCGCGTCTGAACTCTTTGGCTGATCTGAACTGGCCGAACTATCTGCCGTCCTTTGCAGCGGCACGGTGCTGCCGGACGGGGCTGAGCTGTAGGGCAGGAGTGCCGCGTTGTCGGCCGCTGCCGCCTTGTCGGCCAATGCCGGCCTGCCGGGTAGCGCTGGCCTGCCGGGTAGCGCTGGCCTGCCGGGTAGCGCTGGGTCGGTCGTTAGTGGCGGCCTTGGCGTGACGGCGCCGTCGGGTAGCGCTGATCTGTTGGCCAGCGCCGGATCGGTAGGTAGTGCCAACCTGTTGGGCGCGATGGCGCTATCGGCTAACGCGTCGCTGTCGGGTGGCGCTGGCCTGTCGGGTGGCGCTGGCCTGTCTGTTAGTGCCCGGCTGTTGGGCGGGGCAGGGGCGTCGGTGGTGGGGGCTGGGGTGGTGGGTAGGTGGGTGGGGAGTTTGTGGGTGGCCAGGGCTAGGGCGCCGGCTTCGCTGGCTAGGAGGCGGCGGGTTGTGGCGTCGAGGGCTGGGGGGAAGAGGCGGCGGGAGGAAACCACGAGGCCTGCTTCGTGGAGGAGTTCGAGGAGGGTGCGGACTTCGGCGGGGGAGATGCCGAGGGTGGTGGCGCCCTGGAGGACGGCTCGCTCGGGGCGGGTGCCGTCCAGGAAGTCGAGGATTTTGGCTGTTGCGGGGTCGCGGAAGTCGATCAGGACCGCGCGGGAGGGGTGCAGGCCGAGCTGCAGGGTGTGGGCGCCTCGCCAGATGCGGGGCAGGCCCGGCAGCAGCATCGGTCGATGCAGCACAGGTCGGCTCATGGGTGACAGGTTGTCACGTCTTCAACGCGCACGGCTTTCGTTGTCCACAGGCCGTCCCCGCTGTCCTGCTCGGTTATCCACAAGCTGGAGCGAGTTATCCACAGGGTCGCGTGGAGGGGTGGACAACTACTCAACGTTGTGGTTTGAACACAGGTTATGGCTCTGGCGGGTGATTCGGGTGGAGGGGAACGACAGCGGGGGCGACCGAAATGGTCACCCCCGCGGTAAGTCGGCCTCCGGTCAGGCCTTGGCCTTGCCCAGGATGCGGTTCACCGTGGTGCCGCAGACCGGGCACTTGCCCTTGGCCATGTTCATGCCGGTCTTCGAGACCTCGACGGTGCCCTGGAAGTCGCGCTTCTCCTTGCACTTCACGCAGTAGCCGTTGTACGTGTTGTCGGCCACGATTCCTCCTCGTCATGTTGTCGGCCGGGTCGGCCCGGGTGCCCCGGTGCGGAACAGGTCTGGGACCTGAGCCCACCCCGGGGGCGCTGCTCGCGGCGACAGGCCGCGATCTGTGTTCGGCGCTGGACCGCTCCGCGACCACGTGAATGTGGCCACCCGTTAGGGGCGGTCACTACCCACGTCCGGCCATTTCCATGTCAGCGCAGCGTCGGCGGTGTCGTCGACGTCGTGAGTCTGCCGGTCTAGAAGTCCCTTTTGGGGCAGATTCGGGCAGACACGCCGACGAATTACTCAGATCACCAGAAAAGGGATGTTCGGGTAGCGACGGGAATGAGTCCGGCGGCCGGAGCCGGGGTGGCTGTGTTGCGCCTCTGAACAGTGGGGATGCGCGATGGATGCGGGCGCTGATCGCCGTGGCGGCGAGGCGGGCGATGCGGGCCTGCGCCTGGGAGTCGCGGGGCCGCGAGATGGGGTGCTGTCGGCAGGAGTCTCGCCAGCAATACGAGGGTGACTCTTTGTGGCGAAGCGCGACGCTGGTTACGGAACGTGAGGCGTGGCGGGTTGGAAGTGCGTGGGCAGAGAGGCTGGCGGCCGGTGTGGCGAGTTGGGCGGTGAGGGCTTAGTGGCTTGCCCGTATTGGTCGCGACGGTGGGGTTGATGTCGTCGGCGTTGCTCACGGATGGCCTGGCCGCCTGGAGGGGCCTGTCCGCCTGGAGGGGGCTGGCGTCTGAAGAGGGCAGGCGCTTGGAGGGGGCTGGCCGTTCGGAGGAGGGGTTGGGCGAAGGATGTGGCGGCGAGGGGTGGGGCCGGGGTGGGGAGTGAAGGCGGGGGGAGTGCAGGGAGGGGTCGGTGGGTCGGGAGGGGTTTAGGTGGTTTGTGGGGGTGCTGGGGGTGTTTGCATGGGTGGGGTTTTTGGGGTGGGTGGGGGTGGTGAGAAGTGGATCTTTGAGCGGGGTAGCGTTGGCTGGGGTGGGGGCTGTGTTGCGGGTTTGGAAAATATTTTCGGATTAACTGGGGCGAAGCTCACATTTTGGGTGCGTGTCGTTTGCCGTACCCTTGCGGCCACCTGGGACTGACGGATTAACGTTTCAATGTGAACCCGAGTCTGGGCTGCGCGAGCCGGTAATGGCCAGGACGCGCAAGCCTGTCGTCGAAGTGCGGCGCAGCCAGCGTCGGCGTCGCACGGTGTCCGCTTATCGTGAGGGCGAGCGTGTTGTTGTCCTCATTCCCGACCGGTTCTCGCGTGCCGAGGAGACCGAGTGGGTCGCGCGGATGCTTGCCCGGCTGGCCGCCCGCGAGGAGCGCGTTCAGCGCACCGACAGCGAGTTGCTGGGCCGCGCTCGGAAGTTGATATCGCGCTATCTGCCTGATTACGCAAGCCACATGGTTCCGGCGAGTGTGCGTTGGGTCACCAACCAGAACGGCCGATGGGGATCCTGTACGCCGGATGACGGCACGATACGGATCTCGCACCGGATCCAGGAGATGCCGGACTGGGTGATCGACTACGTGTTGCTGCATGAGTTGGCCCACCTGGTCGTTCCTGATCACAGCGCTGCCTTCTGGGAGCTTGTCAACCGCTACCCCCGGGCCGAGCGTGCTCGCGGCTACCTGGAGGGCATCTCAGCGGCCACCGGGTTGGTTCTGGCAGACGACTGAAGGGCAGACGACTGAAGGGCCGGCTGACGTCAGCGGCTGACACGAGCAAGCGGGCGGCTGTCGTGAGCGGGCGGCGAGTGCGAGCGGGCGGCGTGGGCGAGCGGCGAGTGCGAGTGGGCGGCGTGGGCGAGTGGGCGGCTGACCTGAGCGGCTTATGCGGGCAAGCAAGCAGCTGGCGTTTGCGATAGCGCGGGCGAGTGGAGAGCTGGCGTTTGCGATAGCGCGGGCGAGTGGGCAGCTGGCGTTTGCGATGGCGTGGGCGAGTGGGCAGCTGGCGCGGGCGGCTTGGGGCGAGCGGGCTAGCCTTCGGGGTGTGACCAGACGTGTCGTGGTGGCGTTGCTGAACCCCGTTGCGTGGAGTCCGCCGGGGGTTGACCTGCTGAAGTGGCGGGCTGCGCTGGCTGAGGACGTGGTGGATCTGCTTGCTCGGCTGGCTCAGGCGGAGCCGGCCATTGCTGCGGTCGCGGCCGATCTTGAGCTGGCCCGGGAGATCGCCTGGCCGGGGACGCCGATCTTCGAGGTGGCGACGGCTACCGTGCTGCCCGTTCTGAAGGCCGCTGAGCAGGCCGGATTCGACCAGGGGGCCGTTTTGGCGGCCGATGCGGCCGATCTGCCGGGGATGATCCTCGGGAAGCTCCTGAGACCGCTGAGCAGCAAACCTGTCGCGGTGGCGCCGAACGGGCGGGGCGGGGGGCTGCTGGGCGTGGCCTCGGTGCTTCCCGTGCCGGAGTGGCTGGCCGACCATGATCTCGACGGTGCTACGCCTATGACTGTGCGGAGGACGGCGCCGCAGCCCAGCCTGGTGGAGTCGACTGCCGAGTGGCGGCGGTTGCGCGGGCCGGAGGATCTTTCGACGCTCGACATGGCGTTGGAGGGCTGGGAGAACACCCGGGCGCTGCTCGGGGGTTAGCCACTCACGCAGGCCGAGGGCCCGGCAAGCCCGTTCAGGCGCCGGCAAGGCGCCTGGGGTTGCCGGGACCGACCTCGGCGGGAGCTGCGGTCTGCAGCCCCCACCGAGCTACGACACGCTTACTCTTTATCCTTTTTGTCTGTTTCATCAGGCGAGCCGGACGGGTCGGGTGCATTGCCGAGGTTGTCGAGCTCGGAGATGTCCCAGTCGAGCTTGGCCTGGGCGAACTTCTGCGGGTCGGCGAAGTCGTCGTCGGTCGGCAGCAGGTCGGGGTGGTCCCAGAGGGCGTCGCGGCCCTGCACGCCGCGTGCGTCGGTGACGGCCGTCCACAGCGCGCCCGCTTCGCGGAGGCGGCGGGGGCGGAGCTCGAGGCCGACCAGGGCTGCAAACGTCTGCTCAGCGGGGCCACCGGCCGCGCGACGGCGCCGGAATGCCTCGCCGAGGGCGCCCACGGAGGGTAGGCGGTCTCCCGCGGCGCTGTCGACCACGTGGCCGACCCAGCCCTCGACCAGGGCGAGTGCTGTTTCGAGGCGGGCCAGGCTCGCCTTCTGCTGCGGGGTGTCCTCGGGCGTGAAGATGCCCTCGAGCGCCATGGCCTGCATCGACTCCGGGTCCTGCGGGTCGACGCGGCTCATCGCCTCCTCGATCGCCTCCCGGTTGACCGTGATGCCGTTGGCGTAGGTCTCGACGGCGTTGAGCACGTGGGCTCGCAGCCAGGGGACGTGCTGGAAGAGGCGCTGGTGGGCGGCCTCGCGGAGGGCTACGTAGAGGCGGACCTGGTCCTCGGGGAGCTCCAGGCCGTCGCCGTAGGCCTTGATGTTGGCCGGGACGAGCGCGGCCGTGCCGGCCGGGCCGAGCGGGAGGCCGATGTCGCCGGCGGAGAGGACCTCCGCGGCGAGCTGGCCGAGCGCCTGGCCGAGCTGGCCGCCGAAGAGGGCGCCGCCGAGCGTCGCCACCATCGACTGCATCGGGCCGAGCTGGGCACGGGCCTCCTCGGGGACGAGGTCGCCCATCGCGCCCACCATGCGGCCCGCGATCGGGTCGCACAGCTTTTTCCAGACGTCGAGTGTGTTGTAGACCCACTCGTTTCTGTTCCAGGCCGTCGCGTCGCGGATGCCCGAGGGCATCGCGGTCACCGGGTCGAGCCACAGGTCGGCGAGGCGCAGCGCCTCGGAGACCGCGTTGTGCTCATACATGTTGACCGCTGGGTCACCGGTCGCGCTCAGCTGGCTGGCCGCCACCTGGCGGGCCAGATCCCAGTTGACCGGGCCACTTCCAGGCGCGGCGAACATCTGCTGCAGCTGATTCATGAACTGCTGCATCTGCTGCGGGTCGGAGGGATCGGGCGGCTGCGCGCCCGGCAGGCTGAAGCCGAACGGGATATCAGGCACGTCCCCAACGGTACGCGCGAAATCGGCCTTCGTGCCCAATGCCGGTGTCAGCTCAGAGAGAACTCAGGGTCGGTTGGTACGGTCACGCGCATGAGACGTCGCGGTGTCACGGTTATCCTCGGCGCCCTGATCACCGCACTGCTGGCAGTCGGAGTCATGGCCTTCCCCCTGCCGTACGTGGTTCTCAAGCCCGGGCCGACGGTCAACACCCTCGGCTCGGACAACGGCAAAGAGGTCATTCAGGTGACGAAGGCGCAGACCACCACGAGTACGGGTCAACTGCGCCTGACCACCGTCGGAGTGCAGCCCAGCGTGGAGCTGGTGTGGGCGATCCGGGGCTGGATCAGCAACGAGCAGGCCGTGGTGCCCCGCGAGTTGATCTACCCGCCGGAGCAGAGCGAGAAGCAGGTCGAGCAGCAGAACGCCGAGGAGTTCAAGTCCTCGCAGTCCAGCGCGGAGACCGTGGCGCTGCGCGAGCTCGGTTATCCGATCCAGACTTTTGTGACGGATATTGCACCGGGTGGCGCGGCTGTCGGCGTGTTGCGCAAGGACGACATCATCACCGCGGTCGACGGCGCCGAGGTCACCAGCCCGGACAAGCTCACGCAGCTCGTGCAGGCCAAGCCCGCTGGGACTACGCTGACCGTCTCCTACACCCGGGCCGGCAGGTCCGAGACCGCCACGATCAAGACGAAGGCGGCCGAGGGCAGCGACACGCCGCGCATCGGTGTCTCCATCGACAAGAAGCAGCCCCACCCGTTCACCGTTTCGATCGACCTGGACGAGATCGGCGGACCGAGCGCGGGCCTGATGTTCACCCTGGGCATCATCGACAAACTCAAGCCGGAAGACCTCACGGGCGGGAAGATCATCGCGGGCACGGGCACCATCGACGACGAGGGAAACGTCGGACCGATCGGCGGCATCCCGCAGAAGCTCGTGGGCGCCAAAAACTCCGGCGCCCAGCTTTTCCTGGTCCCGATCGACAACTGCGCCGAGGCCCTGAAGAACAAGGTCGACGGCCTGCCGATGGCTGAGGTCGCCACTGTCGACGACGCGCTCAGTGCGCTTCAGACCTTCACCACCGGCGGTACGCCAAAGCCGTGCACAGCCTCGTGAGAGTTATCCACAGGCGCCCCGAGCGGAACAACGCAACATCCTAAAGTGAAGAACCGGTCTTGAGACTTTGTGGGGTTCACGTTGGTCATGCGTAACAGTCCTCCCCTACCGAGGATGAGCCGTCGCGGTCGCGTGACCGTCGGCGTCCTTGTGGGGGTCTTCCTCTTATTCACGCTGCTCGGCTGGGGCATCGACAAATACACCGACTACCTGTGGTACGCCGAGGTCGACAAGACCCAGGTGTTCAACGGCATCCTGCTGACCCGCCTGCTGCTCTTCCTGGCGATCGGGCTCGCGATGGCGGTGATCATCGCGGCCAACCTCTATCTCGCCTACCGGTTGCGTCCACTGCTGCGCCCGCACTCGGCGGAGCAGGCCACCCTCGAGCGTTACCGCATGGTCATCCAGCCCCGCCTCGGCACCTGGATCGCCGTCATCGGCATCGTCATCGGATTCTTCGCCGGGCTCTCCGGACAGGCCCGGTGGAAGGACTGGATGCTCTTCCGGAACGCCGTGCCGTTCGGCGTGAAGGATCCGCAGTTCAACGTGGACGTCGGCTTCTACGTCTTCGACTACCCGCTGCTGCGCTACGTGCTCGGCGTGGCCTTCACCGCGGTGGTGCTGTCGGTCATCGGCGCGCTCGCCGTGCACTACATCTTCGGCGGCGTGCGCCTGCAGGGCGTCGGCGACCGGATGACCACGGCGGCACGGGCCCACCTGACCACGCTGGTGGCGCTCTTCGTGCTGCTCAAGGCGGTCGCGTACATCCTGGACCGCCGGGCGCTGCTGCTGGAGCAGCACGTCTCACCCGATCTGTACGGCGCGGGCTACACCGACGTCAACGCGCTGCTGCCGGCCAAGGAGATCCTGGCCTACATCTCGATCGTGGTCGCTATCGCCATCATCGTGTTCTCCAACGCGATCATGCGAAACCTGGTCTGGCCGGGCGTCTCCCTCGCTCTGCTGGCCATCTCCGCGGTCGCGATCGGCGGCGTCTACCCGCTCGCGGTGCAGAACTTCCAGGTCAAGCCGAGCCTGGCGGACAAGGAAGCGCCATACATCTCGCGCTCCATCGAGGCGACCAGGGCAGCGTTCGGCATATCCGACACGCAGGTGACCCCCTACAGCGCCGACAGCGTCGTGCCGCCGACCGACCTCGCGTCGAATCCCAGCGCGCAGAACGTCCGGGTGATCGACCCGCAGCTGGTCTCCGAGGCGTTCACGCAGTCGCAGCAGGTCCGCGGCTTCTACGACTTCGGGCCAAAGCTGGACGTCGACCGTTACGAGATCGACAAGAAGACACAGGACTACGTCGTCGGCGTCCGGGAGATCAACGACCAGGCACTGACCACCCAGCAGCAGAACTGGCTCAACCGGCACACGGTCTTCACCCACGGGTACGGCCTGGTGGCGGCCCCGTCCAACGAGGCCTGCGGTGGCCTGCCGGTCTTCGTCTCCGGCTCGCTCGGCACCGCCGGCAGCCAGGCGGCCAACTGCGCGTCCTCGTCGACCGACCAGATCAAGGTCGACCAGCCGCGCATCTACTACGGCGAGCAGTCCACGGAGTACGCCATCGTGGGCCAGGCGGACGCCACGAAGAAGACCGAGTTCGACCGCCCGCAGCCCAACGACAGTGACGCGGAACAGCGCTACACGTACGAGGGTAAGGGCGGCGTCCCGATCGGTTCGATGTTCCGCCGGCTCGTCTTCGCGATCAAGAACACCGAGAGCAACTTCGTGCTGTCGGACGCGGTCAACAAGGACTCCAAGCTCATGTACGTGCGGGACCCGCGTACCCGCGTGGAGAAGGTCGCGCCGTTCCTGACCATAGACGGAGACCCGTACCCGGCCGTGGTCGACGGGAAGATCCAGTGGATTCTCGACGGCTACACGACCGCGGCGACGTACCCGTACGCGCAGCGGATCAACCTGGCGGAAGAGACCCGCGACGAGCTCACCAACCAGGGCACGTTCGCGCTCGCCCGGGACAACATCAACTACATGCGCAACTCGGTGAAGGCGACCGTCGACGCGTACGACGGCACGGTCACCCTCTACGAGTTCGACGACCAGGACCCGGTGCTCAAGGCGTGGAACAAGGCCTTCGGCGGCGACCTGATCAAACCGAAGTCGGAGATCCCGCAGGCGCTCGCGGACCACTTCCGCTACCCGGCCGACATGTTCAAGGTGCAGCGCAACCTGCTGACCCGCTTCCACGTCACCAAGCCCCAGGACTTCTTCACGGGCAACGACTTCTGGGCGGTGCCGAACACGCCGGACGGCTCGGAGAACAGCAAACAGCCGCCGTACTACCTGAACGTGCAGCTGCCGGGGCAGGATTCCACCCGCTTCCAGATCACGTCGGCGGTGACCCCGAGCAAACGCGAGAACCTGGCGGCGCTGATCTCCGGCTCGTACGTCGACGGCAAACCCCGGCTGGAAGTGCTCGAACTGCCCGATGAGACGGCCATCCCAGGACCCGCCCAGGTCCATCAACGGATGACCAACAACGGCACGGTCAGACCGGAGCTCAACCTGCTCCAGACGAACAACCAGGCCACGGTCCTGTTCGGCAACCTGATCGCGCTACCGGTGGGCAAGGGCATGCTCTACGTCGAACCGGTCTACGTGAAGAGCAGTCAGCAGACCAACGCCGCGCCGTTGCTGCAGAAGGTCCTGATGTCCTACGGGGACGGCGGCAAGTACGTCGTGCTCGCCAACTCGCTGGAGGAAGGCCTCGCCGCCCTCGTCGACCAGGGCAAGAAACAGGGGCCCACGACAACCACACCGGGCAACACGGGTACGCCCACGCCGCCGACAACGGGCGGCACCGCGCTGACCCCGCAACTCGCCGAGGCGGCGACGGCGCTCGACAAGGCCATCGCCGAGGTCAAGGCGGCGCAGCAGGCCGGTGACTTCGCCCGCTACGGGACGGCGTTGCAGGCCCTCGACACCGCCATGACCAACTTCGAGAACGCCTCCAAGGCAGCCAACGGCACCGTCACGCCGTCGACCGCCCCGTCCACGCCGGCCTCCACCCCGGCGTCAACACCGCCCTCCGCGCCGGCCCCATCGGCCAGCACAGGCGGTTAGCACCCCCGTTTCGACCTGCAGCCCGCCGGATTTCCGGCGGGCTGCAGGCGTGTGTGGTGTGCGTTACGCCGGGTCGTTTTGCGGTTCACGTGCCGTTCGCGCTAGTGTTTAGAAACCGA
>NZ_BOMN01000085.1 GCF_016862215.1 Winogradskya humida
TGGGCGCTGTGGGGGGATTGGTGTCGCCATTAGCTCTGTACAGGTTGCGGTCTACGGGCGATTTTGAACTTGGCGGTGACGTCGGTAGGGGCATTCGGGTCGACGAGTTTCGCGATGAGTCGATCAGGTGTGGCTTTTTGGGGGCTGTGTCGTGGTGTGAGTGACGCCAACTGTCAGGCTGACGCGAAATGTGCGGGATAGAGCGTCCGTGCGTCGATTGGTTGGCCGGCCTCCATGGCCGCGCGGGCGCGCAATGCTGTGCCCGAGTCCATCTGCGCCGAAGCTGTTGCCGCCGTCTCGGGGCTGAGCTGGGCAAGGACTGCCTCCGCATTCTCGCGGCTCACTCCCGCCAACATGAAGGCCACCTGTCCGGGGGGCTGTAGTTCGAGCATGGCGGCCATAGATCGTGGTGCTACCGCAGCCAGAATGGCCAGTGCCGTAGCCACAGGGATGCGGGTGATCGCGGCGTTTGCCTCGTCTGGGGGCATCTTCTCCAACAATGCCGCGGCGCGCGGTGGCGGCAGCCGAGTCAAGACGGCCCCGATCTCGTTCGCTCCGATCGCCCTCAATACTTCGACCGCTTCCTGTGCATCGTTCATCGCGGCCATTAGCTCCGCCGTGACATCGGGCTCCAAACCGGCGAGAAAATCGTCGGTCTGATCCGGGCCCATTACCTTCATCAGACCGGTCACGCGCTGTGGCAGCCCAGCCAGCAATTCCGTCATACGACCGGGCTCCATCGCAGTCAGCAGCGCAGCCAGCGCGTGATCCGACGGAAACTCAGCCAGTGTCCTTCGCGCTTGCGGAAGCTCCATCAGAGCCAGCGCGAGCACCGCAGCTCGCGATGACTCCACCAGGGCGAGCAGGGAGCCGGCTTGCTGGGGGGCAATCGACGTCAGGATCGCGGCGACGCGGTCCGGCTTCATGGCGGAGAGCACACCGGAGGCCACGCCGGGGTCCAGGGTGGCCAGCAGATCAGCGGCGACGCGTGTCTTCATAGCGCTCAGTGCGGTCGCCGCCTTGTCCGGGGACAGGCAAGCCAGCAATGCCGCCGCTTTCGACAGCTCGATTGCGCTGAGCCCCTCGGCGATCCAGCTTGTGTTCTCAACAGTTCGCAGGACTCCGGCAGACCAGCCGTCGTCGACGTTGGACAGGACTTCGGCGAGTTGCGCCGGTCGAATGACAGCGATCATCTCGCCAGCACGATCGAGGGGCACCCTGGTCAACAGCCTGCACAAAATGTCTGCGTGCATGGCATTCAGCAAATCCACCGCGTCTTCCAGGTCTGCCGCGGTCAGCAGCGCGGCAGCTCGCTGGGCATCCATCTCAGCGAGCGCTGGGACTGCCCGGTTGACGTCCATCGCAGCGACCAGGAACGCCGCCTGTTCCTGGTCCATCCGGTCCAGGGCCGCAGCCACCCAAGCGGGATTCTCCACCGCCGTCAGAGTCTCGGCCACCCGCGCCTGGTCGGCCTGCTGCAACACAGGTACGGCTCGCTGGGGCTCTAGCTTGCCAAGCGTCCCTGCCCGCTGAAGCAGGGGCATGCTCAGCAAAACCTCCGCCGCGGCCCGCGGTGTCAGAACCATCAGGCTCCTCGCCGCTCGACTTGATGAGTGGGTGTCGTCGATGTGGATGGCGGCCAGCGCTGGCTCCGCGATCATGATGGGCGGCCGGCGGCGGAGTTGCCAGACCCGGTGTCGTGCTTGAGTCCACTCCACCAGCTGATGGCCCGGCACTCCGCAGGCCTTCGCGAGAAGGTAGACCACCTCTCCGCTGGGCAGGATTCGCCCCGACTCCGCGTTGCCGATGGTGCTGTGCGGGACTCCGCTGAGGGCGGAGAGGTCCCGCAGCGTGGGTGCGCGCCCTGGCCGGGATCCCTTCGCACTCAACCGAAGTAGGGTCAGATGGTGGGCTAGGTCCTCCAGCGTTCGCACCGACGTGGGTTGGGGCTGGATGGCCGCTCCCCGGTCGAAGGACGATGCGGGATCCGTCATGGTCCGATGATGACCGACGCCATCCCATCTTGTCCCATGATCTCCCACCCGAAATTGGCGTGCACCGGTTGCTCCGACTCTGTCCGCGAACCCTGACGCAAAGGTTCCCGTCGTGCTGTCCTTCTCGGACATGTCGCGTACAGGACGCGGCCCCAGCGGGGAGAGCACGATGCAGAACGAAGACGGAAGGCGCCGCCCCGCTGCGGGGTGGAGTGCCCGGGACCGGATCGTCGCTGTTGCGGCCGGAACCGGCGCGGCGACCGTTGTGGCCATCGCCGGACTGGCACTTGCCGATGCACCGACAGCCGCCTATGGCGCGGCCGGAGCTGTAGGAGCGAGCGCTCTGACCGCGGTCAAGGTTTACCTGGGCAGGAAACCCTCGTGACCGGCGCCGCTGATGAGCCGCGGTGGACGCAGCATTTGGCCCGGGAGGACCGGCGAACTGGCTTGCGGCGGGAGCTGTGGGGAAGCCAACCCTGGGTTAGCCCGCGTTGCCGGGGCGCTGCAGGGATCACGGGGCGGCGCGGGGGTGGGGAGTGGTCTAGATTCGGGTGGCTCGGCAGGGTTATGGAGGGAGATCGCATGGTCAAGAAGATGGTGGCGGGGTTGGTGGCGGCCGCGGTGGTTGCTGGTGGGGTTGGGGTGGCGTCGCCTGCTCAGGCGGCCGGTGCTACTCGGTATACGTCTTCGACGGTGACCAACGCGGCCAAGAGTGCTCGGATCGAGGCTTACGTCTGGATCGAGAACGGTACCGGCAAGATCTTCGCGAGCTATGAACTCACTGATCTGAAGGCGGACGGCTACGCTCCGCGCGGTCGGATTTCTTACTACCAGGGCAGCAAAGTGGTCTGGGTGGAGGCGAGTACCTGCAGCGGCGGGGCTGGTGAGGCGTGCGACCATTTCTCGACGATGACGTTCAGCCCGAAGGATGTCAGCTCCCTCGAGGTGGAGGTCTGGAACGGGCCGAACGGGCCGCACGTGAGCAAGCACGTGGCGCTGCCCTGATCCTGCCCACCTGAGTGGACCGGTGGTGGTCAGCCGTGTTCGCAGGCTCGGCCGGTGGCGATCATGTCGTTGTAGTCGTCGATCTTGGTGCGGAGGCGGAGCGCCTGGATGAGGTGGACTGCCCGGATGGTGGCGGGGTAGTGGCGGCGGCTGTCCTCCGGGGCACGGTGGACCGCGGGAATGATGCCCTCGCGTTCGTACCAGCGCAGTGTGTCGGGAGTCAGGCCGGTCAGCTCCGAGAGCTCACGAATGCCGAGAGGGACGTCGGCCGGCGTTGTCATCCGGCCCAGGTTACCCACCGCCATGCCATCACCCCAGGTCGCTGATGACGAGTACGAAGCGCCAACGGACGTCGTTGCGTTCCAGCCTGGCCATCGCGTCGCCGACCTCGCGGGCCGGACCTTCTCGACGTCGGCGACGATGCCGTGCTGGGCGGCGAAATCCAGCATCTCTCGGGTGCGGGGACGGCCACCGCCGGCGGAGGCCGTCAGGCGCCGGCGACCCGGAGCGCCCTTAGGTACGGGGACGGGTCGTGCTTGGCGGAGGCCGTGTCGAGAATGAAGCCGAAGCGGCCGGCCCGCACTGCCATCGCCTCGGTGTCGCGGGAGATGATCACTTCGTCCGCGCCGAGCTCGTACGCCGGCGTCTCCTTGCCCGCTGATGTGGTGAAGACCGCGACCCGGGCACCGAGCGCCTTGGCGAACTCGACCGCGAGGTGGCCGAGACCGTCGAGGCCCACGACCCCGATCAGCCGGCCGGGCCCGACGTCCCAGCGGCGCAGCGGCTCGTACGTGCTGATGCCCGCGCACATCAGCGGGGCCGCTCGCGCGGGGTCGAGGCGGACGGCTGGGCGTAGGCGAAGGACTCCCGGACGAAGGTTTCCCAGCGGCCACCGGGTTCGAGCAGGGCCATTCCCGTTGTTCTACGCATGGGGCGAGACGCTAAGCGTTGGGGTGCACTCCAACGCAAGGTCACCGCGGGTTGCGCGGAAGGTGGCGTTCGTAGCAGAGGGACTGGGGTGAGCCTTCGTAGGCGCCGAAGAGGGGGATCGCTGTGTAGCCCTCTCGCTCGTAGAAGCGGATTGCGTCCGGCTGGGCCGTACCTGTCTCCAGTTTGAGGGTCGTCCATCCACGGTGGGCTGCGGCAGTTTCCAGGGCGCGGAGCAGGGCTGTTGCGACGCCGGAACCGCGGGCCGGCGGGGTGACGAACATGCGCTTGATCTCGGCGGTTGTCGGGTCGAGGCGGCGGAGGGCTCCGCAGGCCAGGGGGTGGCCGTCGGGTGCGGTGGCGACCAGGAAGACGTCGATGTCCGCGGCTGATGGTGCGGTGCCCGGTTCGTGGTCGCCGGAGCCGTAGCGGGCGTCCAGTTCGGCACGCTGGGCGACTCGGAGCGCGGTTCCCGCCGGGTCGTTCCAGGCGCGTTCCTCAATTGACCACGTCATGGCGTACCTTCCGGTGGCTGATCTTCGTAACAAGCGTTACGGTAACATCTGTTCTGAATCGAGGGAGCGACAGATGTCACGTACGGCTGATCGCCCGGCGCAGGGCGAGGCGCTTTCCCGGGCGGTCTGGGACGTGCTGGCCGACCAGGGGTTGGATCGGCTGACCGTGCGGGCCGTGGCGGCTGCCGCCGGGTGCACCACCGGGCTGGTCATGCATCGGTTTCCGAATCGGCGGGCGTTGCTCGTGCATGCGCGGGAATTGCTGCACGAGACGACCAGGGGCCGGGTCGAGGCGCTGGAGGCCGGGGCGGCTTCTCCTCGCGAGGCCTTGCGGGCGGTGTTGCGTCAGGGGATGGCGATAGATGCGGCTACGGCGCGCGAGAGTGTTGTGTGGACCGGGTTTCTAGCCGCGGCCGTCGCCGATGAAGAGTTGCTCGCTACGCACCGGCAGAACAATCGGGCATGGCGGGAGCGGGTCGAACGTCTGGTGGCGGCTGCCGCGCCGGAGTGGCCGGGCGGGCGGGTCGCCTCGGTGACCCTGGGGCTGATCGCCATGACCGAGGGGATGGCGGCCTTCGGGGCGGCAGACCCGGTCGCCTATCCGGTGGCTGACCAGGAACGCATGCTCGACGACGCGCTCGCCGCCTACGGCCTCGACGCGGGGACCGGCCGCCGGGGCGCACCCTGAGCGAATCGGGACGACGCGCTGTTCCTCGTCGAGCGCCGCACCGGTGACGAAATCACTCGTTCGGGCGACACCGTTGCGGGCACCGGAGCGGTCTCGATGACGACGGGCTCCGGGAGTGTCCCCACCCCTGCCGCGGCCGCCACCGTCGGCAGGGGTGGGAGGGGAACAACCGGCACCATGACGGCGGCTTCGCCGAGGTCGTCGGGGTGCCGGCCGGTGGTCGTGCGGGTGCGCCGCAGCCTGAGCAGGACTGCCACCACGGCCACCGCCAGGAGAACCATGAGGGTTGTCACCAGCAGCACGGGGGCACGACCTTCCGTCGGGGCTCGCGGCGGCGGGTGGCGGCCCGTACCGTTGGTTATCTAGCCAATGACGCTAGCAAAGGATGGCCTTTCAACCAATGGTCCGTCCGCCTCAACCACCACTTATGCTTCTTGGATGAGTTTCGGCGGCTACCTCAAGGAAGCGATCCAGGCCGCCCGTTTCCCGACACCCACCCACTTCGCACGGGCGGTCGGCATGGACCCTTCCGTCGTGCTGCGCTGGCTGAGTGAGGAGCAGCGGCCCACGATCCGCTCCATCGAACGGATCGCGCCGGTGCTGGGCAAGAGCATCAACGAACTGGTCGTGGCGGCGTACCCGGATCGGGTAGGTGGCTCTGCACCGGAGCCGCCGGCGACCCACCCGCTGGTCCACGAGCTGGCCCGGATGCTGGCCGACGACTCACCGATCCCGGCGCCGGACCGCCAGGCCCTGGAAACGGTCCTCGACCGCATGATCGACCCCTACCGGAAAGTCCTCCGCCGGAGGCGATCGGCATGACGATTGTTCGCATCAAGCGCCGGATGTCCGTAATCTCGGGACCATGACAGCGCGGGGCGGATCGGGCGCACTCCATCTCCAGGTGAGCAAACTGCTCGTCGGTTCCATCGTGCTCGCCATCGCGGCGACCGGCGCGCTGGTCGTCACCCTGATCGTCGGCTTCCCCCAGAAACCAGGCCCGCCGCCCGGCACCCCCGGAGTGATGCCGGGCCCACCACCCGACGAACGCCCCGTCGCCGTCCTCATCGTGCTGACCGGCCTCGTCGTGCTGGCCTGGCTGGCCGCCCTGATCGTCTCGGCCCGCGACCTCGTCCTGCAACGCCTCAGCCTCGCCGGCGAAGCCCCCACCGCCGCGGACCCGGCCCAGATCCGAAGCCTCCTCGAAGAGGTCCGCACGGAACTGGCCGCCGACCGCGAACGCGAATGGCAAGCAATAACAGAACGCCTCTTGGAGTACGCCGACCAGCGCGAAACCGATGGTTATCTCAACGGCATGCGCGTAGCGACCGCGGGCGACCCGATCGAGGCCAACGTCCACCCCCTGCGCCGCCCGCCCACCCAGCGTTGAGCTGCCTCACCCGGTCGACACCAGGTGCGCGAGCAGCAACGAGTTCATGATTTCCGGGACCTGCTCGGGGATGTTGTGCCCCACACCGGAAAGATTCCGCAAGGTGTACGGCCCGGTGACCCAATCCCGGGTCGCCTGAACCCCCGAGGGGGCAACAAACGGGTCCTCTGTGCTCGCCACGAACAACGTCGGCACGCGGACCCGCTCCTCGTACCCCTCAAAGTCATTGGCGCGGTACCAGTTCAGAGCGGCCGTCAACGCCCCCGGCTCCGACAATCGCCGGAAATACTCGGCGCACTTCTCCGGCGCGACCCCTTCCAGCACCGGCGGCCCGTTCGCCAAAATCTGATCCTCCGGAATGGGCGACGGCTGCCGGAAGAAATCAATGTAGCCAGAAGCCGCCTGCTGCTCGGGATCCGTGCGAAGCGCCTCGGCGAAAGCCCCCGGATGCGGCACCGAAACCGCGGTCAGCGACCGCACCTGAGTCGCATACCGAGCCGCGGCAATCCACGCGACAGCCGCACCCCAGTCATGCCCGACCAGATCGAACCGCCGCCACCCGAGCACCCCGGCAATCGCCCGCACATCGGCAACAGCGTGATCCAATCGATAATTCGCCACCCCGGCAGGCCGTACGCCAGGCGAATAACCCCGCTGATCGGGGGCAACAGCCCGGAACCCCGCGGCACCCAGAGCACGCAACTGCTCGACCCACTCGATACCGAACTCCGGGAAGCCATGCAGGAGCAACACCTTCCGCCCGTCCCGAGGCCCCGCAGCGACCGCATCGAACACGCCCACAGCGGTCGCGATCCGCACCGAGTCGATCCCCGGCCGCCCCGCTCCCGCAGCCGTCCCGGCCGAGCCAAGCCCTGCCACCCCTGCCCCGACCCCGGCAGCTATCCCCATGAAACGACGACGTGAGTACGTGATCCCCATGCCCCACAGCCTGTTCGCCACTCCCGCCCCGGCGCATCAGGGCACCCCCGTACGGGTCATGACAATCCCCGGCACCTTCATCGCGGCTGCCCTGGGCGTCGCGAAAACCGACGGCATCGCCTGGATCGAACTCATCATCGAGGTCGCCCTCCCCGCCGGACTCCGCAGCCGCCGCTGACCCCCGGCCCACGGCACGGGCCAGTGAAGACGCCGTATCAGCGCTCCCGCCGACGGCCGCCGACGAGGCTCACCCTCATCGCAACGCAGGCACGAAGGCATTGAACACTCCCGCGGCATCCTGACCACAAAGGGCCCCACCCCCGGCACCCACCGCACCCACCGCACCCACCGCACCCACCGCACCCACCGCACCCACCGCACCCACCGGAAGTAACCCGCCGCCAACTCCCTCACAGCGCCCACCGCACCGCGGGGCGTCCGGGGGCTCGGCCCCCGGAACAAAATGCGAAAAAACCCCCGCCCACCTTCCGAAAGGAAGTGGGCAGGGGTTTCCTGTTTTGTAGCGGGGACAGGATTTGAACCTGCGACCTCTGGGTTATGAGCCCAGCGAGCTACCGAGCTGCTCCACCCCGCGCCGACTGCTTCATAAAGCTAGCACGGCGTGAAGGGCGGCCTCGGGGGTGGGGTCAGCAGGTGGTGGTGCCGCTGCCTTTGGCCCACTTGCAGGTGTCGATTGTTTTGCCGGCGGCGGTGCGGAGGTACGCCGTGTCGCCTCCGTTGTTCCAGATGTAGGCGCTGCTCTTCCAGTAGCGGTTCGTGGTGCTGTTGGTGCCTTTGCCGGTGTAGAGGTAGAGGTTCTTGCCCGCGGCGAGCTTGGTGTCCGTGGCGAATTTGTACGTGTGGTTCGCGGCGTCGCGTACGGTCCAGCCTTTGAGGTTGATCGTGGTTTTGGTCTTGTTGGTGAGGCGGGCCCATTCGTTGTTGAGGCCGGCTTTTGCGGAGCTGTACTGGATTTTCGTGAACTGGACGGCGCCGGCGGAGATCGTCGGGGTGGTGGGGGAGCCGGTGACGATGGTCGGGGTGGCGCCGCGGAGGAGGTTGTTCGAGGGGTCGGCGTCGATCACGGCGCGGAGGTAGGGGTGCTGGCCCGTCAGGGTGGCGGTGAAGGTGGCTGCCGGGTCTGAGGTGTAGCCGCCGGCCAGGTCGGTCCAGACGCCGTTCCAGCCGCTCTGGACGTGGACGTGCAGGTTGGGCTGGGACGGGTTGGCCGTGACGGTGGCGGTGGTTGTGCCGCTGCTGGTGGTGAGCGTCAGGGTGGGGACGATGCCCATGGCGACGGCGACGTGCGAGGAGGTCAGGCCGTCGGCTTTGACGTAGAAGCGGAAGCCTGAGTCGAGGATGCGGGTCAGCGTGTATTTGCCGGCGCTGGTGGCCTTCGTGGTGATGTAGCCGCCGTTGGTGTAGTCGGGCGACGGGTAGAAGTCGTTGAAGACGTACGCCGATTCGTACAGTTCGACGGTGGCGCCGGGGGCGGCTGTGCCAGTGATGGTGATCGGTCCGTAGCCCTGACGGCTGGCCGGCACCGAGATGGTCGGGGTGGTGGCAGCGGTCGCCGGGGCGGTGAGGCCGAGGGTGGCGGCGCAGCCGAGGGTGGCGGCCAGTGCCGTCATGCGGGCACGCATCAAGGTTCTCCTAAGCGGGGGAGACACCAGCCTAAAAAAATCACTATGAGTAGTCAGCCCACCGGACGGGCCTGGTTGATGACTGGTCGGATGAGTGCAGGACGCGACGCTGTGTCACTGAAGGTAGGGTGTGCGGGTGTTGCAAGCCGATTGCGGGAGTTGTGCCGGGCTGTGTTGTGTCGCTCCGGCTTTCGCCAAGTCATCCGATTTCGCGGTGAACAAGCCCGCGGGTAAGGCCTGCAAAAATCTGGGTGACGATTTCCGGTGCGGCATTCATGAGCAGTTGCCGCAGAAGGGCTTTCCGGGCTGCGTCGTTTTCGACTGTTTCGGCGCCGGGCAGCAGGTCACTCAGGTGACTTTCGGCGGCCGGAACTGGCGCGACACCCCGGGGATCGCCGGGCAGATGTTCGCGACCCTGCCGGTCATGCGCCAGCTGCACGAGCTGCTCTGGTATCTGATCGAGGCGCTGGCGCTGCCCGCGGCGCAGAAAATTCACCCCCGGTTGGAGCAGGCCAGGGACGAGACCGTCGAATTGACTATGGGTACGCCCGAAGCCCTGCTCTCGCTCGACCTGGACGCGTACCGGTCAAAGGTCAATCCGCTCCTGCAGAAAGCCAGCGAACTGGCCCGGGCCAAGTCCGGCGGTCGCCGGGCGGATCACCGCGGTGCCGATCTGATCGGGCGCAAGCTGCGCGGCGCTGACCTGCGTGGTGCGAGTTTCCGGGGCGCCCTGCTGATCGGGGCGGACCTGCGGGAGGCAGACCTGCGGCTGGCCGATTTCACCGGCGCGGATCTCCGCGGGGCCGACCTGCGCGGGGCAAACCTCACCGGCGCGCTGTTTCTGACGGATTCCCAACTGAAGGCCGCGGTCCGCTAGCCCCTAAACTGATCACTCGGATCGATCGAGCTCGTGGAGCGTGTGGTCATGCAGGTGCCCGGCCTTGTCTGGACCCTGACCGTGGTGGGGATCCTGGGCTTGATCGCCTTCGACTTCTACTTCCACGTCCGGCGCGCGCACATCCCGTCACTCAAGGAAGCCGGGCTCTGGTCGTCGATCTATGTCGGCATCGCGATCCTCTTCGGCCTCGGCGTGCTGCTCTTCGGCGGCCAGGACATGGGCGCGGAGTATTTCGCCGGCTGGGTCACCGAGAAGGCGCTGTCGGTCGACAACCTTTTCGTCTTCCTCGTGCTGCTGGGCAGCTTCAAGGTGCCCCGCGCCGACCAGCAGAAGGTGCTGCTCTTCGGCATCGTCTTCTCACTGATCGCCCGGACCGGTTTCATCTTCCTGGGCTCCGCGCTGATCAACCGGTTCGCGTTCGTCTTCTACCTCTTCGGGCTGATCCTGCTGATCACCGCGGGAAACCTGCTGAAGAGCGATGACGACGATGACGACGAGCGCACCGCGGACAACGTGCTCATCCGCATCGCCCGCCGGTTCCTGCGGACCTCCGAGGAGTACGACGGGGACAAGCTGTTCACGGTCCAGGACGGCAAGCGGGTGATGACCCCGATGCTGCTGGTGATGGTCGCGATCGGCGGCACCGACATCCTCTTCGCGCTCGACTCGATCCCGGCGATCTTCGGGCTCACCCAGAGCGTCTACCTGGTCTTCACCGCGACCGCGTTCTCGCTGCTGGGCCTGCGCCAGCTCTACTTCCTGCTGGACGGGCTGCTGGACAGGCTGATCTTCCTGTCGTACGGGCTGGCGGCGATCCTCGCGTTCATCGGCGTGAAGCTGATCCTGCACGCCCTGCACGAGAACAACCTGCCGTTCATCAACAGCGGTGACCCGGTGGACGTCGCCGAGATCAGCACCGGGCTCTCGCTCGGCGTCATCATCGTGGTCCTGATCATCACGGTGGCGGCGTCGCTGCTCAGCCCGAAGGGGCGCGCGCAGACCTACACCGCGGCGGCCCGGCGGCACGCGGCGGCATTCCTCGACGTCGAGACCGATCCGCGCTACTGCGACGAGATCTACCACCGGCTGGTCGACGAGGAGGAGCACATCAAGTCGCTGCCGGAGAAATACCGCGCCCGGGTCCGTCAGCAGGAGGAGCTGATGACCCTGCTCACCCGCGCGCACCGGCTGCACGACGAGCGGGTCGCCGCCGGGAGCTGTTTCAGCGTCCGCGTGCCCTGACCAGCTCGGGCTCCGGCGCGGCGTGCCGCGGTGCGGGGCCGGGCGGGCGCAGGCCCTCGCCCTCGATGTCGACGCGCGGGGTGATCCGGTCCAGCCACCGGGGGAAAGCCCAGGCCCGGTGGCCGAGCAGGGTGAGCACGGCGGGCACGAGGGTCATCCGGACCAGGAACGCATCCATCAGTACGCCCAGGGCGAGCCCGAAGCCGATCGTCTTGATGGCAGGGTCCTCGATCAGCACGAACCCGCCGAAGACCGCCGCCATGATCAGTGCCGCGGCGGTCACCACGGGGGCGCCGTGCCCGACCCCGGCGATCGTGGCCTCGGTGGCGTCGCTGCCGTGCGTGAACTCCTCGCGTACCCGGGAGACGATGAAGACCTCGTAGTCCATCGTCAGCCCGAACAGCACGCTCAACATGATGATCGGCAGAAAGCTGACCAGTGGCCCGGGCCGGTCCACGCCGAACAGCCCAGCCGCCCACCCGTGCTGGAAGACACCCGCGGTGAGGCCGAACGTCGCGCCCATGGTGAGCAGGAAGCCGGCGGTGGCCTTGAGCGGCACCAGCAGCGACCGGAACGCCAGCAGCAGGAGCAGGAACGACAGTCCGATCACGACGCCGAGGTATTCGGGCAGCGCGGCGGTCATCGTGCGGGAGACGTCGACCCCGACCGCGGTGGCACCGGTGACGGCCACGCTGTCGTCCGCGCCGGTCAGCGGCGCCACCGTGGCCCGGATCTCGCGGATCAGGTCGGCGGTCTCCTGACTGGTCGGCCCGGTGCCCGGCGTGACGATGACGACCCGGGTGGTCCCGCCGGCATTCGCCGGTCCGGGCCCTGCGGCGGTGACGTTCTGCAGCTTGCGTACGTCCGCGGTCACGCGGCTGGCGAGCGCCGAGACCGTGTCGCCGCGGGGGCCCCGGACCACGACGAGCAGGGGACCGTTGGCGCCGGGTCCGAAGGCAGCGGTGATGAGGTCGTACGCCGTCCGCTGCCGCGATCCCGCCGGCGCGGTCCCGTTGTCGGGCAGAGCCAGCCGCAGGTCCAGCGCCGGCAGGCTGAGCGCGCCCAGCCCGAGCACCAGCACGACGAGTACGGAACGCCGGAAGCGCACCACGCAGCGTGCCCAGCGGAACCCGAACCCGGGGCGTACGTGAGCGCCCCGCCGCCGCTGCGATCGGGGTAGCACCCGGAGACCGGCAAAGCCGAGCAGGGCGGGGAGCAGGGTGAGCGCGACCAGCACCGCGGTCAGCACCGTGCCGGCGGCGGCGAGTGCCATCGCGGTGAGGAAGGGGACGCCGGCCAGGCTGAGCGCGGCGAGCGCGATCACCACGGTGGCCCCGGCGAAGAGGACGGCCGAGCCCGCGGTGGCGGTGGCCCGGGCGGCCGACTCCTCAACTTCCATTCCCTCGGCGAGCTGGGCGCGGTGCCGTGAGCCGAGGAACAGCGCGTACAGCAGCACGACGGCGGCGATCAGCACCCCGATCGCCGCGCGGGCGCCGATCTCGGGCGGGCCGCCGGAGACGCCGCCGGGCACCACCTCGAGCCCGTTGGTGCCGGCGGTCGCCAGGGTGGCGAACGCGTCCCGGTCGGCGGCGGTCAGCTCGCTGTCGCTCTTCGCGTACTGCACGCTGAGCAGGCCCACCCGGCCCGTACGGTCGACCTGGACCGGATCGGTGGCCGCGACGACGTCGGGCAGCGAGGCGGCCCTGCGAACCACGACGGAGACGGCTGCCTTCATCGTCGCGCTGTCGAGGGCCTGGCCGGTCGGCGCGCTGACCACCACGGTCAGTGCGGCGCCCGCCGCGGCTGGCAGGTCCCGCCGCAGGTCGTCGAGGGCGCGCTGGGACTCGGTGCCCGGGATGGTGAACGTGTCGACGGTCCTGCCGCCGAGGGTGAGCGCACCGGCGGCGAGCGCGGCGAGCACGAGGACCCAGACCGCAGCGACCATGCGCCGCCGCCGGAACGAGAAACGACCGAGCCGGTACAGCAGGGTGGCCACGTGCGGAATGTCCGATCATTACGCTTGGGGTGCTTTGTCCAAGCGTAGCGGCCGGAGATCGTCAGTAGGTGCGGTTGCCGTCCGGCTCGTGTTCGGGGCGCCTGACGGACGCCTTGCCCCGGGCCGAGTTGGCGTTGAAGCGCGCGGTTGCCCGGCGGACCCGCTCGGCCCTCGGGGTGAGGTCTGTCCCGGACTCGTCACCCTCGACGGGTGCCCCTGAGGTGGGCCAGCTCTCGTCGTAATCGGGCACGCCGGAGACCGGGCGGCCGTAGAGCGGGGTCTCGTAGTCGGGCGGGCTGTAGCTGGTCGGGCCGTACTGGGCCGGGCCGTCGTAGCTCGGCGGTCCGGTGACCGGCTCGTCGAAGGCCAGCCGGTCGTAGTTGGGCCGCTCGTACGCCAGCCGCGTGAAGTCGGGCGTCTCGTCGTAGGCCGGCGGGCCGGAGATCGGGCGGCCGTAAACCGGCGGGGCGGAGACGGGCTGGCCGGAGCTGTTGATGATCGTGCCGTGCAGGACGCCGTCGGTGCCGTCGGTGAGCTCGGCCGGCGAGTGCGGTGCGTGCTCGGCCGGGTCGGGGCGCCCGGAGACCAGCTCGGAGATCCGGGCGGCGATGTTCGCGGCGCGAGTGGCGAGGTCGGGGTGGGACACGGTCGCCGCGACCTCGGCCGCCGAGGCCTGCAGAGCACGCGCCTCGTCGGCGGCGCGGGTGGCACGGCGCTCCTCGTCGGCGGCGCGCGAGGCCCGGCGCTCCGCACCCTCGAAGCCGGCCGCGCTGTCCGGCACGGAGCGCCTGATGGACGGCGGTGGGGGAACCGCTGCAGGAGGCGGTTGAGGAGTCGGCGCCACGACGGGCTCCGCCACGGCTGGAGGAGTGGGCTGGGTGGCGTCCGGGGCGAAGGTCTGCGTCGCCTCCGGGGCCTGGCGTGGCACGGAGAGTGCGCCGATCAGGGTCACCGTCTGGCCGTCGCCGCCCTCGGCGTTGACGAACTCGGGCCCGACCAGCATCTTCGCGAGCTCCCGGGCCACCTCGACGCTGAGACCGAGATCACCGGCGTGGTTGACCCGGAATCGGGCGATCGCGTGCCGGATCAGGTTGGCGACCTTGTCCGCGTGGCTGACCTCGCCGAGCTCACCGCCGGCGAAGACCAGGGCCGGGAACGACCCGTCGGCCCCCGCGCACACGAGCTGGAGCTGGGTGGCAGCAACGGGCCTGCCGTCCACGACCGGGCCGGGTTGTACCCGAATGTGCTCGGGGTAGTACCAGAGGACCTCACCCGACGTAACGCGAAGATCGTCCGGGTTTTCCCGGGAGGTATGGGCGTAACGAATGCGACGATTCGTGACGAGGACCTCGGTAGTCTCCGGCAGGGTCCACCGCGGCAGCGAGGCCGCCTGGTCGAACGCGTACTCAGCGACGGCACATCGCCCGTGCCACAGCGGGCGCTCTCCGTCCGGCAGTGGCCCGAAGACGTCCGGTGGGTTCGCGTCGGCCATGCCTCGATTAGATCCGAGATTCGGCCGTTGCGACAACCCAACGGTCCGGTAAATCGCGGCTACGACCGGCTGCTGAACAGGCCTTCCGGGGGTGTGGGCGAGGGCACCGCATCGACGTCCGTGGCCGGTGGGCGCCCGCCGGCGAAGCGCTCGAGGTCGGTTTCGACGCGGCCCGGGAACCAGTCGCCGGACGCCCGGCGGCGCAGCTCCTCGACCGGCGGCGGGGTGCGCCCGGCGAGCACGACGAGGTTGCCGAAGCGCCGTCCGCGCAGCACCGACGCGTCGGCGACCAGGAGCGCCTGCGGGAGCACCGTCCGGATCGTCGCCACCTGGGTACGCGCGAAGTTCAGCGGCGGCCCGTCGGCGACGTTCGCGATCAGCCAGCCGCCCGGGGCCAGCACCCGGGCGACCTCGGCCATGAACTCGGCGGAAGCCAGGTGGGCCGGGGTCTGCGAGCCCGCGAACACGTCCACCACCACGACGTCGTAGCCGGCGTCACGCATCCCGGTGACGGCCTCGCGGGCGTCGCCGACGCGTACACGGAGCTTGGCCTTGGGGTCCCAGGGCAGCGCGGAGCGGACCAGGTCGACCAGTTTGCCGTCGATCTCGACGACCCGCTGCGGGGAGCCCGGCCGGGTCGCGGCGACATAGCGGGGCAAAGTGAGCGCCCCGCCGCCGAGGTGTAACACCCGTATGGGTGTTCCCGGTGTCGCAATAAGGTCGATTGCGGCAGCTATGCGCCGAATATACTCAAACTCCAGATACTTTGGGTCGGCCAGGTCCACGTGCGACTGCGGGGCCCCGTCCAGCAGCAACGTCCAGCCACTCGTGCGGTCCGGGTCAGGCACCAACTCGGCGACGCCGGAGGCGACCTCTTCGACCCGTCGTTCGCCCCGCCTGCGCTGTGCCACGGCTGAAGAGTATGTCGGTTGCCGTACGGGAGCGGCGGCCGGGGAAACCGAAAGACATCCGCCCGCCTGCCGACACCGGGAACGTGACAGCGACTGTGGACTTCCTGCCCGCCGACCCGCTGCTGCACCTGCTGCGCCGCGCGACCTACGGCCCGACCCCGGCTTCCATCGCCGAGATCCGCCGCCTGGGAGCGACCGCGTGGCTGGATCGCCAGCTCAAACCGTCCGCGATCGCGGACCCGACCGCCGACAACCTGGTCTCGCGGCTGCCGTTGAGCGGGCTCAGCATCGACGGCGTGCACGCCAAGGTGAGCTCAGGCGCGATGAAGCTCTACGCCTGGGACGCGATGTTCGAGCTGTCCTGCGCCACGGTCGCTCGCGCGGCCTGGAGCGAGCGCCAGCTGCTCGAAGTGATGGTCGACTTCTGGTCGAACCACCTCAACATCACCAACATGTCCGGGGACGTCTGGGACAACCGCCCCGACTACGACCGTACGGTGATCCGTGCCTACGCGTTCGGCCGGTTCGCGGACATGCTCAAGGCGAGCGCGAAACACCCCGCCATGCTGACGTACCTCGACAACCGCTTCTCCACGAAGACGGCGCCGAACGAGAACTACGGCCGTGAGCTGCTCGAACTCCACACCGTCGGTCTCGTTTACAGCGAGTCGGACGTGAAGAACGCGTCCCGGATGCTGACCGGCATGACCGTCGACTGGGGTAACGGGCGCTACCGCTACGAGCCCAGCGACCACGCCACCGGCCCGATCAAGGTGCTCGGTTTCAGCAACGCGAACGCCACGACCGCCGGCGGGCAGACGGCCGCGCTGGCCATGCTCGACTACCTGGCCGCGCACCCGTCGACCGCGCAGCGGATCGTCACCAAGCTCTGCGTCAGGTTCGTCGCCGACGAGCCACCGGCCGCGCTGGTGACCCGGCTGGTCAAGGTCTACCTCGACAACAGGACGGCGATCGCCCCGGTGCTGAAGGCCCTGTTCACGTCGGCCGAGTTCGCCGCCTCGGTGGGGGCGAAGACCCGGACCCCGTTCGAGGACATCGTCGCCACCGTGCGCACCCTCGGGTTCGGGCCGGAGAAGTCCGGGACCGACGCGCTCAAGGCGCTCTACTGGGCCAGCGAGTCGGCCGGTCACGCGCCGATGGCCTGGGCGCCGCCGAACGGGTACCCGGACGTCGCCACCGCGTGGGCCTCGCCGTCCGGGCAGGTCGTCCGCTGGAACACCCACCTCAACGTCGCGGCCGGCTGGTGGCCCAACTCGCTGCAACGCCCGGCTTCTTTGATCTCCGCGTACGCCGGGCCGAGCCTCCCCGCCACCTACGGCGCACTGATCAACGCGGTCGCCACCCGGCTGGTGGGCCGCGCGGTGGCGCCGGAGCACGCGACGGCCCTCGCCGCGTTCTACGGCAAGACCCCGGCGAGCCCGCTCAAGTCGAGCGACGACGCCGCCGGATGGGCGTTCCCGTACCTGCTCGGCCTCCTGCTCAACTCCCCCTACTTCGCCCTGAGGTGACCGTGACCGAGACGATCGAGAACTGCGATTGCGGGGTCAGCCGGCGCAAGGTGCTCGCGGCCGCGGGTGCCGGGGTCTTCGCGGGCCTGGCCGGCGATCAGCTCGCCACCCAGCTGGCGTTCGCCGCCCCGGGCTACACGGGCGACGTGTTCGTCCTGCTCTCGCTGCGAGGCGGCTTCGACGGCCTCTCCGCGGTCGTGCCGGCCGGAGATCCCGCGTACTACACAGCCCGGCCCGGCATCGCCGTCGCGAAGTCGAAGCTCATCGGCGGCGACTCGTTCTTCGGGCTGAACCCGGCGCTCGCACCGCTGCTCCCGTTCTGGAAAGCCGGCACGTTCGGCGCGATCCAGGCCGCCGGGCAGCCCGCGCCGAACCGGTCGCACTTCTCCGCGATGGAGGAGCTGGAACGCGCCGCACCGGGTACGAGCGTGCGCACCGGCTGGCTGGACCGGATGATGGGCGGCCTCGGGGCGAAGACCGCGTTCGACGCCGTCGCGGTCGGCACGGCGATGCCCGCCCGGGTGCAAGCCGGCCCGGCGCCGGACCTGTCCCTGACCTCGGTGGACGAGTTCCAGCTCTCCGGCGAGGACAGGACCCGCCCGATCGCCGCGACCATGGCGGCGCTCTACGCGGGGGCTCCGGCGGCGCTGGCGCAGACCACGGCGATGACGACGTCCGCGCTCGCCACCACGAGGACCTTGAAGGCTGCCGGGTACACACCGGCGAACGGGGCCGTCTACCCCGACACCACGCTCGGCAAGGCGCTGCGTGACGTGGCCCGCCTGGTCAAGGCGAACGTCGGCCTGATGAGCGCCTGCGTCGACACCGGCGACTGGGACATGCACGAGAACATCGGCGCGCCCGTGGCGGGGATGAAGATGTACGACCACCTGAAGGATCTCGCCGCCGCGCTGGCCGCCTTCGCCACCGATCTCGGACCCGCCGGGCTCGGCCGGGTCACCCTCGTCACGACCAGCGAGTTCGGCCGCCGGGTCGCGCAGAACGGCTCGGGCGGGCTCGACCACGGTTACGGCAACGCGATGCTCCTGCTGGGCGGTGGGGTCAACGGCGGCAAGGTGTACGGCCGCTGGCCCGGCCTCTCCGCCGGCGCGCTGATCGACGGGGACCTCGCGGTGACGACCGACTATCGCGGGGTGATCGGCGAGATCGTGCGGGCCCGCTGCGGTGTCGGGGACCTCGCCGGGATATTCCCGGGGGTCACGCCGACGTCGCTGGGACTGGTGAAGCCGCGCTGACCCCGCTGCGGCGCAACGCGAACCGGGCCCGGGTGATGCCGTCGCTGCGGTGGATCGCCATCGAGTCGCACAGCTGGTGCACGAGCCACAGGCCCATGCCGCCCGCCACGCCCGGTGCCGGCGGCAGATAGCCGGCGAGCGGCGCGAGTGGTGCCGCGCCGTCATCGGTCACCTCGCCGATCACCGCCTCCGGCGTCACCCAGATGCGCAGCTCGCGGTGCATCCCGCCGTGCCGGATGCCGTTGGTGGCCAGCTCGCTGAGCGCCAGCATCAGGCTCTCCACCCGGTCGGGCGGGAGCCAGCTCTCCGCACCGGCCCGGTCCCGGATCTCCGAGCGCAGCTCGGCGACGCTGTCCACGATCGGCATGGTCAGGGCCGGCTCGCCCGCCACGGGCCACGGCGGCTCGGGCAGCTCGGCGAGCAGGTTCTCGGGCGGCTGATATTCGGCGCTGTCGAGCCAGATGCCGTCGTGGACCCGGGGATGCGTGCGCCCGGCCGCGGCGACCAGCTCGGCTGGCAGGGTGCGCCGGTCGTAGGGGCAGAGCAGGTGGGCGTCGGAACCGGCCAGGGAACGGTTCAGGGCGGCTTCGAAGCGGACCCAGGTCGCGGGCTGCCCACCGTACGGAATCTGGCCGATCATGCGGGTGTAGGAACGGCCGCTGGCCGCGGCAGCCTTCAGGATGTGCGCCCAGCCCGCGATGGTCCGCACCGGACGGACGTACCACTCGTCCGCGGGCAGGAAGCGCACCGCGTCGGCGTCGTCGTCGAGGGCATCGCGGAGCAACCCGATGCGGTCGGGCGCCGCTGCCACCGCCACGGCCTCGTCATCGGCGAGGGCTTCCCGCACAAACCGGGTCAGAGTCGACGCGTACGCGGAATCGCTGTCATAGAGGAACGCCGAGTGGGAAAACGCCACCGAGCCACCTCCGAGCACCGCCGATCGACCACGGTAACACCGGTCCGGCCGCAGCGTGGAAACGATGCGTATGGGGTGCATCACTGCGGGTGAACAGTGCCCCCGGATCCGCGAAAGTGCCGGTCAGGGGCCCGCACGTCGGTCCACACTGGTCCGGATCAAGAACGCGGGGGTGAAGCGGTGTCAGGTACGGGAATCAGCGCGCTGGCCGAGATCATCGGCACGGCGCCGAGGCGACCGGTGGATCCGCCGCCGACGGGGGAGATGCCGGCCATCCTGGCGGCCGCACAGCATCGGGCCGGGCCGCCGTTGAGGATCCGCCGCTTCGAGTCGGAGGACGGGCCCGGCTACTGGCGCTGGGACTGCGCCGGCTGCGGCGAATACGGCGGCGGGCGGCATCACCCGGATGCGATCAATCGCGCGATGCGGCACTGTGCCGAGCACCCGGGGCACAGCTCGTCGCTGCTGCCACCGGCGCGCTGCCGGGAACGCGACACCCGGCTCGCCGTCCATCCGATGCTCTTCGCGATGGACGACGAACCGGGGCCGGAACCGCTGGCTGTCTGACCAGGGGCGGCAGACCTGCAAGAGGGTTGACTACACGCGGGTGTCGCCGTCGCCCGTACGTTTCTGGGCCTCGTCCACCCCACGGTCGACCTGGCTCGAGTACTTGTGGCCGGTGCGCTTGTCGACCTCGTCGCCGACCTTCTCGAGGGCCTGGTCGACCTGCTTGTCATGCTTGTCGACGAAGTCCTTCGCCTTGTCCAGGAAGCTCATCGTGTCGCACCTTTCCTCGTGCTGAGTACCTCGGCGGCCCGCACGAACCGCGGGTCCACCACAATTTCCTCCAGGCCCTGCTTGAGCGGCATCCGCCAGTTGGGGTACTGGTCGGTGGTGCCGGGCAGGTTGGGCTGGTCGAGCTCGCCGAGCACGTCGTAGAGCGACGCCGTGATCAGGCGCGACGGCGTCCGCGCCAGGAACGCGTGCATCGCCAGGACGATCTCGTCGGGGGTGCTCGCCGCGGTGATCAGACCCTCTTCGGTCAGCCGGGCGAGCAACTGGGCGCGGTCCTTGTCGGCGTACGCCCGTTCGTTCTCCACCGGCCCGGCGAGCTGACCCAGCTCGGCGCGGATCCGGACCTGCTCGCCGACCAGGAAGCCCGCGGCCGTCGGCAGGTCATGCGTGGAGATCGTGGCGAGGGCGTTGCGGGGATAGCGGGATGCAGGCAGGTAGCCCTCGTCGGGATCGTCCTTGTAGTCGCGCGTGAACCAGAGCACCGCCGAGCCGAGCATGTTCATCCGCTCGAGGGTCTCGGTCACCACGGGCTGCACGGTGCCGAGGTCCTCGCCGATCACCACCGCGCCGGCCCGGTGCGCTTCGAGCGCGAGGATGCCGAGCATCGCGTCCGGGTCGTAGTAGACGTACGTCCCCTCGGCCGCGCCCATGCCCGGCGGAACCCACCAGAGCCGCCAGAGCCCGGCGATGTGGTCGACCCGCAGGCCGCCCGCGTGCCGGAAGATGCGGCGCAGCATGTCGCGGTAGGCGGCGTACCCGGTCTCGATCAGCTGGTCGGGGCGCCACGCGGCGAGCCCCCAGTCCTGGCCGAGCTGGTTGAACGCGTCCGGCGGCGCACCCACGTGCACGCCCGAGGCGAGCACGTCCTGCAGCAGCCAGCCGTCGGCGCCGCTCGGGTCGATGCCGACCGCCAGGTCGTGCACCACGCCCACCGGCATGCCGTGCTCCCGGGCGACCTCGTTGGCGGCGTCGAGCTGCTGGTTGAGCAGCTGCTGCAGCCAGACGTGGAAGGCGACCCGGTCGCTCTTACGGGCTTCCGCGACCGCTGCGGTGTCGGGCCGGCGCACCTCGGCCGGCCACTCGAGCCAGTTGGCGCCGTGCTTCTCGGCCAGCACGCAGAACGTCGCGAAATCCGTGAGCCCCGGGTCGGCGTCCAGGTCGATCTCGCCGGCGAGCGGCCAGAGCAGCTCCAGGGCGGCTCGTTTGGCCTGCCAGACCGCGCTGTAGTCGATCAGGCCGTCCGGTGCGGGCCCAGGCTTGAGCGCGTCCACCTGCTCTTTCAGCGGCGGATCCGCCCGGCGGTACGCGTCGGTGTCGGCAACCCGCAGATAGAGCGGGTTCGAGAAGCGCCGGCTCGACGGGGAGTACGGCGACGACGGCACCGGCAGCGTGGGCGTGATCGCGTGCAGCGGGTTGAGCAGGACCAGCCCGGCACCCTGGCTGTGCTCGACGAAGGTGCGCAGATCACCGAGATCGCCCATGCCCCACGACGCCGCGGAGTGCAGCGCGTAGAGCTGCAGCATCCAGCCCCACGTCTCGGGCGGCTCGGGAAGCTCGGTGGGCACGACGATCAGCGTCACGACCTGCCCGCCGGAGCGCAGCTCGTGCCAGCCCAGCGGCAGGTCGGCCGGGATGGCGGTGACCTCGCGCTCGGTGCCGTCCTCCAGCACCACGACACCGGGTGTCGCCAGCGGCTGGGCCTCCCCGAGCCGCGCGACGATCGTGCCGGGCAGTTTGCGCTGCTCACGGGCGGTGCGGATGGTGGCCAGCTCCCGCTCGACCGACGCCGGCGTGGCCGCGTCGACGCCGAGCAGCCCCAGCACGCCGATCACCGACTCCGCCGAGACGTCCTTGCGCTCGCGGTGCCAGTCCTCGTACCAGGTGGCCACCCCGTGCGCCTCGGCCAGCGCTGTCAGCTCAGCGTCCACTCCGCCCCCTCATCAGAAAGTCCCTGTTAGTCACTACCCTGCCGTGCCGTGTCGTAGTCCAGTGCCACGGGTCTTGCGGGGACGGGTCACACTGGGTCACATGTCTGCTGTTGTGAAGTGGTGGGGCCGGATGGCTGCGGCGATGACGGGTGCGACGCTGACGCTGGTCGTCCCGGTGCACGCCTGGGCCGCGAGCAAGGGCGTCGACGGAGTCGCCATCGAGGCCGTGAAGTACCGCCGCCGCAGCCGGGGCGGCTTCCTCCCGATCTTCGGTGGCCTGTGCTGCCTGCTCGTGGTCGGCGGCATCGTCCTGGCCATCGTTCTGATTTCGCGGAACCGCAAACGTCGATGACCTCGCCCCCCTACCTTTTCAAGGGTGGGGATCAGGGCGAACGTCGTCGCGTTGGGGGTGGGCATCACCCTCGTCTGCACGGTGCCCCTGGTCATCTCGGTGACCGCGGACGCGGCTCCGGACCTGCTGCTCTCCCGGGGCCGTCCCGTGCTGGCGTCGAGCGTGCAGAGCCCCGGCACGGCGGCCACGCTGGCGGTGGACGGCATCGCGGAGACCAGGTGGACCACCGGGGCGGCCGCGGGCAGCCAGTGGCTGCGGGTCGACCTGGGACGCACGCAGAAGGTCACCCGGGTGCGGATCAACTGGACCGCCGCGTACGCGCGGGGCTACCGCATCCAGATGTCAGCCGACGGCGCGGCCTGGAGCGACGCCTATGCGACCGCCTCCGGTGACGGCGGCGTCGACGACGTGAAACGGCTCAAGAGCGCCGGGCGCTACCTGCGGCTGCTCGCCACCCAGCGGGCCCGGGCCTCGGGTTTCTCCCTCACCGAACTCCAGGTGTACGGTCCCGGCCCGGTCGTGCCGGGAGCTGCCTCGACCGGCTCGCCCGCCGCGGCGACCGGGCTCACCGATCCGCGCAAGAAGGAGCTGGCGTTCCAGCTGGTTTCCAGCGCGGAGAACTCGTCGCTCGACTGGCGTGGCCAGTTCGGTTACATCGAGGACATCGGGGACGGGCGCGGTTACACGGCGGGGATCATCGGATTCTGCTCCGGGACCTCGGACATGCTGGCGGTGGTGGGCGAGTACACCCGCCGCAAGCCGGAGAACAAGCTCGCGAAGTATCTGCCCGCCCTGCGTACGGTGGATGGCTCGGATTCGCACGCGGGCCTTGACCCGGGCTATGCCGGCGCCTGGAGATCGGCCGCGACCGACCCGGTCTTCCAGAAGGTCCAGGAGGACGAGCGGGACCGGATGTACTTCAATCCCGCGGTGACCATGGCGACCACGGACGGTCTCCGGGCGCTGGGGCAGTTCGCCTACTACGACGCCGCGGTGATGCACGGCGTGTCGGGGCTGCGGGGCATTCGCGCGGCCGCCATGCGGGTCGCCAGGACGCCGAAGCAGGGCGGCGACGAGACGGTGTGGCTGAGCGCTTTCCTGAACGCGCGGGTCGCCGAGATGCGTACGGAAGAGGCTCACAGCGACGTCAGCCGGGTCGAGACCGCGCAGCGGATCTTCCTGCGGGCCAGCAACCTCGACCTCGACGCCCCGCTGAGCTGGCGCGTCTACGGCGACCAATTCTCAACGGGGCGATGATCCGAGGGTCCTAGGCCTTGGCCCACTTCTGGTTGGCCGTGCCGGCGCAGTCCCACAGCTGCAGGGCCGCGTTGTTGGCGGAGTTGTTGTCCTTGATGTCGACGCACTTGTTCGCCGACAGGTTCACCAGGTCACCGGCGCCCGAGAGGGTCCAGCGCTGCACCGGGTTGCCGCTGCAGTTGACGATCTGGAGCGGGGTGCCGTTGGTCAGCGCACCACCGGCCGGGTCGAGGCACTTGCCGAGACCCCGCAGCGTGCCGTCGCTCTCGAACGACCACTTCTGCGCGGTGGCGTTGTTGCAGTCCCACATCTGGACGCGTACGCCGTCCGAGGCGTTGCCGTTCGGGATGTCGAGGCAGCGGCCGTTCAGGTTCGACTTCAACGCCGTGGCACCGGTCGCGGGCGGCGGGGTCGTGCCGCCCTCGGTGTAGCCCGAGACGCGGACCCAGTCGACGAGCATGGTCTGCGGGAACACCGTGCTGGCGTCCGGGTTGCCGGGCCAGTTACCGCCGACCGCCACGTTCAGGATCATGAAGAAGTTGTGGTTGTAGACCCACTGGTTGCCGTTGATGTTGGCCGGCGTGACGCGGAAGTACTCCTGGCCGTCGACGGTCCAGACGATCAGGTTCGGGGACCAGTCCACGGCGTACGTGTGGAAGGCGTCGCTGAGCGGAGCGCTGAGGCTCTTGTTCCCGCCGATGCCGCCGGCGCCGGAGTAGCCCGGGCCGTGCACGGTGCCGTAGACGGTGTTCGGGGCGTACCCGACGTTCTCCATGATGTCGATCTCGCCGGTCGTCGGCCAGTTGCTGCCGCCGAGCATCCAGAACGCCGGCCAGATGCCCTGACCTTTGGGGATCTTGAGGCTGGCCTCGAACCGGCCGTACGTCTGCGAGAACTTGTCGGCCGTGAGGATGCGGCCCGACGTGTACTGGCAGGTGCCGTAGTGGCACTGGTAGTTGGCGGGGTTCTCCTTGCGGGCGGTGATCGCGAGGTGGCCCTGGCCGTCCTGCTGCACGTTGCTCGTCGACGTCGTGTAGTACTGCAGCTCGTTGTTGCCGAAGCCGCCGCCACCGGTGTCGAACTTCCACTTGGAGCCGTCGACCGGGGACCCGGCGGCGCCGTTGAACTCGTCCTGCCACGTGATGCCACCGATGGCGGCGTCCGCGGAGTCGTTACGGGAAGCGGCCCAGAGGCCACTCGAGAGAGTCAGGGCGACGACGGCCGCCGCGAGCATTACGCGTGTTCTACGCATGGGGATGGAGCCTCCGGGGGGAAGAGGACCGTTGATATGTTCGCAGTCTTTACAGTTTGACTACGTTCAGTCAAGGGAGACTGCCTCTTCACCCCGGGATAACGTTTTTCTAGAGTTTTTTGAACAGCGAGGGCACCGCGGTCGGCTCCCAGCCCGGCAGCGAGGTGTGTGCCTCGAGGACTTCGTAGTTCGCGCCCTCGAACGAGATGACCTGGCCGACGGTGTAGGGCTTGAACGGCTCCCAGTAGGGCGGGGTGCTCGCACTCGGGGTCGCGCTGGGGCTCTCGCTGGGCGTGGCGCTTGGCTCCGCGCTCGGGCTTTCGCTCGGGGCCGCGGTCGCGCTTTCGGACGGCGCGGGCGTTGCGCCGTCGCCGTCGGCTCCGGCAATTTTGACGAAGTCGACGACCATGCTCGCCGGGAGGGTCGCGCTGTTGCGGGCCCGCAGGCTCAGAGCCAGACCGAACTGCTGATCCGTCTGTACGCCCGCCGCGTCGATCTTGCGTACGTCGGCCCCGTCCACCGTGAGCGTGATGGTGCTGGGGGTCCAGCTCACGGCGTACGTGTGGAAGTCACCCGGCACCGCCGCGGCCAGCAGGTTGATCGCGGCATCGCTGCGGCCCGTGCCGACCAGCTCGAGGGCCGGCTCGATCCCGTCGCCACCGGTCACCTTGATGCGGGCCTCGAGCACGCCGGACTCGCGCTGGAACGAATTCTTGGTCAGGAGCCGGGCCGAGGTGCGGTTGCCGTCGTCGGCGCGTGCGGTGAGCACGAGCTTGCCCTCGCCGTCCAGGCTCGCGTTGCGGGTGCTCTCGCTGAATTCGAGCCCGTTGTCGGCGCGGTTCGTGGCGAACGCCCACTTGGCCGGGTCGACCGTGCTGCCGGACCTGCCGTCGAAGCTGTCGGCGAAGGCGTCCACCGGCGGGCGCTCACGGTTGCGCTCGCGCAGGAATCCGGCCGCGCCACGCGAGCGCTCGGAGGCGTCGGCGGTGTCGTTGCGGCTGGGCAGGTAGATGGCGAAACCGAGGCCGGTAGCGGCGACGACCAGCGTCACGAGGAGTCGGGGACGCAGCCGGGAAGGCTGCTGCGGTGCGCTGTGTCGCGGCACGGGAAAACCTCCGGGGGCGGTGAGGCTCAGGTGTCGCCATGTCTCCCGAAGTGCCCGGAAAGGAGCACGCAGAGAAACGTGGTGATGCTTATGTGTCAGTGAGACCTAAGAAGATCTGCGTCGAAACGTCAAGTCCAGAGCCCGGACTTAAAAAAAGATTCAGGTTTCAGCCCGGCGGATTGAGGTCTCACCCGGCGGATTCGGGCTTCACGCGGTGATGTGCGTGGAGATGCGGACCGCCGTGCCCTCCGGGCCGGTTGTGATGGCAAATGTGTCGGTGAGCTCCCGGACGAGGTAGAGGCCCCACCCGCCGGGCTCGTCGAGCGCGGGTTTGTCCGCGTGCAGCGGACCCACCCCGGTGCCGTGATCGCGGACCTCGCACACCACCGCGTCGTCGATGCACCACATCGTGATCTGCCCGGTCCCACCGCCGTGGCGCACGGCGTTGGTCAGGAGCTCGTTCACCGCCACGACGAAGTCGTCCAGGCGGTCACCACCCAGACCCGCCTCGCCGGCCCGGCCCGCGACGGCATGCCGCAGCGGGGTAACCCGCTCGGCGCCGAACACCTCGGAGATCAACAATTCCGTGCCTATGCTTCGACGGTAAGCGACGTCTGATCAATTCGCTGCCTGAGTAGGGTCAGCTCATGGCGGAATCGCTGTGGCGCGCCATCGCGGTCTACCGCATCGCCGCCCTCATCTACGTGGCGATCCTGGTCGTGCGCAACGTCGGGTTCTACGCGCATCCCATGCTCGCCTGGCCGGTGCTCGCCCTCACGGCGGCCTGGACGCTCTTCACCACCTATGCGTACGCCGACCAGGCCCGCCGCCGTCCGCCGCTGCTCGTCGCCGACCTGCTGGTCGTCATGGGCGTGATGGCGTCCAGCGCCTACATCGTGGGCGAGCACGCGCTCCGCACCGGCAGGCCCACCCTCGCCGTGGCGTGGCACGTGGCGCCGGTCATCGCCTGGGCGGTCGCGGGTGGCCGCCGGGGTGGTATCGCAGCCGCGCTGGCCATGGGCACCACCGACATCCTGGTCCGCGGCCACTACGACCAGGCCGGGTTCACGGGCACGGTGCTGATGCTGATGGCGGCGCTGGCGGTCGGTTATCTGGTGAACGTCGCCGAGGTGGCTCAGCAGCGACTCGAACGAGCCATCCAGCTCGAGGCGGCGACCCGCGAGCGCGAGCGGCTGGCCCGTGACATCCACGACTCGGTGCTGCAGGTCCTCGCGCTGGTCAAGCGGCGTGGGACCGGGCTCGACGGCGAGGCCGGGGAGTTGGCGCGGCTCGCGGGGGAGCAGGAAGCAGCGCTGCGCACGCTGGTGACCGGTCGCGCCGCGGAGCCCGTCGACGAGCATGCCGAGACGGATCTGATGGCGCTGCTCGACCCGTACGCGTCGGAGACGGTTTCGGTAGCGGCACCGGCCGGAGCGGTCCGGCTGCCCGCAGGGGTCGCCGCGGAGATCTCGGCCGCGGTCGCTGCCGCGCTGGACAACGTGAACCGCCACTGCGACCCCGGCACGAAGGTGTGGGTGCTGGTCGAGGACGAGCCCACGGCGGTGACGGTGAGTGTGCGCGACGACGGCTGCGGCATCGCGGCGGACCGCCTCGACGAGGCGCAGACCCAGGGGCGGCTCGGTGTGGCGCAGTCGATCCGCGGTCGCATCGCTGACCTGCGGGGCACCGTCAGCATCACCTCGTCGCCCGGCGAGGGCACCGAGGTGGAGATGTCCGTGCCTCGATAGGCTGTCCCGGTGGCAGCACTCAGAGTGATGGTGGTGGACGACCACCCGATGTGGCGTGACGGGGTCGCCCGGGACCTGACCGCGGCCGGCTACGAGGTCGTCGCGACGATCGGCGAGGGCCGGCAGGCGGTCCGGATCGCGGCGGCGGCGAAGCCCGAGGTCGTGGTGCTCGATCTGCAACTGCCCGACATCTCGGGGGTCGAGGTCATCACCGGGCTGCTGGCCGCGGTGCCGGGCGTACGCGTCCTGATGCTCTCGGCCAGCGGGGAGCAGCAGAGCGTGCTCGACGCCGTGAAGGCCGGGGCCTCGGGATATCTGCTGAAGTCCGCGGGGCAGGCGGAGTTTCTGGACGCCGTGGAGCGCACGGCCGCGGGAGACACGGTCTTCACACCCGGGCTGGCGGGCCTGGTGCTGGGCGAATTCCGCCGCCTCGCCGTCGAACCCGCCGGCGCCGACGACGCGGCACCCAAGCTGACCGAGCGGGAGACCGAGGTGCTGCGGCTGGTGGCCAAGGGCCTGTCGTACCGCCAGATCGCGGAACGGCTGGTCCTCAGCCACCGGACCGTGCAGAACCACGTGCAGAACACGCTCGGCAAGCTCCAGCTCCACAATCGCGTGGAGCTCACCCGTTACGCCATCGAGCAGGGGCTCGACTAGCTGTAGCGGGGCGCGTTGGTCTCGTGCATGGCGGCTTCCTCGGCGCTCGCGCCGCCGCCCGCCGCACCCGCGTCGTACGCGATGCTGTCGGCCTCGTCGTCGTTGCCGTAACCCTCGTCCGTCTCCACCAGGCGGCCCACCGTGCGCGGGGAGTCGGCGTCGAGCTGGCCGTCGTCGTAGAGCGAGATCGCGGACTTCGGGTCCGAGGTCGGGCTCTCACCCCAGACATCCGCGTCGAGCCGGCGCTGGGCGGAGTCGCCGACGGTCTCGTCGTACGGACCGCTCTGCTCGTCCTCCGCGCCGAAGTCGGGTTCCTCCTGGCGCAGCCGGGCGTCGAAGGACTCGCCCTCGCGGGCCTCCTCCGCGGTGTCGCCGAAGCGGTTGGAGCCGCCCGGTCCCACACCGGCGAGTGCTGCCGGGTCGGCGCCGTCGGCCCAGCGCACGCTGTCGACCTCGTCATACGCGCTCGAGTCGTCGTCGGCGGTGTCGGGTAGGCCGGACGCCTCGGGATCGGAGACCTCGGTCGGGTAGTCGTCGTCTCGCATGCTCCGGAGGTTACCCACGGTTGCGGGGTGCCATGCCTGCGCTCGAGGTATTACTCGCCTGGTTTTGAGCCGTTTTGCGGGGCGCCCGTTTTCAGCGCGGCCCATACGACTTTGCCGCCGGGCAGGGGCAAGCTGCCCCACGCGCCGGCCTCAGAATTGATCAGGAGCAGGCCCCGGCCACCGTACGAGGTGACGGGCACCGGACTCCTCGTGAACCGGGGAATCGTGGCGGACCTGTCCCGCACCGCCACGGTCATCCGCCCGCTGTGCCGGCCCAGCAGCACAGTCATGTCGGTGTGCGCGTGCGCCACCACGTTGTTGACCATCTCGGTGACCACGATGCTGGCCGGTGAGGCGAGATCGGGCAGGTCCCAGCGCTCGCACGCCTCGGCGACCAGTTCCCGCGAGCGCCGGGCGGCACCCATGACCGGCTCCAGGGCGAGGCTCAGAAAATTGCCCGGATGTGGCTCACCTAGCCCGGCGAACGCGTCCTCCGGTGTCGGCCACGACGGCAGGTGCCACAGTTTCGCGTCATCCCGCGCACAGAGCACCACGCGGGCACACGGCCAGTCGGCCGCTTCCCGGGCGAGCTCCTCGAGCACGTCGGCGGCGTCGGGATGGCCCAGGGTCAGCGCCCGGACGTCGACCACGACCGCTTCGGGCTGGCCTGCGAGCACGCTGACGACCGCGGAACGCACGAGGGGGGCGGACCCGGAGTCGAGCACCCCGGCGAGCCGGACGACCGGATAGGTCTGCCCGCCGTCCACCTGGTGTCGGACCTCGCTCGGCATGATCGCTCCATTGTGCATAACGTGGAAGATTCTCGCATTTCCCGGGTCGGAGCAAGTATCAGCCGTAAAGTCTCATTCGACGGATAAGTGAAGCGCGTCCATGACGATGCTTTACCCAGTCACCCATAGCTCATGCACAGCAACGGGTCAGTGCGCGGTGGTAGGCAGAGGCGCACACTCACCGTGGGTGCGGGACGCGTGATGGTGCTGCGGCTCCGCGTAACGGGTGAGCGCGATCACGGCGGCGAGCGTGACCACGAAACCCAGCCCGGCCAGCCACTCGCGCCCGGGATGGATCCGGTCACCCAGCAGCAACAACCCGACAATCGCGGCCGGCACAGCACCGGCGGCGTCCATCGCGGCGACCGCGGCTGTGGTCGAACCCCGCTGCATGGCCATGCCCAGCAGCAACTGCCCGATGATCGAGTGCACGACCAGCAGGTAGAGCAGCGGATTGGCCCCGACCTCGGCGGCGGAGTGCTCGTTCGCCAGCGGCCGGGCGGCGATGGCCGCCGCCGAGAACGCGATGCCGGCCAGGGAACCCAGCACCACCGAGCCGAGGGCGCCGTGGAGGCGTACCGAGAAGAAACCGAGCACACCGATCACCGCGACCGCCACGCCCAGCCCGACCACCGCGCTCGTCCCCAGCTGGCGCGAGTGAGCCGGCTGCGCCGACAGAACCAGAGCGGTGATCCCCGCCAGCAGCAGGGTGAGCAGCGCGATCTCGGCGACGGGCAGGCTCCACTTCAGGATGAGTACGCCCAGCAGCGCCGTCACGCCGAGTCCCGCGGCAACGCTCGCCTGCACCAGGAACAGCGGCAGGTCCCGGCGGGCCAGGAAGGCGAGCACGAACCCGAGCACCTGGCAGCCCACGCCCAGCAGATACGTTCGGTGACCGGCCAGCCGGACCAGTAACTGCGGGTCGAACGTGTGATGCACCGTCGTGCGCGCTGCCGCCATCGACTGCAACAGGTTCGCCACCCCGTAAGCGGCGATCATCCCTGCCAGGAAGAACCAGCCCGCGGAGATCACCCGGCGAGGATAGACCAGTTCTGCCCGCCGCCCAGCCGTTCCAAGATCTCCTCGTGCAGGTGACCGTTTGTGCCCACCGTGCTGCCATCGCCCGGCGCGCGCTGCCCGGTCAGATCGGTGATCTTCCCGCCTGCCTCCGAGACGATCGGGATCAGCGCCGCCACATCCCAGAGCGACAACTCCGGCTCCACCATGATCTCCACCGACCCCTCGGCGAGCAGCATGTAACCGTAGAAGTCACCGAACGCCCGGCTGCGCCACGTGTCGCGCATGATGCCCAGCATCGGCTCGAGCTTGTCCGCGTCCTCCCAGCCCGCCAGGCTCGAGTAGCAGAAACTGGCGTCGCTGAGATCCTTGACGCCCGACACGGAGATCCGCGTGGCCGACCGCTGGTGCTTGCCCGCGAACGCGCCGTGCCCGTCGGCACCCCACCACCGGCGTCCCAGCGCGGGCGCGGAGACCAGACCGGCGACCGGGCGATCGCCCTCCACCAGCGCGATCAGGGTGGCCCAGATCGGCACCCCCCGGATGAAATTCTTCGTCCCGTCGATCGGGTCGATCACCCAGTGCCGATTGCCCGTCCCGGCCGGCGCCGTCGAGCTCCCGAACTCCTCACCGATCACGCCGTCCCGCGGCCGCGCCCGGGCCAGCGTCGCACGGATCGCCTGCTCAACCGCGGTGTCGGCGTCCGACACCGGGGTCAGGTCCGGCTTCGACTCCACCCGCAGATCCAGGGCGCGGAACCGGGCCATGGAGATCGAATCAGCGGTGTCTGCCAGCAGGTGGGCCAGGGCGAGGTCGTCGGCGTACATGTTCTCTCTCACTCGATGTGGTCTCTGGGATCCAGATCTCCGGCGCGACTGCTGAGAAGCCGCCGGTACGACGCGAGCCGGCGCGGGTCGGCCTTACCCGCCGCGACCCAGGCATCCAGGGCGCAGTTGGCATCCGCGGTCGTGTGACCGCAGTTGGGCGGGCAGTCCACGGTGCCCTCGACCAGGTCGGGGAAGCCGTGCAGCAGGCTGTCGGCGCTCACATGGGCCAGCCCGAAACTGCGGATGCCCGGGGTGTCGACGATCCAGCCCGGGTCGCCCTTCTTCTTCACCCGCGGCAGCCGGAGCGCCACGGCACTGGTCGACGTGTGCCGGCCCTTGCCGATTGCGCTGACCACGCCGGTGGCCCGCAGCGCATCCGGCACCAGCCGGTTGACCAGGGTGGACTTGCCGACCCCGGAGTGGCCGACCATGACCGAGATGCGGTCCGCCAGATGCTCGCGCAGCTCGGCCAGGTCGCTCTCCGGCTGCACCAGCACATAGGGAAGGTCAAGCTCGGCGTAGTAGTCGAGGACCTGAGCGGGCCCGGCCAGGTCCGCCTTGGTCAGGCAGAGCAGAGGCTCGATCCCCGCGTCGTACGCCGCCACGAGGCAACGGTCGATGAAACCGGTCCGCGGCGGCGGGTCGGCCAGCGCGCTCACGATCACCAACTGGTCCGCGTTGGCCACCACCACCCGTTCGAGGCGACCCTCGGGAGTCGTGTCGTCGTCGTCCGCCGTGCGCCGCAGCACCGACGTGCGCTCCGAGATCCGCACGATCCGCGCCAGCGCCCCCGGCGCCCCCGTCGTGTCACCGACAAGTGCCACCCGGTCGCCGACAACCACGGACTTGCGGCCCAGCTCCCGGGCCCGCATCGCGGTGATCAACTCGTCCTGGCTGTCGGCGTCCTCACGCACACAGCCGTACCGGCCGCGGTCGACGGTGATGACCAGACCGTCGATCGCGTCCTCATGCTTGGGCCGGGTTCGCGTACGTGGACGTGACGATCTACCCGGTCGGACCCGGACGTCGTCCTCGTCGTACTCCCGTTGGCGCGCCGGCAGATTCAGCTCCCTGTCACGAGGCCGGCCCAGAGTTCAGGGAACTCGGGCAGGGTCTTGGAGGTACACGCTACGTCGCTCAGCTCCACGCCCTCAGCGACGAGGCCGATCACAGCCGCGGCATGTGCCATCCGATGATCGGCGTAAGTCTCAAAAACCGCACTCCGCAGCGGCCCCGGCGCGATGTCCAGCCCGTCGTGGAACTCGGTCACCCCGGCACCCACCTTGCCCAACTCCCGGGCCAGCGCGGCGATGCGGTCGGTCTCATGCCCCCTGATGTGCGCCACCCCCCGAAGAGAGGAAGGAGAGTCGGCCAGCGCCGCAAGAGCCGCGATCACCGGAGTCAGCTCGCTGACCTCCGACAGATCGGCCCTGATGCCGTGCAGCACCCCCGTGCCCCGGACGGTCAGGCCGTCATCGTCCTGACTCACCTCGGCACCCATCCGGGTAAGAAGGTCGACCAGGATCCCGACCGGCTGCCAGCTCTCCCGCGGCCACCCGGCCAGCGTCACGGCGCCCCCGGTCACCATCGCCGCGGCGAAGAACGGCGCCGCCCCCGACAGATCCGGCTCGATCACCCAATCCCGCCCGGCCAGCGGACCGTGCTCGACAACCCACACATCGGGCACGCTCTCGTCAACGACCGCCCCGGCCGCCCGCAACATGTGCGTCGTCATCCGCAGATGAGGCGCCGACGGAACCGGCGGCCCCTCATGCCGCAACACCAGCCCTTTGCTGAACCGCGGCGCCGACAGCAGCAACCCCGAAACGAACTGACTGGACCCGGAAGCGTCAATCACGGCCTCGCCGCCAGCCACGACCCCGGTGCCCCGCACCACGAGCGGCAACCCCCCGCCCTTGGAGTCGATCACCACCCCGAGCGACCGCAACGCCTCCACGATCGGCCGCAGCGGCCTGTTCCGCGCGTGCGGATCCCCGTCGAACGTCACCGTGCCATCAGCCAGCGCGGCCACCGGCGGAGCGAACCGCATCACCGTCCCCGCCAGCCCGACGTCCACCGTGGCCGGCCCCCGCAAAGGCCCCGGCTCAATCGTCCAGACCGCACTCCCGTTTGCTGAGCCGTGGGCGGATATGCCGGTTGATGCGCCTGCTGCTGCCGGCGCTGCCGGCAGGTCCGTTGCCGGGCCGGCGGTGTTGATGGAGGCGCCGAGGGAGCGCAGGGCCGCGGCCATCAGGGTGGTGTCACGGGCGTGCAGCGGCCGGACGATCCGGGACGGACCCGTGGCCAGGGCACTGAGGACCAGCGCACGGGCGGTCATCGACTTGGAGCCGGGCAGGCTCAGAGCCGACACAACGGGCCCGGTCGCAACCGGTGCTGTCCAGGGACGTGCTGCTGCTGTCACGGCCCCCATTGTGCCGGTCGGGTGCGACAAGAAATCGGCGCGGTGCGGCTCGGACGGGTCAGCGGGGGTGCGGCGTGCGGCGTACTGTCGGGCTCATGTGCGGGCGATACGCGACGACGAAGAATGAGGCCGACCTCGGCCAGCTCTTCGACGCCGTCCCCATTGCCGAAACCATGGCTCAAAAGGGGCAAGACCCACGCGAGCCCGCCTCAGCCGAGGCCGCCCCGCAATGGCCCGCGCCGAGCTGGAACGTCGCACCCACCGACCCGGTCCCCGTGATCCGCGTCTCGGAACGCCAGGCCGCCCGCGTCGTCGACACGGCCCGCTGGGGCTTCCTCCCACCCTGGGCCAAAGACCCCCGAGCCGGCGCCCGCATGATCAACGCCAGAGCCGAAACGGTCGCCACGTCCAAAGCCTTCGCCCCGTCCTTCCAGCGCCGCCGGTGCCTGATCCCGGCCGACGGCTGGTACGAATGGGTCCGATCCGGCAAGCAACGCCAGGCCTACTACATGACGCCGCAGGACTCCTCGGTCCTGGCCTTCGCCGGCATCTGGACGATGTGGCACGGCGAAACCCTCACCTGCAGCATCCTGACAACGGCCGCCCAGGGAACGTTGAAAACGGTCCACGACCGCATGCCCCTGATCCTGCCCCACCACCGCTGGGACACCTGGCTCGCCGGCGGCGGAGACCCCGACGAGCTGCTCCAGCCCATGCCGGATGACGCCCTGGCAACAATCGAGGTTCGGCCGGTCAGCCCCCGCGTCGGCAACGTCCGCAACAACGACCCCGACCTGATCACCTCGACCCCACCGACCAGGCCCGCCCCATCCGAGCCCACCCAACTCTCGCTCCTGCCGGACCCGGACCAGCCCGCCTCCGGCCAGCCCGCACCGACCGGTCCCGCCCCAGCCCAAAACGCGCTGAACTAGACCATGCCCATCTCGACCCTGCCCACCCAATCCGCAGCGCCCCAATCCGCAGCGCCCCAGCTCGCAGCGCCCCAGTCCGCGCCTGCTCAGATCGCGTTGGGCCAGACTGCGTCGACTCAGATCGCGCTGAGCGTGGGGTCCCCCGCTCAGGCCGCGCCCGTCCAGATCGTGCCCGCTCAGGCCGTGCCCGCTCAGGCCGTGCCCGCTCAGGCCGTGCCCGCTCAGGCCGTGCCCGCTCAGATCGCGTCGAGCCGGGCGGCCCCCACCCAGACCGTGCTCACCCAGACCGTGCCCACCCAGGCGGCGGAGTGTCAGCGCGCGACGGCTGTGGGCGGGGCGGGGGTTCGAGCGGTCGGGGATGCGGCGGGACATGTGGGAGACACGGGGCGGGCCGGGGGATCGGTTCAGTGGGTGGGGTGGAATTCGGGGGGCGGTCCGGTTCGGTAGGTTTGTCGGGCTGGAGTGGGAGTCCGCTGGGGATGCGCGGAGTCTCGTTGCTGGATACCGCAAGGGGCGCGTCGGGGGTTGTGACGTGATCGACTTGGGGTGTGTCTAATTTCCCGGAAAGTCGGACGACGGGGTTCGTTTCGTGGGGATATGCAGGCATTTTAAATAGCAAGGTTTGTTACGAGATAGACAAGCCCCTTGTTCTGATCTTGGTTCGTGCGATAGAAACCAGCGCCGGTGTGGTGACGGTTGGCACGGTGCGGACCTTGTCGCCACGGCTCTACCGGTACCCACGGGGGAGGTGGGCTGATGACACGCGCACGTATGCCGCGTCCACATGAAGTTGCTATTGCTCGGCGGGATCCGAGGCTCTTGGGAGCTATCGCGGAACGCCAGTCCGACGAGGCCTGGCGCACTCGAGGCGCCTGCCGCACGGTCGATCCGGAGACGTTTTTCCCGGCGCCGAATGAGCCTACCGATGGCGCGACGTCGCTCTGCGGGGCCTGTGACGTTCAGGGCGCCTGTCTCGCCTGGGCCCTGCAGGTCGGCGATTGCCACGGCGTCTGGGGTGGCACCACGCCCCGGGAGCGCCGGGCGATGCTCGTTGCCTGGCGGGAGCGGGTCGATGCCAACGGTGATGCTGTTGATGATGGTCCCGATGAGGAGGATCGCCGCCTGCTCACGCTGGAGCCGGCAGCCGGCTGAGGCAACCTTGCAGCGGGCTGACCGAGAAGCCGGCTGACCGAAAATGCACATGAGCGTCCGAAGCCGGTGGAGGTAGCGCCCCGAGACCGGCGGGCGGGCGTCGCGACAATCACGACGGCGGTTCATCATTCGATGGGCCGCCGTCGTGACGTCCGGACGCGGAGATCGAGAAGCAGGTAGACATAGGAACTGTGCGCAGTTTTGAGATAACTACTCCACGTGGCCCCGCGCGTGTGCAGATCACCGAACCCGATAACGCGACCTCACTTCTGGTTCTGGGTCACGGTGCGGGCGGGGATGTCGACGCCCCGGATCTGACGGCCGTCCACGATGCAGCCGTCGCCCGCAAGGTGAGAGTCGCGCTGGTCACGCAGCCGTACCGGGTCGCCGGGCGGAAGGCGCCAGCGCCTGCGGGACACCTCGATGAGGCCTGGACGGCGGTTGTCGAGGAGATCAAGAAGGCCGGTGAGCCGCTCATTCTGGGTGGGCGGTCGAGCGGGGCGAGGGTCGCTTGTCGTACGGCCACCGCGCTCGGCGCCGTGGGAGTGCTGGCGCTCGCCTTCCCCCTGCACCCGCCGGGAAAGCCCGAGAAGAGCCGCGCCGGTGAACTCCCTACCGACCTCCCGACCCTGGTGGTCAACGGTGATCGGGACGCTTTCGGCGTACCCGTCGCAGTGGGGCGGGTAGAGGTAGCCGTGCGGCCTGGAGCGACGCACGACCTGCGGCGCGACCTGCCGGGGACGGTGGCTGTGGTGGCCGAGTGGCTCGGGCGCCACGGTTGGTGCGGATCGGCCGGCTGAGCGTGGAATGTTGACGGGGTCCGCGCCGTTACACCACCCGGAAGGCTGAACGTCGGAAGGGGCACGTGAAGTGCAAGCCGCAACCGGATTCGCAGAGCGCAATGGCCTGCAGGCCCGCAGGGTGCAGGAGTTGCTGCACTCGCCGGAGTGGCCCGCAGCGACCCTCGCGCCCGCCACATCATCGGTGAGTGTCAGCACACCCGCGGTTTTTGAGCCGTCTGGTGGGGCACTACCCGTATCCTCGGCGGGGTCGAGGGGAGAGGTGCGGGTGGCGCCAGCAGAGCGGACTAGCAAGACCGAGCGCAACAGCGTGCGGACCGAGGAGGCCCGGGCGCGGTTCGAGCGTGACGCGCTGCCCTTCGTGGATCAGCTGTACGCGGCTGCCCTGAGGATGACGCGTAACCCGGCCGACGCCGAGGATCTGGTGCAGGAGACGTTCCTGAAGGCGTTCTCCGCGTTCCACCAGTTCGAGGAGGGCACCAACCTCAAGGCGTGGCTGTATCGCATTCTGACCAACACGTACATCAACTCCTACCGTAAGAAGCAGCGCCAGCCGGTGCAGGCTCCCACGGAGGAGATCTCGGACTGGCAGCTCGCGTCGAGCGAGTCGCACACGTCCAGCGGTCTGCGCTCGGCCGAGACCGAGGCGCTGGACCGGCTGCCCGACAGCGACATCAAGGATGCCCTGCAGTCGCTGCCCGAGGAATTCCGCCTGGCCGTCTACCTCGCTGATGTCGAGGGTTTCTCTTACAAGGAGATCGCCGACATCATGGGTACGCCCATCGGCACCGTCATGTCCCGCCTGCACCGCGGCCGGCGCAACCTGCGCGGCATGCTGGAGCAGTACGCCGCCGACCGTGGCGTGACCCGTAACTCCGGCGCTCCCGCCGCACAGGAGGCGTGAGCGACGTGAGCGACGACCAGAAGACCGATTGCAGCGTCGTGATCAGCGAGGTGTACCTCTACCTCGATCTGGAGTGCAGCGACGATCGACGGACCCTGATCCAGGACCATCTGGACGACTGCTCGGACTGCCTGCGCGAGTACGGCATCGAGCACGAGGTGAAGGCGCTGGTCGCCCGCTGCTGCGGTGACGAGACGGCGCCGGCGGAGCTGCGCGAGCGGTTGAAGATCAAGCTCAGCGAGTACGTGATCGAGTCGGAGACCCGGGAATACCTGCCGTAACGGCAGCGTCGAGACGTGAGAAGGGCCCGCAGCGGTTGACGCTGCGGGCCCTCTGCTTTGCCACGGTCTAGCTGTTGGGACGCTTGCCGTGGTTCGCTGCGCTCTTCTTACGAGCCTTCTTCTTGCGAGACTTCTTAGCCATATCGGCCTCCCTCTGCTGGCACACCAACCCGACGATCCTAGACGGCCCGTGATGCCCGGCCCCCGCCGCCATGATTGGATGCAGTCACCGATAGCGCTGCGGAGGGGGACCAACACCATGGCCGACGAGATCCGTGCCGAGATGGTGGCCAATGTCTGGAAGGTCGTGGTCGCGCCCGGTGCCGAGGTGGCGGAGGGCGACACCCTGGTGATCCTGGAGTCCATGAAGATGGAGATCCCGGTGCTCGCGGAGTCCGACGGCACGCTCAAGGAGCTGGCCGTCAACGAGGGCGACGTGGTGCAGGAGGGTGACCTGATCGCCGTTATCGACTGACGGGGTCAGTGCCCGGACAGCCAGCGACGGAGCCGCCCGGTGCGGCCCGTTCGCTGCTGCGGGATGAGTGAGACCGCGTGCTCCTCTTCGGCCTGCACCAGCTCGGTGGCCCGTGACCGGGCCGCGGCGGGCACGTCGGGCGTTGCCAGCAGCAGGTGCGCGACCGACCAGGCGAGCCCGGGGGTGTCCGCGGCGTCCTCGAGGCGAGCGGTGACCAGGGTGGCCACGTCCTCGCGTGCTGAGGGGTCGACCCAGGCGTAGGTGATCAGCGCGAAGAGCGCCGCTTCGGTGATCGTGTCGAGGCCGCCGGTGGCGAGGGCAACGAGGTGGCGGCGGCGGGCGGATTCGGCCCATGGCTCGTCCGTGCCGTGGTGCAGCAGCCCCAGGCACGCCCAGACCTGCGCGCAACGGTCCCAGAGGGCCGGGTCGTGGGCGGCGAGCGCCCGGCCCAGCTCGGTGCTGGGTGTCACCGGTGGGAGCGCTATGAGCGCCAGCAGATCATCCGGGTCGACGAGCATCAGACCCAGGGCGGCGTCGTACGCGGCCGGCGGGCTCGGCCACAGCGGATGCGCGACCCGGTGCAGGCGCTCGACGGCATCGATCGAGGGGTAGCCGGGCGGCGCGCCGGGGCCCGGTGCCGGATAGGGCGCGCGGGTGGGGTCGGCCGGCATCCCGGGCGCGGACGGCACCCGGCTCAGCCATGGCTGGTCGGCGCAGCACTCGGCCAGGTCGGTGTGCTCGTGGCTGTCGTCGGGGTGGTCGCGCTGGAAGTCGGCGAGCCGGATCAGGTGGGCGAGGTCGCCGTCGGCGCGGTACCGCAGGCGGTGCCCGGTGTGCACGGCGCAGTCGAACGTCGGGTCGATCGACAGGGCGCGGTTGATCCAGCTCAGGGCGTCGTCGAGGCGGTCGGCGTCGGCGAGGGTGCCCGCGATGTCCGCGTAGAGGGACAGGTCGCTCGGGTCGTACATCACTGCGCGGCGCAGGGCGGCCAGGGATTCAGGGATGCGGCCGGCGCTGCGGTACGCGTACCCCAGCCAGATCTCGGAAAGCTTCGCGGGCCGCAGCCGGGCTCCCCGCAGTGCCCACTCCACCGCCTGGGTCGCCTCCCCGAGCCGACGGGCCAGCGCTGAGCCGGCGCCGAGCAGCATCGCGTGTTCGGGGTTCGCCTCGATCGCGCGGCTGACGAGGGTGAGGTAGGGCTGCAGGGCGGGGCGGCTGGACTCGGGCGCGGGGTCGCCGATCGCGGTGCACAGCTGCATGACCGTGCGCGCGAGCAGGCCCGGCTCGAGGCGCTCGGCGAGGTCGGGGTCGCTGACCCAGGGCACGCCGGCCCAGTCGGCACCGGGGGTGTGGCCGCTGGCCGCCACGAGCAGCGACAGGCCGTCCTCGGGGTGACCGGCGGCGGCGAGCAGGTGGGCCCGCGCCACGACGGTGCCGACGAAGGCATGCTGCTCTATCGGGAAGAGCTCGAGGGCGTCGTCGGCGCGGTCGGCGAGGTGACGGAGCAGCTCATGGGTTTCGGGCAGGGTCGGGGCGTGCGCGATCGCACCGGCCAGGTAACCGGCGGCGTGGTGCATCTCGCCACGCTCGAGCGCCGCGCGGGCCTGCTCGAGGTCGCTGTCGGCCGAGCGCCGGGCATCGTCCATCGCCGTGCCTTCCCTTGCCGCGCGAGCTGCGGTCGCACCTAACTGGTCGCGCCTACCGGTCGCGCCGCGCTGCGCGCGTTCGGTGACACACGTCGTGCCACCGCAGGCGAGCCTAGGCGACGGATCTCGATCTGTCAGTCCCCGATTCCATGCGCAGTCCTGCTCGAAACGTTGCTTCTGTAAACTCAAAAGTGCAAGAATGCGCAGCGAATGAGCGTCAATGCGCAGTATGGGGAGGAACAGTGACGCAGCGAGGCCAGGGAATGGCTGCTGACATCGCAGAGCAGCCGGGGGGTTACGCACGGTTGCTGGAGGGGGAGCCCGCCAAGGCGATCGCGGAGGTGGCCGCCAAGGTCGCCGAGCACCGCCCCAAGCACGTCGTCTTCGTCGGCCGGGGCACCTCCGACCATGCCGCGCTCTACGGCGCCTACCTGACGGAGATCCGGCTCGGGATCCCGGTCGGGCTCGCCTCGCCAAGCGCGATCACCCTCTACGGTGCGCGGCCCGACCTCGCCGGCGCCCTCGTGGTCGGCGTCAGCCAGAGCGGCGGTTCGCCCGACCTCACCGAGGTGCTCAAGGTGGCCCGCGAGAGCGGCGCGCTGACCCTCGCCGTGACGAACAACCCGGCCTCCACGCTCGCCACGACCGCGGAGCTGTCCGTCGACGTCGCCGCGGGTCACGAGCGTGCGGTCGCCGCCACCAAGACGTACACCGCCGAGCTGCTGGCCCTGCTGCTGCTCGTCGAGGGAATCCGCAACGGCGACGGCACCCCCGCCGCCGAGGAGCGGGACGCGCTGGCCAAGCTGCCGGAGCTCGCCGAACGCACGCTCGGTGAGCACGGCGCGGACGAGCTGGCTCAGCGTTACCGGTTCGCGTCACGGCTGGTGACGACCGGGCGCGGGTACGCGTACCCGACGGCTCGTGAGACCGCCCTCAAGCTGATGGAGACGTCCTACCTGCCGGCCCTGGCCTTCTCGGGCGCCGACCTGCTGCACGGACCGCTCGCGATGACCGACCCCGACGTGCCCGTGCTCGCCGTCGTGGGCAGCGGCCCGGGCGGAAGCTCCATGGCCGACGTGGTGACCCGTCTCGGCGAGCGCCGCGCGGACGTCGTGACCATCGGTGCCCACGACATCGCGGGAGCCTCCGGCCGGCTCGCCGTGCCCGAGGTGGACGAGCGCTATGCGCCGTTGCTGGACATCCTGCCGCTGCAGAAGCTCGCGCTCTCGCTCGCGCTGGCCCGTGGCGAGGACCCCGACGCACCCCGCGGTCTGAAGAAGGTCACCGCGACCCTCTGAGAAATGTCGGCGTGGCAGTCTTGGTCCGTGTCCACGCTGCGCGATCTCGCTGAAGAGCACACCGGCCTCGGCCCGGCCGACATCGATCACCTCACCCGGCTCGCCGGCGACTGGCAGCTGCTCTCCGACCTGTCCTTCGCCGACCTGCTGCTCTGGGTGCCGGTCCGGGGCGAGCCGGGCCGGCCCCGCTCCTTCCTCTGCGTCGCCCAGGTGCGCCCCACCACGGCGCCGACGGCGTACCAGGACGATCAGGTCGGCAAGATCGTCGGCGGGCCGGAGGTGGCGCACCTGGACATCGCGTTCGCGCAGGGCCGCATCTGGCGCGAGGGCGACCCGGTCTGGTACGGCGACACCCCCGCACGGCACGAGGCCATCCCGGTCCGGCTGCGCGGCGACGACGAGAACGTCGAGATCATCGGCGTGATCGGGCGGGACACCAACCTCTCCACCGCGCGTACGCCCAGCCAGCTGGAGCTCAACTACCTCACCACCGCCGACGACCTCGCCCAGATGGTCTCCGACGGGACGTTCCCGCCGCCCCGGCACACCGGCGAGACCACCTCGGCGCCCCGCGTCGGCGACGGTCTGATCCGCCTCGACGCGGTCGGCAAGGTCACCTACGCGAGCCCGAACGCGCAGTCGGCGTACCGTCGGCTCGGTTTCAATGCCCACCTCGTGGGTGAGGAATTGTCGGTGCTCTCGAGCCGCCTGGCCGCCGACCCGCTGGAAGGCACCGACGCGGCCGAGCGGATCCTGACCTCCCTACGGGGCGAAGCGCCGCCGCGCAAAGAGGTCGAGGCGCGCGGCGCGACCGTGCTGATGCGGGCCCTGCCGTTGATGCCCGCGGGCGTGCCCATCGGCGCGCTGGTGCTGGTCCGCGACGTCACCGAGGTCCGCCGCCGGGACCGCGCCCTGATGACCAAGGACGCGACGATCAGGGAGATCCACCATCGGGTCAAGAACAACCTGCAGACGGTGGCGGCGCTGCTGCGCCTGCAGGCCCGCCGGGTGAACGCCCCCGAGGCCAGAATGGCCCTGCAGGAATCGGTGCGTAGGGTCGCGTCGATCGCCCTGGTCCACGAGACCCTCTCGATGTCGAGCGACGAGGCGGTCGAGTTCGACGGCATCGTCGACCGGGTCGCCTCAGCCGCGGCCGAGGTCGCCGCCACCGAGATCACCGTCAAGATGCGCCGCGAGGGCACGTTCGGCGTGCTGCCCGCGGAGATCGCGACCTCGCTGGTGATGGTCCTCAACGAGCTGCTGATCAACGCGGTCGAGCACGGCTTCCCCGCCCCGGACGACTCGGAGGAGCTGCCGCCGCTCTCGCTGACCCCGCCGGAGCCGGTCGGCGAGGTCGTGGTGTCGGCACACCGCTTCCGCAAGCAACTGCACGTCACGGTCGCCGACAACGGCAAGGGCCTGCCCCCGGAGTTCCACGCCGAGTCGAGCCAGCGGCTGGGGCTGCAGATCGTGCGCGCCCTGGCCACGGGCGAGCTGCGCGGGACCATCGAGCTGCGTAACAGGGCAGGCGGCGGCACCGAGGCCGTCCTCGTCGTCCCGCTGGGCAAACGCTAACGGCGGGTGAAGAGGGCCAGTGTGATTCCGGGTACGCGGTAGCGCGCCGTTTCCTCGAAGGCGCTGGTGAGCAGGGCCTGCTCGGCGCTTGTGAGCTGGTCCGTGGGGCTCGCCCTGCGGCCGGTGGTGAGGCTGTCGGGGCTCAGGGTCCAGAGGCGGGTAGCGGGGGCGAGGCAGGGTGCCGGGTCGGGGCACTCGGTCGGCCACAGCGAGTTGTTCTGTTCTGCCGTGGCGGCGAGCAGCAGGTCGCGGGGCAGGTTGTCGCCGTTGTAGTAGTGCATGGCGGTGTCGGGGAGCTGCCAGCCGGCGCGGTCGGCGTACACGATGGCGTCTCCGGGTTGGGCATGGGCGCGGAGCAGGGTGGCGGCGGCCCGGTAGTCGACGCCGCTGTGCTCGCGGCGGATCTCCGCCTGTTTCGGGAGGCCGATCAGGGCGAGCACGAGCACGGCCACGAGGGCGAGCGGGAGGCTGACGCGGGACAGGCCGTGGGCTGCGAGCGCGCAGAGCAGTGGGACCACGAAGAGCAGGTAACGCGGTACGAACATGGGCGTGACCAGCTGGTCTATCGCGTACAAGCCGAGGATCGGAAGCACCGCGGTCAGCAGGAGCGGACTGCCGCCGACCGCTGCCAGGGCCAGGATCGCGCCGCCGATGATGCCGGAGAGAAACAGGTAGTCCGGGATGTTCGCCAGCGTCGTGGGCGTGGCGCGATGCAGCCAGTCGAGCTGCTTGCCACGCTGATCGAGGCCGAGCAGCAGAAGCGGCGTGAGCGCTGCCACCGCGACTGCCGCGGTCGGAATCCAGGCGACCAGGCGGCGCCGGGCGATCACCAGATGCCCGGCGAGGATCAGCAGGGCGATCACATGCGCAAGACCAAGCAGGACAACGCATGTTCCGTACGCACACCAGCGCCACCATCGCCCCTGCTCCACCGCCTTGACGAGCAGCAGCGTGGCCAGGGTGGCGAACAGCGCGGCGAACGCGTACCCGCGGGCCTCCTGCGCGTACCGGGAGACGACGGGCATCGCCGCGACCAGCAGGCCGGCGAGCAGCGCGGGCCCCGGGCCCAGCAGGCGCCGGGCCAGCAACGCGGTGACCAGCGCCGTGGCGGTCATGGCGACCAGGGACGGCAGCCGCAACGCCAACGGCGAGTCGCCGAGCAGGCCCATCGAGAAGTGGACCACCACGTAGTACGGCACCGAGGCGGCGTCGATGTGCTGACCCAGCGCGACGATCTCGGACACCGGTCGCCGGGCCGCACTCCAAGTGGCCAGCTCGTCGCGCCACAACTCGGGCCTCGACGCTTGATAGGAGACCGCGAATCCCGTCAGGACCGTGGGCAGCAGCCAGCACAGCAAAGGGCGCAGACCGGCACGGGTGACCACACCACCACCGTTACAGGTCAGCCTGTGCGGCGCTCGAATAGTGCGATTGTGCCGAGCGGGATCACCCAGTAGCCGGTGCGCTTGTACTCGGCGGTGAACTTCGCCTTCAGCTGTGGGCCCAGGTTGGACAGGGCATCGCCGCCCTGGCGTGCGCCGACGTACCAGACGCGCTGGTTGTCGAAGCAGGTCACGTCGGGGCATTCGACCGCGTCGAGCTGGCCGACCTCGGCTGCCGTACGGCGCAGCATGACGTCCTTGGGCTTGATCTTCTCGTCGCGCATCTCGTAGTCGAGGCCGGAGCGTACGGACCAGGTGCTGATCCGGCCGTAGACGATCGCGTCGCCGGGCTGCTGGTGCTTCTCGACGATGCCCGCCGCGACCCGGAAGTCCATGCCGCCGTGCGAGCGGTCGTCGCGGACGCTCTGCTGGAACTCGAAGCCGACCGCGGCGATCAGGAGCACGGCGGTGAGCGAGCGCCAGGGCAGGCCGCGCAGTGCCACCGCGGCGAGCAGGGCCAGCGGCGCGATCACGTAGAGGACGTAGCGGGGGACCCACAACGACGACGTGAAGAACGAGACGGTGATCAGCACGACCGGCGGGAGGACGGCCAGCGCGGCAAGTTCACCGAGCAGCTTGGGGCGCTCCCACCGTGCCGCGAGGGCCAGACCGATGACCAGCAGGCCGACCACCCGTTCGCCGAAGATGACGCCCGGCGCGATCAGGACCTGGTGCAGGTCCATCTCGGGGACCCACTCGAGCTGGGTGCCGCGCTGGGTCAGGCCCAGCCGGATCAGCGGGGAGACCAGCGCGATCGCGGCCGCCACGACGACCGGCCAGCGGATGAGCAGCCTGCGGTCGTGGTCGGCGGACCAGCGTACGGCGACCGCCACCACATGCCCGCTGAGTACCAGCAGCCCCAGCATGTGGGTGTAGCCGAGCAGGGTGAGCGCCGCGCCGTACGCGATCCACCGCCACCAGGACGGCCTGCTCAGCGCCACGTAGAGCAGCAGCGTGCTGAGGATCGCGAACAGGAACGAGAAGCCGTACGCCCGAGCGTCCTGCGCGTAACGCGACATCTGCGGGACGAGCGCGACGATGAGCCCGCCCACGAGCCCGACGCCGGGGGTGAAGAGCCGCCGTCCGAGCTCGCCGACCAGCCCGACGCCGATCGCGACCGCCAGCAGGGAGGGCAGCCGGAACCAGCCCAGCGAGTCGCCGAACACGCTCGTCCAGTAGTGCATGAACAGGTAGTACGGCGAGATGACGCCGTCCATGTGACCCGCGAAGTCGATGAGCTGGGCCGGCGTACGCATCGCCGCCGACCAGGTCGCGTGCTCGTCCCAGCCGAGCGCCGGCTCGACCCACCCGATCCGGCCGATGATCAACATGGCCAGAGCGGGAATCAGCCATGGGATGACCCGCGGCCACCAGGCAAATCGGGACGAAGATTCGATCTTGGGCTCGATGGGGGCGATCACCGAGCGGTTGTAGCCCGGCCGGGTGAATCGGCGCCCCCGTGGAGGGTTCGTGCGAGTGAACACTTGTGACAGGTGTTACCTGACACACTCCCGAAATCTGGACCCCTCTGGCCCAGAATGCCTCCGCGTGAGAGGCTTGCGGACATGACCGCTGCAGTTGACCGCCGCTTCGTGGCCCGCCGCCACGTGGATTACGGCCGTGTCCGCAGCGCGATGTGTCCGGGTTCCTGACGCCGCCCGACTTCTATGTCCGGGTGCGCAAGACGCCCGGCTTTCTCCTGACACCGAAGTCCTGAGACCCGCCGTGAGCGTCGAGCCGCGCCCACGAGTCTCCGGAGGATCGCCGACATGGCGCCCAGCAACGCCCCCGCAACCCCGGCCGCCCGCCCTCGCAAGGCGCGTGGCGAGGGTCAGTGGGCGCTCGGACACCGCGAGCCGCTGAACCCCAACGAGCGGATCAAGAAGGACGACAACCCGCTCAACGTTCGCGCCCGCATCGAGAACATCTACGCCCACACCGGGTTCGCCGGCATCGACCCGCAGGACCTGCGCGGCCGTTTCCGCTGGTGGGGGCTCTACACCCAGCGCAAGGCGGGCATCGACGGCGGCCGCACGGCCGTGCTCGAGCCGCACGAGCTGGAAGACGAGTTCTTCATGCTCCGCATCCGCATCGACGGCGGTTCGCTCACCGTCGCGCAGCTGCGGGTCATCGCGGACATCTCCAAGGAGTTCGGCCGCGACACCGCCGACCTCACCGACCGGCAGAACATCCAGCTGCACTGGATCCGCGTCGAGGACATGCCGGAGATCTGGCGGCGGCTCGAAGCGGTCGGCCTGGAGACCACCGAGGCCTGCGGCGACTGCCCGCGCATCGTGCTCGGCAGCCCGGTCGCGGGAGTGTCGACCGACGAGGTCATCGACCCGACAGCGGCGATCGACACGATCCTCGAGCGCTACATCGGCGACCCGCGCTACTCCAACCTGCCGCGGAAGTTCAAGACGTCGATCTCCTGGCTGGCGGACACGCCGTACCAGGTCCAGGACATCGCGTTCCTCGGTGTCGACCACCCCGAGTACGGCCCCGGCTTCGACCTCTGGGTCGGCGGCGGGCTGTCCACCAACCCGCGTCTCGCCGAGCGGGTCGGCGTGTGGGTCCCGCTGAACGAGATCCCGGACGTCTGGGAGGCCGTCGTCGGCGTCTACCGCGACTACGGATACCGCCGCCTGCGCACCCGTGCCCGGCTCAAGTTCCTGATCGCCGACTGGGGCATCACGAAGTTCCGCGAGGTGCTCGAGAAGGAATACCTCGGCCGCACGCTGCTCGACGGGCCCTCGGCCGAGCTGCCCGAGAAGCCGATCGACCACATCGGCGTGCACAAGCAGCTCGACGGCGCCAACTACATCGGTGCCGCCCCGGTTGTCGGGCGCTCCTCCGGGACGCAGCTCGGCAAGGTGGCCGACCTCGCGCAGGCGCACGGGTCGGATCGGGTGCGGCTCACGCCGTACCAGAAGCTGCTCGTTCTTGACGTCGCCGACGACCAGGTGGAACCGATCGTCTCCGGGCTGCGCGAGATCGGGCTGGAGGCCCGCCCCTCGGCCTGGCGCCGAGGCACGATGGCCTGCACCGGCATCGAGTACTGCAAGCTCGCCATCGTCGAGACCAAGGCCCGGGGCGAGGAGCTGGTGGCCCGGCTCGAGGAGCGCCTGCGGGACTTCGACACCGACATCTCCATCCACATCAACGGCTGCCCCAACGCCTGCGCCCGCACCCAGGTCGCCGACATCGGGCTCAAGGGCATGCTCGTCATGAACCCCCACGGCGAGCAGGTGGAGGGCTTCCAGGTCCACCTCGGCGGCGGGCTCGGCATGGCGCAGGGTCAGACCGCCGGCTTCGGCCGCAAACTGCGGGGCCTCAAGGCAACCGCGGAGGAGCTCCCGGCGTACGTCGAGCGCCTCGCCCTTCGCTATCTGGACGGGCGCACCCCGGGCGAGTCCTTCGCCGACTGGGTCGTCCGCGCCGACGAGGAGTTGCTGAAATGAGCGACGCCCGGAGCACCCCGCTCTACTGCCCCTACTGCGGCGAAGAAGATCTTTACCCGAACGAGGCCTCGCACGGAGCGTGGGAGTGCCATGCCTGCACCCGCGTGTTCACCGTCAAGTTCAACGGGCTGCTTTCCAAGGGAGTGAACCGATGACCGTGGTGACCGCAGCCAATCTCGGCCTGATAAACCTGGGGGCTCCTGCCACCCCCGCCGACCCGGCCCGCCGCTCACGCGCTGAGCTCGAAGCGCTGGCCCTCGAGGGCGCCGAGCTGCTGAAGGACGCCCCCGCCGAGGAGATCGCACGCTGGGCCGCGTCGACGTTCGGCGAGCGCTTCTGCGTGACCAGCTCGATGGCCGACGCCGTCGTCGCCCACCTGTTCTCCCGGGCCGCCCCCGGCGTCGACGTGGTCTTCCTCGACACCGGCCTGCACTTCCCCGAGACACTCAGGGTCCGCGACATCGTGGCCCGGACCATGGACGTCAACGTCCGCTCGATCCGCCCCCGGATGACCGTCGGCCAGCAGGACGGCGAGTTCGGCCCCCGCCTGTTCGCCCGCAGCCCCGACGAGTGCTGCTTCATCCGCAAGGTCGAGCCCCTCGAGCGCGCCCTGTCCGACTACGACTCCTGGGCCACCGGCCTGCGCCGCGACGAGTCCCCGACCCGGGCGAACACCCCGGTCGTCGCGTTCGACCAGAAAAAGGGCAAGGTCAAGGTCAACCCCATCGCGGCCTGGACCCAGAGCGACGTCGACACCTACATCGCCCGCTGGAACGTCCCGGTCAACGAGCTCTTCAAGAAGGGCTACGGCTCCATCGGCTGCTGGCCGTGCACCCGCCGCACCAAGGCCGGCGAGGACCCGCGCGCCGGCCGCTGGGCGATGTTCGAGAAGACCGAATGCGGCCTCCACGTCTAGCGGTCGTCCTGGTCGCGCACGGGAGTCGTGACCCCCGTGCCGCCCAGGCGACCGAGGCGCTGACCAGAGCGGTCGGCGCCCGGCACCCCGAATGGGATGTCCGCGCCTCGTATCTCGACCACAACGGCCCCCGCCCCCGCCAGGTGCTCGCGTCGTTCGACGACGAGGGGCACCGGCGGGCGGTGCTGGTCCCGCTGTTGCTGACCGCCGCCTACCACGGGCGCGTCGACGTGCCGGGGGAGATCAGCGCGGCCCGAGCCGCGGGCGTCCGCCTCGACGTAGAGCTCGCCGACGTCCTGGGCCCGGTCAGCGGGGCTGTCCCCGACCTGCTCCTCGACGGGCTCGTGACCCGGCTGGACGCGGTCGGCGACCTCGACGGGCTCGTGACCCCACTGGACGCGGTCGGCGACCTCGACGGGCTCGTGACGCCGCTGAACGCGGTCGGCGACCTCGACGCGCTGGTGCTCGCCGCAGCCGGCACACGTGATGCCGGCGCCCGGGTGACTGTGGAGCAGTCGGCAGCGGCTCTCAGCGCGCGTCTGGGGCTGCCGTGCCGGGTGGCCTACGCCTCGGCCGCCCCACCCCTTTCGGGTGACGCCGTGCGTGCTCTCCGGGCCGCGGGCCACGAACGGATCGGGCTCGCTTCCTACTTCCTCGCCCCCGGCCTGCTCTGGGACGCGACGGTCGCCTCCGCACGCGAGGCCGGTGTCCAGGTGGTCGCCGAGCCGCTCACGGACACGCCCGCGCTCGTTTCGCTGGTCGCCTCCCGGGTCACGGCTGCTCTGCTGCGAGGTGCCCGTCCGGACGCACGAGTCCTCGTTCCGTCCTGACGTGCCCGCCGCCCCGGAGCCGGTGGAACAGCGTGCTGCCGTCGGGGAGCCGGTGATCGGCGACCCGGCGGCCGGTCGGGTAGGCAACGCTCAACCCTGACAGCCGCTCGGCCAGCTCCCGGGACATGTCGGGCGCGGTCGCGATCAGACCGCTGAGCACCTGCCGCAAAGCCAGCCCCTCCGCTGAATACGCCGTGAGCAGCGCGGTCTGCGCCCTCGTATGCCGGAGCAGCTCGGCGCCGACCGGATGCCGCTCCTCGTGGTACGTGTCGAGCAGCGTGTCGTCCGCCTGCCCGGCGCAGACCGCGGCGAGCTTCCACCCGAGGTTGTGCGCGTCCTGGATCCCGACGTTCATCCCGACCCCGCCGGCCGGGAAGTGCATGTGCGCGGCATCCCCGGCAAGCAGAACCCTCCCTTTCCTGTAAGCCGTGGCCTGCCGTGTCGCGTTGCCGAACCGCGAGAGCCACACCGGGTCCCGCATCCCGAAGTCGGTGCCGGCGATCCGGGAGACGGCGTCGCGGAACTCCTCGAAGGTCAGCGTCCCGGGCCGGTCCGAGCCGGGGTCCGAGCCGACGAGCCGATGGATGCCACCGGGCAGCGGCACGATCATGAGCCCACCGTCCGGCCCGGAGATGTTCGCCTGCCCGGGTGCTGGTGGCGAGTCGAGCACGACATCGCCGAGCCAGCCCCATGTCGTGGCGTCGGTGCCCGGGAAGTCGATGCCGGCCGCGGTGCGCACGGTGCTGCGTGTGCCGTCACATCCGACGACGTAACGCGCCTCGACGACCTCGCCGTCCTCCAGCTCCACTCCGGTGGCGGTGAGCCCCGTGACCGCGCAACCCCGGCGGACGGTCGCGCCCTGGGCGATCGCGTGGGCTTCCAGTAACTCTTCGGTGCGCGCCTGGAGCACCGCGAGCGTGAACGGGAACGGCGTGTCGAGCACCGAGAAGTCCATCCGGTCCGGCAGCCCGCCGAAGTGGCCGCTCGGGATCCGCAGGCCCGCGGCGAGAAACGGCTCCAGAAGCCCCCGGCAGTCGAGCAGCTCGATCGTGCGCGGGTGGATCGTGAGCGCCTTCGAGTGCGGGTCTCTTTCCTGGCGGGCTTCCAGGACGGTGACACTCGCCCCGCCCAGTCTCAGCTCGGCGGCGAGCCACAGCCCGGTCGGCCCGGCACCGACGATGAGGACGTCGCCCATGAAGCCTCCTTGGTCACTGACCAATAAACGTAGAACTAGTAGACTAGGTCAGTGACCAAGAGTCAAGTGGATGTGGTGTGGACCGCGCTCGAGATCCTGGACGAGCGAGGTGCCGCGGCAGTGTCGATGCGCACGATCGCCGAGCGGCTGGGCGTACGGATGAACACGGTCCAGTGGCACGCGAAGTCGCGGGCCCGGCTGGAGGAGTTGATGGCCGACGCCATCATCGGCGGTGCGTCGCTCGACGGGCTGCCTGCGCCGGGGCGGGAGCGGGCGGCGGAGATCGTGCGGCGCTACCGGGGTGCCCTGCTGGCGCATCGCGACGGCGCGGCGGTGGTGGCCGGGACATACGCGGCCGAGCCGGCGACGCTGGACCTGGCCGAGGCTCTGGTGGACGCGCTGCTCGATGCCGGCCTGCCCGCGCGGGAGGCGGCGTGGACCTGCTGGAGCCTCATCTATCTCGCGCTCGGGCTTACGCAGGAGGAGCAGTCGTTGCCGGAACGCTTCGAAGGTGACATCGATCTGGGGGAGCGGCCGGCGCTGCGGCGGGTCGCGTCCACGCTTCTCGCCGATTCCTTCGATGAGCGCTTCGAGTTCGGTGTGTCACGCCTTCTCGGGCTATGACCGTCCACAACGGAGCGTGGGCACTCAGCGACCAATGGTGTCAACGTTGACGTTGATTTCGAGATCATTTCGTGGCACCGATGGGTGCTCGGTGATCTCATTCAAGCTGTGTGTGATCAATGGGTGCGAGTGCTGCCGCGATCATCGCGCGCCGTAATCGGGCGTTAACAGGAGATCGATAGCGGACAGCACAACGCCCCGGCACCGATCTAGGGCCCGGGGCGCGAATGCTGTGAGGGATTGTTCAGGCGATAGGAGCTGTGATTCGCAGACCGCCACGGCGCTTGACCGCGCGGCGCTCGTCCTCGCTCATACCGCCCCATACGCCGGCGTCCTGACCGGACTCGAGTGCCCACTGCAGGCAGGACTCGGTCACGGGGCACCGGCGGCACACGGCCTTGGCCTGCTCAACCTGCAGGAGCGCGGGGCCGGACGTCCCGATCGGGAAGAACAGCTCAGGGTCCTCGTCGCGGCAGATCGCATCGTGGCGCCAGTCCATGGCGGCAACACTCCTTGTTTCGGATGGGGTAACGAAATGGTGCGGACTAACTACTAACTACTAATACTTTTTATCTGCATCAGCGTGATGACAGACGGACAGCGAACGTCCGGTCACCAGTGCGTGAGCAAGCTTTTTGTTCGGGAAGCCGTTCAGCGCCTTCTTGATAAGGAACGCGGGCGAGCGGCATCCGGTTACTTCATATCGCTTGTGAATGCTTTCACGAACTCCCGTGATGTCAAGGGTAGCGCTGGGACTTTCTCCCGGCGGGTGAGCTAGCTCACGACCCCTTTGTCCGGTTTCGGGGGACTTCCCGACACCGGCGGAAGAACGCTCCCATCAATGTAGTACGGTGCCGACCGCTTTGCCGAGCTTTTGGCCGGGATTTTGTGACGGATCGTAAGGGTGCATCGAACGGCGTACCCAGACTTCAGCAGATCACACGCAGCGCCTCGGGAACGGACAGAAAGTGCACCTTCTGGCGTTCACCCAGGTAGTCCCCGTCGAGCTGGAACGATTGGGGCCTGCTGGCGACTACGGTGAACTCCGCCTGGTCGTGCAGGCGCAGCACATTTTTCCCATGCGGGTCGGCGTTGCGGGATGCCATCTGTGTCACTGTGCGTGTTGTGCTAGCCACACCTAGGCTGCGAAGTGCCAGGAGGTCAAGCCCCCGGTCGAAGGACGCCTGGGGATTGGGGTTGATCGGACGATCGCCCACATAGGTCCAAGGCGCTGTGTTCTGGATGATGACGGTGCCGAGTCCGACCTCTGGTTCTTCACCCGGGCGCTCGATCGAGAGCGGTGGCGCCTTACGGTCTTCGCCCGAAAACACCTGACCCACGACTGAACGAAGATAAAGGGCCGGAGTGGACGTACGCCCGCGCAACCGCGCCTGTTCGACCCGGCGTGTCACGGCGGCGTCGAGCCCCATCCCGGCGGTGAAAGTGAAGTAGCGATCGTCGGCGCGGCCGAGACCGATCACCCGGTGCCGTCCCGAGCGGAGCCCGTCCAGGATCACGCCGGTGCCCTCGACCCAGTCCCGCGGCAACCCCAGCGCCCGCGCGAAGACATTGGTGGAACCGCCCGGCACCACCGCGAGCGCCGGCAATCGGAACGCGGGCGAGGTGCCCTGCGACGCCAGACCCGGCGCGGCGGTCATCAGGCCGTTGACAACCTCGTTGACCGTCCCGTCACCGCCCAGCGAAACCACGAGATCCACCCCGGTCTCCGCGGCCTCGCGGGCCAGCGCCGCGGCGTGCCCGCGCTTCAGGGTGTACTCCACCGACAGGTCGATCTGGCTGCCAAGCGCCCGGACCAGCACGTCCCGGCTGCGCTCGGTGGTCGTGGTGGCCTTGGGGTTCACCACCAGTAACGCTCGCATGGGCGGCACTGTACCTCGCAGAAGCGCCGCGAGCTGGCCGGTATCGTACAGCGGTGACCCCTGCTGACGTAGCTTCCCCCGTGACTTTGCTGTGGGCGGTTCGCCTGCTGTTTGCGCAGGCCACGGCGTTGGCGGCGCTTACCGCGTACCTCATATATCTGGACCTGACCGCGGCGCCGGATGCCCTCGGGGTTGCGATCTCTCTCACGGTCTTCGCCGCCCTCGGCGCGGGTGCGGTCTATCTCGTCGCCCGTGCCCTGGCCCGCCGGGCCGGCCGGGCGCGCGGGCCCGCGGTCGTCATCCAGCTCTTCATCCTCGCCACCGGCGGCTTTCTGCTCAACGTCGGACCGGTCTGGCTCGGTGTCCTGTTGATGGCCATCAGTGCCCTTGTGGGGCTGCTGTGCGTACTCCCGCCGACCAACAAGGCACTTGGTCTCGACTGACAACGCTGCCCGCCCTTGCCGGAAGGCCTACCCTGAGAGCCGGATCACAAGGGGGTGAGGGCAGTGCCAGGATCGACGGTACGCCCACCGGCATACCAGCTCCTCGCGGACGAACTGCGCCTGGAGATCACGTCCGGACGGCTGCAACCCGGCGAGCGACTGCCACCCGAACCCGAGCTGTGCGTCCGCTCCGGGGTCAGCCGCAGCACCGTCCGCGAAGCGCTCCGTCTGCTCGCCAGCCAGCACCTGATCGTCACCACCCGCGGCGTCACGGGCGGTAGCTTCGTCGCGCATCCTGACGCCGAACAGCTCTCCGAGGCACTATCCACCGGGCTCACCCTGCTCACCAACTCCGCCGAGATCGGTTTCGCCGACCTGCTCGAGCTGCGACGCGCCCTCGAAGTGCCCGCTGCCGGGCTGGCCGCCGAGCGGAGGTCGGATGCTCAGCTCACCGAGATGCGGGGCACGCTCTTCGACCCGCATCTGGACGAGCTGACGACGATGCTCAGCGCGCATGCGGCTTTTCACTCGGTGATGGCGTCGGCTACCAACAATCCGCTGTTCGAGCTGGTCACGCGGCCGCTCTATCACGTCACCTACGGCGAGGAAGTGGTCGAGGCGCTGCCGGAGGGCTACTGGGAGCGGATCGACACCGACCATCGTGAGCTGCTCGCCTGCGTGCGGAACCGGGATTCCGCGGGTGCTGTCGGGGCCAGTCGCCGGCATCTCGACTACATCGCCGCGGCCAACGGTCTCTGAGCTGCTGGTTTCCGCGGCTTCCGTGGCTTTCGCGGCTTCGCTTTGAGAGCGCGGGCTTTCGCCTCAGCTCGGCGGGCTAGAGCTCGGTGCGGCGGGTGAGCAGGCGGATCGTTGCGTGGCGGCCGGTCGCTTCGGCCTCGGCCGACGTGGTGAGTGCGGTGAGTACCTTCCAGGCGAACGACGACTCCGAGGGCAGCTTGGCGCCCTTCACCGTGGAGACCGTGACCTCGACGGAGAGCGCGTCCTCCGTGACGGTGAAGCGGCACTCCAGCTCGGCGTCACGGGTCGCGATGGCGAGGAGCATGGCGCACGCCTCGTCGACCGCGATGCGGAGATCCTCGATCTCGTCGAGCGCGAAATGCAGGCGGGCCGCGAGGCCGGCCGTGGCGGTGCGCAGCACGCCGAGATAGCCACCGTCGGCGGGCACCGTGAGCAGGACGACGTCGTCGCCGAACGCCGGCCCCGGATGCGTTGTATCCAGCTGAGTCACGAGCCCCATCCTCCCGATGGTCGAGACTCTAGCGCCTTACGGCCGAGGCCCGCTCGGCGAGTCGGCCGAGGGCGGAACCGGTCAGCCGATAGGGCACCCAATTCCGGCTGGGCTCCGCGCCGAGCTGCGCGTAGAACGAGGCTGCCGGGTTCCAGTCGAGCATGACCCAGTCCATCCTCTGGTAGCCGCGCTCGACACAGATGCGGGCCAGTTCCGCTACGAGGGCGGCGCCTGCTCCTGTGCTGCGGTGCTGCGGGCGTACATATAGATCCTCGAGGTAGATGCCGTGCTCGCCTTCCCAGGTGGAGAAGTTGAGGAACCACAGCGCCATGCCGTAAGGAGTGTTGTCCTCGCCCACCGCGACATGCGCGAAGAGCGCGGGCTGCGGGCCGAAGAGGGCGCTCTCGAGCTGTTTCTCGGTGAGGTGGCAGGCCTGCGGCTCACGCTCGAACGCGGCGAGCTCGTGGACCATGGCCACAACGGCCGGCACATCATCGCGATGCGCCGGCCGGATGGTCGTGAGACTCACGCCTGCTTGGTCTCCCAGAAGATCTTGGAGATCTCTTCGATCTTGCCCAGCAGCTGGTCGCCGACGGCCGGGTCGAGCGAGCCCTTGACGCCACTGGCGCCCGCGAGCTTGGTGGCCTCGTTGAACAGCTGGTTGAGCTGCGGGTACTTCTCGAAGTGCGGAGCCTTGAAGTAGTCCGTCCACAGCACCCACAGGTGGTGCTTGACGAGCTCGGCGCGCTGCTCCTTGATCAGGATGGCGCGGGTGCGGAACTCGGGGTCGGTGTTCGCCTGGTACTTCTCGGCGATGGCCTTCACCGACTCCGCCTCGATGCGGGCCTGCGCGGGGTCGTAGACCCCACAGGGCAGGTCGCAGTGCGCGCTGGCCACAGTGCGCGGTGTGAAGAATTGCGGAAGTCGCATCAGGACCCCTCCATGAGTTAGCGATGATCCGACCCTGACACTACCCCTTACACCTGTTCCCACACTCCGGCCGGGATTGATGCCATGAGGTTGCAACTACCGCTTTTCGCCGTACTGGTGCAGGGTCCGTCGATGGCGCCTACCCTGCGCACCGGAGATGCCCTGGTCGTGCGTCGCACGCAGCGCGTACGCGAGCGGGACGTCGTCGTGGCCCGCTTCCGCAGCCGGCCCGGGCTGCTGGTCGTGAAACGCGCGGTCCGGGCGCAGGACGGCGGCTGGTGGGTGCAGGGGGACAACGAATTCGTGACCGACGACTCCCGGGCGTACGGCGTGGCAGATGTCATCGGACGAGTGGCGTTTCGTTACTGGCCCAAGCCCGGCAAACTGGGTTAAGGTCCGGATACCGCAGCACACCGAAGTCTTGCGGTTGAAATACCGGGTGACCCCCGCATCGCACGCCGTCCGGCGCAGACTCGCGCATCTTGGCGGCTGGCTATCGACGTGACCGATGCGTGTCTGGAGTCCCCGTGTCCCTGTTCAGTTTCGAGCTCGACCCTGCCCTGGCCGCAGACCCCGTCTTCGACCTGCACAAGCAGGGCAAGATGGCGATCGCCGCGACCGTGCCGCTGGCCAGCCGTGACGACCTGTCGCTCGCCTACACCCCCGGAGTCGCGCGGGTCTGCTCGGCGATCGCCGCCTCCCCGTCGCTCGCCCACGACTACACCTGGATCGGCAACACCGTCGCGGTGGTCACCGACGGCTCCGCGGTGCTCGGGCTCGGCAACATCGGCCCCAAGGCCGCGATGCCGGTCATGGAGGGCAAAGCGGTGCTGTTCAAGCAGTTCGGCGGCGTCGACGCTGTCCCGATCTGCCTCGACACCCAGGACGTCGAAGGCATCATCGCCGTGGTCAAGGCGCTCGGCCCGTCCTTCGGCGGGATCAACCTCGAGGACATCAGCGCGCCCCGCTGCTTCGAGATCGAACGCCGCCTCGACGAGGCCCTCGACATCCCCGTCTTCCACGACGACCAGCACGGGACCGCCATCGTGGTGCTCGCCGCGCTGCGGAACGCGGTCGCTCTGCTCGGGCGGCGCTTCGCTGACCTGCGGGTGGTCATCAGCGGGGCCGGCGCGGCGGGCGTCGCCATCACCGACACCCTGATCGCGGCGGGCGTGCACGGCGCCAACATCATCGTGTGCGACTCGCAGGGGATCATCCACGGTGAGCGGGCGGGGCTCAGCCCGGTGAAGGCTGCGCTTGCGGCACAGACCAACTACTCCGGGCGTACGGGCGGAATTGGCGAAGCGTTGATCGGAGCTGATGTGCTCATCGGGGTTTCCGGCGGGACCATCCCCGAGAGTGCGCTGAGCGGCATGGCCCCGGAGGCCGTGATCTTCGCCCTGGCCAACCCGACGCCCGAGGTCGCACCGGCAATCGCCCACAAGTACGCGGCCATCGTCGCCACCGGGCGCAGTGACTTCGCCAACCAGATCAACAACGTGCTGGCGTTCCCGGGGATCTTCCGGGGCGCGCTGGACTCGCGGGCCACCACGATCACCAGCCGGATGAAGGTCGCGGCGGCCGAGGCGATCGCGCAGATCGTGTCGGACGAGCTGCGGGCTGATCTGATCGTGCCTTCCGCGCTCGATCCGCGGGTGGCTCCGGCGGTGGCTGCGGCGGTGGCCCGGGCTGCTGAGCGGGACGGGGTGGCTCGGTTCCTGCCCGCTCCTGTCGCTCCCGTTTCGCCTGCGCCTTCTGGGGCTGCACTCTCCGGGGCTTCCGTTTCTGGCTGACGGGTTATCCACAGGCGGTGCGTGGTGGGTGGCGCATGTCAGGGGCGGTCACTAGCGTTCCTGGCATGCGCGCCGCCTATGCCAGTGCCACGAAGCCGGACGAACCGCTCGCCGCCCTCACCGTGGGCGACCAGCCCGAGCCGGCACCGCCCGCGGGCTGGGTGACCGTCGACGTGCGGGCCAGCACGCTCAACCACCACGAGCTCTGGTCCCTGCGCGGCGTCGGCCTCCCCGCCGACCGCCTCCCGATGATCCTCGGCTGCGACGCCTCCGGAGTGGACCCCGACGGCAACGAGGTCGTCCTGCACTCGGTCGTCGAGGACCCCTCGGACCCCCGCGGCTTCAGCCTGCTCTCCGAGCGCCACCCCGGCACCCTGGCCGAGCGGGTCGCCGTCCCGGCCGCCAACCTCGTGCCCAAACCGGCCGGCATCTCCTTCCTCGACGCCGCTTGCCTCCCCACCGCCTGGCTCACGGCCTGGCACATGCTCACTGCCCGTGGCCGAGTCGCCGACGCCGACGCGGTCCTCGTCCAGGGAGCCGGTGGTGGCGTCGCCTCCGCTGCGGTGATTCTGGCCGCGGCCCTGGGCAAACGGGTCTACGCCACCAGCCGCGACGCCGCCAAACGCGACCGCATCGCCACCCTGGGCGCCACAGCCGTCGAACCCGGCGCCCGCCTCCCCGAACGAGTCGGCGTCGTCATCGAGTCCGTCGGCGCACCCACCTTCGAGCACTCGCTGAAATGCTCGGCGCCGGGCGCCCGCATCGTGGTGTGCGGTGCCACCGGCGGCCCATTCCCCAAGATCGACCTGCGCCGAGTCTTCATGATGCAGCTCGAGATCCTCGGCAGCACGATGGGCACAGCGGCCGAGCTCGCCTCCCTGATGGACTTCCTCGTCGACCACAACGTCCGCCCGGTCATCGACTCGACGTACGGGTTCACGGCCGTGGGGGAGGCCTTCGCCCGGCTCAACTCAGGCGAAGCCTTCGGCAAGGTCGCCATCGACCACCTGCACTGAGCGGGTGGGCAAGGCCTGGCCGTTGGTTGGGCGCGTGGGCTTGTCGGGCAGTGGCGTGGTGCGTGGGTTGGCCGGGGCCGTTGGTTGGGCGCGTGGGCCTGCCGGGCATTGGCCGGGCATTGTGGGCTGGCCGGGCATTGTGGGCTGGCCGGGCATTGTGGGCTGGCCGGGCATTGTGGGCTGGCCGGGCATCGTGGGCTGGCC